>JAISTH010000085.1 GCA_031272715.1 Desulfovibrio sp.
TCCGGCGAAACCCTCGCTATCTCTGCCCTCGTTTCCATAGGCGTCCTCCCAAAAAAGGTTAAGGACACCTCCATACCATGGTTTCAAGGCTTTCGGAGCCGTGATTCTGAGGCACATACTCTGCAACGGCCCGTCTTGCTCCGTCTGGGGCGCCGGCCGCCGGATGGACGGGGCGTGTTGCCGTCTTGGATCCGCATGATCGCCTGGGCAGAGAAGGCCGCTTGTCTGGCCGGTGCACGGAGAGCCTGAGGTTGTCGGGCGTCCAGGAGATGTCGCTTGGGGCATGCGTCCAGAGGCAAGGAGCCGAAGGTCCATTGTGGAATCCGGGATGGTGGATCCGGGATGGAGGCCGCTCCAATGGCGAGGTCGAACCCTCGGGATGGTGGCCCTGTCTGCGGACGCTCTCCGGAGGAGGCCGTCTTGTAGGCTGGATGCAGGGCGTGTTTGGCGGGGCGTGGGGAGTCCTGTCATGACTTCCGGTTTGCGGCGTTTGCGTCGAGGAGGGTCCGTGTCCAAGCGGCTTCCGGGCATGGCGGGGGGCGGGTGTCCCGCATCGCGCATAGCTGCGCGGTCCGCTCCATGAGTGTGGGGTGCGGGTGGGCGATGTCGGGCCGTCGGAGCGATTTGACGCAGACATCGTGAAGAGCCCGCCGCATGCCTCGAGGCAGGGGAGGGTGGTTGCCGATCTTCGCGGCGGGACACGACCGGCGAGTTTCCTCCGACATGCCCTCGATGCCAGACCGACTTCAGCCGTGCCCGGGGTGGGCATGACCACGGCCCATGTCGTCTCCGTGCTTGGCGGACATGGTGTGCCCGGGATGATGTGACCCTGTCCGCATCCGCATCCATGTCGTGTCCTTCCCGTTGAGAGATGTCGGACGGTCCCGGGCGTCCCGTTTGCTCCCGATCCACGTGCGGAAGTTCACGGAGAAGCGCCCCGCGTCATCTCGGCGGGAGGCTTTCTCCATGTATGGGTCAACGCCTGGTGTTTCACTCGGCCAAACATCCTGCGTTGGCCTGGGTCCTTGCCTTGCGCAGGCCTGTCGATGTCGTGAAACGCCACGCCCGAAGGGCCTGATCCGCGCCCGTGTTGAGGCTTTGAAGTCCACAGGGCGTCTTTGCGGTCTCTTAAAAAAGCCCACGTAAAAACCTGACGCTCGCCATGGGCAGCGCAGGGTTTCTCGTTTCGTCGATGGATGGCCCCGGCCGTGAAGCCGACTGGGTTCAGAGTGCATCCGCGCCTGTCAGGTGGAAACGCTTCATGCCCTTCATTTGCGGGATTCATGACGTGCCGCATGCCGTCTTGGGGATGTTGTGCCCCCTCGGATCTGGCCATGAGATTGTCGCTGAAGCGCCTTTTTCCACATTCGGCCCTGGGGTGACACCGCAGAGATGCGGAAAACCCCTCCCCGCTCCTCGGTATCGTTTGCCTCATGTGCAGGGCCTGCCGCAGCCGTGCGCGGCCGAGATCCCGTCGAGTTCCTCCGCTGCCTTGCGGCCGTGGCTTTCCCCAGTACCAAGGTCCTCCCTTGCGGGCATGGAGTCCGCCCCTGCATCGTCTGGTGCAGACGAGGCGTCCTGCTGGATATCTCTCTCGGACGGCACGTGGAGCGGCGGTGTTATCCTCAAAAGTCGGCAAGCCCCCTCGCCATCCGTGTCGCAGGCATCTTGGCGTATGGCCGATGCCGGGCCGGTGCGCTTGAAGGCCCTCGTGATCGGCGGTGCGGATCCTCGACTGCCGGGTGTTTTCAGGTCGGCCTTGCCGGTACGTGTTTTGACGATCGCGACTCCCGGCTTGAAGACCGCATCTGGTGCTGAAGTTCGCTGGTTCGCTGTCCTGTCGGCAACGCCAAGCGCCTCCCTGCATGTCCGTGGGACTCCGCACCAGATGCGCCTGTGAAGCGGGTCGCAGGCATTTCGACCCGAAGGTTTTTCCACGAACGGCCCTAGGTTTTTTTGGTCCAGAGTGCCGCGAAGGATGTATTGGTGAAAAAGAGGAATCTCATCAACCCCGCCATGCAAGAATATTTCTTTGGACCACTTCGCGGCCACTCCGGTCAGCTCCAAAAAGGCGGACACCGCGGACGTGTTTGTGCGGCCCAAGGCCCGGCGGGTCTTGGGGATCGCCGGGGAGTCTGCCTTCGTTGAGGTCTTGCGATGCAAGGCATGTCTGTCGTCCACCGATTCCATGGTCGGTCATGCGTGGAAATTCCATGATCGGCATCGCAGGCCGCAGCGTGCCTTCAAGCACTTGGGGGCGGTGACGACAGCCTTGGTGCGGATCGGCCCGGTTCGCAGAATCCCTTCCCGATGCCATAGAAAACGAGGAGCCACGGCCTTGGAGAAATGGCCGGGAGGCGATGTGACGGTCGCCTGCGGAGTTCCGCCTTCCGGCGGGTGCTCCCGAAGTGCCCGCTGTTGGTCAGGCGCAGGTTGGGAGCGCAGCGGAGTCCTTTTTTCGCTCTCGAGGTCCGTGATGGGGATTTCCTGATCCTGGGAGTGGCGAGCAGGTAGGCCATCCGTGGAGCCGACCTCGTGTTCTGAGGAAGATATCGGCTCTTTCCGCGGACCCCGTCCCCGCATCTCCATCATTGGTACGGACCCTTGGGGTGGACGCCCGTCTGGGGTTCGGCCGCGTCCTTTTCCGCCGCCTTCGTCGTCTTGAAGACCCGAACCAGAGTCTCGGTTACCGGGGCTACCGTCCACATGGGGATCTTCTGCACTGCAGCATCCCGCGCTCTTCCTCTCCTTGATCCACCATCTCCGATCCCCTTGCCGCTGCATCTGCCAAGGTCCCGCCTCGCCTTCGCCTGAGAGGAAACCGTGGGCAGGTTCCTTGGGTGGTATGCAGGGCAGTTCGGCATCGATTCGGGGGAGAGTGATGGGGCGGGAGGGAAGACGTGGCGTGAAGCGGCACACGAATCCCCTCCCTCCCCGCGGTCGGTGCAGTCGTGGGGCATGTCGTCCCGCCTCGCAACTACCCCCCGTGCCTGCGGTCTGCGTCTGTCGATTCTGCCGCCTTGGATTTCCTGTCGTCCGGCACTTTCCGCCGCGGCACCTCGTTGCCGGCGGCGGGTCTTTCGAAGACGGAGCATCCGGACCATGCGCCCCTTCGATGCCGTGTCCGCTGTGGGGAAGGTCGCGACTGTCATCTGTTCCGATGCATCGTGCGGCAGTCCGCGCATCCTTCGGCTTGGCGACTGGCAAGGGAGACGCCGGTTTTTGGGGATGCCTCCCACGAACCGCCCCTTGGTCCAACGGACGCGGATGCAGGCTCAGACACTGCCTCCGGTCTGTATGCAAGCCGGTCAAGGACAGGCGTGCATTCTTCTCGATAAAGCATAAACATCAACTGGTTGGATTATCTAGCGGACTTGCGGCCCACTGTCTGGCGCCTAAGCGTGAAGCAGGAGGCCAAAAAAATAATTGCAGAAGTGTAACATTAGTTATCAGAAATGATGTATATTTGAT
Organism: Desulfovibrio sp.; assembly: GCA_031272715.1. Taxonomy (GTDB): domain Bacteria; phylum Desulfobacterota; class Desulfovibrionia; order Desulfovibrionales; family Desulfovibrionaceae; genus Desulfovibrio. The sequence continues at coordinate 3,472 of JAISTH010000085.1, forward strand.
AGATTTTATATTTCAGTATTGAGTTCTATTTACGAAATTTTGTAAATTAATCACATAAATTCAGTAAATAGCTACTTATAGTGGAACAGCGCATGAATTATGCATATATCAAGATTTTTCTTAAATGTTAACATGCGCTAAGGTTATTTCTTAAATATTGCCCATACTAAGATACATGTGTAAGTTTAGCATTTACTAGAATTTACAAAATTCGTTTACAAATTAGCAAACTGTAACAAAAGATGTTGTGTGTAAAAGAAACACTTATGCACAACGTAATTCTATCTTAATTTAGAATCTATCTGTACTGATACAGATTGTTTTAGATCTTGACATGAAACTAAAATAGTTGATTATAATGATATTTTAGAGCAAACACGTACATTCAACAAGCATTTAAATATTCTTGTAATCAATTTCAACGTATAATTTATTATATACATACGAATAAACGCATTATTTTAAAAATGTAGAAATCAAATCCATATAATAAATCGGCAACAGTACTTGTAATTCTCAACAACACTCTATTTTATTTGCTAGCAAACGCAACAATCATCATATCAGTGAAGCACTACATTACAACTTGTACAAGCTTAACCCTTCTCCTGAGACGAGAAAAAGGAGCGATGCAATGACGAGAAACGACAACATCATTGAAGCCAGCCCGACAGGTCTCGCGGCTTCAATGTGCGCCAGCAGGACCGACATGAGCATTCCGGCCCTCGGGATGTCGGTGCCGGTCGGTCGGATCGTCCATGCCTGCGGGGGCGTCAGGGATGCCGGGGGCGGCGCCATCGATGATGGGATCGGACTCGCCATCGGGATGCACGGGCACACGCAGGATGCCGGCATCGGGTGCGCCTGCGGCACTGTGATCGCCATCCAGGATCAGTGTTGGGTGGAGCAGACTGCGTGTCTTGGGGGCGATGCGGCCCAGGACACTGGGTGCACCATCGCCACCGGTGCAAGTTCGAGGGAAGCGGGGGTGTCGGGGAAGGGCGGACACGTCAGCGATGGGGGCGGTTGGCGCGCCGTTCTGGGCGGCGTGCAGTGTCAGGGGGAGGGCGTTGTCGTCATGGGCGGCGGTCCCGCCGTCGGTGAGGGCATCCGCCTTGTGGGCATCCTGTGTTGGCTCGCCACTGTCTTGATGTTCGACCTGGCGATTGATCCCGGGACCTGCCACAGGGCCTGGGCCATGCCCGACGTGACGCCCCATCCCTCCCGGAACGGCTTGGCGTTCATGGGTGAACGGAAGCTTGATGAGGTTGGATTCTGGTCGATGCAAGACGAGGACGTCGACCGTTTCACGCCATGGGGAAGGGGCATCGCATGCGTCTGGGCGAGGCCCGGGGCCGATTTCTGCGCCGACCTCGGTGTGCTGGGTGAAGGATGCCACGTCGAGACCGGTGGGTGCGGAAGGGTGACCAGGCCGGGGGCATTCGCGGTCGGTGACGTTGCCGCCTGGCGTTTCGCGTTAGGGGGTGATGGCATGTTCGGGTGGGCCGATAGCTCCCGGCATCGCTGCAAAATCCGTCAAATCCCCAAGGTGCGGAGGTTGACGGCATGATGATGGACATCAGCGAGTCCTCTTTCGGGATGGTGGAGAAGGCCGGGCTCGTGCTGGTCGAGTTTTATACGAGGAGATGTAGATTTTGCAAGAAGCTTGGCTACATCCTCAGGGAGATCGACAGGGAGGATGCCAGCATGATGATATACACGATCGACTTTCAGGAAAGCGAGGAACTCAGGAACGAATTCAAGGTCGATGTGTCGCCAACGATATTATTCTTTAAAGAGGGACAAGTTGTGGATAGGATCGAGGGACTCAAACAAAAACTCTAGTTGGCGACTTTTCCGGGGGAGGCAGGGCAGGAACCCTCCAGGCCACCCCACACCCGCGGAAACCGTTGATTCTCTAGGAGATTCGCCTGGTCGAGAAATTTTTTGCGGGTT
>JAISTH010000088.1 GCA_031272715.1 Desulfovibrio sp.
CAGTTAAGCTCTTCATCGCCGATGATACTGCAGGTTTCCTGTGGGAAAGTAGGCCGCTGCCAAAGCCTTTGAAGGAAAGCCCCCTATTTGCGGGGGCTTTTCTCGTTTCCGGCCGTTGCGCCGCCCTCCCCTTGAGGATAGACTTGAAGCCGTCCCGCGCCGCCGCCCGAAGGCGCCCATTCCCCCGGATCACCCGGGGGCGGCAGGCAGCAGGACAGGAGCGTCCCATGTCCATCACGGTGCTGTGGTTCGTGTCGGGAATGATCCTCCTCACCTTGGAGGTCCTCTCCGTCTCCCTGGTCCTCGGCTTCTTCGGCGTGGGCGCCTGCATAGCGGGCGCGGCCGCATACATGGACGCCAGCCTCGGCTGGCAGGTCGGACTCTTCATCGTGTCGTCCCTTTTGACCCTCGTCGTGCTCCGGGACAGACTCAAGACCGTCCTCTCGGGGCGGCGGCATTCGGCAACGGACCGGACACACCCTCTCGAAGGCGGCCAGGGCGTGGCCACGCGGGACGTGGGACCGGGGATGCTCGGGGAGGTGGACGTCAACGGCAGTTTCTGGAGGGCCACGGCCGCCGTGCACATCCCGTCCGGCACTGCCGTGCGGGTGCTGGGGACGCTGCCCGACGACGAACTCGTCCTGCGGGTGGAGACGCTGGCCTGAGAGTGAAGGCGCCGGCCTGAAGGTGGGGGCGCCGGGCCGAGAGAGAGGATTCGCGGACGCAGGGGAAGGCGGGAGCGCCCGAACCCGGGCGTCCCGCCTTCCGCTGGCAAGGGATCGGCGGGCCTCAGATGGCCGTGTTCAGGGCTTCCATGTCCTCGCTGGAGAGGAGGTTGTCCAGGTCCAGCATGATGAGGAGCCTGTCCTGGAGCTTCCCGACGCCGCTGATGTAGTCGGAGTCCACCCCGGCCACCACGGGCGGCGGCGGCTCGACGGTGCTGGCGGGTATGCGCAGCACCTCGGAGACCGCGTCCACGACGAAGCCCACGATGATGTTGTTGATCTCTATCACGATGATGCGCGTGTTCTTGTCGTGCACCTTGGGTACCAGCCCGAACCGCCTGCGCAGGTCGATGATGGGGATCACCTTGCCGCGGAGGTTGATGACCCCCTCGACGAAATCCGGCGCCCGGGGGACCTTCGTGATCTCCATGGTGCGGATGATCTCCTGCACCTTCAGGATGTTCACTCCGAACTCCTCCTCGCCGATGCTGAACGTCACCAGTTGCAGCAGTTCGTCGTCCTGTTTCTTCTGATTCAGATCCATAAACGTCTCCTTGAATGGTCACGATCGTGCTCCGGAGGCGACCCGGGGGGAAGGCGGCGGCGCAGGACGCGTCCGACCGCTCCCGGGAGCGCGATCCCGGCGGTCACGAATCTTATCGGCAACCCGCGCCGTTCCATAAGAGGAGGCGGGGAAGAATCCACGTGGCATCGTCTCCCGGAAGGATCCGCATCACCCTCCGGCGGGACGGTGGCCGAAAGCCTCCTCCATGGCCCGCTCCAGCGTTTCGACGCCGTAGACGTCCCGGAGCACCATCGGCGACGACGCCCCCTTCCCCGCCGGGAAGAGGGCGGTGAAGGGAAGGCTCCTGCTGCCCAGACTCTCCAGCAGGTGTGTCGTCCCTGCGTCCGCCTTCGTCATGTCCACACGCACGAAGTCCAGGCCGTAGCGATCCCGCCAAGTGCGCAGCCGCGCATCCGTCAGCACCGTCGCCTCGAGGAACTTGCAGTTGGGACACCAGTCCGCCGTGAATTCCATGAGCATGGGCCTGTTCCCGAGATCCTGGAGGAAGCGCTGCCCGTCGTAGGCGCGCCACTGGGGCGCTGCATCGGGGGGACGCATCGCCCAGAGGGCCACGGTGGCCACGCAGGCCAGGGCGAACATGCCGATGATCTTCACCCATGGCCCCCAATGGGGGCGCCTTCGCAGGACGCTCAGCAGCCAGACCCAGGCCGCGGCGACAAGCAGGGTGATCAGGATGCGCACGTGCCCTTCCTGGGGCAGCAGCGAAAAGAGATAGACGGCCGTCCCCATCAGCACGAATCCCAGCAGACGCTCCAGCACCCCCATCCAGTGTCCGGGCCTGGGCAGGATGCGCGCGAGGGTCGGGAAGGCGCCGAAGGCGAGATAGGGCAGGGACATGCCGAGGCCCACGGCCCAGAAGACGACCATGACCACGGGCAGGGACTGGGTGAAAGCCCAGCCGAGGACGCCTCCCAGCAGCGGTCCGCTGCAGGGGGTCGCGAGGAAGGTGGAGACCGCTCCCGTGAGATAGGCCTGAAGCCTGTGGCTCTCGGACTGCCGGCCGACCCCCATGTCGATCACGGGCAGCGTGTAGACGCCAAGCATCGAGAGGCTCATGAGGAAGACCAGGAGGAGCATGACGAAGACGGCCGTGGGGTTCTGGTAGAAGGAGCCCCACATGCCGTTGGTCAGGCCAAGCAGCCCGGCCATCGCGGTGAAGAATGACATGACGCCCGCGGCGAAGAAGAGGTTGTACTGCCTGAAGCGCTCGACCCTCCTCCCGTCGCCGTCGTCCACCAGCAGCATGCCGCTCACCTTGAGGGTCAGGACGGGCAGCACGCAGGGCATGACGTTGAGGATGAGTCCCGCCAGTATCCCCACGAACAGGGCCGTCCGCAGGCTCCTGACCTCAAGGGTGCCGGCGGGTTGCCGGGGCGTCAGGGTCACGCCCAGCGGCTCTCCGGCCTTCTGGAGCACGGCGGTTCCCTGGCCAGAGGAAGCGGGAGCGGGCGCAGGCGTGATCCGCGCGGCTGAAGGGGCGGCCGATGGGGCCGAGGAGGATGTCCCGGATGCGCCGTTCGTCAGGGATGCCTCGCGAAATTCCTGCCACTCCGGGAACCACGAGCCCTCAACCCCGGAGACCAGCAGCGTCGGGACGATCCCCTCCAGCACCCTGGACACGGGCACGCAGTGCCGGGGCGAGCACAGCAGCAGGCTCAGGGACGCCCTGTAGGTGCGTCCGGCCTCCGCCCCCGGCATGGGCACGACGAAATGCGTCCTGCCCTCGTAGACGTAGGTCGTGGCGTCGGCGCTGTAGTAGTCCTGCTGGATGCCCCCCGAGGGATACCACACGGACAGGGGTTCCCCCTGGAGACGGAAATCCAGCACGGCGGGCCGTCCCGCTCCGCCGGGAGTGTGGGCGTAGGCGTAATAGCCACCGGGGATGGCGATGGTCATCACGGCGACGGGCTTGCCGTCGACGACGCGGAAGTCCAGCGTGACGCCGAGGCTCTCGGCGGGGGACGCCGCATCCCCCGCGGCAGCGGGCGTGGAGGCCGCCAGGAGCGCGACCGACGCCAAGAGCAGGAGAAGGAGGGCGTGCCGAAGGGACCTCAAATCGCGGCTCTTCCTGAATCCCCGAAGGAAACGTCCGATGTCGGCCGGGGAAGTGCTTGACACCGAAAAAGCAAGGGAGTAAACGCCATGTCTTCGCCGTTCAGCGGGTCATTAGCTCAATTGGTAGAGCAGCTGACTCTTAATCAGTTGGTTCGGGGTTCGAGTCCCTGATGGCCCACCACGACCGCGCGGATTTCCGGCAGACAGGGCGCGAAGCCAACCTATAGCAAAACGCCCTTCCCGTCATGCCTGCGCTTCCCGAAGCTCGCTCCCTCGCAAGACTCCCGCTCCCACCGATTTGACGCGCGCATCGCCACGTCCGTCCAGCAACGGAAACGGGCCGCTCGCATCCGCTTTCCGACCCCACGATCCCGCCACGACGCTTTCCTTGCGGCAGGGCCGCCATACCGCATCTCGATGCATCCCGAGGACCGTGGGTGCCTAACGCCCTGCCGACCGCTGCGGGAGACATCTCTAGACTCTTTATATATATTGTCGCAAACAGGCAAACACCGGGCAAGCAGGCCGCGGACAATTCCGCTCCGTAGGGGTCGCAACCGGCGACATCCCTGTGCAACATCAGCACGTCCGTTCGTTGTCCACGGGACCTTGGCGGCGGACGGAGGCCTTCCCGGAAAATGTCCATTCTTGGCCGCCGCAGGGGAAGGCTTTGCATCTGCCAAGCAGGATTCCTAGCGCAGGCAGGACAAAATCGAAGTTTGCCATATTGTCGAACGAAGGCGGGAAAGACGCCCCATACACCCACCAGACGCCGCCGTGCATCAAGATCCATCCCTCGTCCCTCGGGTCCGATGCACCCTGACAGATTAGCCTCCGAGGGGCGCCGCAGGGCATTTCCCCTTGCGCGACGGGCACATTTGTAGAGAATCCAGGCACTCCCCCCGAACGCCCCTGTCCCAAAATCCGACGCCGGGCCCATCCCCGCCGCCCACGACACCATGACGACAGCCCGCTCCAGGCCCAACTACGCGCTTCTGCTGCACGGGAACCCCGACAGGGCCCTCCTCGACAGACGATGGCTGCGGGAGTGCTGCATCAAGGTCGAAACCATGCGCAGCGGTGTCGAGGCCGCCAGTGCCCTTGCCGAACCCAATGCCGACCTCCCCGACGTCATCGTCTGCGACGAAAAACTGGAAGACATGGACGGGAACCAGTTCTGCGCCATCCTCAAGCTGCACCCCCGTCTCGCCCGCATCCCCGTGCTCCTGCTGCTTCCCAACGAGACGGCCCTCCAGCAGGCGATGACGCTGGGGTCGGAGGCCACGTCCCTTCTGGGCAGACCCTTCTCGGTGAACGCCTTCAAAGAACGCGTGCAGGCCCTGGCCTCGGCCGAACGTCCCGCCGACCCTCCGGAAGGGACGGACGAGGACAGGTTCCGCATCGCCCTCGCCACCTTCGGCTTGACCCTCGCCTCCACCCACACCGCCCAGGATTTCGCGGCGGCCGGCGCGCAATGCCTGAGGCAGGGACACTGGGCCGGCGCCATACGGGCCTTCGAAAAGGCGCTGGAGATGGACATGGACAACGGGGACATCCTGCTGGGGCTTGCCACGGCATGGAAGAACCGGGGCGACATGGACCGGTGCAGGAAGTACCTGGCCCAGGCCGCCGAAAACTACGTCCTCCGGGAGGAATGGACCAAGGCCCGCCCCGCCGTCGAACGCCTGACCGCCCACGACCCGACCGCCAGGAACCCCTTCATTTACCGGGCCCAGCGCCTGCTCAGCAGGGGGTTCGCCGCCCAGGCGGCGCAGGTGGTCCGGGAATGCCTCGACGTGACGCCCGAGGAGATCGTCTGCGACCGGATCGCCCAGACCTGCTGCGCCATGGACGATCCCGACCGATGCCTGAAGACTTTCAGGATGGCGCTGGATATCCAGCTCGGGGACCGGGGGAAGCGGCTTGCCGACGCCATGGACATACGGCTCGAGGAACTGGTCAGGATCCGGGACATCCGCCGTCGGGAGGCGGCCTTGCGCCGGCAGGAGGCCGTGTCGGAGATCATCAGCCAGCGCAGGAAGGCCGAAGGGGAAACGTGGCGGGAAGAGATGGCCGAGACGGACGAGACGGACGAACTGGCCGGGGAACGGAGGGAGATCATGGACCCCTACCGGGACGGCGTCCCTCCCCTCTTCGATCCGGCCATCGAGGGAGCGGATGCGCCTGGCGGGCCCCCGTTCCGTCTGGGCAAGCTCGCCGGACTCAGCGACGTGCTGGCCATGATCAAGTGCACCTGGAAGCTGACGGCCCGCCTGAAATCCCTTCCCCGCGCCTGACGCCTCTCCCCTCCATCATACGCATCGGGCACGGCATGCCGCGCAGGCGACCGGGGCCCGGCCGGCTATCGGACGACGGACAGCCGGAGCCTCCCCGGATCCAGGCCATACAGATGCCGCAGCCGCAGCCCGTAGGCGCAGGCGATGACCACCAGCGCCAGGATGTAGGCCAGCCAGAATCCCACGGCCCCCATGGGCGCCCCGAAGATGTCCGTGCGGGCAAGGCCGTAGCCAAGCGTCAGACCGATCCCCCAGTACGCCACGAGACACGCCACGAGGATCGTGCGGGTGTCGTTGTACCCTCGCAATATCCCGGCCGTCGTGGTCTGCAGGCCGTCCACCATCTGGTAGCAGGCGGAGAGCAGCAGAAGCTGCAGCGCGAGGGCCGTCACATCGGGTTCCCTGGTGTACCAACCAACGATGTCCTCCCGGAACAGCACTATCCCCGCCGCGATGCCAAGCGAACAGAGGACGCTCAGGCATTGGGCGGTGCTTCCGGCGCGCCGGGCCTCCTCCATCCGGCCCGCCCCGACGTGGTGCCCGACACGGATGGAGACGGTCACGCCCAGCATCAGGGGCAGCATGAAGACGACGCAGGCGAAGTTCATGGCGACCTGATGCCCGGCCACCACCGCCGGCCCCAGAGGCGCGAGGAGCAGCGCCGTCACCGCGAAGAGGGAGACCTCGACGAAGAGGGCGAAGGCGTTGGGGGTTCCGATGCGCAGGATGCGGCCCATGCATCGCCAGTCGAGCCGTGGGGGATCCGCCGCCGAACGGCCGCCGAGGCCCAGAAGAGGGGTGAAGAGGGGCTTGAGATCCGTGAACCGGGAGGATCGGGAGACGTACCACCACATGGCGAAGGCCATGAACCAGTAGCAGAGGCTGGTGGCGATCCCGGCCCCGATCGCTCCGAGCCTGGGGAAGCCCAGTTCCCCGTTGATCAGGACGAAGTTGCAGGGGATGTTGAGGGCGAGTCCCAGCAGGCCGACGACCATGTCCGGCCGCGTCATGCCGTACCCGTCCAGGAAGCTGCGCAGGACGACGTAGCACAGGTAGCCCGGCAGGCCCCATTGCACGGCATGCAGGTAGCCGCGGGCGAGATGGGTCATGACGGGATCGAGTCCGAAGAGGGGCAGCACGTCGGCGGCGAGGGCGAGGGCCGCCACGAAGACGATGCCCATGATGCCTGCGAGGACGAGCCCCTGGCGCATGAGATGGGCCGTGTCCGGCCGTCTGCCAGATCCCACCAATGCCGCGGTCATGGGAGGCAGGACCAGAAGCACCCCTCCGGGAAGCACGCTGGCCGGAGCCCACAGGGAACCCGCCACGGCGACGGCGGCCACGTGCTCCTGCCCGACCCGGGCCGTCATCAGGGTGTCCGTGAAGGACATCCCGAACTGGGAGAGCTGGGCGACGAAGATGGGAGCGCCGATGGCGAGCTGGCGCCGGGCCTCCCGGGTGCTGAAGACGGAGCCGAAGGTCATGGTCGTGGAACCGAAGTCGGCCGGGAGCGCGTCAATCCCCGGCGGACGTCCTCCCTCGAAGGGCGAGACGGCCGCGCAGGGCCTTGGGCGGGCCGTGCCGGCGTCTCAATCGTCATCAAGGAAAAACCCGTCGGAGGGCGCCGTCAGTTCCTCCCTGGCCGCGGCATCGCCCACGAGGCGCAGGATGGCGTCCCGACCCTGCACACCGAGGTCGAGGCTGAAGTCCGTGACGAAGGTCTCGATGTGCGCCCGGATGACCCCCTCGTCCAGTTCCTGGGCGTGGCCCGCGATGAACGCCTTGCCGTCCTCGGGATGCGCCCGGGCGTGACGAAGGCTCGCCCTTATCGCCGCCTGCAGGGCGCGGGCCAGCGCCTTGGGGACGTCCCGCCGCACCACGATGGCCCCCAGGGGAAGGGGGCAATGGAAACGCCCCTCCCACCACTCGCCCATGTCCAGCACCTTCACGAGCCCCTTCTCGGCGTACGTGAACCGCCCCTCGTGGATCACCACCCCCACTTCCACCTCGCCCCGGACGATGGCGGGCATGATGTCGCTGAAGAGCATGGGGACTCTCGGCCCCCCGAAGCCGCCGTGCAGGGAGAGCAGCAGGTTGGCCGTCGTCCAGATGCCCGGGATGGCCACGGGGAGCGTCGCCATGTCCTCCGGGGCGAGCGCGCGACGGGCCACCACGAGAGGGCCGCAGCCCCAGCCGAGCGCCGCGCCGCTGGACAGCAGGGCGTACCTGTCCATGATGGCGGGAACCACGCCGAGGGAGATCTTCGAAATCGGCAGGGAACCCTGGCGCACCCTCGCGTTGAGATCCTCGACGTCCGCGAAGTATGGCCTGAGGGGGACGGGACTCGGGACAAGCCCCGAGAGCAGCGCATGGAAAATGAAGGTGTCGTTGGGACAGGGGGACAGTCCCAATTCCAGGGGTTCCTTTTCGTCCGTCTGCGTGTCGCCGTTCATCGGGGCTCTCCATCGGAAGAAGACAAGATGCCGTCACGTATGTGGCAGAAATGTGCATCTATGACGCATGAACCGCTCCCGACGCCCCATCGTGACAAGGGCATCCAGAGCAGATACATGGGGAGCGTGTCAGCATCGGTTTGGAGTGTCACTTGTGGCGTTTCTTCTTGTTGCGGGCTCTCTGCATCTCGATGATCCTCATGCCGCCTCTATTTACATCAACATAATCATTTGCAACTCCACCTCCAAGTATTGCTCTCTTCATTTTTTCATCCACTCTTCCCTGTTTCGCAAGGATAGCCCTTTCGTCTTTAATTTTCATGAACATTTTTGCTATGCTATTATTGAGTTCCTCTTGCTTAACAGTCGAGAGGTATCTTTCGACATTATCATCTATCATATAATCAAGAACATTCATATATAAAGTCGCTTTAACTAGGCATGCTTGGAACATCTCGGAAACCACTGCATCAGCTTCTTCACATTCCTTTAGATTATTCCTGCCTTCGTGTAAATTGGAATACATGCAGGATTTGCCCATGTTTAAACCGTATGCATAGGCGACATCAAACAATTCCATCCCAATGTAAGGGTAAGGACGGACATAATCCGGAAAATTCGCAAGAGGGATGTTAGCTGGTGGTAATGGGCCGTTCTTCCTTATGTATAACTTGCACATTGCCCTTGCACCTTGGAACATGTCAAGGGCCTTTTCCTGCAGATTTTCATGATAGATAAGGAATTCCTGATCAGGCTCGATCCCGAAGTCCAACACGCCGTTGATGGCCGCAAGGCATTGACCGGCATTGAGCCCTGCTATACACGATGAATTCAGACAAAAATTGTCATAATGTTTCGTCACTGTATCGTGAAAGGGAATTATCATTGCAGAATCCTTTTTTTGTATATGTTGTAAATAGCAAAAAACTCAAATCCACAGCAAAGATAAGTCTTCGCTAACTTGTGCAATATTCCTCCAGAAACCGTCACCGCCTATACGAATGTCGGCACATTGCCGAAGATCCATCTGCGGCGGTCAACAAGGATCGGCTGCGGACGCCATGGCCTGCAGACGCCATCCTCACGCAAGACATGGCGCTTGTCAAGTCCCGCGCCACACGGCGCACCGCAAGGCCCCCTTCCCCGGCCCGCGGCCGGTGCGGGGAAGCCGCGAGGTTTGACAGGCCAGGCCCCCCGGCATAGGTTCGCCGCCATGCACAAGGAATCCCCCCTCTTCAGTCCCGACCGCTTCGACGCCCTGGGACTCCGCCTCGTCCGGGAGAAGATCCTGGACGGCGTCCGCCTCGACGTCGCCGACGGCCTGGCCCTCCTCGAATGCCCCGACCCCGTCGCCGTGGGCGCCCTCGCCCTGCACCGCCGGTGCCAGCTCCACGGGAACAGGGCCCACTTCGTGGTCAACCGGCAGATCAACTACACCAACGTCTGCGTCAACGGCTGCGTCTTCTGCGCCTTCCGCAGGGACGCCATCGACGAGCCCGGGGCCTTCGCCATGGACCACAGGGACGTCCTGGAACGGATCGACCGGGCGCAGCAAGGCTCCCTGCCCCTGGACGAGGTGCACATCGTCGGGGGATGCCACCCCGCCCTGCCCCTCTCCTGGTTCGAGGAACTCCTGACGCTGATCAAGGACCGCCACCCCAGTCTCCCCATCAAGGCCTTCACGGCCGTGGAAATCGCCCATTTCGCGGACATGGAGGGGATCGACACCCTCGAGACCCTCCGGCGCCTCAAGCGGGCGGGCCTCGAGATGATGCCAGGAGGCGGCGCGGAGATCCTCGACGAGACCCTCAGGTCCAGGATATGCCCCCACAAGGCATCGGCCGCCCGTTGGCTCGAAATCCACGGCCAGGCCCACGGCCTCGGGATCGTCACCAACTGCTCCATGCTCTTCGGACATCTCGAGACGCCGGAACAGCGCGTCCGCCACCTGTGCTCCCTGCGGGAACAGCAGGACAGGACCGGCGGCTTCACCTGCTTCATCGCCCTGCCCTTCCTCACGGAGAACAGCGCCCTCAAGCTGCCTCCGGAACGGACCGGCCCCCAGCGGGGACTGGACCAGCTGAAAACCGTCGCCGTATCCCGACTCATGCTGGACAACATCCCCCACATCAAGGCCTACTGGATCATGCTCGGGGCCAAGCTCGCCCAGACCGCCCTCTGGTACGGCGCGGACGACCTCGACGGCACCATCGTGGAGGAACACATCGGCCACATGGCCGGCGCCGAGTCCGCCCAGGGGATGACCATGGCGCAGCTCGAGGCCATGATCCGGGACTCCGGGTTCGTGCCCGTGCGGCGCGACGCGACCTTCAGGACGGTGGCGACCGAAGCCCGCCCCGCCGGCGCCCCCCATGCCGACGAAGGGACGGGCGTGGCCGGGACCCACTCCCCCTTCGAGGAGGAGGGGGAGGTGCAGGAGGCCGTCCGGACCGTCCTCGACGGGAAACGCCTCGACAGAAAACAGGCCGAACGCCTCTACCTCCACGCGAGCCTCCACACCCTCGCCCGACTCGCACACACCGTCCGCCTGCGCCTCCATCCCGATCCCGTGGTCACCTTCGTCGGGGACCGCAACGTCAACTACTCCAACGTCTGCGTCTGCGGCTGCCGCTTCTGCGCCTTCTTCCGCCCTCCGGGCAGCCCGGAGGCCTACGTCATCAGCCGGGAGGAGATGGCGGAGAAGGTCGAGGAGACCCTGCGCCTCGGCGGCACCCAGCTCCTGCTCCAGGGCGGGCACCACCCTGACCTGCCCCTGGAATGGTACGAGGACCTGCTGCGCTGGCTTCGCGCCAACTGGCCCGGCCTGCACATCCACGCCTTCTCCCCCCCAGAGGTGCACTTCTGGTCGCAACGCTTCGGGCTGACGGTCCGCGAGGTGCTCCGGAGGCTCAAGGCGGCGGGGCTGGACTCCCTTCCCGGGGGCGGGGCGGAGATCCTGAGCAACGAGGAGCGGCGGCGCGTCTCCCCCAACAAGTGCACCGCCGACGAGTGGCTCGAGGTCATGGAGATCGCCCACGGCCTCGGCATGCGCACGACGGCCACGATGATGTTCGGCCACGGGGAGGCGCCCGGCCGACGCCTGGACCACCTCTTCGCCATCCGGGACCTCCAGGACAGGACCGGCGGCTTCACCGCCTTCATCCCCTGGACCTTCCAGCCGGACAACACCGCCATCCGGGACGTCCGGCCCCTCCCGGCGCCGGCCTACCTGAGGCTCCTCGCCGTCGGCAGGCTGGTGCTGGACAACTTCCCCAACATCCAGGCCTCCTGGGTGACCATGGGGCCGGAGGTGGCCCAGCTCGCCCTCTTCCACGGAGCCAACGACTTCGGCTCCCTCATGATCGAGGAGAACGTGGTGGCGGCCGCCGGCGTCTGCCACAGGATGACCCGGGACCAGATCCTCGCCGTCATCCGGGCCTGCGGTTTCACGCCGGCCCAGCGGACCATGGACTACGCCATCCTGCCCGATCGACCCTGACCCGGCCCCGGGACGGGCCTGCACCGAGGTTCCCATGGGACACTGGAACCCCTGGCACGGTTGCCACAGGATCAGCCCCGGCTGCCTGAACTGCTACGTCTACCGCATCGACGCCAACTACGGCCGCGACGCGTCCCGCTTCACCCTGACCCGGGACTACCTGCTCCCCGCGGAACGATACAGGGCCGGCCCGAAAAAGGGGCGATGGAAGCTCGCCCCAGAGGACGGCGTCGTCTACGCCTGCTTCTCCTCGGACTTCTTCCTGGAGGAGGCCGACCCCCATCGGGGCAAGGTCTGGGACGCGATACGCCTGCGCAGCGACGTCTCCTTCTTCATCCCCACCAAGCGCATCCACCGCTTCCATCGCTGCATCCCCGAGGACTGGGGCGAGGGCTGGCCCCACGTCACCATCGCCTGCACCATGGAGAACCAGGCCATGGCGAATCTGCGCCTGCCCATCCTCGCCCGGTCCCCCATCGCCCACAAGGTCATCATCGCCGAACCCCTGCTGGAACCCATCGTCTTCGGCCCGGAACTGCCCTGCGCGGAACTCGTCATCGCCGGGGGCGAGTCCGGGGACCGGGCCCGCGTGTGCGACCTGGAATGGTTCCGGGGCATCCACGACCAGTGCCGCCAGGCCGGGGTCCGCTTCTCCATAAAACAGACCGGGGCCCGCTTCCGGGACGAGACGGGCGTGGTCGTCGCGATCCCCAGATCCAGACAGCACGAGGTCGCCAAGGCCTACGACGCGTGGCTGGGACAGTCCTGACGGGCATCCGCCGGATCCCGCGCCTGGCGAAGGTGCGCCGTCCGCCGGCGCCACTGGCTGAAGGGGAACGGACGATCAGATGCGGGAGTTGTCTCCGGACGGCCCGCCCTTGACGAGCCCGGCGTTGCGTTCGACGAGGGCGAGGTTGGCGGCCAGCCTGCGCCCCACGGTGGAATCCCGGGTAATCTCCTGCTCAAGGGAGGTGATGCCCTTGATCACCGTGGCATGGGTGCGGTTGAACAGTTCCCCGATCTCCCTCAGGGATCGGTCAGTGTGCTTGCGGGCCAGATAGAACACCGAGTTGCGCCCGTGGACGAACTCCTGCCGGCGGGATCTGGATCGCAGATCCTCCTCGGTCACCCCCATCCCCTCGCAGACGAGCCTGACGATGGCGGGAAGGATCGCCGCGGAGGTCTCGCCGGCGTACGCGGAGAGCACGTCCATGGCCAGTTCCACGCTGACCCCCTGCTTGAGAAGCCTGGCCTTGAAGACGAGGCTGTCGAGACAGGACTCCATCTGCCTGACGTCCCCTTCCAGCCGCGAAGCAAGGACGTCGCACACGGGCTCCGGCAGATGCACCTGGTGGTTCCTGGCCTTGCGCTGGAGGATCTCCTTGCGCATGTCCAGCCCGGGCTGATCCATCCGGGCGAGGATGCCGGAGCAGAAATGGGACACCAGCTGGCTGTCCACCCCCTGCAGTTCCCTGGCGGAGAAGGACGAGGTGAAGACCACCCGCCCGCCCCGGGACTGCAGCCGCTTCACGACCCCCAGGGCCATCTCCTGCATCTTCGGCTTGCTCTGGAAGAAGTGCACGTCCTCGAGGATGATCACGTCCATGTCCCGGAAGCTGTTCTTGAACCCGTCAACGTCCTTGCGCTTCATGGCGCTCACGAACCGCGAGGCGAAGTCCTCGGCCGTCAGGTAGACGATCCTGACCCCCGCCCCCTCCTCGTCGATGGCCCTGCCAAGAGCCTGGGAGAGATGGGTCTTGCCGAGACCCGAGGAGGAGTTGACGAAGAGGGTCTGCACCGTCCCCCCATGCCGGGTCATGTCCTCGGCCGCCGCCACGGCCATCCTGTTGCTGTCCCCGACGACGAAGTCCTCGAAGCGGTAGCGCCAGTCCACGAACCTGCCGGGCAGAGACACCGGATGCATGGCGATGGGGAGGGACTTGGGCCGGCCGGTTCCGTCGCCCTTCGGGGACGGCTCCCCCCCCGACGGCGATGCGACCCGTTCCTCGGTCCCGGACTCGACGTCGATGTCCAGGGGCACGTCCTCGGCGGCCACGCCGATCACCGGCGCCGCCGCCTCCTGGATCTTGCCCACGACCTTCTCCTGCAGCCACTTCGCCACGAAGGCGTTGGCCGCATGGAGCTTCACGGTGCCATCGACCACCTCTCCGTGGAGAGGGGCTATCCATACCTTGAAAACGCCGGGGGAGAGCGTTTTGCGAAGGTTGTCGGTGATTTGAGACCATTTTCCGTTCATGGAGGGGCGTTTTACACCCTGTGGAAGAATCGTCCAAGGAAGGTTGAACGCCGATACGGCCAGAAGTCCGAACACACCCTCCCCGGGAAAAAATCCGCATAACGTCCCGAAATCATTGAGATTTCCTGACACACGGCCTGCCACAAGACACCCCATGGAAGGGAGGAGTGGGGGGGATTCCCCCCTTCCACGGAGTGGTGGACCAGATTCTGGACCAAAAAGCGACCTCCGTTTTTCTCGCATTTGCTCGCGATTTCGCCGTTTTTTGGTTCCGGGCGAAACCACCATGCCCAACCGACCGTTCTCGGGAAGTCAATACGCAAAAAAACTTTCTGGCGGCGCATCCTCGGTCAACTCCCCGAAAACACGGGGAATCGGAGTTTTCCCGCCTGGGGGGCGGGTATGCCGGACCCACTTTTCCACGCTCGGACTTCGCCTGGACCACCTCCGGTCCAGGGCCATTTACCGTGGGGCCGGCCACCGGCCTTGCTCCGAGGGGTGTTTTCCGGGATGCGGTCGGCCTACCGCGCGGGTCGGGCAAGGATTGGAGGAGGATTGGGGCACGATGGCCCGTGCAGGCCCGTGGACGTCTCGGAAACGGCCCTGTGGGCGGCCCAGCTTGGTTCCGTGGGTTTTCCGCGGGGAGGGACCGTGCCCCCGGGAGGGCCCGGGAAGCCGCCCGGACTGGCCCCTCGCGCGCCCCGGGCAGGGGATCCCATGAAGGCGCGGCGCCGGGGGAACCGGCCCTTCCTCTTCGATGCCCCTTGGCCGGTCTGGCGTCCGGGGCATGGGTCTTGCGCGCATGCACTCCACCCAAGGGCCGGATGCTCGATGGCAAGCCACCGTCCGCTCCGGCGACGGCCAGGGGGCAGATGTCCGCGGTGCGGCCACCGGGGCGGATACGGACGGCCAGGTTCCGGGCGGCCAAGCCGGCCGTCATCTCACGCAACCGCCTGGAAACGGCGCTTGCCTCTTTGCAGCGGTGACGATACAAAAAAATGGGAGCCCTGCCCTCCGCACCTGTCGTGAGCGGGGCGAAGGGAGTTCGGCCCGAATCTCAGGCCAAACTCCAAACCCGGCCCTCGGCCGGCGTCATGAAGGGCGCGACAATGGACAACCTGAAGCGGGATCTCACCCCCAACCCGGTGCAGGACGTTGCGGACTTCTTTCTGGTCAACGCCCATCCCCACCACCCGGTCACGCCAAACAAGCTCCAGAAGCTGTGCGCCTATGCCCAGGCGTTCTCGCCGGTGTTCAACGGGTGCAGGCTCTTCGACAACCCCGTCGAGGAATCCCCCGACGGCCCCGTGATCAGGGAACTCCAGGGCAAGTATCCGAGCTGCGGGCGGGCCCGGATACCGTCCCCGCCCGGTCTGGACAACCTCTTCGTTCGCGAGCGGTTCTCCCCCGAGCAGCGGTTCGCCCTCGACGTCGTCAACTCCTTCTATGGCGGTCATACCGCCAGCCAGCTCCGGGACAAGTCCCGCAGGGACTTCCCGGGGACCTGGTCCAAGAAGGCGTCCCACAACCCCATCCCGGATGAGGAGATACGGGCGAGGTTTGCGAATCACCCGGCCACCGCGGCCATGGACAGGATTGTTCCGGCGGCTTGAGACTGGGAAGCGGCGCCCGTCCGGCGCTTCCTGACGCCGTGGTGGATATCCCACTGACCTTGCAAAGCCCATCCCGAGACGATCCCGTGCCGTGCCTATGCGCCGGATCCTCCTGTCGACGTTCGGCAGACGTCATGCGGGACGCGCCTGGGTCCGCCCCACAGGGGAGCATGGGGGGAAGATCTCCTGCATCCAGGCGGATACGGCCGTGGAGCGACGAGCCGTGGTTCCGGAAGCCTTGCCTGGGCGGCCAAGCCCCAGCCGGGAGGCGGCGACGACGTTTGCCGCCGGAGATTCAGGCCCCTGCAAGGGGGCCTACCCTTCGCCCTTCCCTCCCGGCGGAAGGAAGCGGCGCACCCGCCAGCACTCACGAAGGGCGCCCGTGCCGGCCCGCAGGACTCTCCACGGGACGGACACTCCCCATGAGAGAGATACTCTCCATGAAGGGATACTCTCCACGAGAGGGACACTGTCCACGGGCGGCTCCAGCGGCCGACCAAGCCGCAACCCCAGCGCCCCGGACCGCCCCGGTTGGCATTTTCCCTCGCATGGCGTATGGATAGGCCCAGTGGCCGCGCCATCCCTGCTTCCCCCAACCCCTCTTGCGGCTGGGGCTTTCCTGCGAGTTGCACACCGACATGAACCTCACCGTCTCCCAGTACGCCATCGTCGAAGGCGTCAAGAAGGCCGGATGGGTCATCACCGCCAAGGGCGGCACCGCACATCTGCGGGACATCTGGCTCAAGGCCGACGACGCCGGCCTCACCATCATGGCGTCCAGCGGCGAAGTCGAGTTCTCCGGGACCTATCCCGCCACCGTGCAGAAACCCGGATTCCTGGGGACCCACGGCGTCTCCTTCGTCCAGTTCGTCTCCAACCTCCCCCCGGCGGAACTGCACCTGCACGCCACGGGCCGCGGCCTGCACGTCAAGGGCCAGGACATCGACTACGACCTACAGACCACCGACACAGACGCCTTCCAGCCCCTCATGCCCTTCCCCTCCCCCCCTCCCGCCCTCATCTCCTGGGAGACCCTGCACCAGGTCCTGGACAAGGTGGAGTTCTGCATCGACCCCTTCGGCAGCGGAGCCGCATGCTGCCTCATGATCCGCGCGACCGGGGAGGACATGGTGGAATTCGCCGGCAGCGACCACGGCAGCCGCCTCGCCCTGCTGGTCGCCACCAACTCCGACCTCCACGACACCCTGCCCGCCGAAGGACTGCTGATACAACGGCAGTACCTCCCCTTCCTGCGCAAGCTCGCCGACGGCGGTTCCGTGGAGGTGGGCATCTCCGACAGACGCCTCTTCCTCCGCAACACCTCCACGGACGAGACCATGAGCGTGCCCAGGACCTTCGCCGAACCGATCCGGTACCAGAAGCTGGCTGAGGGGATCACCCAGTGCAGGACGCATCTGGAAGTGGACCGGAAGGACCTCGTCAAGGCCCTGACCCGGCTGCAGATATTCACCAGCGAGACCAACGAGAAGATGCTCCTCTCGGTCCAGAACGGGGAGGTGGTCCTGCAGCTGGCCAGCGCCGGACACGCCTCCTGCGTGGAACGCCTGAAGATCGACGATCCCCCCCTCATCCTCGAGGAGGGCTTCTCCCAGGCCTTCAAGCCCTCCATGCTCCTCGAGATCGCCCAGCACTACAGCTCCGAGCGCATAGACCTGTACCTGCAGGACCAGTATCTCAACGCCATGAAGGGGAGGCAGGACCCCGGATACACCGTCTTCTTCTCCTCGTACTACGACGACAACAGGAAGTGACGGCCCGTTCCCGAGGATCCCGGTCCGGACGCCCCGCCCGAAGGGAAAGGCCGGCCGCCCGGATCCGGACGGCCAGGGCCGAGGCCCCATCCCAGGAAAAAGGATCGACGCGGCGGGTCGCCGCTAGAGAAGCACGAGGCTGGCGAGGCCGAGGAAGATGAAGAACCCGGCGCCGTCGGTGATGGTCGTCAGGAAGATGCTGGAGGCGTGGGCCGGATCCCGGCCCAGGGCCCGGAAGATCAACGGGATGGACCCGCCCGCCACCGCGCCCAGAAGCATGTCGCACAGCAGCGCGCACCCCATCACGCCCCCCACCGCGAACGTCCCCGTGAAGGCCCAGACCCCCAGGCAGGCGACCACGGCCATGAACGCCCCCGTGATGCTGCCTATCTTCGCCTCCCGCAACACCGCCATCCAGGCCTTCCTGTGGTCGAACCGGCTCATGGAAAGCTGCCGGATCATGACCGCAAGGGCCTGCTGCCCCGTGTTGCCGGCCTGATTGGCCACCATGGGCATCAGGACCGCAAGGACCGCCATCTGGGCGATGCTCCCCTCGAACATGTACACCACGCAGGCGGAAAGCGCCGAGTTCATCATGTTGATCGTGAGCCAGGGAAGACGCTTGCGCACGCTCTCAAGCCAGGGCGTGTCCACGGTCTCCTCGGGGTCCGCGCCCACCATGCCCAGCAGGTCGGCGCTCGCCTCGTCGTGGATGATGTCCATGACGTCGTCGTAGGTCACCACCCCCATGATGTGGCCATCGTAGTCCACCACCGGAACCGCGAGATAATTGTAGTGGGAGAGCACGTTCGCCACCTCGCGCCGGTCGGTGTCGAAGGTCACCTTGACCACCGCCTGCCCCTTGACCGCGTCCCCCACGATGGTCCCCGGCTTGGCCAGCATCAGGTTCCGCACGGATATCACGCCCTGGAGCACGCTGCGCTCGTCCACCACATATCCATAATATGGGGTCTCGGTGTCCTCCATCTCGCTGCGCATGTGGGCGATGGCCTCGTCCACCGTCAGGTTCCGGTCCAGCAGGATGAGGTCGATGTTCATGCTGCCGGCGGCGGAGTCCGGATCGAAATTGAGGAGGGAACGCAGCTCCTCGGAACTCTCCCTGGGCAGATTGCGCAACAGGGCGTTGCGGTGCCCCTCCTTCAGGCCGTCCAGGACGTCAGCGGCATCGTCGGCGTCCATCTCGTCGACGATCCCCGCCGCGACCCCCGGCTCCAGACGCTCGAGGACGCCCACGGCCGAGTTCTCGTCAAGCTCGGCGATGGCCTGGGCCGCGCGCTCCTTCGGCATGGACCGCAGCACCTCGGCCTGCCGCTCGACAGGGAGGTTCTCCAGACGGTCCGCCATGTCGGCGGGATGGAGGTCATGATCCTCCTTCACGTCGACGACGGGGAGACCATCCTTTTCTGGCGTGACGGCTTCGATGTCGGGCATGGCGACCCTCGTCGCGGACGACCGCCGTGGGCGGCGCCGGAGAGAATGCGTTAACGCCGGCCGCGGAACAGCGGCGACCGGCTGGGGAGGGGGCAGACGAACGGGAGGTGCGGCCGGGAAGGACCCCAAGGGACGCCACGCTTGACGTTGGTCAGGCGTGGCCCTATCAGGAGTCGCAGGCGGGTGATCGGGGACGGCAACGGCCGCCCGGAGGCGCTTCCCGCAACGATGTCGGGGTCTAAATATCAGACCGGCATCCGGGGGACAAGCAGTATCAGCACCCGCAACGCCACACGGGGACACCCCCCCCGCACCGAGGCAACGCCATGTCCCTGTCCTGGAACGACTACTTCACCCCCGACGCCCTGCACCTCGTGCGCAGCCTCATCCGCCTCGCCCTCGAAGAAGACGGCCCGGACATGACCGCCCTTGGCGTCTTCCGCCACGACACCCCCATGGAGGCCATCCTCCGGGCGAAGCAGGACTCCCTGACCGTCGGCCTGCCCCTGGTGGGCATGGTCCTGAAGGAACTGGGGACGCCCTTCCGCTGGCGGGCCCTCGTCCGGGAAGGGAACCGGGTCCCCGCCGGAACCCACGTGGCCGTCATCCACGCCCCGGCCGTGCACCTGCTGCGCGCAGAACGGGTCGTCCTCAACATGATCTGCAGGATGTCCGGCATCGCCAACCTGACGGCCACCTACGTGGCGCGCCTCGAAGGGACCGGCGTCCGGCTCCTGGACACCCGCAAGACCGACCCCGGCATGCGCTGGCCAGAGAAGTACGCCGTCGCCGCCGGCGGAGGCCACAACCACCGCAGGGACCTGCGGGAAATGCTCATGCTCAAGGACAACCACATCGACGCCGCCGGCTCCATCACCGATGCCGTGTCCGCCCTGCGCGCCAGCTACTCCCCCTGCCCCCCCATCGAGGTGGAATGCCGCACCCTGGAACACGTCGAGCAGGCCGTCCAGATGCGCGTCTCCCGCATCATGATGGACAACATGACCGCCCCCCTGCTGGGGCAGGCCCTGGCTCTCGTCCCCAAGGACATCGAGGCCGAGGTCAGCGGCAACGTGACCCTGGACACCATCAGGGACATCGCCCTGACGCGTCCTCGTCCGCCGGATTTCATCTCCGTGGGAAGGATCACGCATTCCGCACCTTCCGCGGACTTCAGCATGACCCTCTCCACCGTCCGATAGCGGGGCGTTCCGGGGAGCGGCTCGGCACCTCGGGTGATAGCATGAACGGAGCGGACAGCCGTGCGGGAGCATGGGGACATGGGGATCGCCGGGTGTCGGGCCGCCGGGTGAAGGGCGTGCGACGTTGCGACC
Source organism: Desulfovibrio sp. (assembly GCA_031272715.1). Classification (GTDB taxonomy): domain Bacteria; phylum Desulfobacterota; class Desulfovibrionia; order Desulfovibrionales; family Desulfovibrionaceae; genus Desulfovibrio. The sequence goes on from JAISTH010000088.1 coordinate 20,044, forward strand.
TGGGGAGGATGGCGCTGGGGAGCGAGGTGACGCGGCAGAGGGAAATGCGGACGGATTCGCCGACGGGCGCACACGGACGCACACCATGGGACAAGAGTACGCTACTGCGGACAAGAAACTGCTTGCCAAAATCTGCAAAGCGCCCTAACTGCCATTGGCCGTGTCTGCGTAGCTGCAGCAGGAGCATGGTGGCTTGAGGCCACAAATTAAAAACGAAGAGGCTCGCCCTGGAAAACAGCCCGACAATGGAAACCAACCTGGCAGAGGAAAGCAGCCTGGCAGAGAAAAGCAGCCCGATAATCTCCGACGAGGACTGTGATCGCGTATTGAAAGAGCTGACTGCAAACGAGGCCGTTCAGCGTGCATGCTTTGCCATGTTGCCTGAAGAGGAGGAGAACCCCAAGACCTGGGAGCAGCGCTTGGAGAGGCTCCCGGAAATTGCGGCCGCATTCGAGGAATTCTATGAGAGGCGGGGATACTGATGCCGCTGGCTGAATGAGGACGTGCTCAGGGATTTGGTTACGTCAGATATTGATAATTTAGTCATCGACAAGATGCATCTTTTTCAAATGTAGATTTAGTTCTTTGCAGACAAAGATCCAAAAGAATAGTAACCTACTTTAGTGATATCTAAGAAACAATACTTCTAGAATACTTCCCCTTTGTTGGTTCCAAGAGAAACACAGCGCCCCACATCATGGGATCAGGGGCACCTCGCCGATGGCCCTCTTTGCCAGAAATCCGATTTTGAAACGCTCTCAAGGCGCTCCTGAACCGATGAGCAGGTTTGTCGGATCGTTTTGGGCGGCCCCCCGAAGGTCAAGGCCAGCAAAAGGGCCATGCAGGCCGTTCCCGAGATGCGCCGGAACATCGCCGATGGCGGTTCCCAGGAGAAGTCCGTGCTGGTGGCCGCCCCGAAGCCAGCGCCGCAGCCCCTATGCCGGCCAATGGAGCTTCGGGGCAGAGGAGCCGTTTCCACCAACGCCATTGCAAGCAATCGCCCCGGATCGGCACCCAAGGCGATTGCATAAAAAATGACGTTGACGGAACCGGGATCCGAACAGAAAGGGCCCCGCGAGGGGCCCTGTGCGTTCTCATTCCGCGTAGGACGCCGCCGTCTTGGTCGGGGCCGGCGTCTGCGCCCTGAAGGTGCGGTCCAGCGTGGCGTCCAGCCTGGCCATGGTCTGCACGCTCTGTTCGTAGGCCGTCAGGGCCATGTTCCAGGACTTGTCCGTCTCGTGATGCATGGCCGTCATGCCGATTGCGAACGCGGCCAGGATGGAGGCGATGACCCACCATCGGCTATTGCGGGTCTCCATGGCGTTCTCCTGCGAGGCCCTCTCCATCCGATACGCCGCCTTGCGTATTTCCTTGGAAACACCCTTCATGGCCGCCTTCACGGCCGCCTGGATATCCTGAGTCCGCTCCATCTCGCCCACCCTCTCCTCTATGGTACGGAACCGGGATCCGAACAGAAAGGGCCCCGCGAGGGGGCCCGGTGCGTTCTCATTCCGCATAGGACGCCGGCGTCTTGGTCGGGGCCGGCGACTGCGCCCTGAAGGTGCGGTCCAGCGTGGCGTCCAGCCGGGCCATGGTCTGCACGCTCTGTTCGTAGGCCTTCAGGGCCATGTTCCAAGACTTGTTCGTCTCGTGGTACATGGCCGTCATGCCGATTGCGAGTGCGGCCAAGATGGTGGCGATGATCCACCATCGGCTATTGCGGGTCTCCCTGGCGTTCTCCTGCGAGGCCCTTTCCGACCGATACGCCGCCTCCTGCGAGGCCTTTTCCGACCGATACGCCGCCTTGCGTATTTCCTTGGAAACACCCTTCATGGCCGCCTTCACGGCTGCCTGGATATCCTGTGTCCGCTCCAGGTCGCCCACCCTCTCCTCTATGGTTCTGTCCATGTTCCACCTCGCTGTGCATAAATTAAAGTGCATCGCTGTTTATGATTGGCAATATGCGTTCCTTCCACCGGATATGCAAGCCCCCTCCCGTCATGCGTCCACGTCCAAGGCGATTGCGCGAAATATCGGCCGCAGGCCATCGTGCGGGGCAGGCACGCACCACAGGGCAAGCCCCTCCGGAAAAAGGGCATGGACCGGATGTTCCTGCAGGGTACGAGCATTGCGGCGAACCTGAGGGAAGCGGCATCCTGCATGGTCACCTTGGCCGATGCCCGTCCGCGGCGCCGCCGGCGATCCTCCTCGCTCCGACGGCCGGGGAGGCGCCTGGCCGCAGGGAGACCTCCGCCTCGCAAAAGGCCGAGGTGGACCATGATGCCGTTCCGATGGGCAGGCCGGGACTGCAACACGAAGACGGGCCCTCTGATGGATCTTGCGACCGTCTGTTCTCGGTTTCCGCAGACAAGGGGAGGGCAGGAAAAGACGCCGATGGGACGGGATCCTCTTCCCCGAAGCCACATCATTGGCCGGTATGCGTCTATGCGCCGGCCTGCGCGCGTGCTCCTCGCCCCGTTGACCAGACGCCTCGATCCCGGGAACCACCCCATCCCGGGATGGACGGTGGAGAAAAACCTGCACGATGGCCAGCCGGGCGCAGTTTCATGGGGACGGGCCAAGCATGGGCAAGCCGGCCCTCGTTCATGCAACCGCCCTGGACCGGCACCCGAAAATTCTTGACCTCTCCCTCGCAAAGCTGGACGATGGGGCACGGAGAGGAATCCATGGCCGAAGGGGGACACGTCCCCATCCACCCGCTCCGGGATCGTTCCGCAAGGACGCTCGTCCGTCCCCGCGGACCGATGGGCCATCCAGGGGAACATCATGGAAAGGACACGCCGCCACACGCAGGTACTCATCATCGGATCGGGACTCGCAGGCTGCACGGCCGCGCTGACGCTGGCCGATGCAGGCGTGGAGGTGCTGCTCATCAACGCCGGGGAACGTCTCGACGACGGCAACTCGGCGCTGGCCCAGGGCGGCATCATCTACAAGAGCGCCCAGGACGGGGAGAACGACGCCAAACGCCTCGCCGAGGACATCCTCGTGGCCGGGCACCGGATCAACCGGATCTGCGCCGTGGAACACCTCTGCCGCCAAGGACCCTTCTGCGTGGAAAGCGTCCTCATCGACAGGGCGCCGGTCCCCTTCGACACCCTCCCGGACGGAAGCTTCCGCCTCACCCGGGAAGGAGGCCACAGCGTCCCGAGGATCCTGCACCGCGCCGACTACACCGGCAAGGCCATCATGGACTCCCTGATGGCCGCCATCGAGGCCCACCCCAAGGTCACCTGCCTGCACCGCCGCGCGGCCATCGACCTGCTGACCACCCACCACCATGCGAAGGATTCCCAGCACAGGTACGAGGTGATGAACCGGTGCCTCGGCGCCTACGTGCTGAACGAGGAGACCGGGGAACCCGAGACGCTGCTGGCGGACTGGACGATCCTGGCCACGGGGGGCGTCGGGCACGTCTTCCTCCACTCCACCAACGCCCCCGGCTGCGTCGGGGCCGGGGTGTCCATGGCCTTCAGGGCCGGCGTGAGCCTCGCCAATCTCGAATTCATGCAGTTCCACCCCACGTCCCTCTTCGAGGAACGCACCAACCGCAGGCCCCTCATCACCGAGGCCATGCGGGGCGAAGGCGCCAGACTCGTGGACAAGCGGGGCGTCCACTTCATGGACCACCACGACAGCCGGGGCGACCTCGCCCCCAGGGACGTGGTGGCCAAGGCCATGCTGGAGGAGATGCTCCGCAGCGGCGATCCCTGCCTCTACCTCGACACCTCCGCCGTGCGCAGGGATCTCGAGACGGGATTCCCCACGGTGTGCAAGGCCTGCCGCGAGGCCGGCATCGACGTCGGCCACGAACCCATCCCCGTGGTGCCCGCGGCCCACTACTTCTGCGGCGGCATCCTCGCCGACATCGACGGACGGACCTCCATGCAGGGCCTCTACGCCATCGGGGAATGCTCCTGCACCGGCATCCACGGAGCGAACCGCCTCGCCAGCTCCTCCCTCCTCGAAGCCCTCGTATGGGGCGTCGGCTGCGGCGAGCATCTGGCGAGAATGGCCAAGGACGGGCCCACCCTCCCGAACGACCTCATGGAGGCCATCCCGGACTGGCAGCACGAAGGGGACGACAAGCGGGACGACCCGGCCCTGATCGCCCAGGACTGGACCACCATCCGCAACACCATGTGGAACTACGTGGGGATATCCCGATCCAGCGCCCGCCTGCGCCGCGCCTTCGAGGATCTGCGGGATCTCGTGCGGCACATCCACGACTTCTACAAGAACACCCGCATCACCCGCCGTCTCGTGGACCTCTTCCACGGCTCCCAGACGGCCTACGTCATCACCCAGGCGGCCATGCGCAACAAGCGCAGCATCGGCTGCCACAACAGGATCGACTGATCCATGAACCAATCCCCCGACAACGCGCGTCCCAAGAGCAGGTTCGGGCCCTTCCGCATCGGAGGGGCCATATTCCTGCTCTTCCTCGTCGTCAGCCCCGTGATCGTCTCCAAGATCATGGAGAACGCCACGGCCGAAGCCATGCGCCAGCTGGTCGCGGAGGGCCGCCTGCTGGAGGCGAAGGCCGGAAGCATCTCCTTCTCCGCCCCGGACCTGACCCTCTTCCTGACGGACGTCTCCCTCAGGCTCCCCGGACCCGACGGCGAGGCGACCTGTCGCATCGCGAACGTCGAGGCGGAACTCACCTCCATCGCCCTGCTCGCCTTCCTGCCCTCCCTGCGGGGGCCGTTCGTGCCCCAGAAGGGCTACATCGACATCTTGAAGCAGCTCACCCTCCAGCACATGGAGTTCGCGGCGCCCGGAACGCGCATCACCGTCGACGAAGGGCTGATGCGACACCTCTCCGCGGACATGGACCTCGTCGCCAAAATGGCCGACGACAACGCCACGCCGGCGGACGTCCTGCTGGGAACGGTCCTCCTGAGGATGGAACTCACGGGACTCACCGCCGCCGCAAACGAGCCAGGACTCGAACTCGACATGGGGAAGCTGGTGCTCAAGAACAAGGACGGCGTGCGCATCAAGGAACTGGAGGCGCAGGACGGCTCCCTGAGAAGCTGGGAGGAGGCCGGCGACGGCATAAAGCTGGGGCGCCTTGTCGTCAACGACATCGTCCTCCCGGTGGAGTCCGAGACCGAAATCGCATCCGCCCCAACCCGCGCTGCAAGCGACCCCGTCCAGCAGATGCTGCTCAATTCCTCGATCGCCACGGCCGATGCGGGCGACGCCCAGGTGGACTCCGATGCCAAGGTCCCGTCCGCCTCCGACTCCGCCGCAGGCGACCCTGTCCTGCAGGCGCTGCTCGATGCCGCAAGCGTTGCGGGAGACGCCCCGGTCCCCGTGGCGCGACGGATCGCCCTGAACGACCTTTCCCTCCCCGTCGCGGACTTCACCCTCGCCGTCAGGGAGACGGTCCTGGACTGGCCGTCGTCCAGGCCCACGGTCCTGCGCGCCGCCATGCACGACATGACCGTCGCCCCGACCTCATCCAGTCAAGGGGAGGCGCCGGCGCGGCTCGACGCCACGGGATCGTTCCTCACCATGCAGGACCAGTCTCTCGAGGCCAAGATCGAGGCCAAGGTGCAGGGTGTCGCCGACTTCGCCGTCGAGACGGTGCTGCCGAAGATGGATGCGGAGGACGGCCTCCCGGAAGACCTGCTGGAGATCCTGACGGAGCGTCCCTTCAAGCTTCTGCGACTGCGCGTCGAGAACAGGGGCGGCTTGAAGCAGGCGCTTCAGGACGCCAACGCCTTCCTCATCACGCACTTGGCCTTCCCCTCCGGCGACCCCGACAACGATGCAGCCCTGGCGGCACTTGAGACGTTCCTCGCAGCGCCGGGACGTCTCGAGGCGATGACGCCCCCTGGCATGACGCTGGAGGGAAAGGATCTGGTGGAAGCGACGCTGGAAGGCAGACTCGGACAGCTCGTGCGCATAAAGGCGGAGCCGCTCCCCTTGCAGGAAGCGAATCCCTTGCAGGAAGCGAATCCCTTGCAGGATGCGAGCCCACGGCAGGAAGCGAACCCCCGACAGGAGACGAGCCCACGGCTGGAGACGAGCCCACGGCAGGAGGCGCAATGACCTCCACGGGATGCGGCCCGATCCGCCGCGCCACAACCATCCCCGCCTGCCCGGAACGCCAACGCCCTCTTCCGCGTGGGACCGCGCGATGAGCCAAGCGATGGAGCGCCTCTGGCTCAAGAAGGGGGAGGAGCGACGCCTGCGGGCCGGACACCTGTGGGTGTTCAGCAACGAGGTGGACGTGTCCAGACGCGCCCTGACCGACTGCGCCCCCGGAGATCAGGTCACCCTCTGCGACTTCATGGGGCACCCTCTCGGCAGCGCCTACGTCAACCCCTCGACCCTCATCAGCGCAAGAATCTACTCCAGACGCCGGGACACGCCCCTGGACGCAAATCTGCTCCGGGAACGTCTGCGCTCGGCCCTGGAACTGCGCCAGCGCATCTTCAAGGAACCCTGGTACCGACTCTGCAACGGGGAAGGCGACTTCCTGCCGGGACTCGTGATCGACCGATACGGCCCCCATCTCGTCATGCAGATCACCACGTGGGGCATGGAGACAGTCGCCAGCCCGTTCCTCGACGTGCTCGCGGAAGTCATCTCCCCAAAATCCATCTTCATTGACGGATCCCCGGACTCCCGGGCGCTGGAAGGGCTAGGCGAAGACTACGCAACCTTCGGCCACTTCCCGGAAAGCCTGGAGGTCCGGGAGAACGGCCTCGTCTTCCACGTGTCCGGCACCGAGGGCCAGAAGACGGGCTGGTACTACGACCAGCGGATCAACCGGCGCATCGCCGCCAGCTACGCCAAGGACGCGGACGTGCTGGACGCATGCTGCTACACCGGCGGCTTCGGGACGAACGCCGCCGCGGCCGGCGCCGCCTCCGTGACGTTCCTTGACGCATCCCGACCCGCCCTCGCCCTCGCAAAAAGGAACCTCGCCGCCAACGCCCCCGACTGCCCCGGCCAGTTCCTGCAGGAAGACGTCTTCGACGGACTGGAACGTCTCTCCACGGAGAACCGACGCTTCTCCCTGGTCATCCTTGATCCTCCCGCCCTCATACAGAGACGCAAGGACATCCCCAAAGGCACCGCGGCCTACAAGAGACTGAACCAGCTTGCGGCCGCCGTCCTCGCCCCCGGCGGCGTCCTCGTCAGCGCTTCCTGCTCCCACCACCTCCCCCGGGAGACCCTGCGCACTTGCGTCGCCCTCGCCTTCGGGCGCCAGGGACGCCTTCCCAGAATACTCGCCGAATCCGGCAACGCCCCCGACCACCCTGGCCACGCCGCGATCCCCGAAACCTTCTACCTGAAATGCCTGGTCGCCCAGGCCCCCTGACCCAAAGGAGCCCAGCCCATGCTCAACAAGACGCGCCTGCTCACCCCGGGCCCCACCCCGCTGCCGGAACGCGTGCGACTGGCCCTGGCCAGAGACATGATCCACCACAGGAAGAAGGACTTCGCAGCCATCATGGACCGCGTCCAGCCGCGGCTCCAGCAACTCTTCGGCACGTCCCAGCCGGTGCTCCCCCTCTCCTCGTCCGGCACGGGGGCCATGACGGCCGCCGTCTACGGCCTCTTCTCCCCCGGAGAAAAGGTGCTCGTGGTCGTGGGGGGAAAGTTCGGGGAACGGTGGCGCAACATCGCCGCGTCCAGACACCTGGAGATACAGGAAGTCACCGTGCCCTGGGGACACGCCGTCGATCCCTCGGCCGTCGAGGAAGTCCTCGACCGGGACCCGGAAATACTGGGCGTGCTGGTGCAGCTCAGCGAAACCTCCACCGGCGTGCTCCATCCCGTGCAGGAACTCGGGGCCATCACCAAAAAGCGGGACTGCCTGCTCGTCGTGGACGGCATCTCCGGCGTCGGCCTCTCCCCGTGCCCCATGGACAAATGGGGCATCGACTGCCTGCTCACGGGCTCCCAGAAGGGCCTGATGCTGCCCCCCGGCCTCGCATTGCTTGCCCTGTCCTCCCGGGCCTGGGAGAGGGCGGCGGCCACGGAGCCCGGCTGCTTCTATTTCAACCTGCCGAAGGAACGGAACAAGCTCGCCCAGGGGCAGACCCTCTTCACCTCCCCCGTCAACCTCATCGTGGGCCTGGACGAAAGCCTCGACATGCTCCTTGAAAACGGTCTCGAAGCGGTCTATGCCAAACAGTGGGCACTGACCATGCTCACGCGGACCGGCGTCCAGGCCATGGGCCTGACGCCGTACGTGAAGGAGCGCTTCGCCTGGGGCATCACGAGCGTCCTCGTCCCGGAAGGGCTGGACGGGACGAAACTCCTCGCCATCATCGCCGACCGTTTCGGGGTGGTGCTGGCCGGCGGACAGGACAGCCTCAAGGGGCGCATCCTGCGGATCGGGCACATGGGGTGGGTGGACTGGGCCGACGTGCTCGGCGCCCTGCAGGCCGTGAAAAGCTCCGTCATCGCCATGGGCGGCTCCTGCCCCCCCGGCGATCCCCTTGGCAAGGCCATGGAGGCCTACCTGGCGGCGCTGGAACTGCCGCCCGGCACGCCGCCGCCCAACGGGAACTAGACGCACACCCACGCCGAGGAATCGCCATGAGCTCTCCCGATATCCCCATGCCGGAAGTCACCTTCTCCACCTTCATCATGTCCATGGCGTCCTCGGCCCTGGTGCAGCTCGGGGAGGTCCCCAACCCGGAGACGGGGGAGATCCAGGAGGACCTGCTCCTCGCGCGGCACACCATCGACGTCCTTGACATGCTCCGGGAGAAGACGGAGAACTCGCTGGACGAGAAGGAACGGCGGCTCATCTACGATCTGCTGTACGAACTGCGCATAAAGTACGTGAGCAAGGCCGGGCCGGAGGCGAAGGAGTCCGGGACGTCACTTGAAAAGCCTTGATGCATACGAGATTTTGTTAAATTGCACGGTGTAGACTTGGGGAATACTACGGTGTTTTACCCACAGTGCATTGCATAAAGGGCATCATTGAAATATATTGTATACATATCAGGTATGGATCAGAGGAATACATTTCTGTAACATGGAATGCATTATAACAAGAGAGACATGCATTTTTATTAACATGTTTTGCGTCCAAAACGAGGTCGGAAATGAAAGCGATACTCATCGCACTTGCTGCTATCCCGCTTCTGTCCACGTTGGCATTTGCCGTCTATGGGGCTTATACTGACCTCGTAAAACAGACGGATGATATCGACAAGGAATGGAGTGAATGCCTTGAACATTCCGGGATGGTAAAAACCGCCATTGAGTCCTGCAACACGGCTGCATCAAACAGGTTGGAGAATTTTGTTTTCGACATCATGGACATGATCTTTGAGAATACCCCTGACAAATTCGATTTACACGAAAAGATAAGAGAAAATCATAATACTTGGTTTAATATCCGCAAGATGATGTCAAAGATATCGTACGATCGTGGAGACAATGAAGAACTCTAGTTGGCGACTTTTCCGGGGGAGGCAGGGCAGGAACCCTCCAGGCCACCCCACACCCGCGGAAACCGTTGATTCTCTAGGAGATTCGCCTGGTCGAGAAATTTTTTGCGGGTT
>JAISTH010000030.1 GCA_031272715.1 Desulfovibrio sp.
CGATGCGATTCTGAGTTTTTGTCAAGATGTACGGAAAATGATCTAACTTTAAAAAATTTCTGGCTATCTCATACTTAACGTTACTGACACTTCTATTTATTATTTGTAGATAAGCTATATATTGATGGTCGCAATTTATTTGAAGACAACTTCAACGCATTGCTGGGGTGGAGACGGAATATAGTCGGACTTTCAAATAATTATGTGACCATCTATAAGTAGAATTTTTTAAAATAGCTCTAGTTTACTAAGTAAGCTCTTCACAATTTCTCATATATTTTTGTTGAAGGCAACAAGGTCTAGTGCGTAATGACAAGTCGTGCTAGCCTCCGCTGCGGTGTCTTAGAGCCGGATTCGGTAGCGTTGCATGTCCGGATTTGTGCGGGATGGGGTAAAATTTCCTAGTCGTAAAATTGTTGCCCCTGGTGAAATAACTAATAAGCTGAACCCAGCATATTATCTTTATCAAGCTGGATATCTTACGCCACGCCTTTTACCGGGGAAGAAAAGTGAATATTACCTCACTTACCCCAATATTGAAGTTCGCTCCGCAATGGCTTCAATGGTTACTGATAATTTTTTTTCATCAACATCACAAGAGAGTATAACGCGCGACGAAATTGATGCATGTTTAGATAATGAAGACTACATAGGATTTCTATTAATCTTGAATGATTTTTTATCACTGATTCCATATAGTGATCGTGCACAAAAAAGAGGTAAAGAGATTGAAATAATCCCTGAGGGGCCATATAGAAGTGCGACGTTTTCTTTGTTGCTCGGCGCAGAATTTGACATTAGACCCGAGGAATATACAAACCGAGGGAGAATAGATCTCGTACTGCTATATGCAAGACGAACTATTATATTGGAGTATAAAGTTTCCCAGACAGGAACTCAATATGATACAGAGATAAAACTTTATGAGGCATTAACTCAAGTCGAGAAATATCTGCGTCCTCGCTCCAAAAATATTCCCATATGTCTTGCCGTCAATGGCAAATATCGACACATAGCGCTCGCCTCTATCAAAGGAGATGTCTTTAAATATATCCCTCCAACAAAGAAGGGCGACTCTGGAAAATTTAATCGCATTGATGATGTTGGCGAATTTCTTAAAAGAACAAATAAAGCAATCGAAGAGAATAATAAGAAGAAAACGAAATAATACCCAATAGTATACCAAGTCGATAATGTATCCGCTAACATGGACACATATGAGATAATTGCTTTGTTTCTGAATGCGCCAAGGCAGGATATTCCATTCAGCTGCGGAAAAGCCTGGAATACTGACTTTCGTGTCCAATGCTCGCCATGGTCAGCCCTGGAAGACTCGCTCCCACGTCCTCGTCGTCAAGGTCCATTGCGGCAAGAACCACCTCCTCCACGACCGGCGCCAAGGAAAGCAGCACGCCCTGCGCCGCGCGCTGACCGATGCCGAGGCATCGGGTAGCAGCCGCCACCTGATTCTCCAGCCAACTCCAGCCGTAGGCACAACCCGTCGCGACGGCCCTGTCCGGTCCAACGCCCAAGGCGATGGCACCCAGGGCAAAACCCGCCACGTACCCGCAGTCCTTCCCGCCCATCCAGTCGGGCATCCGTCCCTGCTCGCGCAGCAAACGACACAACGCCCGCCCCATCCGGACCTCCTCCTCCCAGAGTTCTGCGCTTTCCCGGCCGGCGAGCACAATGCGATCCCAGTGTCGCAGGGCGTCGGCATCCCGCGCACTGGCGGCGGCAACGCATCGCAGGAGCGCCGGCAGGTCCAGACGTCCCAAACCATGGCGCAGCACCGTCTCCAACCATGCGGCCAGGGACGCCGCATCCGTCACAAGTCCTTCATGGCATGCCGGGGCAAGTCCTTGGGACCAGGCGAATCCCCCCACTGGCAGGGCGGGGCTCGCAAGATACAGGAGGGCCGTCAAACCGTCCGCAACGTGGCGGTTAGCGGCCGATGGAGCGCGTCCCGTCGTCTCGGTCGCGACAGCGTCAGGGGAAGTGGCGCCGATCCCGGCAAGGGGGGTGGCTGTCATGCGTGGGGATCATGAGGATGGTCGTGGGGGTGGTCGTGAGTGTGGCCGTGGAAATGGTCATGGCCGTGGTCGTGGTCAGGCCTTCCGGCATGGACGTGTTCGCGGCCATCGCCGTGGTCGTGGGGATGGGGATGATCGTGTGGATGGTCCAACGTCGTGGATTGCTTGTGCTGGTCCACCGTCGTGCAATGATTGTGCTGGTCCAGCACAGTACATTTGCCATGCTGGACCAGCGCAGCATTCTGCCCACACTGGTCCAAATCCCCCTGATGCCGATGGCCGCCATGATCGCCGTAGGCCCCCGCCTCGGGAACGAAGGGCGCCATCTCCCGACGGATCGTGAACCCCATCCGGACGAGCATGTCCTCAAGCACCTTGTCCGGAAGAAGCCTGACGTGCAGGTCCCCGATCTGCACCGGCGCATGGCGGTTGCCGAGGTGGAAGCATCCCCGGGCAAGGGTCGGCCAGTCCGGGGCCGTGGCCGTCACCACCTCCTCAGCGAGGCACCGCACCCGGACCAGCGTCCTCCCGTCCTCGGTGGCCAGCACGTCCCCTTCGGACAGAACGCTCCCCCGCGGGAGGAATATTCCCGCAGGGGAGCCATCGTCCAACGTCACGCGCTGCCGGCAGCGCATGCGGCCTTCATGGTCCAGGGCGAGGCCTGTCGACGGGGACGCCTCGGGCCTCGCCCCCAGATTGCGCACCAGTTCCAGCATGACGGTCAGAAGAGCTGGTAGAGCTGCGCCAGAGGAAGCGAGCTTGCCGGCTCGCAGGTCAGCAGTTCTCCATCGGCCCGCACCACGTAGGTCTGGGGGTCGACCTCTATGACGGGCGTGCCCGCGTTGAGGACCATGTCCTTCTTGCCGAGGCCCCTCGTGCCCTTGCAGGGAGCGAGCCTGCGGGTGAGTCCCATCCCCCGCAGCGCCTCCTGCCGCCCGTTCACGCAGCTCACGCCGCTGACGAAGGTGGTCCCGAGACTCGCCCCGGCCCTGCCGAAGCCCCCGAACATGGGCCGGTAGATCACCGGCTGGGGCGTCGGGATGGAGGCGTTGCTGTCCCCCATGGGGCAGGCGGCGATGGCCCCGGCCTTGATGACGAGATGGGGCTTCACGCCGAAGAAGGCGGGCTTCCACAGCACGAGATCCGCCAGCTTGCCCACGCTCACCGAACCGATCTCGTCGGCGAACCCGTGGGTGATCGCGGGATTGATGGTGTACTTGGCGACGTAGCGCTTGACCCGGAAGTTGTCGCACCCCGTGCCGACGTCCTCCGGGAGGGGGCCCCGCTGCAGCTTCATCTTGTGGGCCGTCTGCCACGTCCTCGTGATCACCTCGCCGACTCTCCCCATGGCCTGGGAATCCGAGGAGAGCATGGAGATGACCCCCATGTCGTGGAGGATGTCCTCCGCGGCGATGGTCTCCTTGCGGATCCGGGAGTCGGCGAAGGCCACGTCCTCCGGCAGGGAGGGGTTGAGATGGTGGCAGACCATGAGCATGTCCAGATGCTCGTCCACGGTGTTGACCGTGTAGGGACGGGTGGGATTCGTCGAGGAGGGGAGCACGTTGGGCAGGGAGCAGGCCTTGAGGATGTCCGGGGCGTGCCCGCCGCCGGCCCCCTCGGTGTGGAAGGAGTGGATGGTACGGCCCTTGAAGGCCGCCAGCGTGCTCTCCACGAAGCCGCTCTCGTTGAGCGTGTCGGTGTGGATGGCCACCTGCACGTCGTAGGCGTCGGCCTGGGTCAGGCAGGCGTCTATGGCCGCCGGCGTCGTCCCCCAGTCCTCATGGAGCTTGAGTCCGCAGGCCCCGGCCTCGATCTGCTCCCGCAGCGCCTCCGGGGCGCTGGCGTTCCCCTTCCCCAGGAAGCCGAAGTTCATGGGCATGTCGTTGGTGGCCAGCATCATCTGGGCGAGATGCCAGGCGCCGGGGGTGCAGGTGGTGGCGTTGGTGCCCGTGGCGGGTCCCGTGCCCCCTCCCACCATGGTGGTGATTCCGCTGCACAGCGCCTCCTCCACCTGTTGCGGGGCGATGAAGTGGACGTGGCTGTCCATGCCCCCCGCCGTGAGCAGGCATCCCTCCCCGGCGATGATCTCCGTGCCGGGGCCGATGACGATGTCCACACCGTCCTGGACGTCGGGATTGCCCGCCTTGCCTATGCCGGCGATGCGCCCGTCCTTCAGGCCCACGTCCGCCTTGACGATGCCCGAGGCGTCCAGGATCACGGCGTTGGTGATCACCGTGTCCACGGCGACGCCCCTGCCGTGCTGGCTCTGGCCCATGCCGTCCCGGATCACCTTGCCGCCCCCGAAGGTGACCTCCTCGCCGTAGACGCACAGATCCCTCTCCACCGCTATCCAGAGATCCGTGTCCGCGAGGCGTATCATGTCCCCCGTCGTGGGGCCGAATATCTCCGCATACCGTTCGCGATCGACCTTCAGCATGACCCGGCACCTCCCTTCGGCAACTCGGCCATGATCTCCCCCCTGAATCCGCAGATGCGCCGTCCGCCGCCGAAGGGGATCAGCCGGACCCGGCGCCGCTGGCCGGGCTCGAACCGCACCGCCGTGCCCGCCACGATGTCAAGGCGCATGCCCAGGGCCTTGTCCCTGTCGAAGGCGAGGGCGGGATTCACCTCGCGGAAATGGTAGTGGGAACCCACCTGCACGGGTCTGTCCCCGGTGTTGGAAACGTCGATCTCCACCGCCTCCCTGCCCTCGTTGAGGACGATGTCCCCTTGGGCGAGCTTGTATTCTCCAGGTATCATGCGCTTTCTCCCGAGATTGTCCTCGTGTGGACCGGAAATGGATGGGGGACGCCCCCGCCGATGGCTTCGCCGGTTCCGCGGAGGATCCCGGAGGGGGATATCTCCCGCAGGGATGCGGACGCCGCCATCTCTCCCGCAGGGCGGGAGGGTCACTGTATGGGGTCGTGAACGGTCACGAGCTTGGTGCCGTCGGGGAAGGTGGCCTCCACCTGCACCTCGTGCACCATCTCGGGCACGCCCTCCATGACGTCCTCGCGTTTCAGCACCTCGCGGCAGTACCCCATGAGTTCCGCCACGGTGCGCCCGTCCCGGGCGCCCTCGAGTATGGCGCAGCTGATGTAGGCCACGGCCTCGGGGTAGTTCAGCTTGACGCCCCGCGCCTTGCGCCGTTCCGCCACGAGCCCCGCCGTGAAAAGCAGGAGCTTGTCCCTTTCCCTGGGCAGCAGTTCCATAGCGTCGCTCCTTGCGTCCGCCGTCCGTGCGGCTGTTGCGGTTCCCGGATCCTGCGCCGCCCGTTCCCGGACGGCGGCCTCGCGTCTTCCAGACTTTTCATGTTTCCCAGATTCTCGGCCGGACGGGGGGCAGGCCCAGCACGACCGGCCGCGCGATTTCCCAGGCACGGCCGAGACGGTCCCATGCATCCCCCCCGTCCATGCCAAGATAGCGTCCCACGAGCGCCCCGCCCCGCAGGCTGACCCTGAAGCAGCCCGCGGCCCAGGGCGACGCCCCGGCTCCGGGGGGCGGCCCGGTCAGGGGCGACAATGCCTGCTTCGCCCGCTCAAGAGATGCGCCATCCCCCACGCAGCAGAAAGTCCCGAACACGCTGGCGCCGCCTAGGCCGGCGGCATTCGTCCGCAGGGCGCCTTCGGCATCCAGCGACAGCCGTTCCTGCAGGATCGGCGCATCGTCCCGCCACACCCGCGTCGTCAGCGTGAGCCCCCCGGACCTGAAGGGCTCGTCTCCCGCCTCCCGGCCGAGACACACCAGGTCCCAGGCGAGCAGGAGGCTTCCGCCGTGAAGGTGGAAATCCGCAACAAGTTCCCCGCGGGACCCGTCGAAGCAGATGACCGGGTGCGGAAGCCATTCCAGCACGCCGTCCCGCACCACCGCCCGGCTCGTCCTTCGCTGGCGGGCTCCGGTGCCGTCCCCACGATAGAATTTGTCGGCCGCGGGCGTCGTGGCGAGGCAGTGGGCCCCCGGTTCCACCTCGAGGGCGGTCTCGAGGTCGTCCCCGCTCACGATGCCTCCGGGAGGATGCAGAAGGTAGCAATGGCAGGGAAGGGCGAATCCCTGACGGGCCGCGTTCTCCGGATGGAAGGGGCGCTGCACCCGCAGAGGTCCGGAAAAACGCATCCTGCCAAGTTCCGTGCGCCCCCGTCTCGCAGCGAAGGTGCAGTGCAACGCGCCGGACCATTGCCGCGCAGGATTCGTGCCGGCAACCGAGGACACGGTCATGGCCGTCGATCCGTTCCCCGGGGATCCATCCCCCCCGACCGCATCGTCCATGTCCGCCCTTCCTTCCGGATGCCGCCGTGCAGGCACCCCGCCCGCGTCCGTGTCAGACGCTAAGGAACGCCTTCACCGTCGCCGCGTCAAGCCCCTTCATGGACCCCGTGGCCGCGATGCGCCCACGCTCCATGATGGCGTAGGCATCGGCGATCCCCTTGGCGAAGGGCACCTTCTGCTCCACCAGCAGCACCGTCATCCCCATCTCCGCCATGAGCCGGCGCAACGTCGCCGCGATCTCCTGGACGATGTTGGGTTGTATGCCCTCCGTGGGCTCGTCCAGGATGAGCATGCAGGGATCCAGGACCAGGGCCCTCGCGATGGCCAGCTGCTGCTGCTGGCCGCCGGACAGGTCCCCGCCGCGCCTGTGGAGCATCTCCCGCAACACCGGGAAGAAGGAGTAGACAAAATCGGGTATGGAGGTGGCATGATCCTTGCGGCTGGCCAGGGAGACCTTCATGTTCTCCTCCACGGTGAGCAGCGGGAATATCTGCCTGCCCTGGGGCACGTAGCCGATGCCCGCGCGGGCCCTGCGCTCCGCGGAGAGACCCGTGATGTCCCTTCCCTGGAAGATCATGCGCCCGGACTCGATGCGCAGCAGGCCCATGATGCACTGCAGCAGCGTGGTCTTGCCCACGCCGTTGCGTCCCATGAGGCAGGTGCAGGCCCCCTTTTCCACGTGCAGCGTCACGTCCCACAGGATGTGGGACTGCCCGTAGCACTGGTTCAATCCCTCGACGGTCAGCATTGTTCCTCACCCAGATAGGCCTTCACCACTTCGGGATCGTTCCGTATCTCGTCCATGGTGCCCTCGGCGAGCACCGTTCCCTGGTGCAGCACCGTGACCTTCTTGGCGATGGCTCGCACGAAGGCCATGTCGTGCTCGACGAGCATGATGCTCTGCTCCCCTTCCAGTTCCTTCAGCAGTTCCACGGTGCGGTCCACTTCCTGCGGGCTCATGCCGGCCACGGGCTCGTCCAGCAGCAGGAGCTTCGGACGCTGCATGAGCAGCATGCCGATCTCCAGCCACTGCTTCTGGCCATGGGAGAGGGTGCCCGCAAGGACGTCCCGCCGGTCGACCAGGTATATCCGCTCCAGCACCCTGTCCCGCGCGTCCTTCTGTTCCCCGGTGAGATGCCGCACGAGACATCCGAAAACCGACTTGTCCCCGCTGCAGGCGAGTTCCAGGTTATGCTGCACGGACAGCGCCTCGAAGACCGACGGCTTCTGGAACTTGCGGCAGATCCCGGCCTGGGCGATGTCCACCTCGTCCATGGCGAGGAGATTGCACTTCCGGGTGAACCACGCGACGCCCCTGTCCGGCCGCGTCTTGCCGGTGATCACGTCCATCATGGTGGTCTTGCCGGCCCCGTTCGGGCCGATGATGCACCTGAGTTCCCCCTCGTCCATGTAGAGGGTCAGACGGTGCAAGGCCTGGAAGCCGTCGAAGCTCACCGAGATGTTCTCGAGGTAGAGGGCGATGTGCTGTCCCTCCGACCGCAGCGCCCGAGGGGGCCGGACCTTCATGGGGGCCGGCCGCATGCCCCTCTGCTTGTGGTAGTTCTCGACGAGTTCCCGCACGCCGTCCTGCAGTTCCTCGTCCGCCTTCAGACGCTCGTCGCCGCCGAGGGAGTCCAGGATCTGCCGCTCCCACGCATCGTAGCCCCGATCGGAGCGTTCCCGGCTCTCGTTGGCGTCGGAGGAGGGAAGATCGCCGCTCCGCACGCCGTCCTCCGGCCGCGGCCCGTTCTTGAATCCGCCCGTCTGGCTCATGCCGCCCCTCCCTGCGCCGGAACCGCCTGCGCCGCCGCCATGCCATCGCCGTTGCCCGTCCCCTCTTTCCCATCGTCGCCGGGCCGGCCGCCACCTCCCCGGACGCCTCCGGCGATGCGCACCATCAATCCCGCCACCCCCTCGGGCAGGAAGAGGGTCACGAGGACGAAAAGGGCGCCCAGGAAGAAGGGCCAAAGCTCCGGCAAGGCCGTCGTGAACCACGTCTTGATGAAGTTCACGGCCAGCGCCCCGATGACGGCGCCGTAGAGCCTCCCCCGGCCTCCCAGGGCCACGCACACCACCATCTCCACGGAGAAGAGGGGCGAGAAGACGCCGGGATTGATGATGCCCACCTGGGGAACGTACAGGGCGCCGCCGATCCCGGCCATGACCCCGGAGAACACGAAGGCCGCCAGCTTGACGTTCTCCACCCTGTAGCCGATGAAACGGGTCCTGCTCTCCGCGTCCCGCACCGCCACGAAGACCCTGCCGAGCCTCGAGACCGTGACGAAACGGCAGCACAGATACGCCAGGCACAGCGCAAGGGCCGTCAGCCCGAACAGGGTCCGCCCCATGGCCTCGGACTGCAGGCTCACCCCCAGCAGACTCTTGAAGTCCGTCAGGCCGTTGTTGCCCCCGAATCCCATCTCGTTGCGGAAGAATGCCAGCATCAAGGCGTAGGTCATGGCCTGGGTGATGATGGAGAGATACACCCCGGACACCCTGGACCGGAAGGCCGGCAGCCCGAAGATCAATGCCGCGAGCCCCGGTATCGTCAGGATGAGCAGGCACGCGAAGGCGAAGCTGTCCGAACCCCACCAGTACCAGGGCAGCTCCTTCCAGTTGAGGAAGACCATGAAGTCCGGAAGCAGGGGATTGGCGTACACGCCCCGATCCCCGATCTCCCGCATGAGGTACATCCCCATGAGGTAGCCGCCAATGCCGAAGAAGGCCCCATGCCCGAGGCTCAGGATGCCCAGGTAGCCCCAGACGAGGTCGATGGACAGCGCAAGCAGGGCGAAGCACAGGTACTTGCCCAGCAGGCTGACCACGTAGGGGCTCACGGAGAACGCGCTCCCCCCGGGCAGGGTCGAGCACAGGAGCACCAGCCCCGCCCCGAGCAGGGTCACCGCCAGGAAATTCCTGGTGGCCCCGTCAAACAGCCTCTCGTCCTTGGATGTCCCGACGTGTGCGTGCATCTGCCGTATATCCTCGCTGATCCTTCCCGTTCCCACGAATGGAGCCCCTCGCCGCCATGGACGCGCCCTAGCTGTCCGCCGCACGTCCCCGTTCGGGGAAGAGCCCCTTCGGCCGCGCCTGCATGAAGCAGATGAGGCCGGCCAGCAGCAGTATCTTGGCCAGCATTGCGCCGCTGAAGGGCTCGATGATCTTGTTGGCCAGTCCCAGCAGGAGCCCGCCGCACAGGGTGCCCCAGAGATTCCCCACGCCGCCGAACACGACGACCATGAAGGAGTCCACGATGTAGCCCTGCCCGAGGTTCGGACCGACGTTGGTCAGCTGGCTCAGGGCGACTCCGGCCATCCCCGCCACCCCGGACCCCAGGGCGAAGGTGAGGGTGTCCACGCGGGAGGCGTTGATGCCCATGGCCCGCGCTATGGCCCGGTTCTGGGTGACGGCCCGCACCTCGAGGCCCAGGCGCGTCCTGTGCATGATGAAGTAGATCATGGCGAAGACCGCGAGACAGAAGCAGAGGATGTACAGCCTGTTGCAGGTCAGGCTGAACCCGCCCGTCACGTGCCACATCCCGCTCATTAACTCCGGGGTCTCCACGGCCCTGTTCTGGGGGGAGATGAGCACCCGCACGGCCTGCTGCAGGATGAGGCTGATCCCGAAGGTGGCCAGCAGGGTCTCCAGGGGCCGGCCGTAGAGGTACCGGATGACCCCTCGCTCGAGGATCACCCCCGCCCCGCCGGACACCAGGAAGGCCGCCGGGATCGACAGCAGCAGGGCGAGGCCGGGGGACTGGGGCATGGCCTGCTGCATCCCCCACACCGTGTACGCCCCCAGCATGATGAACTCTCCATGGGCCATGTTGATCACGCCCATGACGCCGAAGGTGATGGCGAGTCCTATGGAAGTCAGGATGAGCACCGACCCGAGGCTCAGCCCGAAGAAGACGGTCTCGAAGCCCGAGGCCCACTCCGAGACGATGCGCCTGTGGCGCAGGGCCTCCTGCACCTTGGCGGCGACCTCGGGATGGGGGGACTCGCGCAGGCGCTCCAGCGTCTGGGACACCTGGGGCAGGGAACTGTCCTCGAGCAGGTCCACCGCCTTGACGAGGACCTCCGGGGAGGAGGCGGGATCCATGGCGCGCACCAGCGCGAGCCCCTGCTCAAGGGAGGAGCGGATGCCCCCGTCGGTCTCCTTCTCCAGAAGTTCCGCCAGGAGCGAGCCGTCAAGCTGCGGCCGCCCGAGGAGGGCCTCCACGGCCTTGCGGCGCAGTCCAAGGTCGGGACTGCGCAGGAGCCTGACCGTGAGAATCTCCTGGATGCGGTCCCGCTGCCGCGTGGAGATGCCCACGCGCCTGAAGGCCCCCATGTCCACGACGGGCCGGCGCTGATCCGTGACCACGTCCCGGACCTCGCCCTTGCCCTCGTCGTGCTCGAGGATCGCTCCGGACTCCCGGTCGACGAAGACCGTCCCCCGGGCCAGGGCGTCCAGCAGGGCCGTGGCCTCCGGGGAGTCGTCCGCGGCGAGGGCGTCCAGCGCCACCTCCCGCTTGGCGACGGAGGAGTTCCCCAGGGAGGCGAGGACGTCCTCAGCAAGGACGATGCCTTTCCCGAAGGCCGGACAGGAAATCAGGGGGACGGCCAGGACGATGGCAAGCAGCAAGGCCGGAAAGACGGCCACAAGGGCATCGGGGAAGACGGCCCTCAGGGCGGCCGCTAGGCATCCTCTCCCCGCACGGTGCCCCCAGGGGGGGCAAGGCACACGGCGCCGGGTCGGCATCGACACTCCCTCCGCGACGCCGCGCGGTCCCCAAGGGCCGCGCGGCGTCCGATGACGGCGTTTCGTCTACGCTATTTCTTGGCAGCGGCGGAACCGCCGCACTTCTTCGTCTTGACGTTGTAGTTGCCGCAGTTGATCGGGGCCGTCCAGTCCGCCTCGAGATCCTTCGAATCCGGCAGATAGTCCGACCACGCGTCGCCGGCGACCTCCTTCGGGGTCTCCCAGACGATCTGGAACTGCCCGTCGGCCTGTATCTCGCCGATCAGCACGGGCTTGGTCAGATGGTGGTTGGGAAGCACCTTGGCGGTCCCGCCGCTCAGGTTGGGCACGGAGAGCCCCACGATGGATTCCAGCACCTTGTCCACCTTGGTGGTGCCGGCCTTCTCGACGGCCTTCACCCAGAGGTTGAAGCCGATGTAGTGGGCCTCCATGGGATCGTTGGTCACGCGCTTCGGATCCTTGATGAACTCGTGCCACTGCTTGATGAAGGCGCGGTTGGCGGGATTGTCCAGGCTCATGAAGTAGTTCCAGGCCGCCAGATGGCCCACCAGGGGCTTGGTGTCGATGCCGGACAGCTCCTCCTCGCCCACGGAGAAGGCCATGACGGGGATGGAGGACGCGGTGATGCCCTGGTTGGCCAGTTCCTTGTAGAAGGGCACGTTGGCGTCGCCGTTGATGGTGGAGATGATGGCGGTCTTCTTGCCGGCCGTGCCGAACTTCTTGACCTCGGCGATGATGGACTGCCAGTCGGCGTGGCCGAAGGGGGTGTAGTTGATCATGATGTCGGCCTTGTCCACGCCCTTGGCGAGCAGGTAGGCCTCGACGATCTTGTTGGCGGTCCTGGGGAACACGTAGTCGGTGCCGGCGAGGACGAACCGCTTGATGCCGAGCCCGAGCAGGTAGTCCACGGCCGGGATCGCCTGCTGGTTGGGGGCGGCGCCCGTGTAGATGACGTTGCGGGAGGACTCCTCGCCCTCGTACTGGACGGGATAGAAGAGCAGGCCGTTCTCGCCCTCGAAGACCGGCAGCACGGACTTGCGGGACACCGAGGTCCAGCAGCCGAAGACCACGTCCACCTTCTGCTTCGTCAGCAGATCCCGGGCCTTCTCGGCGAAGAGAGGCCAATCCGAGGCGGGATCCACCACCACGGGCTCGATCTTCTTGCCCAGCAGGCCGCCCTTCTTGTTCTGCTCCTCGATGAGCATCAGCATCACGTCCTTCAGCGTGGTCTCGCTGATGGCCATGGTGCCCGACAACGAATGCAGGATGCCCACCTTGACGGTGTCCGCCGCCCGGAGCTCCCCTCCGACCAGCAGCAGGCATGCCACCGCCAACAACAGGCCAATGCGCTTGAACATTCCCCTCCTCCCCTTCACGAATGGTTGCACCGACCGCCGATCGCACGGCGTTTTCCGCGGCCGCCCCCGTGTCATCGTCCCCCGGGCGGCGCGCGTCGATGTCTGACAAGCCCGGCGCCCCTTCCCGAGGACATCCGTCCATGGGGAGAGACGCGTCGCACCATCGCGGCGAGGGGGGACATGCGCCTTCCAGCAACTCCCGTTCCAATGCGGGAGAAACGGCCATGGCAAAGGGTTCGCGGGCCTTTTCCCCAGACGGGGAGGGGAGAAAACCACGTTTCGGTGGGAAATGCCCTTCCGGCGGGACGGGGAAATCGTGAAAACTACGTTTTGGTGTTTTTCAGGTTCCGGAAGGGGAGTCGCAACGGGATGACTTCCCGGGCATCCGGGTCCCATGGCGGGAGGCCGGAAGGGCGGCACGGCGCCGGGAGATCCGGAAGGAGCCCGGCGCGGGACGGGGCGACGGCCCGGTGGCGGGGACCGCTTCCCAGGGGAAGGCGGGGCCGGGGAGAACCCGCCCGAAGGGCTCAGGACCGGACCGTCTCCGCGACGGCCGGAGCATGGATGGCCTCCAGCTCCTCCCGCATGGGCCCTTCCTCGACCCCCAGCACCTCGGCGATCTCCCCCAGCACGATGGACAGGGCGTGATCCCTGGTGCGGCGCTCCGCGAAGGACAGCTGCTTGAGCCGCCCGATCGTCAGCAGTTCCGCCAACACCTCGGCGCATCCGCGCAGATCGGGACTGGCAAGACGCTTGTCGTACTCCCGGGATCTGCGATGCCAGTTCTGGAACCCCGGAGGGGGCACCTCCTGACGGGACGTGCGCAGGAACTCCAGCACGCCCCGGCACTCCTCCGCCGAGGCGAGGGAGCGCAGCCCCACCCTGTCCGCGTTCTGGACGGGCACTATGAGCGTGAGATCCGTCATGCGGATGCCGATGACATAGACCTGGCAGCCGGCATCCCCGAGCTCTCGGTCCTCTATGCCCTGGATGGAGCCGATGCCCTGTCCGGGATAGACGACGGTGTCGTGGATTGAAAACATCTATTGCATCACCTGCGCCATTGGGCGACATGGGGCGCGCCGTCGCCGCCGGGGAAAGGCCTCCCCGAGGGCTCACGGCTCGCGAGGTCCGGGACGCCGCAGAAGCGGACGCCGCGACCGGCCTTGGAGAGAATCGGCTAGAGGCTGTCCTTCAGCGCCTTGCCGGGAGTGAACTTCACGGACTTGGAGGCGGGGATCTGCATCTCGGCCCCGGTGTTGGGATTGCGTCCCCTGCGGGCGGCGCGCTGGACGACCTTGAACGTCCCGAAGCCGCCGATGGCCACGGGCTCCCCGGCCTTCAACGACTCCCAGAGCACCTCGAAGAGACTTCTGTACACGGCGTCCGCCTGGGCGATCGTGCCCAGATCCGCCCTCTCCTTCAAGGTCTTCAGAAATTCCGCCTTCGTCATGACGCTCCTCCGCAATCGCAATGGGGCAAGCGGCGCGCCCCGAAAACACGGGGCGCGCCCACATAGCCATCACAACCCATGATACTCCCCGGAGCGGCGAAACGCAAGGCGTCGCAAGGGGCGTGCCTCTCCGCCCCACGAACGGCGGGCATCCCAGGGCCATGGGCCGTCCCGGCCCCCCCGCCCCGGAGACCGGAACGCCCCCCGTCCCATCCCCGCCGCCCCACCCGCCAGTTGGGCGGTTCCTGAAGCATCCGTTAAAAAATGGGATTTTTCGGCCCCGGACCCCCTTGACCTCACGACTGTGCCGCAATATACATGGGCCCGTCGGCCCTGCGTGACTGCAATCCGATGCGAGCCCGTCCGGGCCGCCCTGGACCGCAGCGCGCATCGGAGCGCCTCGGACGCCATCCGTCCGAAACACGTTCGCCCTTGCGGCAAGGGAGCCGTCTCAGAACGCCATAGTCCCATGCGGCACGTCAAACGTCCCGCAGACTCGGGTGTCCCCCCCACCTCGGCCGACAGTGCATGCGAATACCGCCGCCACGACACGTCCATCCCACGCCGCACGCCGGAAAAGACACATGCCGCGCCTGCGACACGCCGCGAAGACAAGGGGGATTTCAAGGCACCGAAACATCGCAGACACACATCCGCACAACACGGTTCGCAGCATCCTGCCGTCATGCCGGCAGGATGCGGCACGGTCCTTGACCGAGCGCACCACGCAAGGACATCGGCAACGGAACGGGAAAGAGGGATTCCCGGCCCCGACGACATCGGCGACGCCCATGCGGCATCTCGCCGCAGCCCCGGCCGAAGCGGCGAGAACGATCCCTCGTTTCAGGAACACAGCGAACAGGAGTCATCCGTGCACTTTTCCACGGTACAGAAACGCGACGGGCGCATCGTGGGCTTCGATGCATCGAAAATCACCTCGGCCCTGCTCAAGGCCGGCAAGGCCACGGGAGAGTTCTCCGAACGCGAGGCGAGAAGGCTGACCGTGCGGGTCCTCGCCATGGCCGAGGAACTGCACCTGCCCGATCCGCCCCACGTCGAGGACATCCAGGACGTCGTCGAGCAGATGCTGCTCACCTCCCACTTCCTCGCCACCGCCAAGGCATACATCCTGTACCGCGAACAGCGCGCCCAGCTGCGCCGGATAAAGACCAAGGCGAACGTCGCCCTCATGGAGGACTACCTCAACAAGATGGACTGGCGCGTCAGAGAGAACAGCAACATGGGCTTCTCCCTCCAGGGCCTCAACAACTACGTCTCCTCCGACATCACCTCCGAGTACTGGCTGAACCGCATCTACACCCAGTCCATCCGCGAGGCCCACACCAACGGCGACTTCCACCTCCACGACCTGAACCTGCTCTCCGTCTACTGCGTCGGCTGGGATCTCGCCGACCTGCTCCGCCAGGGCTTCAAGGGCGTGTCCGGCAACGTGGAAAGCGCCCCCCCCAAACACTTCCGCTCGGCCCTCGGCCAGCTCGTCAACTTCTTCTACACCCTGCAGGGCGAGGCCGCCGGCGCCCAGGCCGTCTCCTCCTTCGACACCCTGCTCGCCCCCTTCATCCGCCACGACAAGCTCCGCTACCCCGACGTCAAGCAGGCGCTGCAGGAATTCGTCTTCAACATCAACATCCCCACCCGCGTCGGCTTCCAGACGCCCTTCACCAACATCACCATGGACATGGACGTTCCGGGCATCCTGAAGAACGTCCCCGCGATCATCGGCGGCGTGGACCAGCCCCACACCTTCGGCGAATTCCAGCCCGAAATGGACATGCTGAACCAAGCCTTCGCGGAAGTCATGATGGAGGGGGACAACAAGGGCCGCGTCTTCACCTTCCCCATCCCCACCTACAACATCACCAAGGACTTCGACTGGGACAGCCGCAGGTTCGACGCGGTGTGGAGGATGGCCGGCCGCTACGGCATCCCCTACTTCTCCAATTTCGTGAATTCGGACATGTCCCCCGAAGACGCAAGATCCATGTGCTGCCGGCTCCGCCTCGACAACAGGGAACTCAGGAAGCGCGGCGGCGGCCTCTTCGGCGCGAACCCCCTCACCGGCTCCATCGGCGTCGTGACCCTCAACCTCCCCCGTCTCGGGTTCGTCTCGAACAACGAGCAGGAATTCCTGCAACGCCTCGACCACCTGATGGATCTCGCCAAGGAGAGCCTCGTCATCAAGCGCAAGGAGCTCGAACGCTTCACCGATGGCGGCCTCTACCCCTACACGACCTTCTACCTGCGGGACGTCAAGGCCCGCAGCGGCAACTACTGGACGAACCATTTCTCCACCATCGGCGTCATCGGCATGAACGAGGCCCTTCTCAATCTCGCGGGGAAGGGCATCACGAGCCCGGAGGGACAGGCGTTCGCGCTGCGGACGCTGGAGCACATGCGGAAAAGGCTCGAAGCGTACCAGGAGGAGACCGGGGACTTCTTCAACCTCGAGGCCACCCCCGCCGAAGGGACGTCCTACCGTCTGGCCCTCCTGGACAAGGGCAGGTTCCCCGACATGATCTTCGCCAACGGCCCCGCCGGAGACGACCCGCCCTACTACACGAACTCCACGCACCTGCCCGTCGGGCACACGACGGACATCTTCGACGCGCTGGATCTGCAGGACAGGCTCCAGGGAAGCTACACCGGGGGCACCGTGCTCCACGGCTTCCTCGGGGAGGAGGTGGCGGACGCCCGGACGGTGCGCAATCTCGTGCGCACCATCACGGACAACTACACCCTGCCGTATTTCACGCTGACGCCGACCTTCAGCATCTGCTCCCAGCACGGGTACCTGAAGGGGGAGCAGCGCAAGTGCCCGACCTGCGGCAAGGACGCGGAGGTGTATTCGAGGGTGGTGGGGTACCTGCGTCCGGTGGGGCGGTGGAACGACGGCAAGCAGGCGGAGTATGCGGACAGGACGCCGTACGAGGTGCCGGGATTCGCGGCCTGCGCCAATGTCAGGACGGACGTGGGGGAGATGCTGGAGGAGGAACCCAGGATGGTCGCGTGACGGGCGTCCTCCGTCTGCGGAGGGTGGACGGGGCAACCGCATCCCCGCCGCATCCGTTGTGCTTGCGTTGGAGCGAATGCGTCCCGTGGAGACGGACATCAAATGTTTGTTACGCAAAGAACGTCTTGTCGTGCACAATTTGAGCTTTCATGCACCCCGTGTCATATCGGACGGTCAAAAAATCAGACTTTAAGGCGAACGCGTCCGGTATAATAATACATCGATGACACTTCTATTATACATCGACTTGTGGCAAACCTGACCTGTCCCCCGCTGGTGTACCACACCACACTCAGCACGGCAACTGCCCAACAATCTTTCGGGAGGCATCATGGGAAACAAATCTGGGCCTAAACTACCACTTGATGTCCTTAAATCATACATTGGCAAAAACGTGGACAAGGACCAATTCTTTAATGAAATGGCCTATCGTCTACACGATCTTGTCAAGAACGTTCCCGGAGGATTTGAAAGCTTTGACATTGAAGAGAATCTTGACAAAATGGATTCGGCCATAGGCTACTGTGTGCTAAATCACATTAGGGATCCTGAAACCTACCCGCCTCCCACCCCGCGCACAGTACGCAAATTCTATCACGGGACTGAAACGTATTCTAATGAAGAAATTCAACACAAAATAGATATATACTTGCAGCTCGCAGAACTTTCCAACGAAATCGTTAGGAATCACTCTGAAGCTCTCTTTACGGGACGTCCAGGAGAGCAAGGCTCCCATGAGAGATCCGGAAGGATTTCTCCTGACAGAAAACAGAAAATACGCGAGAGAAAACTTGCGTTGCGTGAAAAGAAAAGAAAGAAATAGACATAGCGGGAAGAGTTTCCGCAGACATGCGGGTGTTCTGAAAATCCCCTGAAAAATATTTGTCACTAGGTCTGGCATATATTTTCTCAAGGCAATCTTCAAGTTTGGCTTTTCATTCAAGCTCATGCAAATACCATCTACCAATAAGCCAACCATGTCAATAATCTCAATGTTCTTCGGCATCATCATTTATATGTGCTATGACGAACACAATTCGCCTCATTTTCATGCAAAATACGGCGAACAGATGGCAATGTTCACATTCGACGGAGACTTGATACAAGGAGACTTTCCTGAAGAGAAATTGCGATTTGTGAAAGCGTGGGCATTATTGCGAAAGGATGAATTGGCCGCAAACTGGGAAATCGCCAAAGAAGGCGCCGAACTTTATAGAATTGACCCCATTAAATGAGGTTGCTGACATGTCCACAGAATACAATTTTATAAAAATTGACGATGTCATAGCACGCTCTGATCATACGCTGCTATTGACATTCGAAAATGGCGAAAAACGCATTTATGACTTTAAGCCGAAGCTTGCCAGAAAAGTCTTCGCATCGTTGAAGAATCCCGCAAAATTCATGCAGGCAAGAAATGATTTCTATGGGGTCGTATGGGACGATGAAACGGATATCGCCTCCGAAGAATGCTACTACAATGGGACGCCGGTGACGGATTGACATGCGTGTCACGCATGCGGCACAAGCCGAGAACGCAATGCAACCGATCGCCCCGGAGATTCCCCGCATCGCAGAGACGTTTACCTAAGCGATTGCCGCGGAGTCCGTCCCGGCTGGCGGAACCGCGTCATGGCATCCTTTTCCCGCCCGTCCCGCCGCCGACCGATGCGCCACGTCAACCCACGCCGCCCCCCGGCCCTGACGGGCCGGAGGCGCCACCCCTTCCCGCCCCGGGAATCCCATGGTATAGCTCTCCCCCAATGGTATAGCCCTCCCCCACACGTGACCGGCCGATAGACATCGCCCACATCCCGCGGACGATCGCCCCAAGCGGCCCCGCCACGGGACGGCACGCCCTCCGGCGTTCCGCGACCTGCCGTCCGCACCCCCTCCACACCCACCCGGGGACACGGATGGACACGACGACGAGCAACGCCCCACGCCGCGACGAAAACATCGGACACATCAGAAAGTTCGCCCTGACCACGGCGCTGTGCCTCATGGGAGACTCCATGCTGTACATCGCCCTGCCCATGTACTACGCCCAGGCGGGCCTGAACAGCCTCTGGGAGGTCGGGATCGTGCTGGCGGCCAACCGCATCGTCCGCATCCCTCTCAACCCCCTCATCGGACGCCTCTACGACAGGATCAGCGAGCGCACGGGCGTGCTGATCGCCGTGCTGCTGGCCATCGCCACGACATTCTCCTACGGCTTCCTCCCCTCCCTCGCCTGGTGGATCCTCGCGCGCTGCTGCTGGGGACTGGCCTGGGTGCTGTTGCGCCTGGGCTCCCTCTTCTGCATCCTCAGACTCTCCACCCAGGAGACCCGCGGCCGGTACACCGGCACGTACAACGGCCTCTACAGGCTCGGCAGCCTCGTGGGCATGCTGGCGGGAGGACTGCTCAGCGACCTGGTGGGACTGCAGGTCTGCGCCGTCGTCCTCGGCATCGGTTCCACGATCGCCCTGGTGCCGACGCTTCTCTGGTTCCCCAAGGGAAAGGGCGGCCAGCCCAGGGAACATGGACCGACCCTGAGGCAGGCCCTGCCGCTGCTCAAGGCCGACGGCAAGGCGCTGGTGACGGTCCTGTCCGGCGGCATGATGGCGCTGCTGGTGCAGGGGGTCGTCGCCGCCACGCTGAGCAGGCTCATCGGCGTCCACGTGCCTGGCGGGCTGACCCTCTGGGGATGGGTCGCGGGAGCCGCGACCCTCGCCGGCCTCTTCCAGGCCCTGCGCTGGACCTTCGAACCCGCGCTGGCCCCCCGGGTGGGAAGACTCGCGGACATGCGGTACGGCTGGAAACGCATCTACCAGTGGAGCTACGGATTCGGGGGACTGGTCTTCTTCGCCCTGACCCTCTCCCTGCCCCTGCCGATCTGGTTCGCCCTGATCCTCGCCCTGCAGGTATCCGCCATGGCCATGACCACCATGTCGGACACCGGGGTCTCCGACGTCGCATCCCACGGCATGGGCAACTCCCTGCTCATCGTGTACGCGGTCGCCGTCGACCTCGGCTCCGCCCTGGGGCCCCCGCTTGCCTTCGCCCTGGACGATCGGTGGGGCGTGGACTCGGGCTATCTCGCATCGGCGATGTGCTGCTTCGTCCTCTACTTCGTCTGGCAGCGCATGGCGCGGTCGGGATAGGGCCCCGCGCCCGTCGGGCCGCCGATGCGCAAGGCACGCCCAAGACCTCCATGGACATCCATATCGTCACCCTCTTCCCGGAGTTCTTCCACAGCCCCCTGCGCACTTCCCTTCTGGGCAAGGCGACGGAGGCGGGGATTCTGCGGATATCCTTCCACAACCCCAGGGACTTCACCGCCGACAGGCACGGCCACGTGGACGACGCCCCCTACGGCGGCGGACCGGGCATGGTCATGCAGGCCGAACCGGTCCTGGACGCCCTGAAGGCCATTCCCGACCCGGGACGGACGCTGCTCATGAGCCCGGCGGGACGATCCCTGGATCACGCCCTCGCCGCGGAACTCGCAAAGAACAGTCGCCTGACCCTCGTGTGCGGACGGTACGAGGGCATCGACGCCCGCCTGTCCCTCTGCTTCCCCATGGAGGAGGTCCGCGTGGGGGACGCCGTGCTCAACGGCGGCGAAACCGCGGCGCTGGCCGTCATCGAGGCGGTGGGACGCCTCGTCCCGGGATTCCTCGGCAAGGTGGCCTCGGCGGCCGACGAGACCTTCGCGGAAGGGCTGCTGGAACATCCCCACTACACCCGCCCCCCGGATCTGCACGGCCACGCGGTGCCCGAAATCCTGCTCGGCGGGGACCACGGCCGGATCGCCCTCTGGCGCAGACAGACCGCCCTGACGGCCACGCTGGAACGACGCCCGGAACTGCTGGAGGAGGCCCCCCTGACCCGCCGGGACGTAGAGTTCCTGGCATCCTGCACCAGCCTTCGCCCCGCCCGCAACCTGAGCTTCTGCCTCCTCCACCATCCCGTGTTTCTGGAGGAGGGAACGATCGGGACGTCCTCGTTGACGAATCTCGACGTGCATGATATAGCGAGAGTTTCACGCACGTACGCCATGGGACCCTTCTTCGTCGCGACGCCTCTGGAGGACCAGCGACGCATCCTGGACGCCATACTGGCGCACTGGACGACCGGCCCCGGCGACAGGGCGAAGGCGCTGGAAACGGTCCGGCCCGCGGCCTCCCTCGAGGAGGCGGAAGACATGCTGGCCGAACGCGCGGGTAAAAGGCCCGCGCTTGTGGGAACGTCGGCCAGGTGGCCCGACGACGGCGTCCCTTGCCTCACGCCGAGGCAGGTGCGTGACATGTGCCGGGACGGCCCCGTCATGCTGTGCCTTGGCACGGCGAGGGGGCTGGCGCCCGAAGTGACGCGACGCTGCCGGGGCATGCTCAGGCCCCTGCGGTTCATGAACGACAATCATCTTTCCGTGCGCGGAGCCGCGGCCATACTGGCCGACAGGATATTGGGCGACTGCCTCTGACCGCCGCGCCCCAGGGAGTTTTCGAGCCATGAGCATCATCTCGCAGATCGAACGAGAGAACATGCGGATGGACATGCCCACCTTCCGTTCCGGGGACACCGTCAAGGTGCATCTGCGGATCCTGGAGGGGGAGAAGGAGCGCATCCAGGTGTTCCAGGGGAACGTCATCCGGGTCAGGCGCGGCACCACCAACGCCACGTTCACGGTGCGCAAGGTCTCCGACGGCGTCGGGGTCGAGCGCATCTTCCCCCTGAACTCGCCCTTCATCGACCACGTCGAACTGGTCACCCAGGGCCGCGTGCGGCGCAGCCGCCTCTACTATCTGCGCAAGCTCAAGGGCAAGGCGGCGCGCATCAAGCCCAGGGGACGGTACTGACGCTTTTCGCGGCAGACGGCGAACTCCGCCGATCCGCCGAGGCGCCTCCGGAGACGGGGGCGCCTTCCGATGGGGCGCCACGGGGCGCCCTCGTCGCCGGCATCGACGAGGCCGGCCGGGGGTGTCTTGCGGGCCCCGTCGTCGCCTGTGCGGTAATCCTGCCGGAGGGGCACGGCATCAAGGGCATCGCCGATTCCAAGAGCCTCACGCCGGCCAGACGGGAGGCCCTCGAAAAGCCCATCCGCGCCGCGGCCCTCGCCTGGGGTCTCGGCCTCTGCTGGGCGCCCCGGGTCGATGCCGTCAACATCCTCCAGGCGACGCTGGAGGCCATGGCGAAGGCGACGTCCCTCCTCCGCCTGAGCCCCGGCCTGCTGCTGGTGGACGGCAACCGGACGATCCCCCCGGAAACCCTCGCGCCCCGCTGGCAGGCCCGTCACACGGCCCCCCTCCCGGACCAGAGGGCCATCGTGGACGGCGACAGGGACGTGGAGGCGATCTCCGCGGCCTCCATCCTGGCCAAGACCTTCCGGGACAGGCTCATGGTCCATCTGGACAGGCGCTGGCCGGGGTACGGATTCGCGCGGCACAAGGGCTACGGCACGAAGGAGCATTACGCCGCCATCAGGAAGCTCGGCCCCTGCCCCCAGCACCGGCTCACCTTCGCGGGGGTGCGCCCGAAACGCACCGTGCAGCCCTCCCTCTTCTGAAGCTCCGGGCGGCGTCGCCCCCGGCCGTCGACGGGACCCCATGGAAGACGCACATATCCCCGCCATCGGCGTTCTCAAGGTGGTGGCCACACCTCTGGGCAACATGGGGGATCTCTCCCCGAGGGCCCGGGAGGCGCTGGAGAGCGCCGACCTGATCCTGGCCGAGGACACCCGCAGGACCTCCCGTCTCTGCGCCGAGGCGGGCGTCGTCCCCAAACGCCTCCTCAGCTTCTTCGAGCACAACGAAGACGCACGCAGGGAGACTGTCCTGGAACTGCTGCGCCAGGGACGGACCGTCGCCCTCGCCAGCGACGCCGGCACCCCCCTGCTGGCCGATCCCGGCTACGGTCTCGTGCGGGCCTGCCGTCTCGAGGGCATCCCCGTCGTGCCGGTCCCCGGCCCCTCGGCGCCGGCCTGCGCCCTCTCCGTGGCCGGCCTTCCCCCCATCCCGTACACGTTCCTCGGCTTCCTCCCGAGACACGCCGCGGCAAGGCGCCAGCTCCTCGAGTCCTTCGCCCGCGTGCCCGGCTCCCTCGTCTTCTTCGAGCGCAAGAACCGCCTCGCCGAGAGCCTCGCCCAGGCCCTGGAGATCCTCGGCGACAGGGAGGCGGCCATATGCCGCGAATTGACCAAAATCCACGAGGAACTTATACTCGGCCGCCTTTCGGAACTCGCCGGACGCGCCGCAGACCTGCTGGGAGAGATCACCGTCGTCGTCGGCCCGCCCGGGGAAGCGCCCCGCACTCCCGAATCCGACGTCCGCGGCCGTCTCGCATCGGCGGTCAAGGGCGGTGCCGCGCCCAGGGAGGCGGTCCGGCTCGTGATGGAGACCACCGCCGGCTGGAGCGCCAAGGACGTTTACGCACTGCTTCTGGAACCGCAACGGACCCCCGGGGACTCGGCCGGGGATCGCACCCCCCCGGGAACCCGATGGAATACGACATCAAGCAGACCCCTGACGGACTGGCCATGTCCGTGCCCCTGAGCATGCGTTCCGGACTCCACGCCCGCCCGGCCGCCAAGATCGCCCAGGAAGCCCAGCGGTACGAGTCCGACATCCGCATCCTGGGCGCCGAGGAAACGGCCGACGCCAAGAGCATGCTGGACATCCTGACTCTCGACACGACCCCCGACGCCAGCGTCACCTTCCTCGCCCAGGGCGAGGACGCCAGACAGGCCCTGAGCGGACTCGCCGTCTGCCTCGACGCCGTCCAGCAGTCCGATGGCTAGGGCGGTCCTCGCCGGCACCCCGGTCTCTCCGGGCATCGCGATCGGGACCCTCCACTTCCTCCACGACACGAGAAGGGTCCGCCGGCAGCGCATCCACCCCAGGGAAGTGGCCCGGGAACAGGAGGCCCTCTGCAGGGCCTCCGTCGCCCTCTGCCACGCCTTCGAGCAGACCCTCGACAACGTCCCCCAGGAACTCGCGGAATACCGCGACGTGATCGGGGCCCAGATGGAACTGGCCAGGGATCCCAAGCTCCTCGCCGCCATCCGGGACTACATCGCCGAGAGGCACGTGCGCGCGGAACTGGCCATCGACCGCATCGTGGAGGACCGCTGCGCGAAGTTCCGCAAGATGGAGGACCCCTACCTCAGGGACAGGGCCCAGGACATCCGCGCCGTGGGCCTGCGGCTGCGGGAGTGCCTGAAGGGCTCGGACGCCGGGCGCAATCCCGACGTCGGGAGCGTGCTGGCGGCGGAGGACGTCTCCCCCGCGGACTTCATGGATCGCCGGCCGGGAAGCCTCCGGGCCGTCGTCACAGTGGAGGGCGGCCCCACGTCGCATTCCGCCATCCTGGCCCGGAGCCTGCGCATCCCCACCCTGGTGGGGGTCGCCGAACTTACCGATGCGGCCTGCGAAGGGGAGCCGGTCATCGTGGACGCCCTCGAGGGCCGTCTGCTGCTGGATCCGGACGAGATGGACCTTGCCCGGTACGTGGAGCGCCAGGAGGCCTACCAGCAGTGGGAGGTCCATTGCTGGACCGGCGTGCGTCTCCCCGCGGAGACGACGGGAGGGAGGGTCGTCGCGGTGGAGGCCAATCTGGAGAACCCCCGGGACCTGCCGGCCTTCGGCGAGTGCGGCGCGGAAGGCATCGGCCTCTACCGGACCGAGTTCGCCTATTTCCGGGAGCGGCTCCCCTCGGAGGAGGAACTCTATCTGGAGTACTCCAAGGTGGCCGCGGCCATCTCCCCGGCCCAGGTCGTCTTCCGCACGCTGGACTCCGGCGCCGACAAGCTCATCCGCGCCCAGGCCGCCCTGAGGGAGCAGAATCCCGCCCTGGGCCTGCGGGGCATCCGCTTCAGCCTGCGCTATCCGGACATCTTCCGGGGGCAGCTGCGGGCCCTGCTGCGGGCGGGAGCCACGGGGAACGTCGCCCTGCTGCTGCCCATGATCACGGGCATCGACGAGATGCGGCAGGTGCGCGCCCTGCTCATGGAACTCCAGGACGAACTCGAGGCCGAAGGCGTCCCCTACGCCGCCGACGTCCCCCTGGGAGGCATGATAGAGACCCCCGCGGCGGTCCTCATCTGCGACGCCCTGGCCGGGGAGTGCGACTTCTTCAGCATCGGCACCAACGACCTGGTCCATTACCTGCTGTCCATCGACCGCACCAACAGGCACGTCGGCTATCTCAACGACCCCATGCACCCGGCGGTGGTCAGGGCGCTGAAGCAGATCATGGACACGGCCCGGGACCGGGGCGTCAGGGTGACCGTGTGCGGCGAGCTCGCCTCCGACCCTTACGCCCTCACCCTGCTGACGGGACTCGGGGTCGACGCGGTGTCCGCCGCCCCCCGCTTCATCCCGGCGATCAAGCACCTGATCCGGCAGCTGGACGCCTCCTCCTGCGACGACCTCGCGGAGTGCGTGCTGAAGAGCGCGGACGCCGGAGCGTCACGGCGCATGGTCCACGACCGCCTCGCCCGGCAGCTGGGGGACGAACTCCCCTTCTTCACCGCGAGCTTCAGGACGCCGGGACAATGAGCGGGAAGAAGCAGGCCCCCTCCTCCATCGCCGTCAACAGGAAGGCCAGGCACCTCTACGACCTCTCGG
Organism: Desulfovibrio sp.; assembly: GCA_031272715.1. Taxonomy (GTDB): domain Bacteria; phylum Desulfobacterota; class Desulfovibrionia; order Desulfovibrionales; family Desulfovibrionaceae; genus Desulfovibrio. The sequence continues at coordinate 25,494 of JAISTH010000030.1, forward strand.
ACTTCCTGGAGGCGGGCCTCGTCCTGACGGGCCCCGAGGTCAAGAGCATCCGCGCCGGCAAGGTGAACTTCCTGGACAGCTACGTGGACTTCAGGAACGGGGAGGCCTTCCTCGTGTCCCTGAACGTGGCGCCGTATTCCAACGCCGGCTACGTCGTGCAGATTCCCGACCGGCCCCGGAAGCTGCTGCTCCACGCCAAGGAGATCGCGCGCCTTGCGGGCGTCGTGGCCCAGAAGGGGCTGACGGTGGTTCCGGTGCGCATGTACCTGAAGCGTGGGCGGATCAAGGTGGAGATCGCCGTGGGCAAGGGGCGCAAGCTCCACGACCATCGGGACGAACTCAAGCGGCGTGCCGAGGAGCGGGACCTCGCCCGGGACATGGCCTGACCGCGCCCCCAGGGGCGAATCCGTTCCCCAGGGCGAACCCGTTCCCTAAGGCGGACCCGTTCCCCGATGCGGCGCAATCCGCCCCCTCCCCCTCTTCCGGAAGACTTGCCCCCTCCTGCAAGAATCCTCGCCATACCCCCTTGCCATCCCCCCGGCCCGGTGATATCCTCGCCGCCATGGAAAATCTGAACAAGCTGGAAACGCAAATCTCCGCTCTGCTGGAAAAGTTTGACCGCCTCCGCGCCGAGAACGCCAGCCTTCGCGAGTCCTCCTCCGGGTTCACCTCGGAGAGGGCCGCCCTGGAGTCCGAGGTCGAGGATCTCCGGAGCCAACTGGAAACGGAAACGAAGCTCCGGAACGAGGCGGTCGTGCGCATTGACACGTTGCTGAACAAGATTCAGGAGCACAATGGCGCAGAGTAGGTTTTCGTGAGCCAGGCATCCATAACGATCAATGTCCTCGGGCTTGATCTGACGTTCAAGCCCGGAGCCGACATGGAACGGGTGCATGAGGTCATGCGCCTTGTTGACAGACGATTCAAGGTTTTGAAGTCCCAGGGGGGACGTAGCAAGGAAACCAATTTGACGCTTCTGGTTCTTGAAATGGCAGACGATGTGTTGAAACTCAAGAAAGAATTGGACGATCTAAAGCAACGTATTTCGTCCATTGTAAAAATGATAGAAAGTTCCGGAAATCAATCAGTCTGAAGTTCAACTTTTGGATTGCCATCGTATATATTCGATGTAGACCAATGGTAGACTCTTTGATTCACCTTAAGCAACCCTGGAATGTTTGTGATCATAGCTTCGGTGCCTACCTTACAAGCATTAAGAATAAGGGCATGGCCGCTGTTTCCGGTGTGCAAGCCCGGCCTGGACCGGGAAGCCTAAAAGAATTATGCTAGCGCCCGACCTGGTGACCCAGGTTCGTACCGCAAGCGTGACACGGCATTTCGGGGTTGCTTTCTTTCCGGATTTCTTTCTCTTTCTATCGGACGCATTCTTTCTATTGCGCTTCCATCGGCACGCCCTGCCGCAAGACCTCTGCGTCACCCTTTGACACGGTCTGCGGATCCTTGCGTCCGCAGACGCCACCGGACAACGGCCGGTGGCCTTTCTACGTTGGCTCTTCAGCCCGGTGATCTTTTGCAGGGATTGGCGGCACTCTCCGATACGGGGAATTTCCGATGGAACTCTACATCGCAATATTGCTGCTCCTTGTCGCGCTGGTGGCAGGCAGCGCCGGCGGCGCCATCGTCCACGGACGCATCGTGGGCAGGCGGCTCGGCGACGCCCGGGAACTGGCAAGGCGCATCATAGACGAGGCGAGGAAGGAGGCGCTGGCCCAGAAGAAGGAGATCCTCATCCAGGGCCAGGACGATCTGTTCAACCAGAAACGGGAGATGGAGAACGAGCACAAGGAGCGGGAGCGGGAGGTCAAGGGCAGGGAGCGGAAGCTGGACGAGATGACCGCCAGGCTCGAGGAGAAGCTGGAGAAGGCCACCTCCAAGGAGCGGGAACTGCTGAAGACCGAGAAGGACCAGGCCCGCAAGGAACGCGCCCTGGCCGAGGAGGAGGCGAATCTCGCCATGCGGGTGGGGGAGCAGGACAGGGTCCTGGCCGAGATATCGGGACTCACCCCCGAGCAGGCCAAGGAGCGCCTCTTCGCCGAGATCGAGTCCAAGACCCGCCACGAGTCCGCCAAGATGATCCGCCAGATCGAGACCCAGGCCATGGAGACCGCGGACCGCAAGGCCAGGGAGATACTCAGCAACGTCATCCAGCGCTACGCCGGGGACTACGTCAACGAGCAGACGGTGACGGCGGTGACCCTGCCCAGCGAGGACATGAAGGGGCGCATCATCGGCAGGGAGGGGCGCAACATCCGCGCCCTCGAGGCCGCGACGGGGGTGGACCTGATCATCGACGACACCCCGGAGACGGTCATCCTCTCCGCCTACAGCCCCATGCGCCGCCAGGTGGCCAAGATGGCGCTTGAGCGGCTCATCCAGGACGGCCGCATCCACCCCGCCCGGATCGAGGACATCGTCGCCAAGTGCGAGAAGGAGATGGACGCCAAGGTCAAGGAGATCGGCGAGCAGGCCACCTTCGACGCCGGCGTCCACGGCATCCATCCCGACGTGGTCCGCCTGCTGGGGCAGCTGCGCTACCGGACCTCCTTCACCCAGAACGTGCTCCAGCACTCCCTGGAGGTCTCGGCGCTGTGCGGCATGCTCGCCGCGGAACTGCGCATGGACGTGAAGAAGGCCAAGCGCGCCGGACTGCTCCACGACATCGGCAAGGCCGTGGACCACGAGGTGGAGGGGCCCCACGCCCTGATCGGCGCGGACATCGCCAAGAAATACAGCGAGGGCGGGGAGATCGTCCACGCCATCGCCGCCCACCACGAGGACACGCGCCCGTCGACGGCCCTGGCCGTCCTGGTCCAGGCCGCGGACTCCATATCCGGCGCCCGCCCGGGCGCCCGCAAGGAACTGCTGGAGAACTACGCCAAGCGCCTCGAGGATCTGGAGCACATCGCCATGTCCTGCGAGGGCGTCGCCAAGGCCTACGCCATCCAGGCCGGCCGCGAGGTGCGGGTCATGGTCAACGCCGAGTCCGTGGACGACGACACGACGTACATGCTCTGCAAGGAGATATCCGAACGCATAGAGCGCAACCTCACCTATCCCGGCCAGATCCGCGTGACCGTCATCAGGGAGCGACGCGCCGTGGGCTACGCCAAGTAGGCCGCCCCATGATCGACGTCCTGCACTGGCTGGGAGCGGCGGGGATATTCGTGCCCGCGGCGGCGGCGGGACTGCGGGCGCGGCAGTGCGGCTCCCACTTCACCGGCGCGGCGGTCCTGGGCTGCCTCGTCGGCCTGAGCGCCCCCCTCTTCATGGACTGTCTGCTGGGGATGGGCGTCCCCGCCATCCTGACCCGGGAGACGCCCCTCGGGGCCACGGCCCTCGGAGGGGTGCTGGGAGCCCTGTTCGGCGCCTTCAACCCGGCGACGTCCCTGGTCTTCGGATGCCTGGACGCCCTGGGACTCGGTCTCGTGGCCTGTCTCGGCAGCCTGCAGGGACTCGCCATGGGACTGCCGGCGACGGGCTGTCTCATCCTGGGATGCGTGTCGGGACTCATACCGGGCATCCTCAGGGACATGCTGGACGGCGAGCCGATCCTCGCGCTGGAGTCGGACTTCTACGTCTCGGCGGCCATCCTCGGGCAGGTGCTCACCATAGGAAGCTGTTTCTATTCACACATGCCCCGATGGGCGTGCGTCCTCCTTGGGGCGCTCGTCTGCGCCATGCTGCGGGGCGTGCGCATCAGGCGGGAGGCCGGCCGCTGAGACCGGCCCGTCCGCGGCAACCCTCTTCCCCCAGCGAGGTGAAACATGACGAAAGCTCTCGACGCCCTTTCCGAGATACTCCTGATGGGCCCCGGCCCCTCCATGGTCAACGAGGCCGTGTACAAGGCCATGGGCAAGCATCTCGTGGGGCACATGGATCCCGAGTTCATCGCGGTGATGGACGACATCAAGGGCCAGTTGCGGCAGCTGTGCGGCACCGCCAACGAGGTGACCATGCCCATGAGCGGCACGGGCTCCGCCGGCATGGAGACCTGCTACGTCAACCTGGTGGAGCACGGCGACAAGGTGCTGGTCCTGCACAACGGCGTCTTCAGCGGCCGCATGATCGACGTCGCCACGCGCCTGGGCGCCCAGGTGGACGTGCTGGAGTTCCCGTGGGGGACGCCGGTGCTGGTCCCCAAGGTCAAGGAGAAGCTGGCCGGAGGCAAGTACGCCATCGTCGCGGTCATCCACGCCGAGACCTCCACCGGGGTCTGCAACCCCGTGGAGGAGATCGGGAAGCTGGTGCGGGAGCACGGCGCACTCTATCTCGTGGACGGCGTCACCAGCCTCGGCGGCATCGAGGTGGCCCTGGACCGTTGGGGCGTGGACGCCTTCTACAGCGGCACCCAGAAATGCCTCTCCTGCCCTCCGGGCCTCTCCCCGGTGTCCTTCTCCCCCCGGGCCATCGAGAAGATCAAGGCCAGGAAGTCCAAGGTGCCCAACTGGTACCTGGACATGAACATGATCATGCAATACTGGGAGGGGGCCAACCGCACCTACCACCACACGGCTCCCGTCAGCATGAACTACGCCCTCAACGCCGCCCTGGCCCTCATCCTCGACGAGGGGCCGGAGAAGGTGCACGCCCGGCACAAGGCCATGCACGACATGTTCGTCAAGGGCGTCGAGGCCCTCGGCTTCTCCATGTTCGTGGAGAAGCCGTACCGACTGCCCATGCTCAACCTCGTCACGTGCCCGGCGGGGGTCGACGAGGCGGCGCTGCGCAAGGCGCTGCGCACGAAGCACAACATCGAGGTGGGCGGCGGACTCGGCCCGCTGGCGGGCAAGGTCATACGCATCGGCATCATGGGCGAGACCGCCCGGGAGGCCAACGTGCAGCGCCTGCTGGACGCCCTGGCGAAGGAGACCGGACGCTGACGGGCCGGATTTGGTCCAAGGGCCGAAAATGGAAAGGTCGATGCCAACCTGACCGACGACCGTATCTGGTCCAAGGACCGAAAATGGAAAGGTCGACGTCGACCTTACCATCGACCGGATTTGGTCCAAGGACCGAACGTGGAATGATCGGCGTCAACCCGACCATCATGCGTATCTGGTCCAAGGGCCGAAAATGGAAAAAAAAAACGAGGCGGACGGGGCGTCATGCGCCCTGCCCGCCTCGCGAATTTCCGGATTCCGGACGATCCCGGCTCAGGACCCGGACTTGGGCTCTTCCGGGGGGACGGCGTCCCTGCCCGCCAATCGCCGGGGGATGTTCCGCTGCCGTCCTCGCGCGATGGCCATTTCGCCCGGCCCCACGTTCCGGGTGACGACGGAGCCGGCTCCCACCAGCGCGTCGTCCCCCACCACCACGGGCGCCACCATGGCCGTGTTGCTGCCGATGAAGGCCCTCTCGCCGATGGTCGTCCTGTACTTGTGCTTGCCGTCGTAGTTGCAGGTGATGGTGCCGGCGCCGATGTTCGCCCCCGCCCCGATGGAGGCGTCCCCGAGATACGTGAGATGGTTGGCCTTGGCGCCCGGCCCAAGGACCGCATTCTTCAGCTCGACGAAGTTCCCGACATGGGAACCCGCCTCGAGCCGCGCGCCGGGCCGCAACCGCGCGAACGGCCCCACGATCGCCCCCTCCCCCACGACCGCGTCCTCGATGTGGGAGAAGGAACGGATCACCGCCCCCCGTTCCACCGTGCAGTTGCGCACCACCACGTGGGAGAGGCACTCGGCCTCCGACGCGATCCGGCTTGCGCCGTAGATCTCGCAGGGACCGGTGAGACGCGCGCCAGGGGCGACTTCCGCAAGGGGCCCCACCCGGACCAGGGACGGGGCGTGGATCACGACGCCGGACTCGAGCAACGCCTCCACCCTCGCCTCACGGAGCAGTTCCTCGCTCCGGGCCAGTTCCCCGGGGGTGTTGACGCCGAGCAGCCCCGTGTCCGCGCCGCAGGCGATCCCCAGCACCTCGATCCCCCGGCCGACGGCGAGTTCCACGAGATCCGTGACGTAGTATTCCCCCCCGGCGTTGTCGCAGGTCACCAGGGGCAGCAGTTCCTTCGCCAGGGCGAGATCCACCGCGTACATCCCGGCGTTGACCTCGCGCCCCTCGGGACCGTGCAGGGCGACGTCGAACTCCTTCGCCTCCACGATGGACCGCACGCGGCCGTCCCCGCGCCCCCCCTCCCGGATCACCCTGCCGTAGGCGCCGGGATCGTCGAGGGTGATCGTGGCGAAGGCCAGAGGGGCGCCCTTCGTCCTTTCGAGGAAGGAGGCGACAAGGGCCGGCGTGAGCAGGGGCGTGTCACCGTTGACAAGCAGGACGCGCCGGATGCCGGCGGCCTCCATGTCCGGAAGGGCCGTGCCCAGGGCGTGGGCCGTGCCCAGTTGCCGCTCCTGGAACACGAAGCGTCCGCCGGGGAAACACTTGCGCACGTCGTCGGCGCAATGCCCCACCAGCATCCAGACGTCCTCCCCGAGAACCGGGGCAAGCGCCCTCACGACATAGCTCGCCATGGGCTCCTCCAGCAGTTGCTGGAGGACCTTCGGCCGCGCCGAGTGCATCCTGGTCCCCTTGCCGGCGGCCAGCACCAGCACCCCTGTCCTTGACATCCACTACCTCCGGAGGCTACCGCGCATCCAGGACCAGTCCGTCCTCGCCCATGTCCACGACCACCTTCTGCCCGTCCCGGATGGCTCCCGCCACGATCTCCCTGGCCAACGGCGTCTCCAGGTGCTGCTGCACGAACCGCTTCAAGGGCCGTGCCCCGTAGACGGGATCGTAGGCCGCGCCGCCGATGTAGCTCCGGGCCTTCTCCGTCAGTTCCAGCGTGATCTTGCGATCCTCGAGCCTGCGCCGCAGGCGCTCCACCTGCAGATCGACGATCTTCACGAGCTCGTCCTTGGAGAGGGGGAGGAAGAGCACCGTCTCGTCCACCCTGTTCAGGAACTCCGGCCGGAAGTTCCGCCGCAGCTCCTCCATGACGCTCTCCCGTGCCTCCTCGGTTATGTGCCCGTCCTTCGTGATGCCCTTGAGCAGGAACATGGACCCGATGTTGGACGTCATGATCACGATGACGTTGCGGAAATCCACGGTCCGTCCCTGGCTGTCCGTGAGCCTGCCGTCGTCCAGCAGCTGCAGAAGCGTGTTGAAGACGTCGGGGTGCGCCTTCTCCACCTCGTCGAAGAGCACGACGCAGTACGGCTTGCGCCGCACCGCCTCGGTGAGCTGGCCGCCCTCGTCGTAGCCGATGTAGCCCGGCGGGGAGCCGATGAGCCGGGACACGGAATGCTTCTCCATGTACTCGCTCATGTCGAGGCGCACCATGTTGTCCTCGGTGTCGAAGAGGGCCTCGGCCAGGGCCTTGCAGAGCTCGGTCTTGCCCACCCCCGTCGGCCCCAGGAAGAGGAAGGAGCCCGTGGGCCTTCCCGGATCGGAGAGTCCGGCCCTGGCCCTCAGGACCGCCTCGCTCACCTTCCGGACCGCCTCGTCCTGGCCCACCACCCGCCTGTGGAGTTCCTCCGGGAGCCTGAGCAGCTTCTCCCGCTCCGACTCCAGAAGCCGCGTCACCGGGATCCCGGTCCACTTCCCCACGATCTCCGCCACGTCGTCGGGCCGCACCTCCTCCCGCAGAAGCCGGCCCCCGTCCTCCGACGCGCCCCCGGAGGAGTCGGCAAGCTGCTTCTCCAGCGCCGGGAGCTTCCCGTACTTGAGCTCCGAGGCCCGGCCGAAATCCCCGGCCCGCTCGGCCTGCTCGAGGGCGAGCCTGGTCTGCTCGATCCGCTCCTTGACCTCCCGCATGGAGTCGATGGAGCCCTTCTCCCGCTCCCACTGCGCCAAAAGCGCCGCCTGCTCCCCGCGCATCTGGGCCAGCTCGTTCTCCAGCTTCTCCAGACGCTCCCTGGAAGCCGCGTCGCTCTCCTTGCGCAAGGCCTCCCGCTCGATCTCCAGCTGCATGACCTTGCGGTTGACCTCGTCGAGATCCGAGGGGAGGGAATCGATCTCCGTACGGATCATGGCCGCGGCCTCGTCGATGAGATCTATGGCCTTGTCCGGCAGCTGGCGGTCCGTGATGTAGCGGTTGGAGAGCACCACGGCGTCCACGATGGCGGAGTCGCTGATGCGCACCCCGTGGTGCACCTCGAAGCGCTCCTTCAACCCCCGCAGGATCGAGATGGCGTCCTCCACCGTGGGCTCGTCCACCATCACGGGCTGGAACCGGCGCTCCAGCGCCGGATCCTTCTCGATGTACTTGCGATACTCGTCAACCGTGGTGGCGCCGATGCAGTGCAACTCCCCCCGGGCCAGCATGGGCTTGAGCAGGTTCCCGGCGTCCATGGCGCCTTCGGCCTTGCCCGCCCCCACGATGGTGTGCAGCTCGTCGATGAACAGGATGATCTGCCCCTCGGCCTTGGCCACCTCGTTGAGCACGGCCTTGAGCCGTTCCTCGAACTCCCCGCGGTACTTGGCCCCGGCGATGAGGGCCCCCATGTCCAGGGCGAAGAGACTGCGCCCCTTCAACCCCTCCGGGACGTCCCCCTTCACGATGCGGAAGGCGAGCCCCTCGACGATGGCCGTCTTGCCGACCCCGGCCTCGCCGATGAGGACGGGATTGTTCTTGGTGCGCCTGGACAGTATCCGGATCACCCGGCGGATCTCCCCGTCCCTGCCGATGACGGGATCCATCTTGCCCTGACGGGCCGCGTCCACCAGGTCCCTCGCGTACTTGGACAGCGCCTCGAAGGTGTCCTCGGGATTGGCGCTGGTCACCCTCGCCCCGCCCCGCAGTTCCTCCATGGCCTGCACGAAGGCCGCCCTCGTGATCTTGTATTCCTGCAGCACCTGCCCCAGCGGACAGGAACGGTCCACGTTGGTCAGCGCGGCGAAGAGATGATCCACGCTCACGTATTCGTCCCGCATCCGCTTCGCCTCTTTCTGGGCGTCCCCCAGGACCGCGGCGAGCCTCTGCGTGATGACGATCTTCGAGGGATCCATCCCCTGGCCCGAGACGGAAGGACGGCGCTTCACCGCCGTCTCCACGGCCACGGTGAACGCCCGGACCTGCACGCCCATGTGCTCGAGTATCCGCGGCACGATCCCCTTCTCCTGCCCCACGAGGGCCAGGGCGAGATGCTCGACGTCCGCCTCCTGGTGTCCCATGCCCCCGGCCAGCATCTGCGCTTCGCCGATGGCCTCCCGGGACTTGTCCGTGAACTTGCTGGTATCCATGCTCCCCTCCGTCCTCAAAGCCGTTCCGCGTCATCAGCGGTTTTCGCCGTCCTCCAGGCCCTGCAGCGTCCGTATCGTCCGTTCCAGCATGTCGATGCGCTCGAGCAGGTCCACGATGATCGTCCCGCCCACCACCGACACCTCAAGGTCGCAACAAAGGCGCTCCAGCTTCCTCACCTTGTAGACGTCGCCGTCGAAGAAGCGGGGGGACTGCCCCTGCTCCGTCTCGATCCACCCCAGCGCCAGCAGCTCCTGCAGGCGGTCCGGGGCGATGCCGGTGACTTCCACGAATTCCTCGTATGCCAGAAGTTCCATCTCCCCTCCATTTTTCGTTTAATGGCACTACACAAAATGGCACTACAGACTATCACGTCTTAACCCACTCCCGCATCCTGCTGGTCGCCGCCGAGACCCTCACAAGACCTTTCAGGTTCACGGTCTTGCTGCTCTTTCCGCTTTCCGTCTTCAGACGGTTTCCGTGTATGTCCTTCAACACACAATTTCCGGCACTTCTCACGCCGCAAAGAAACCATGTCCTCCCATTGTATGTCACTTTGTCGTTGACGCGGAACCCGAACTTGCACTTGCTTCTGTTCGCAAGAATCCTTGCATGATGCTGCTGCGCTGGATGCGAGTAGCCGTTTATATATCTGGATTTCTTCAATGCCTGCCCCTGGGATCGTTGATATGTTCCCTTGGCGTGACACACTTCCATCAAATATCCGTCGGGTATGCTCACATCGTCCACATCGGCACCGTTGTCATACAAGTAGAAGAGGGATATGCACACCGCATCGTTCACGTGGGATTTTGGCAGACCGAAATGTTGCCGTATGGCCTTCGTGTCGCCTCCGGACGTTTTCGTGAACGGGATGCCATTCTCCGTCAAATATTCGCAAATGCGACCGTTTATGATGTCCGTCTGCGTCGCATGCCTTGTCTTGGACCTGTCGCCATTTCTGTTGTTCAGGCAGACCAGCCCGTTGTCCGCTTTCCTGTGGCATTCGCGACAAAGCGTGACTAGATTGTCCGGAATATCGGCTCCCTGTTCCCGCCTTGGCTTTATGTGGTGAACCTCCAGTTGCACGTTTTTCTTTCCGCACTCCTGACAGGTGTAACCGTCCCTGTCCAGGACGTACTG
>JAISTH010000068.1 GCA_031272715.1 Desulfovibrio sp.
GTGGGGGGTGTGCCGTGGTGCCCACCAGGCAGATTTCCCGTAAGGAATTCCTGATGGGCCCAACCCCTTGGTTTTCTAGGGCAAAGTGGTGCTCGGAGGCATAAAAGTGCGAAACTACAGGTAGAGATGAGCTGTTGGCTGACCTATACTCCTTGCCTTGTACGCTACGTGGGGATGCAGGTATCCAGACCACCACTGTAAGATGGTACCTGTGGCAGCGCAGTTCATCGAAGCCATTGCGTGTTGACCCGACTGAGGAGCCGGATGCGGTAGCGCCGCACGTCCGGATCTGTGCGGGAGGGGGGTGCCGAAAGGCCCCCCTTTACCGCGACATTGGGTATGTATATGGCCAACTATTCTCGATTTCCTCTTTTTGTAAATTTGGAGTTTTTATGAACAACGGAAGTAACGCATAACATTCTTATTGACCTTGTTAGGCATACGGTATAAAAGAAGGCGGGATATCCATCTCCCCGCCTTCAATCTAAAAATGGCAACTTCCCCTCCGGAATTGTCAGGATGCATCTATGTCGTTGCCTGCGTCAACGAACGTAAAAGGTTATTGGAGCAAGGGATGTGTCAGGCCCTCGCCTGCTGCTGTAGGGCAGTGTCCACCATGTTTTCGATGGACTTCAACTCACTTTGCATGACGAGAGCATCAAGCAGGTTTGCAAGCACCGAACCCTTCTTGATCCTGGAAATTTTATTGCACAGGGTCTTGGGGGGAGGGGAGAAGCGAGTGGAAACGCAGCGGATCACGGACTCCTGCAAACCCTCCTGTCTGCCCTCCTGTCTGCCCTCCTTCCTGCCCTTCTGCAAGCCCTTCTGCACTCCCTCCTGCTTGCCTTCCTTCCTGCCCTTCTGCAAGCCCTTCTGCAAGCCCTTCTGCACCCCCTCCTGCAAGCCCTCCTGCTTGCCCTTTTCCATCGCATAGCGAAGAGAATTTTTGCCAAGGAGTTTTCGTGCCAATTGGTCGAAGGTCATATTATTTTCACCTCCAAAATGTTTACAGATCGCATTTTCAACTTCTTGGGGAGTACGGCCCTTTTTGAGGGACGTAACATAAATTTTTGCCTCCTCAAGACCTCTCCCTAGGGTAATTTTTGCGTCCTTCTTTTTGAAATCTTTGTGCTCTGTAACTTTTTTGAAAATACTTGCAAAGATATTAACGATATCTTCATTTTTGTATTCATTCATTATTTCAATTGGGTATGTATATGGCCAACCATTCTCGACTTCCTCCTTTGTAAATGTGGAGAGATCAATTATTATTGGATTTAACTTGGGGATATAGTCTAAAATTTTTTCGGTATGAACATCCAAAATGTCTGAAAGTGGCACAAATTTTGCGTCCTTGCCTTGCAGGACAACTATAGGTAAAATTAATGGTAGTTTCTTTCCTCTGTATTCTTCTGACTTACCCAGTTTCCAAAGGAGTAGTGAATAATAGATAAATAATTTTATGGCAATAAGCCTGCTATAATAAGATCTGTGCTCAAAAAACAAATACACAATCACGGGTTCATTTGTGCTTGTCATGCACGTGAATGCGAGGTCAGGCTGATACTTCGCGCCCACTCCCGATATGAGAGTGGCGCAGTCCTTCAAAGCCAATGTAGTTAAGTCAAGTATGGCCAAAATCTCCGGGGGCAACTTTGCGGTGAGAAGCGCAATCAAGAAGGCAATCATGCTGTATATCGACTTGAAGAAGCCATCGTGATCTCCAGCATCATCGGCCGGTTTCTCGTCGAACTCTTCCTGTTCTTCTGGCCTTTCGATTTTTTCCATGGGGTATACCATTGTTGAAGTTGCGTACAATAAATCTTTGAAGATTCAGTTTCTGCCTCTACTTTGATCTTTGCCTCCTTTTTACGTGTTCCGTCATGATGAATTTCCATGCCCAAACATGCTTGCATCAGCCAGACACCACCCGGGAAACGCAACCATCGCCATCGTCCCTCTGATGGGCAGGGTGGGCAAGCGCCGTGTCCGGGACCGTGCGCTCAAGCCGTCCCCGAAACCGCCCGCCATCTACGGATGCGGAACCTTCGTCAGGCCTGGCCGCTGACGAGGCCCGCCCGGCGGGTGCCCACCGGAGACTCCGGCTCCGGTCCCTGACCTGCCTGACGCCCGGTGGCTGGCCGCGAAGCGTTGACCCCAGCCACAACATATATAAACACTCCCCGCAAGGTTGGCAAGAGGGCCCCGCAATTTTTTTTTCAAAAAAAATTGCTTGCCCACGTTTATGGCCCTCCGCAGGCCTCTGCGCCCGGCCTGCAGCCCCTCGGGGATGAGTCGCCCCTTGCTGCCCCCGCACGCCCCAGATGAAGCCCCCAGTTCCCGGTGCGAACAACCTGGCGCCCTGCGGTATTGGTCCGGCCCATTTGTGCCTCTTGTTGCCTGGAAGCGACACGATGTGTCCCCGTTCGTCATCCGACGGCATCCTGCTCTGTGGTTCCAGATTGATGGAATGATAACCTCCTGCGATCGGGATGTCATCTTCCATATCAGTTTGTCAGAACGGGCAGGAAAATCCCGCTGCAACGCAAGAATGACGGCCCGCCCCTGTCACGGAGCGAGCCGCTGTCTTTGCACAGAGTCATTTCCAGGTGCTATGGGAAGGGCAGATCAGAATGCCAGCCAGCCTTTCCATTTCATAGGCGACATATGAAAGGCGCGGCTGGTAGGCATATCGTGTCGTTGCTGCAGCTATTCACGTTTCGATGCTGTGGGCGGTATGATGCCATCTTTTGATTCCATCGCGTTCTTGTCGCCATCGACTCGTCCGTTCAGGAACGCCACGACGCTTTCCAGCCCTGCCTTGTCGAGATTCCCGATTCTGCAGGTCCCGTCCTTCCCGCGCCATGCGAAAGCCGGCACCCTGACCGCCCCGGTGCGTCTGCCGAGGATGTCGGTGGCGGCGTTGAGCCTGGCGATGACGTCTGCCTGCGCAATTGGATCCCTCCCCGGATCCTTCAGGGCATCCCCGTTCTTGCGGGCCTGATCGCCCTGCGGGGAGGATCCGTTCCCCGGAGCCGACGATCCGCCTGCCTGGGCGAGATAGGCCATCGCGGCCCTGTCCAGGTCCTCGCTTCCGGCCACGGGCATGAAGCGCACGGGGAAGCGGAGTGCGTCTCGTTTGGCCTCTATGGCGTTGCGCACGGAAGTGCAGGTCGGGCATCGTCCCCAAGTGAAGACCACGAGAGGATCACGGGACGATGCGGTCTCGGAAGAGACCGTCACGGCGGGCGCCGATGCGGCGATGCGGAATTCCTCCTCTGTCAGGGGGACGGGGGCCGGCCCCGGTCTCGCGCCAATTCCGATGCGTCCGGCGTCCCCGTTCCGGTGCATGGCGACGGGCTTCGCCGGTTCGTGGCCCATGGCCCGCAATGTCGCCCGCCGCAGGACGTCCTCGCCGGTCCTGCGATCCCGCACGCCATCGAGGGCGAGCACGCCCTTGGCTGCGTACACCACACGCTTTGGGCCTCCGCCCTCGGGGGCGACGAGGAAGCAGTCGTCCCCGAGGTATTCACGCACGTGAAGGGACAGGCCGAGCCGCTGCAGGTCGGCGTCCAGTGCCGCGATCGCGCGCCCCTTCTCCCGGTCCGCCAGAAGGAGCGCGATGGTCAGGGCGGCGATGACGCCCAGTATGACACAAATCCTGTTCATGAAAACACTCCTGTTTTGCATGGAATGAGACGGAGTGTATCATGGATTGAGTTCAATTGCAAGTACCAATTGCATCTTTGATACATATTTGCAAGTCGCCAAGGCAAGGCGATGCGCCAAGGGCCGACCATTGGCAAGGGTCGGCGCACGTCTTGCCGTGTGGGGGAGGGGCGAAGCCCGGCTCGTGCGTTATTGGGGGACGCTCAGGGGACGTTCAGGCCGGCGTCGAATGCAGGGCGACGCGTCTTTTGGGGCGATCCGGGATGGGGAACCGTGAGGATGCGATGGAGAGTGCGGCCCGCCGTGGGCATGGCCGCAAGGATGGCTTCGCCAGGAGTGACGGGGCGATCCCCGCCATGTAGTGCCATGGCGGCGCCTGGAGCGGACGCTTCACGCCCCGGTCCGTCCGCGGCCGCCGTCCCCGGAAAGCGCGCTCCGTCCCGGCCTTCAGACGGCCGCATAGAGTATGAATTCCCCGATGGGCGCGTTCTTGCGGCACCAGAACCGGTACTCAGGGACCATCTCCTTCAGGATCAGGGGCACCTCCCAGAAATCCTTGAGGTCGTGGTAGAGGGAGACGGCCATGAGCGGGCGCCGTTCCGTGATGATCCGCCGCGCCCCCCTGAGGGCCTTGGTCTCGTACCCCTCGAGGTCCATCTTGATGAAGTCCGGCGTGATGCCGTTTTCCTTGGTCCAGTCGTCCAGGGACACGACGGTGATGCGCCCCTCGCCCCCCTCGGTCATCTTCCCCGCCATGAGGTTCGAATCCTCCGTGGGGGCCATGTCCAGACGGCCGGACTTCTCCGCGATGCCGTAGGGGATCATGGTGATGCGCCCCTTCCCGTGCCGCTCGATGTTGCGTTCCAGGTATATCTGCATCTCCGGGCTGGGCTCGAAGGCGTACACGTGCCCCGCGCCCCTGCCCAGCGCCCACACCGCCGCGTCGCCGCAGCAGGCGCCGCAGTCGAGGCACACGCCCCCCTCGGGCATCTCCACCTGGGGGTGCCGGTACTGTTCCAGCACGAAGACGGCGGCGTACATGTTGCGCACCACCCAGTCGGGGAAGTAGGAGGGGAAGTCCAGCTCCGGGTACTCCCCGGAGGCGCGCTTCTCCACCACCTGGGCGAGGGCGTCGTCCCACAGCTTCCCCCGGACGTTCCCGGCCCAGTTGATGGCGTCGTTGTAGTCCAGAAGCAGGTGGAACAGCCTGTCGAAGACCAGTTCGCGGCGGAACTGCTTCCTGCTGGCCTCGTCCGAGAGGTACGCGATGACGGCCTCGATCGCGTCGTGGTTCTCCACGAGAGGGGCGAGGTACCTGTCGACGAGCATGTCGTGCAGTTGGGTGATGCGGGCAACGGGATAGGCGCTGAGGGGCACGTTCCTCCTCCTGTGGCTGTCGGGGCGGCTTTCCGCGGACCGCGCGTGTCGCCGTCCCCGGGACGAGGCCTTCGTCGTCGGCTGCGGCACTTCGCCGCGTCACGGTTCCAGAATATACCGCTTGAGGAGGATTTCCACAAGGAACCTGCTTCCGGCAATGGAGAGATGCGATGGATCCTGGTAGAGGGGCGTGCCGTCCCCGTCGAAGGCGATGCAGGCCTTCGTCGGGCACATCGTGGGAATGGTGGGGATGACCGTGGCGTCACGTATCCGGTCGAGGATCTCGAGATAGGGCATCTGGATCGCCAGGACGTAATCCCTCATGGTCGGGGGGAAGACGTGGCGCCTTACCGGCCTCAGGGGCCGCGCGAAGTAGTCCCTGGGATCGGCCTTGAGCGTCGGGGTCTCCGAGATGATGTACACCCGCTTCCCCATGGCATTGAGCCGGTCGACGTAGTCCTGCAGGGATCTTTCGAAGGCCTCGAAGCCGACGGGGTGGGCCCAGCCCCATACCAGCTCCTGATGCGGGATCCCCGCGATGGGGTCATCCATCCCGGTGATGTACATCATCCCCCGGCTGATGAAGAAGACCTTGCGGATATCCTTCTTGCGCTCCAGGATGTCCATGATGACGTCGGCGTTGTATCCGATGTCGGGGCGCCAGTGCTTTCCGTCCGGGACGATCCAGCCCATGGAGACGGTATTGAAGCCATGGCGCCTTCCAAGCTCCGCGACGCCGTAGTGGAGCACCGGGGCGTGGCTGTCGCCTATGACGGCCACGGTGTCCCTCGCCCCGACGTCCTCGTATTTGCAGTACAGCAGCACCCCCCGGGTGAGCCCGGCGTAGGCGAGTCCAGGCTCGTCGATGTACTGCGCCGACTGCGACAGCTGCAGGAGGGTGTTGTACTCCTTTATGAAATACCGCCCCGGCAGGCCGCCGGCAAGGTTGATGCCGAGCCCGCACAGGCCGAGGACCGCCATGGAGACGGCCAGACGGATCACCACGTCCCTGCGCCGTCGCGTCCCGAAACGCAGCGGCCTCTCCACCCAGTGGTACGTCAGGACGGACAGGAGCAGGGCCGCGGCCACCAGCGCGATCTTCAGCAAGGCGGACGTGGCGTTCGGCCCCCCGAGGATGATCCAGGCGAAGGACAGGATCGCCCAGTGCCAGAGGTAGAGGGGGTAGGAGATGCGCCCGATGTAGACGGCGACCCTGTTGGAGAGGATCAGGCCGTTCAGTGGGTTCCCCGGTCCCGCGGCGATGAGCAGGGCGGCTCCGCCAACGGGAAGCAGCCCGCCCCAGCCGGGGTGGGGGAGGGAACTGCGGGAGAGCGCGAGGCCCGCCGCGACGAGACAGGCTCCAAGGATCGCCATGACGGTGCCGATCCTCCGGCCGTCGCCGCTTCCGGGGCGTGTCCGGCCAAGGGCCGCGTCCGCCCTCGACAATGCCGGCCAGGTGGAGGGGTTGCGCATCAGGGCGCACAGCGCGGCGCCCGCGAGAATCTCCCAGAATCTGGCGAGGGGGGAGTAGAAGTCCGCGCCCCGGTCGACGATGTGGATGTGGATGTTCCACGCGAAGGAGATCGTCCCGAGGACGAGGATGGCCGCGATGCGGATGTCGTTCCTGCGGCAGAGGAGGAGCAGCGCCGGGAAGAGGATGTAGAACTGCTCCTCGATGCTGAGGCTCCACAGGTGGAGCAGGGGTTTCGTGCTGGAGGCGGCGTTGAAGTAGCCGCCGAGTTCCCGCTGGTAGAGGATGTTCTCCACGAAGGCCGAGCCGCCGAGGACGTGTTTGCCGAGGGAGGCGTATTCGCCCTCGAGCAGGACGAACCACCCGAAGAGCAGCACGCTGAGGAGGAGGACGGCCAGGGCGGGGAATATCCGGCGGATGCGTCGCGCGTAGAAGTCCTGGAGGGTGAAGGTCCCGGCGTCGAGATCCTGCATGATCACCCAGCCGATGAGGAAGCCCGAGATGACGAAGAAGACGTCGACCCCGACGAACCCGCCGGGGAGGATGTCGGGGAAGGCGTGATAGAGGACGACGCACAGGACGGCGACGGCGCGCAGTCCGTCCACGTCCGGGCGATAGGTCAGGGTGCCCGGGTTCGTCGGGTGGCCGGGGGATGGGGTTGGAGGCGATTGTCTGGGAGTCATTGTCCGCGCGTTCGATGTCGTGGCGTTGAGACGTTGCGGTTGTTCTCTGACGTCCGCGGCCTCGGTTCGGGTGGCGCGGGGATGTCCGGTTCCTTTGGCGGCCTTGTGCGGACGCCGTGATCCTGGTGAAGGTGGGAAGCGCGGAAAAGTACACCCGTTGCAGCGCCATGTCCAGTGGCGGACACCGGATCGGTGGAGGAATCTTCCTGAAGGGGGAAGAGGGCGGAGGGGAGGGACTTGACGGAGCTTGTCGCCTGCAGTGGCTATGGCATCACGGGGGGCGGGTCGGGTCTTGCGGAAGTTTTCGGACGCCGTCCGCCGTCTTGGGCCTTTTGCTTCCCGGGCGTCATGGAAGACGGCATCCATACATCAAAGATAAAAATCGTTGGGGCGACAGACCGCCCGGTTGTGCATCAATGGCGGTTCCCCATGCAGCGATGTCCAGGGAGAGTCGTCGCCCGCCTGGCGGTCAGTCGGCCTTCCATCTTGGGACATGCACGGCGCAGGTTCGTGGAGGAGGGACGAGACACGGCGCTTCAACGGGAGTCTCGCAGGCAAGGCCGGTACGCTCGTCTTCAGGATCGCGGCAACATGTGGACGCCGGATCCGCATTCAGACCGTTGATCCACGGGATGGTGGCGTGCGCCGTGCCGCCGCACGCCCCGTGATCCTTTTCCGGAAAAACGACGCCCCGGAACCGGCCCTCATCCCGGCAAAGCCCCTTCTCCGGACGACTCGGAACGGCGAAGGGCCCAGCCTGGAACATCCTCCCAAATGCCCGCTTTGGCCATCGTCTTGACGACGATGGTGCAGGGCATCCCCTGCGGATCCCACCTCTCTGGCTCCATGCTCCAAAACTTTTTCACATCGTAAAATCCTTGTCCATGGCCGATATGCGAGCGTCGACATGGAAAAGATTCGCTATTTCCATTTTTTCCTGTTGACAGATCTTGCGTTTTGTGCTTTAATGCCGATATGCAAAGAATGTCCACAGGATCGCAGCTCATATTTCATGCAATTGGCACGGGGCGGGAGGCCTGCCTTGACGCCGGCCTGGCGTCCGCAAGTCCCCGCAGGTCCTGCGGACGGCCCACGACGCCGTTCCCCCGTCCCTTGTCCATGTCCAGGAGGCGCCGGATGTCCTTCATGCGTTCCACCCTCTCGGAATCGGCCCCGTATCTGCTCGGACTCGCGCTGTGCGCCGCGGCCTGCGTCCCGCCCTTCCTCCCCGTCCACGCCCTGGCCGCACAGGAAGTCCCCGTCAGGGAAGCGGAGGCCCCCCGATCCCTCCCGGTCGAGACCTCCCGACAGGCGCCCGATGCCGGAGCCGCAAGTCCCGTCTCGACGGAAGGCCCCGACAGGGCGGGCCGGAGCGAGCGCGTCAGGCTCCTCGACGAGAGCATCGAGCAGCTTCTCCCCTTGGGGGAGGAGGAGATACGGATGTACAAGCGCCGCAGGGACGACATCGAGGCCGCCGTGGAGGCCGAACCTGCACGGATGGCCACCCGTACCCGCCAGATACGGTCCGACCCCGGACACCGTCCCGAAGTCGTGCGTCTCTCCGGGGGCTACGCCTCCACCCTGGTCTTCCAGGACGCCACCGGCGCCCCATGGCCCGTGCTGTCCCTGATCCTGGGATCCGCCAGGGCCTTCTCGGCATCCCAGCCCGGAACGGAGCGATCCGCCAGCGCCGTGAACGACGGGGGAACCGCTCCCGAGGAGGGGGGCGCGCATTCCAACATCGTGACCCTCGTCCCCCTCACCAACCACGCTTCCTCGAATCTCACGGTCATGCTGGACGGGGCCCCCTATCCCGTGATCCTGCACCTGAAGACGGAATCCGCCGCCAGGCGGGACAGGACGGCGGACGCCCTCGTGGTGCTGCGTCTGGACAGGCCCGGCCCCAAGGCCGTCCAGCCGCGGCTCGTGGGTCGCACGCCCTCTCCGGTCACTCCGCCCATGCTGGAGGTCCTGCATGGCAGGATCCCCGACGGGGCGTCGAGGATACCCCTCTCTCCGGAGATCCCCGGGGTGTCCTGCTGGGAGGCCGGAGGGGTGCGGTATCTGCGCACGGTCTGGCCCCTGGTGTGGCCGGCGTGGTCGGCGACGGCGCAGGGGGAGGACGTGCAGGTCCACGTGTTGCCAAGGACGCCCACCATCGTCGTGTCCCTGGACGGGGAGCACAAGGTGCTCGCCGCGGGACGCCCGGAGGGGCGGGAGGTGTTCCGATGAAAACGCGGCAGTACGAGCGTTGGCTGACGGGCCTCGAGGGCGGCGAGACTCCTGGGGAATCCGTCCCCGAAGAGATCGGGCCCGGCGACATCGCCGTCGCGGACGAACCGTCCGCGCGTCCCGACTCCGCCCCCAGTCAGGAACCGGAGACGTGGGAGGATTCCGTTGTCGGGCGGACTCCCTCCGAAAACGCCCGCCCCGAGGCCGGGACGGATGGGGAGCCGACCAGGGACGACGCCTCCGCCGAGGACGGGGGCGACTCCTTGGACGAGTCGGCGTCGCCTCCGTCATGGCAGGGTCTCGTCGATCCGTCTCTCGTCCCCGTGAACGAACCGAAGGGAAGATCCTCGAGGCTCTCCCCGCGGAGACGCTGGACGCTGCGCAGATGCGTCGCGGTGGGGGCTTTGGCGGCGTGCCTTTTCGGGATCGGGGTCGTGCTGTGGTCGCGGCTCGGAGGGAACGGCGCCGGGCGCAGCGTGCAGTTGCAGGCCGTCCGTCCGGAAAGCCCCGGGGACATGAAGGCCGTCGGGGTCGAGGCGAGCGGCGAGTACGCCAGACGCAGCGCGAGCTACGCAACGGCCAGCGCCGATGCCGCGGCGAGGGACGGCAGGACCTACGTGGCTCCGCTGGTCCCTTCGGTCCGGCCCGCTTTGCAACCGACCCCGGCTCCCGAGCCCCGGGAGGAGCCCGCCCGGAAGACGGTCATCACGGTGCCGCCGCGGCCGGCTCCTGCCGCTCCGGCGCCCCAGCCTCGGCGCCAGGGGGATGCGCGCATCGTGGGGTATCTGGGCCAATTGGACAAGCGTTGGCAGCCCCAGGGGGGCGCCGCCGTCATGACCCTCAACCCCCCGACGCCCAAGGTGCGGGCGGGGAGTCAGGCACCCGAGGTCCGGGATGTCCGGGAAGGCCTTCCCGGGCTGAAACCCGGCGACATCCTCTACTGCGTGAACCGGGTGAGCCTGGATTCGGACGCGCCGGGGCCCGCCATGGTTGAGGTGCTGGAGGGGCCCTATGCCGGGGCGAGGGCGATCGGCTCCTTCACGCGAGCCGGGGAGCATCTCGTGCTGGAGTTCTCGAGTCTCACCCTGTCCGATGGACGGAACCATCCGGTGCGGGGCTACGCGATCGATCCGAGGACCGATCGGACCGCGGTGCGCAGCGCCGTGGACACCCATGCGGTGGAGCGATGGCTCAAGTTCGCGGCCGCGAAGTTTCTGGAGGGATTCGGGGACGCCGTGTCGTCGACCCGAAGCTCGGCCTACGTCACGCCGTACGGGTCAGGGTACACGACCTCCCGTCTCGATCTGCACGAGCAGCTGTGGAGCGCGGCGGGCAAGGTGGGGCAGGGCGCCGCGAGGATGCTTGAACGGGATTTCTCGGTGCCTCCCACGGTGACGCTGCGATCGGGAACCGAGATGGGGGTGCTTCTGGTGCAGGTGGGCGCGGCCGAGGCGCCGGCGGCCCGGGAATCCGGCGGGCGCGGTTCGGATGCGCAGGAAGGGGGCGGGCGGCGCGATGGGGGGTACTACGGGACCCGGCAGCAGCAGATGGAGTCCTCCAGGGGGCGGTCCCCCTGACGGAATTGACGGGACCCGAGGCCGGGACGCCCTTGCCGCGGAGAGTCCGCGAGGGGGGCGGGTCGGTCTCGGCTCCCTTCGGAATGGCTAAGGGCATGAACGGATCAAGAAAACGGCAACCACATGGAGGGTTCGAACCATGGGAAACTTCAAAAGGAACAGGATCGCCGAGGGCGGTCCGGGGATGTCCGCCGGTTCGGCCGGCGGCATGGGCGATGGCATGGAACGCTGGGGGGATTCCGGTCAGGATCGGGACCCCGTCGGCGGATCAGGAAAACAGCAACCACATGTGAGGGCAAGAACCATGAATGGTCGCCACTTGAATTGGCTCATCGAAGGCGATGAGCGCGGGATGTCCGCCGGTGCGACCGGCGGCATGGGCGATGGCGTGGAACGCCGGTGGGCTCCCGGTCAGGATCGGGATGCCGTCGAGGCTTCCGGCGGGGACGCCGGGGCGATGGCCGGCATGGCCGGAAAGACGCCGGAAACGGCATCGATACAGGCAACGGTGAGGGAGATCGTGTCCTCCGTATTGCAGACGTCCGGGAAGCTGAAGTTTCCGGTGGCCCGGGGGCATGGGTCCAGGCCGCTGGAGTTCCTGGAGCGTCAGTCCCGGTATGCCCGGGAGCTGGCCCAGGATGCCGGGGCGATCTCGGGCCTGGTCGTGGCTTTCCAGACGGCGGCTCAGCACGTCCACGGCGAGGCGATGGCCGCCGCGGCGATGGGGACGACGCCGGATGAGCGCCGGGTGGCCGAAGATCATGCACGGGTCGTGACGCAGATGCTCCATGTGGCCGCGGAGTATGGGGCGGTGGCGGTGAAGTTCGTCGTCGACTGCGAACGCCACGGTACGGTGAGGGCCGAGTGCCTGGCCGACAGGTGCTCCGGCGACGGCTCGATGGACAGCGCGCTGCCGGGGAGAGCCATGCGCAAGATGAAGTCCTCGGCGAGGAAGGTCGAGAAGTGTGTGTGGAGGCTCGCGGAAGTCTTCGAGATGGCCAGAGCGCTGGGCGTCCCGGGGTTCGGGCTGGGCGAGGAGGCGTCCGTGTGGGCGTTCCGCCTCATGGTGATTACGTTGGTCGTGGTGTACCGCATCCCCGGCGTCAGCTTCTCCAAGCGCGTCTCCAAGGGGGCCTCCAAACGTGCCTCCAAGACGGCCTCAGGGCGTCGGGGCAACGTCCGGAAGACGGCGGCCCCCGCCGTCCCGTCGGCGCCGGTCCCGCAGACCGAGGAGGAGACCGGCCTTGAGGGCTCCTGTTCCGTCCCGGACGATGCGACGGGATCCTCCGGCATCTGCCCGGAGCCCGTGACCATGGAGCGGGACGCCCACGAGGAGTCCATCGAGGTCAATGCGTCGGCCGCGGACACCTCCGTCGCCGTCCCGGTGACGATGCCCCCGCAGACCGGGGAGGGGGCCTGCCTTGAAGGCTCCTGCTCCGTCCCGGACGATGCGACGGAATCCTCCGGCACCTGCCCGGAACCCGTGACCATGGAGCGGGACGCCCCCGAGGATCCCGTCGAGGCCAAGGCTTCGGCTGCGGACACCTCCGGCCACGATGCCCACGATAACCCCGGCGACCCCGCCGGCGTCGACGATGACGTCGACCGGGTTCCCGGACACGCCCGGAACCGCCCCCGTAGCGGCTGGATGTTCCCGGTCCGCGGCCATGGGACGCTGAAGCCGGCGATCGTTGCGTTGCTGCTCGTCCTGGCTTGCTGCGCCATCGCCGTGCACCTGATGGCGGATGCCCCGACCCTCCGGACGGAACTCCCGTTCCAGGCCACGGCGTCGAGGACGATGGACGATCCGGCGTGGGAGACCATGCCGGGCCACCCGTCCCGGGATCCATCGGCATCCTCGTCCGCTAACGATGTGCAGGCCTCTCCCGTCGATCGTGACGGCCAGGCCCTTGCCGCCACGCAAGCCCCGGGGGATGCCGACGCCTTCGCCGCCCCCTGGACAAGCGCCCTCCAGGAGGGGACGCAATACCCGCTGATCCCGGGGGAGGATGCGTACATGCACACCCTGGGCGGCATCGGGTCGGCGGAGCGGGACCTGCGCCTCGCCCTGGCCCCCATCGACGGATGGTGCGCATCCCATGACGATCCCGGGCTCTGCGGGGTCGTGGCCGATCTCGACGTCGCGCTCAAGGGCTTCGATGCCGGGGCGCAGTCCCTCGTCGACGCCATCGTCGAAAGGCTGCGCATGCTCGAACCCCAGCGCCGCAGCGGGATGCCGACCGGGCTCGGCACCTCCGATCCCCTCGATGCCGAGGATCATTCGTGAACAACGAACTGCTCCAGGCCCTCGCCAACCTGACGGCCGACATCGCGCCGTTCTGGGACCTGATCCTGACGTTGAGCTACATCGGGGGCGCCATCTTCGTGGTGGCCGGCCTGATGGCCATGGCGGGTTCGGGGCGGCAGGGCCGCGGAGCGGGCTCCGTGGTGGTGGGCACCCTGCTTCTGGGGCTGCCCGCCATCATGGACGCCGCCTCCCAGACCCTCTTCAACGCCCAGGCGCCCAGGGGGCTTTCCATGATGGGGAGCGGGGGAGGCCCCGGCGACACCTTCGTCCTCTTCGCGGTGCGGGTGGCACAGCTGACTGGACTGATCGGCCTCGTGAAAGGCCTTTCCCTCCTGCGCAACGCCGGCGACGGAAGGGGCGGCGGCATCGCCCACGGGGCGACCTACGTCACGGCAGGGATCCTGTGCATCAACATCGTCCCCTTCATGCGGGCCGTGGGCGGGTCCATCGGAGGGATGTTCCAGCAGGTCGTGACGAGACTTTTCGGCGGCGGGTAGCCCCGCACCGGAAGATTTGACCCGGACCGGGGCCCGGGCGACGCCGTCGTCGTCCGGGCCCCTCCCCATCGCCGCCTCCCGGGGAAGCAACGGGGATCGCGGCGGATACATCAAAACGGCCGCCGTCGCCGCCGCGGATCCGGGGCATCCCCATGGCGGCCCCATGGCATCCCCAAGTCGGCCCCAAGCGTGGCCCAAGGAGCCTGAAGCAATGAAAGTCCTCCTCCCCCCTCCCTCTCTGCCTCCCCTGAACATCTCCATGGACGTCCGGAACGTGACGCTGGCGTCCCTGGACGGCCCAGGAAGGCGTTCCCCGGACATCCCGAAGGACATGCTGGACCTGATCCTTGCCCGGGACCGCAACGCGTGCCTTGCCTGTGGCATGGTCGCGGACGGGAGCGGGGCGCTCCTCGAGATGCATCACCTTGACGGCGACCACACCAACAACGCGCACGCCAACGTCGCCTCCCTCTGCCCCCTCTGCCACGGCACGCTGGACATCTGGCATCTGGCCCACGAGAGCCCTCTGGCCGGCCATGCCGAGATCCTCTACCTGCCCGGGCTGTCCCCGACGGACCTCAACATGCTGGTCTGGACGATGGCCGTGGCCCATGCCAAGTGCCAGGAGGGCGGGGAACCATCGGACAAGGTCCGGAAATTCACGGCCGAGGTGCGCGCCGCCGCCTTGATGCTCCACGGATGGGGCAGGATCGCCGACGCCCTCCCCGATGACTGGGCTCCCGGCTTCAAGGCGCCGGAGACCCATGTCCTGGCCGACCCCGTCCCCCTCGCCGGCGCCCTCCTGGCACTCGCCGGGAAGGGCAAACGGGACTCCGGATCCCTGCAGTCGAAGCTGGAGCCGCTGCTGTACGGACTGAGGGTCTTCTGCGACCCCCTGTCGCTCCCCATGCAGCGCATGGTCAAGCCCCTCCTGTCCTCTCCGGCATGGCACACGGAGGGCGAGGACTGGCTGGAGAAATGGACGGCCGTGCACGCCGCCGTCATGAAGACGATGCGGTCGCGCGTTTCCTGATGGAGGACAGACGGTCGTCGCGGGGGAAGTGACCGGCGGAGCCTGCAAATGCGGCAACTGGCGACAACGCCTCCCGTCGTGAAGGGAAATCCCCCTCGGGAGCGGGACGGCGGGGGAACCCCGGCCGGCAAAGGTCGCCCCCTCCGCGCCCCGCCGTCCCGCAGGGTTTCAGGCGACGGCCAGCAGCTCCTCCACGAGGCGCTCCTCGGCATCCTCCGACGTCTCCCCCTGCAGGCGTCCCCCAAGACCTTTACGCCGCTCCAGTTCCCCCTTCACCGTGCCCTCGGGATGAAGCCTGGCCAGCACGTCCAGCGCCCGCCTGCAGCCCAGGGCCTCGTACAGCCGCTCCCGCACCCGCATGTCCTCGGCCGTGGTCGAGAAGGCCCACTTGGCGTGGGGCCCCACGCAGTTGGTGAGATAGAGGACGGACTCCCCGTGGGCGGTCCTGTAGAGGGCGATGAAGTTCGCCCCGGCGGCCGTCGGCCGGGCTATCCGCCGCAGGCACCCATGGGCGGCCTCCCCCAGGCCGAACCGCTCCGCGATCCCCCTGGCCTCCTCGTGGTTCCCCGCACCCAGGGCGTACACGGACGTCGCGAGATCCACCAGCGCCTTGGGGAAGTCCTCCAGCCGCTGGGAGTAGAGGCCGATGGACAGGTTCTGCTTCCGGGACTCCCGGGCCGCGGTGGCCAGGTCCGCGATGATCTGCCGGGAAAGGGGGTTGTTCGGGTCGGCGCAGGATGCCCTGTGGAATTCGTCGTAGCACAGACGCTTGGGGTCGAAGGCCAGGTGCTGGAAGCGGGGCTCGTGGTAGGCGCGATAGCGTTCCGGGATGCAGGCGAGATCCCTGGGCGTGTTGAAGAAGTGGGCCGCGCCCACGTGCCTGGCCACCATGTACATGATCGCGCTCTGGCGGGTGGCGAGGGGGCCGCCCCTGGGGATGGCGTCCTGCAGGTCCAGCCCCACGATCTGCGCCGCCCCGAGGTCGAAGCGGGTGGGATTCGCCAGCAGGGGGTATGTCTCCATGGCGCCGGTGAGGTGGCGCACGCAGGCGTCGGGCACGGTCTCGTCCCCCCGGCCGGTCCCGATCCTGGCGAAGTTCCCGCGGACGATGGGATCGTTGCAGTTGGCGGCGACGTCCGCGAGGACCGGGACGGCGTGGCGCTGGGCCCGGACGGCCATGGCCACGTTCCCCAGATCGAAGCACGTGTCCGCGACCTCCCACCACGTCGCGTCGGCGTCCGGGGTGCGGCCGATGCCGTCCAGCCATTCCCCGAGGTCCGGATCCCCGTGCCTGTCGTACCTTTTTGGCTCCTCCCCCTCGGGGGCGAGACGCCTGTATGAGGCGTCGACGGCCTCCCTGAGCAGGTCCGCGACCCCGTCCGCCGGGGCCGTCTCGGCGTGGGGCGTGCACAGCAGCGACAGCAGGTTCACCAGAAAGTCCATGTGGGCCGGAAGGGGCCTGGGACAGCCCAGGGGGGTGTCGAAGGGATTCACCGCGGCCTCTCGTTCGTTGCGCAGCCTCGCGAAGACGGCGAGATGGCGCCTCTCCGGGGGCAGTGCGGCCCGGAGAAGGGCGATGAGGCCCGCGCAGGAGGCCCCCACGTCGATGATGGTGAGCCAGGGCAGTCTCGCCTGCCCCGGCCGCAGGACGAAGAAGAGGTTGATGGTGTTCAGGAGGAAGGACTTCCCGGATCCCATGCCGGCGAAGGCGATCTCGTTCCAGGACGCCATGCAGGAATGGAACAGCCCGACGGGCATGAAGCGCCCGTCCGGCGTGCGGAAGGGGATGTCGGCGATCTCGCCGTCCCAGGGGGAGCAGACCCGGGCCAGGGGCAGCATCCCCGCGGCGTCCGAAAGCGGGGCGATGGCCTTCGGGGCGGGGGACGCCGGCGTGCAGGCCGGGAGCGTCGCGGTGAAGGCCAGCAGGGGGTCGCCCACGATGTCCGTCGTCTCGCAGGATCCCCAGCTCTGGACGGCGGTGCGAAGCCTCGCGGCGCGCCGGGCCAGTTCCTGGAGACAGCGGTCCTCGTCGGCGCGGACCCAGGTGGTGAAGGCCATCTGGAAGGCGACGGCGCACTCGCCGGAGAGGGCGGCCTCGTTCAGTTGGGCGTATGCCTGGTTGTAGGCCTTGTTGCCCATGCTGGTGAAGGCGAGTATGCGGGAGGCGAGGTATTTCAGGGCCGTGCCCCCCATGCCGTCCCCTGTGAGCAGGATGCTGCACCGGTAGGGGATCTGGAGGCGGAGGCTCTGGAAGAGGGCGTTGAAAGGCGTCATGATCTGCGGAGGCAGGATCACCACCATGGGAGCGTGGATCCTGTCGTCCACGCGCACGTACCCGCCCTCGAGGACGGTCGCCTCGCAGGGCCAGACCTGGCGGGCGAGGGTGGGGGGGAACATGTTGCTCAGGTCTTCCGGACGCTGCCCGGCCTCCGGACAGCGGAGGGGCAGGGGGTCTCCGGGCAGGCAGGGCCGCCAGTCACGGGCCGTCATGCCCGGGGCGATGGCCGTGCGGATGGCCCGCAGGGCGTCGTGGGCCTCGAGGACGCGGCAGCGGTAGCCCAGTTCCCGGAAGACCCCGTCCACCTCCCTGACCGCCGCCTCGTGCATGGTGCGCATCCTCGGGAGCGTCATCCCGGGCCCCTGGCACCCCGCGCCCACGAGGGGGCGCGCCTCGGCGAGGGCGTCCTTCCTCGCCCGCTTGAGTTCCCCCTGGCTCATGATGCTCGGCCTCGTCCACAAGGCCACGTGGATGCGCTCCTCGGCGCAGTGTCCGGCGAGGGTGGCGGCCCAGTCGGCCAGCACGCCGTCCAGGTCCAGCCCGTGTCCCTCGGCGGACCGCCTGATGGGCCCGAACTCCCGAAGGACCGTCTCGTCCGCCGCGTCGGTGTCGTAGTGGAGGGTGAACTGCAGGGCGTGGCAGGGCCGGGTGAGAGGCGTCTGCAGGACGGTGGCGAGCCGGTCGGCGACCCGTTCGAGTTCCGTCTCGCCGACGATCTTCATGCTCCCCCGCAGTTCCATGAGGGACGCCATGGAGGCGTCGTCGGCGACGAGGATGTCCTCCCCCTCCACGGTGTAGAGGCGGGTGTGGGCGTGGGCCGAGAGCCCGAACCAGTCCTGGAGCCCCTGCTTGAGCCCGTTGGTGGCATGGAAAATGCGTTCGAAGATCATGGGTGCCTCGCGTGTTATGGTGTTTGAGGAAAGACCATAGCACGGAAACGGAATTTATGCAAGAATTAATCGCATTTCAGGAATCATTCAATCGATTGCAAGGAATGTAAGGGGTGTGTTGTCTTGCATCCGGGGTGGCCGCAGGGGCGGGATTTGGTCCAGTTTTGGAGTGCCGAGTGTGGGAAATGCGCGGATCGGCCATGGGCGCGGGTTTGCGCCGGACGCGCCCGTTTTTTGGGGCGGGGCATGTGGCGAACGTGTGTCGAAGGTGTGTCGGGGACGATGGGAACGTGGACCGGCCCCGGACGGGGCGGGTCCGACAAGGTCAATCGTGGGACGCCGATGGATCGGCGCAAACCCGCGCCAGTGGCGGGTTTGCGAGGGGAGGGGCCAACCGGGCCGCCATGGTGGCGAGAAAAAAATCGCAAATCACGCACCCCCGCTTGACAACATCGCTTTTTTGGCCCATGTCTACACGTGCGCCGCACGTTCCGCCGTCCTCTCCATGCGCGGGGAGCGCGAGACGATGTCGTCCGTGGCGGCGACGGGCGCCGTTTCGGCGCCGTTTCGGCGCCGTGTACCCGGGCGGGTCCCGAACCCGCAGACAGCCGTTGTGGCGGATGGCCGCGCAACGGCGGACCTCCCTGACGTGAAGGCGCATCGGGTCGGCCTGCTGTCACGATCCGCACCCTTCGGGGAACCCAGGGACGTTGTCGGTCCTCCCCCGTTTCGTTTAACACCTTGCAAAGGAGTCCCCAGTGACCAAGTCCGATTTCATCAAGAGCCTGAAGGAGAAGGCGGACATCGAAAGCCTTGCCAAGGCCGACAAGGCCTACGGGGCCGTGTTCGACATCATCTCCGAGTCCCTGAAGGCGGGCGAGAACGTGGCCATCACCGGCTTCGGCACCTTCAAGATCGTGGAGCGCGCCGCGCGCAAGGGTCGCAACCCCAGGACCCAGAAGCCGCTGGACATCCCGGCCTCCAAGACCGTCAAGTTCTCCGTCGGCAAGGCCCTCAAGGAACAGCTGTAGGCCGCCCCATGCGCCCCTTGCCGAAGCGCTGCGCGCCGAAGGGCGCTTCCGCGGCAGCAGCGGCGACGTAGCGACGTCCCGGGCCGGGAGCACCACGGACTTCCTGCGGCAGGCCGGCGCCACACAACCTTCAAGCCCCCCGAATCAAGCCCCTCGTCCATGCCGACATGCCGGCGCGGACGAGGGGCTTCCCCGTTCCGGAGGGCGGGGTTCTCCGCCTGCGGCGGCAAGGGCCGGAGGCCGCCGTACACGGCCCTTCCGGCGGAACTGCCGGACGGGTCGGCGCCCATGGCCGGAATCCGGGGGATGCCCGACGCCCATATGTCCGGAAAGCGGCGGACCGGCCAGGCAAGGACGGGGCCTCCGCGCCTTCGAGGAGTGCTCGCGCTGCGGCGCCCACGGGAAGATCGTGCCCCTTTGGACGCATCCCGGGACGGGCGGCATGTCGCATGGGGGAAGGGGCGGCTACGACGCCTGCGGAGCCGGGACGGGACGCCGGGCCGTTCCTTCGTCGAACATGGATGGGGGGAGACGTGGGGCGGGGATCAGGGTGGCGATTTGCAATGGCGGAGAAGACGCAGGGACGCATCCCGGCCGTCCAGGCATCGATGGCCTCGAGGGCGCGGACGCAGCGCGCAGGGACGGCCGGTCCCGCGGCCGCGGCTCCGCTAGTTGACGGTCTTCCGTTCCGCGGGGGACGTCTTGTCGATGTGCGGCCGCGACCCGGCCTCCGCGATGGGGTCGTCCTCACCCGCTGCAGGCAGGCTTATCACGGCCCCGTCCTCAGGCACCGGGTCGGAGGGGAGTTCGACGGCCACGTGGGCGGGACGCAGGACGAGCCCCCTGACGGCGCGGTTCCGCCTCCGGCTCATGATCGCCCCGGGTTCGTTGTCGCGTCTGGAATCGATGTACTCCTCCACGGTGACGAAACGGGAACACCCTCCCTCCTTGAGCTGCTGGACGATGCGCGGGAAGTCCTCCACCGTGGTCCTGTGCGTGTCGTGGAAGAGGAAGATGCCCCGCACCGTGCCGGGAGGGAACACGTGCCCCTTGCTGTTGCGCAGCTGCGTGTAGTCCACGGGAAGGCTGCGCCAGTCCTTGGTGTCCACCGACCACAGCACCAGGGAGAGTCCCAGCCGCTCCGCCTGCTCGAGGACGCGATCGTCATAGGCTCCGTAGGGAGGCCGCAGGAATCTGGGCTTCGCCCCCAGCTCCCTGAGGATGGCGTCGGTGGCCTCTATCTCGTGGATCTTCTGGACACGGGATATCTTCCGCAGGTTGGGGTGGGAGTAGGAATGGTTCTCGACCTCGTGGCCCTCGGCCAGCATGCGGCGGATGATGTCCGGATGGCGCTCGGCCTGCTGGCCCAGCACGAAGAAGGTGGCCGGGATGCCGTAGTCGGCGAGATCGTCCAGCAGTTGCGGCGTGAACTTCGACGGCCCGTCGTCGAAGGTGAGGGCGCAGAGGTTCTCGTCCATGCGCTGTCTCAGGATGCCGTCGCTGTCGATGAGGAAGGCCGCGGCCTCGACCGTCAATACAAGCGCCAGCACCATGGCCGCCAGCAGAAAGATGCCCGTTCGCACAATCCCGTTCGTCACGCCTTCCTCCGCGCGTCCTGTCCGTTGTCGGGCCTGCGGTCTCCGGACGTCCTCGTCCGGGGCGTCACGCCAAGCCCATGGTCTGCAAGGGAAATTCACCGAAAATGGCCTTCTTCGGAGCGTTCGCCGTCCGCATCGGGATGTGGCGGCGAAGCATCGCCCGGACCCCGGAACGGATCCCGAACGTATGCATGGACCGACCGCTCCGTGAATTCGTCAACGGCGGGCGATGCTGTGGGGCACCTCGTCCGCGAGGGGGAATCTCGTCCCAAACCCGAGTGTTGTCAAGCCGAGGAAATCCGCCTGGATGGCGGCCTTTTGCGACAAGCCGCCACTGGTGCGGGAAGATTTTTCGGCAGTTTTTTGCAGGGGCTTGGGAGGCGATTTTGAGACGGCAGGGGGGATCGGGCCATCGTCGTCGGCAACGGGGACGGTCCGGCATCGACGCCCCTGGACATCGTCTGCAATGGGCGTTTCGGAAGCGGTCGGTTCTTGGGGAGGGTGTTTTCTTCCTTGTAGAGCAAGTTATCAAAAAGTCTAGAAAATGTGCCTATTGGGGAACCCGGTCGAGGCGATGGCGAACCGATGTCCTGCGACTCTGCGGCACTGGCAGCGGAAGGGATGGGCATGTGGCGGGGGAATCCGGGAACCGGAGGGCAGGAGAGGAGAACGGGGCGGGGCGAAGCCGGGGCGTCCGTGGGGAAGGCCTTGCCGGTACAGCATCTTCATATATAGGGCGTCCCGGCGGTGGCTACATCCCGGGACGGAGGACACATGGGGCGCCGGGACGCCGGAGGGATCGTCCCATGGCCCGGCCCTGCGGCCTTTCCGGCGGCGGTCCGCAGGAACCGGGCATCGGCCCCGTGGAGGGTGTCGTGACCGGCATCCTCCACGAAAGGAACTTGGACCAGTTGGCGCAGGGATGTGGTGGCGTTTGGGCGTCTTCGACCAACCCGGGCTTCATGGGATGTCGACTGGGCCATGGCGCATCGGGGTATGTGGGGATGGCCAGGCCCTGGCAACGGGAGGGGGATCCTCTCCACCTCGACCCGATGCCGGAGATGCCCGGGGGCGCGCCCGGATGCCGAGGCCGGGGGCGTCGGGGCGTTCTGTCTGCAAGGCGCCGCATGCGCCGGGATGCATTGCGGCGCCGGTTTCCGAGGCGTCCGTCTGCGTGGCGGCATCGCGGGCGATCGGGCTTGGCGGGATGCTTTCGTCGATGGACAGCGGTGCATATGGCACGATGCGGTCGCTGGACAAACGGGACTTATGCTGATATGGATAGTTGTGCACAGGAGATGGCGGCGTGGAACCGGCAATCGTGGACATCGACAAGCGTCAGGCGGTGCGTGAGGCCAGAGAAGCGGCCCAGAAAGAGGTCGGCGCGCAATTCGAGGCACTGCGCGGGGACATCAAGGGACTGCGCGTGGCGATGGGCGCGGGGTTCGACATCCTGGGCGCGCGGTTCGACAGCCTGGAAAAGAACCTCGGCAATTTCAAGATGATCCTTGCGATCGGTTTCGTCGCCGCATTCCTGACCTTGGTGAACATGGACAGTTCCTTGATCGGCCGCGAAGCGGACAAGATCTGGCAGCAGGCGGACCAGCGCGCGAACACGACCCGGGACGACATGAAGGCGGAACTCGCCCGCATGGACAACGAGGCGAGGGCGGCCCGTGCGGAAGTGAAGGCGATGCTCGCTCGCATGGAAGAGGCCATCAAAACCGCCAAAGGCGTGGTGCCCGGCAATGCCACGCCTCGCCCCGGGACGGCGCCGCCGAAGGCGGAACCGTCCGCCGAGGCCGATGTGCCAGGCGCGGCCATCCCGGAGTAGCCGGGACGTCTCCCCGCAGACCACATTCTTTACAGAGAAGGGCGCACGAAGCAATCGTGCGCCCTTCCTGCATGGCGTGCGCTGCATGCCCGCAAGTTCGGGGATGCCATGCTCCGTTGCCTGGCCAGCGACCATGGGCCGTTCCACGATATCTGCATCACCCGCATCCCTCTCCCGTCATCCGATGCCGTCCGCCCCGTGATTTGATTGTCCGGTGTCATGTTCTGCGTTTCCATCGTCCCGATCCGCATCACCGCCTTCCCTGCACGGCCAATCCCCGGCACCGCCCTCAAGTCTGACATGTCCGAGAGACTTCCCGCCATTCTCGCAGCTTCGATCGCCGTCCCGAATTCTCGATCTCCAGGCGGTTCCGGTCCTTGGCCATCTGTCGAGGGCGAAACCGACGACTGTCCAACCGTATCGTTGCACGTTGCATCCCGTGCCGAGCGGCCCGGATTCCGTGCGATGGCCCCGCTGGACGCCACTTTTGTCCGGGGAGCGTCCCCAAAGTAAGATGCCGCCCATGTCGTCGTGACGAATCGCCGATCCCGTCCATCCCGAAAGCCGCGAAGCGGCTTGAACGGCGCAGTTGATACGTAACGGCATGACAGGGTTGAAAAGCCGTGTTCCATGGCTTGCGTCATGGGGTGGATGCGGAGTCAGGAATCATGGACATCGCAGACGCATCGCGCCCAATCAGCGCCACGCCCGTGCAAGCCGCCTGGCATGGCGGAATGGAAGACGATATCGTTGCAACACCCATATCATGGCAACTTTGCGGAGCCGTCCCGTCCCCTCCCGGAGCGCTCTTTCGCCACACGGACGGCCCGCATATCCTAGCATTCGCGGCATGCGTTCGAGCAGGTTCCCGTCCGCATGGATCCAGTCCGCCGGCGAGGATCCGCAGGGAGCCGCCAGGTTCCCGACCTCCGTGTCCCGTGGCGCATCTTCCCGTCACGCCGGATGCCCCCTCGCGCTCTCGTCGGCATCCCCCGACGCCTCCGGCGTCCATCCACCCCGCGCTCCACGCCCCGGACGGACTCCGCCCCGCCATGGCCGCCCTCCTGCACCCCATGGCCCCCACGATGCGCCGAAAGGACCTGCATGAGAAAGTCTAGAAGATTGCTTTCAATGTTCGATAGATCCCGAGGAAATATTGCCTCCTCTCCGGGATGCCGCCCCATTGCGGCGCACGACGGGCGTTTCATGCGCGGGCCGGGTGCGCCCAGGCATCCCATGCGTCCGGGCCTTGCGTGCTTGGAGTTGAATCTAGTGTCTCCTTTGACGAAGTCTTGAAAAACGAGTTGGCCGATATGGCGCAATGCACGACTCCCCCCTGCAACGGATCGCAGTTCAAGCGGTCCAGCAGGCCTCGGGCCGGCAAATGGCCCGATGGCATCCCATGGAACCGCAACTTGAGAGAGGTCCATGCATCCCCCAGAAGGGCAAGTTGCGAAAACAGCTAATTTCTTCTTGTCGGGGTCCCGAGATGGGTGTATAACAGAGGCAAATAAACCCTAACTATACTTCCAACCCGCCAGTGGTGCGGGATTGCCAAGTCGGGACCAGCAGGCAGAGATTTGATAGAGTCTAGACTTTTTTGGGAGTATGTGGATCAAGGATTCTCAAGGTCCGGGTCATTCCCGGACGAAGAGCACGGTTTCAATGGGGGCGGGACGGCTTTCCCGGCCCCACGGGTTCGCAGGACGGCGAACCTGAGCACGCCGAGAGGGACTGCATGAACTCCCGCCAGAACAGCACCGGTCTTTCGGCCATGTATGGCCTCTGTCACGCCTCCGATGGCGCCGCCTCCCACATCGAGGACTCCCTGCGGGGCGTCGTGCGGGAGGGCGGCATCAGCGCCTCCGCCCAGGACGTCGCCCGCATCGCCGCGGACGCATGGCGGCACAGCGGCGGCTCCAGGGCCCGCTTCGTCGAGGAAATGAAGGCCCGCCTGGGGGACGTGACCGGGGGCAGGAAGTTCGTGGCGGCGATGGCGCTGGCCTGCACCCTGGCCGGGGTGACCGTCCCCTGGACGGCGAGGGCCGAGACCTCCGTGTCCGATTCCCCCGCGGAGACCGCCGACGCCGGGAGCTCCGCCTCCAGTGACTCCGCGGACGGCACGTTCGTGTCGCTTTCTTCGGGCGGATTGGTGTCGGGGGGCGGTTTGGCCGCCGCTTCCAGCTACAATGGAAATGTCTTCTCCAGTGGAACGTATACTGTCAGCACTGGAGATGTCCTGTCAAGTGTCACATTCCTCAGCGGTGCCGTACTGAATGTCAATGGCAGTGTCACTGCAAATTCCCTTACCTTCAGCAGTGGTGCCATTGCATATGTCAGAGCTACTGTTTCTGGTACCTATGCAAATAAAGTGAGTGGTGGCACTGTATACATAAGCAGTGGTGGATATTACAAAGCTCAGTTAAGGATATACGATGGTGGACACGTTTATATCTTTAGTGGCGGCAGTGCATCATCTGTTGACGTCTTAGGTAGTGGAACTCTCAATATCTCGTCTGGCGCTTCAGCCATAGAGGTGGGAGTTTCAGCAGCTGGAGGACGAATTTATATACGTGACGGTGCGTTCGCCAGCAATGTTGACGTCGGAGGAACTGTCAGTGCAGGGGGCGTCTTTGTTTACGGGGTTGACTCTGCATCGGCAGTCCTTGTTGGCGGAAATATGTGGGGTCCACTTCACGTCAGTAATGGAGTTGCCTCAGGTTTTGAAGCAGTAAAGGGTGAAACATATGTTTACAGCCGTGGTCTCGTCAGCGGCGCTTCTTATGTACTTGGTACTACTGGCGATGCAAAATTATATGTATACAATGGCGGAAGTGCCGTTGGAAATTACTTTTCTAAAGGTGGATTGGCTTCTTATAATACATATATTTATGTTAGTTCTGGTGGATACGCTGCAAACAACACTATGTGGGATGGCGGCAACATGTATGTTTCTTGCGGTGGAGTGGGCAACAGCAACTCCATCGTCGTTAACGGTCGCCTTTATGTAAGTGGAGCCGTAAGGGCCGGTTCGACATACCGTGGGGTTGTGTCGAATACGGTGCTGGGATCAGGGACCCCATCCGCATACGTCTACAATTATGCATCCGCCATCAGGACAACCATAAGCGGAGGCACGCTTACTCTTTTGAACGGTGCTGAGGCTTCCTCCACCTTGGCCGGCGTCGATTCCCGTGCGACTGCAATTTCAACGATTGTGAGTGGCGGAACTTTGTACGTATCGCAAGGGATCGCCTCCGCAACAAGCATATACGGCGGACAGCTCACTGTCGCTGCCACCGGATCGGCCGTCAGTACGTATATATACGGCTCCGTGGGGCTGTCCGTTGCCAGCGGCGCCTTCGTTTCAGGCGTCACTGTCCAGTCGGGCGGCACCTTCATAGCGGACAGCACCTACAACTACATTTCGGGTCTGCAGGTCCAGTCCGGCGGGGCCGTGGCGTTCGCCAGCGGCTTCAACGGCAGTGGAATGACCTTCAGCGGCGGGGTGACGCTGCGTTTCGGCAGCGGCACCACTCTCGTCGATGCCGTGATCGCCGGCGGATCCGCAGGCGGCATCGCCTACGTCAGCAACGGCGCCACCGCTTCGAACATGTCCGTCTACGGCACCCTGCACGTGTCCGGCGACCCCGCCGGCGCCGCGGCCGCAAGCGCGACATTGACCAAGGTCTCCAGCGGCGGCGCGATGAGCGTCGGCGGCAAGGCCTCCGTCACGTCCACCACAGTCCACAACGCCGGGACCCTGAACGTCAACTCCCTCGCGGCCGCCGGCGCCCTCGTCAGCAGGATCTTCGTGGTCGGCGGCACCATGAACGTGAACAGCGGCGGAACCGCCACCGGCATCGAGGTCAGCGGCAACGGCGTCGTGCAGGTGTCCGGCAGCGGCATCGCGAACGCCGTTTCCGTATATAACGGTTCCCTGGTCGTGAAAGACGGCGGGCTGGTCAGCGCCACGGTCGTCCAGGGCGGGATCCAGAGGATCGAAGGCGGATCGGCCTCCGCCACGACCGTTTCCGGCGGTTCCCAGGTGGTCGCCGGGGGCGTCGCCACCTCCAACACGATCAGCGCCGCCCAGATCGTTTCCGGAACCGGCGCCTCGGCCGTCGCGAACACGATCGTCGCCGGCGGGGTCCAGACCGTCCAGGCCGGCGGCTATGCCTCCGGGAACGCCGTCGCCGGGAGCCAGACCGTTTCCGGAGCCTCGGCCTCGGCCCTCTCCACCACGATCTCCTCGGGTGCGGTCCAGTTCGTCGCGGGAACGGGCAGCGCCCTCGCCAACGCGATTCT
The DNA here is from genome assembly GCA_031272715.1 of Desulfovibrio sp. Classification (GTDB taxonomy): domain Bacteria; phylum Desulfobacterota; class Desulfovibrionia; order Desulfovibrionales; family Desulfovibrionaceae; genus Desulfovibrio. Next base: position 26,787 of record JAISTH010000068.1, read on the forward strand.
CCGCGGCGGACTCCAGACCGTGGAGGCCGGCGGTTTCGCCTCCGGGAACTCGATCGCAGGCATCCAGACCGTTTCCGGAGCCTCGGCCTCGGCCCTTCTGACGACCGTCTCCTCCGGGGCCACCCAGACCGTGACGGCAGGCGGCCTCGCGACATCCAACACCGTGCTTGCCGGCGGCGTCCAGAACGTGCAGGCCAGCGGTCTCGCCACGTCCAACGTGATCGCCGGGACCCAGACGGTCTCGGGAGCCTCGGCCTCGGCCCTCGTGACGACGGTCTCCTCCGGGAAGACCCAGACCGTCCAGGCCGGCGGCGTCGCGACGTCCAACACGATACTTGCCGGAGCCACCCAGACCGTGCAGGCCAGCGGCCTCGTCACGTCCAGCCTGGTCGCGGGGACCCAGATCGTCTCGGGAACGGCGGCCTCGGCCCTCGTGACGACGGTCTCCTCGGGAGGCACCCAGACCGTCACCGTGGGCGGCATGGTCTCGGCCACCACCCTCGTGGGCAATGCGGTCCAGACCCTCGTCGGGGCGGGCGCGAAGGCCGACGCCACCACGGTGAGCAGCGGCGGCACCCAGAACGTCTCCTCGGGGGGCAGCGCCACCGACACGACGCTTCTGAGCGGCGTCCAGAACGTCTACGCCAGCGGTTCCGCCCTGACGGCGACGGTCAGCGCCGGTGGCGTGCAACGCGTGTCCTCGGGCGGCCTCGCATCGGGAGCGACGATCCTCTCGGGCGGCACCCAGACCGTCTACGTCGGGGCCACGATCCAGAATGCACTGGTCAGCGGCGGCGTCCAGCAGATCAGTTCCGGGGCCACCGTCACCGGAACGACCATACGGACGGGCGACCAGCACGTCTATGCCGGGGGCAACGCAAGCAACGCCGTGGTGAGTGCCGGCGGCGTCCAGAATCTTTCGTCGGGGGGCAAGGGCTACGGCACCACGGTAAGCGCAGGCGGCAGCCAGAACGTCCATGCGAGCGGCTCCGCCCTGACCGCGACGGTCCATGGCGTCCAGAACGTCTCCACCGGCGGCTTCGCCTCCGGGATACTGGTCAGCGCGGGCGGCGTCCAGAATCTCGCAGGCGTAGCCTCCGCCACGAGGCTCGTCGGCGGCACCCAGAACGTTTCCGCGGGCGGTTCCGCCATGACGGCGACGGTCAGTGCCAGCGGCGTGCAGCGCGTGTCCTCGGGCGGCCTCGCATCGGGAACGACGGTCCTCGCGGGCGGCTCCCAGACCGTCTACGTCGGGGCCACGGTCCAGAGCGCACTGGTCAGCGGCGGCGTCCAGCAGGTCAGCACCGGGGCCACCGTCACCGGCACGACCATACGCACGGGCGCCCAGCACGTCTACACCGGGGGCAATGCCAGCAACACCGTGGTGAGCACGGGCGGCGTCCAGCATCTTTCGTCGGGAGGCAAGGGCTACGGCACCACGGTGAGCGCCGGCGGCAGCCAGAACGTCTCCTCGGGCGGCCTCGCCTCCGGGACGTTGATCAGCGCAAGCGGCGTCCAGAATCTCGCGGGCATAGCCTCCGCCACGACGATCCTCGGCGGCACCCAGAACGTCTCCGCGGGCGGGTCCGCCATGACCGCGACGGTGAGTACCGGGGGCGTCCAGAACGTCTCCGGGGGCGGTTCCGCCGTGACGGCGACGATCACCGCCGGGGGCGTCCAGAACCTCCTCGGGGGCGGTACCGCCGTGGCCACGCTGGTCAGCGGCGGCACCCAGAACGTCTCTGCGAACGGCCTCGCCTCGGGCGCGACGATCAGGACCGGCACCCAGAATCTTCTCGCGGGTGCGAAGGCGTCAGGCACGGTGGTGAGTTCCGGCGTCCAGAACGTCTCCGCGGGGGCTTCCGCCACCAGCACCACCCTCGTCGTCAACGGCAGCCAGACCGTACTCGCCGCAGGCACCGCCCTGGGCACGCAGATCAGTTCGGGCGGCCGGCAGACCGTTTCCGCAGGCGGCACCGCCACCAGCACCACGATCCATTCCGCAGGATCCCAGACCCTCGCCGGGACGGCCACCACCGTCACCGTCGCCGTCGGCGGGACCCAGATCGTCCAGAGCGCGGGCTACGCCACGGCCGTGACCCTTGCGGGCGTCCAGACCGTCTCCTCCGGAGGCAGAACCTCGAACGTGACCATCAACAGTCGCGGGGTGCAGACGGTCTCCTCGGGCGCCACCGCCACCAGCACCACGATCAATTCCGCAGGATCCCAGGTTCTCGCCGGGACGGCCAACTTCGCCACCATCGCCGCAGGCGGCAGCCAGATCGTCCAGGGCACGGGCTACGCCTCGGGCGTGACCCTTGCCGGCGTCCAGACCGTCTCCTCCGGAGGCAGGACGTCGAACGTCGCCATTGACAATGGCGGGGTGCAGACGGTCTCCTCGGGCGGCAGTGCATCGGCGACCCAGATCAAGAACGGCGGCGCCCAGACGATTTTCGCCTCCGGCAGCGCCACGAGCGCCGACGTGTCGGCCGGCGGCAAGCAGCACGTCTCCTCGGGCGGCGTCGTCTCGGCGACGACGGTGCGGGCGGGTGGTTCCCAGATCGTCTATCTCGGCGGTTCCGCCCTCGACGCCTCCATCTCCTCCGGCGGCAACCAGACCGTCTCCTCCGGCGGCTACATCTCCCGCACGTTCCTCTACGCCGGCGCGAACCAGAACATCGCCATCGGCGCCACGGCCCTGGAGACCACCCTGGTGGGCGCCACCCAGAACGTCTCCGGCATCGCCAGCGGCACGGTGGTCAGCGGGGCCGGGGCCATCCAGAACGTCCTTTCGGGTGGCAGCACGACCCTGACGACCGTCTCGGATTCCGGCGTCCAGAACGTCTCGCGGTCCGGGACAGCGACCTCCACCCTGGTGGGCGCCTCGGGCGTCCAGAACGTCGCGGGGCTCGCCATCGACGCGCAGATATCCTCCGGCGGCCGGCAGAACGTCACCTCGGGCGGTTCGGCCGCGGACGCCACGGTGAGCGACGGCGGCGCGCAGCACGTCTCCACCGGCGGCATCGCATCGGGAACGAAGCTCGGCGCCGGCGGATCCCAGACCGTCTCCACGGGCGGTTCGGCCACCGAGACGACGGTGGATTCCGGCGCCATCGAGACGATCCTCTCCAGGGGCATCGCCTCGGGAGTCGTCCTCTCTTCCGGCGGCGCGCTGAACGTGGCCTTGGGCGGTTCGGCCAGGGAGGTCTTCCAGTCCGTCGGCGGCATCCTGCAGGTCACGGTCAAGGGCGGCGACAGCGCCTCCGTCTCCGGCACCAACGCCGGAGGGACCTTCCAGCTCGCCAGCGGCAGCGCCTCGAACTTCATTCTGTACGACGGCGGCACCATGACCGTCTCCAACGGCGGCACGGCCCTCAGGACCCTCGTGTCCTCGGGGGGCGTGCAGACCCTGATGGCCAATGGCCTGGCCTCCACGGTGGACGTCTCCTCGGGCGGCACCCTCGCCGTCTCCGGCGGCTCCGTGGGCGGGGACGTCAACATCCGGGATGGCGCGGTCCTGACCGGGACGACCGTCGCCATGGTCGGAAACGGCGCGCGCATGATCATGGAAGCGGCCGAGGACGCGTCCCGGACGGTGACCGCCGGCATCGTCGGCAGCGGCGCCGTCAGCAAGGTGGGCGCAGGCACCGTGCAGTTCGTCGGGAAGAACACCTACGCCGGTTCCACGGTGGTCGTCGCGGGCACCCTCGCCGGGAACGTGACGGCGTCCGCGTCTCTCACGGTGAGCGCCGGGGCCGTCTACGCCGGATCCGGCGTCGATGGCCTCGCCTCCGCAAGGGCGGTCGGGGGGCTCTCGGGCGCCGGAGACATCCGGTACACCGACGGATTTTCCATCGGGGGCGGCGTCTTCACGGGATCCATCGACGACACGAACATCGGCGGCATCACCAAGACCGGGTCGGGCACGCTCATCCTGGCGGGCGCCAACGACTATCTCGGCGGCGTCACGATCTCCGGCGGGACCCTCGGCGGGAACCTCGTCGAGGGCCGCAACATGACGCTCCTCGGCGGCGGGACGTACGACGGCGCGAAATTCGGCGCGACGGGCGTCTCCACGGGCCTGATGGCCCACTCCATCGGGGTCCTTTCCGGCACGGCCGGAACCCTGATCAAGAACACCAACGGCCTCACGGTGGAAGCCGGCGTCTTCGCCGGGAACATCGACTCCACGAATTCCGGCGCCCTCGCCAAAGTGGGATCCGGCACCCTCGTCCTCGCAGGATCCAACGCCTACCGCGGTTCCACCGTCATCTCCGAAGGGCGGCTTGCCGGGAACATCGTGGGGAACGGGGATCTGACGATCCTCTCCGGCGGAACCTATGCCGGCGGCGCCTACAACACGGCGGGAGTCTCCACCGGGAAGGCGTCCAGGGTCATCTCCTCCCTCCTGGGCGAGACCGGGGCGACGATCGCGGAGACCAGCGGACTCACGATATCCACGGGCAACTTCGACGGCGTCATCGACGAGACCAACGTCGGGGGCCTGGTCAAGTCCGGGACCGGGACGCTGGTCCTGGCCGGGGACAACACATACCAGGGCTCGACCGTGGTGGCGGGAGGCTCCCTCGTCCTCAACGGGATCAACGCCTATCAGGGCGGCACCAGGATCATGAGCGGCGCGACCCTGATCGTCTCCTCCGAGGAGAACATCGGCGGCGCCGGCGCGGACGCCATCCTCTCCCAAGGTGGCACGCTGCAGATCACCGGCGACAGGCTCCTTGCGGACATCGAGCTTGCAGGCAGCGGCGAAGCGGCGATCAAGGTGGCCGGCGGCGTCACGGAACTCGGGGGCGACATCACGGGCACAGGGGCGCTCGCGAAGAACGGGAGCGCCGACGACGTCCTGCTGCTGACGGGGAGGAACTCCTACACGGGCGGCACGACCATAAGCGGCGGGACGCTTGCCGGGAACATCGCGGCAGGCACCAACCTTACAATAAAGAACAGCGGCGTCTACGACGGCGCGACGTATGCGGGGAGCGACGGCTACGTGGCGCAGGAGGGCGTCGCGACCGGGCGCTCCATAGGCACGCTCAGCGGGGCGGCGGGCACGACCATAAAGAACACCAGCGGGCTTTCGGTCGCGGCCGGCTCCTTCGGCGGCGTCATCGACGAGAGCAACGTCGGCGGCCTCGTCAAGGTCGGTTCCGGCACCCTCGTGCTCACCGGGGAGACCGCCTACCTAGGGGACACGGTCGTCGAGGGCGGCACGCTCAGCGGCAACATCGCCTCGAACACGAGCCTCACCGTGGAATACGGCGCGATCTACGACGGCGGCCAGACATCCCGGTTCCTCGACGGCATCTACGGGGACGGGAACGTGCGGCTCAGCGGCTACGCCGGACTCGTCGTGTCCCAGGGCGACTTCGGCGGTCGGCTGCTCACCACGGACGGGTCCCTGACCAAGGTCGGGGAGGACACCCTCACGCTGACGGGCGCCAGCGCCTTCACGGGCTACTCCCTGGACATCCAGGGCGGCAGGCTCGAACTGGACGATGCGGCCACCATCGCCCCCAAGTGGCTCACCATGAAGGCCGGGACGACCCTCGACATCTCCCAGGCCGGAGCGTATGCGGCCACCCCCCTGACGCTGCACAATTTGCAGATCGACCACAGGAACGTCGCCGATGGCCAGTCCGGCGCGGCAACGGTCGTCGGCAACCTGAAGATCGTGGGCACCGCCACGGATCCCGGCTTCATCAGGTTCTACATGCCGAGCGAAACGCAGAGCGGTTCGGTCCTGCTGGCCGTGGAAGGCAATGCCACCGTCGACTACGCGACCATCAACCTGACCTTCGACGGCGCCGCCACGCTCGCGACCGGCGAGCGCCTGACCCTCGTGGACGCGACGGGCACGGGTTCCTACAATCTCTCGCACCTGACGATATCCACGGACAACGGGTCGATTTTCACCCTCCAGGTGGTGGGCAACGACCTGGTCGCAGTCCGGGCCTCGGGCACGGCCTCCGATCCCGTAACGCCTCCCGCGGACCCGACGGATCCCGAGAGCGTCCTCGTCGTCGCCTCCGGACAGACCGAATCCCACGTATACGTCGCGATCAACGGGAACTCCGTGGTCCTCGACGGAAGCGCCAAGTCCCTGGCCCTGACCGTCGAGGCCGACGGGGTCCTGAACGCGGAGTCGGTTCTCAACGTCGACGAGAGGATCACGGACTTCGGCGCCGGCAAGATACGGACCGCGCAGGTGATGGTGATCGGCGGCACGAGCGCCGTCCTGGCCGGAGGGACCGTCCAGGTCGCCGGCGAGGGAGGACAGGGTTCCCTGATGGGCGGCACGCTGGTCAACAGCTCCGTCCTGCAGTTGGGCGACCGGGAGGCCGGCAACGTCGGCGGCACCGTCTGGGTCGACCTGACCAACGCCGGACAGGTGGAGGTCGAAGGGACGTGGACGCTCGCCGCGGAGAAGCTCCTGTCGAACCAGAGCGCCGGCACCATCACGGTGAACGACAACGCCACGCTGGATCTGATGGGAGGGAGCGTCTCCAACGACGGCGTCATAGACGTCAATGGCGGCACGGTGCAGGTGATGGGGAGCGCGATCCCGAACCTGATCGGCCGCGAGGACGGGAACGCCTCCACGCAGAAGGGGCGCATAGCCGTCCATGACGGCGGCACGCTCACGGCGGCCGATGACGTCACCGTCTCCCCCGACTGGATCGTGGGCGGCACGAACACCCGGGGCAGGATCGGACTCGGGAACGACGCCACCTTCAATATATATGGCGACCTCAATCTCTCCGGGGGCGGGATCCTCGACGTCGGGGCATCCTCGAACGTCGAGGTGTTCGTGGGCCGGAACCTCAACGTGTCCGGCTCGACGGACATCACCGGGGACGTGAACCTGCATGTGACCAGCGCCCTGGACATCCAGTCCGGAACGCTGAAAGTGGCCGGCGCGGCCACCATCGCCCCCAGCTACCTCTCCCTGAGGGACGGGACGGCCCTGAACATCCTGCAGGCGACGGCCTACGGGGCGGCGACGCCCTTGGCGCTGAGAGGGGTGGAAGTGCACGGGGCGGCGGCGATCTCCGGCAACGTGCGCATCGGCGGCACCGCGTCGAATCCCGGCTTCATCAGCTTCGACGTGGCGAGCACCGCCGGAAACGGCTCGACCTTCCTCTCGGTGGCCGGGAACGTGACCGTCGACCATGCGACCTTGTATCTGACCTTCCCCGACGACACAGTGGGGCTTTCCAACAGCCAGAAGTTCGTGCTCATCGACGTCACGGACAGCGGGAAGGGCGAGTACGTCCTTGCGAACCTGACGTTGACGGCCAACGACGCCAACAGCGGTGCGGACTTCACCCTGGCGGTGGAGGGGCAGGATCTGGTGGCCGTGTACAATGGCGGCAGCGTCAGCAGCGGCGGGAGTTCCAGCGGCGGCGATGCCAGCAGCGGCGGCGATGTCAGCAGCGGCGGCAGCAGCGACGTCAGCAGCGGCGGAAGCAGTGACGTCAGCAGCGGCGGAAGCAGCGACTTGGACAGCAGCGGCGGCAGCAGCGGCGGAAGCAGCGATGTCAGCAGCGGCGGGAGCAGCGACGTCAGCAGCGGCGGAAGCAGCGGCGTCGACAGCAGCGGCGGCAGCAGCGGCACAAACAGCAGCGGCGGGAGCAGCGGCGTCGACAGCAGCGGCGGTTCCTACATCCCGACTTCCTCCCTCGTCGTCTCGGCGGGCCAGACCTCGACCTACGCCTCGGTCACCCTCAGCGGGAGCGCCATCAACACCGGCGACGACATCCTGGCCCTCGAAGTCAAGTCCGGAGGCGTTCTGCAGGTCACCGGCGCCCTCAATCTCGCCGGTTCGGCGGCCGAGTTCGGCGACGGCACCCTCAGGACCGACAGTGCGCTCCACGTGGGCGACGACGTCGCCATGAACTCCGGCACCCTCCAGGTCGTGGGCACCGGCGGGGCCGCCGTCGTCGATGGCGGAACACTGCGCAACTACGCCGCGTTCAATCTCGGCGACCGCACGGCGGCCGGCCAGGGAGCGGGGCAGGGCGGCACCATCGGCGTCAACCTGCGCAACTCCGGGGTCGTGCGCGTCCTCGCAGGATCCTGGTCCCTCACCTCCGGCGGCACCCTGGCGAACCTTTACGGCGGCACGGTCCTCGTCAGCGGGAACCTGAACCTGCGGGCCGGAAGCGCCGAAAACTCCGGGTACATCGGGGTCAACGGCGGCACGCTCTCCGTCACGGGTTCGCAGATGCTGACGCTCCTCGCCCGCGAGTCCGGCAACACGGCCGAAGCCGGGCGCAAGGGCTACATGCGCGTGAAGGACGGCGGCGTCATCGACGTCGACGGAACCCTCTCCATGAACGCCGACTGGATCAAGGGCGGCGACTCGGGCTCATACGGCGGCACCGTCTACGTGGGCACCAGCGGAACCCTCCAGACGAACACCCTCAACCTCTCGGGGTCCCGCCTCGATCTCGGATCCGTCTCGGGCGCCAGGATCACGGCCCGGAACGTGAACCTCGCGAACGACTTCGCCATCGGCGGCAACACCAACCTCGACGTGACGAACGGAAGCCTCAACGCATCGGGCACCCTCACCCTCGACGGCAACGCCAAGGTCCGGGTCGCCGGGAACGGCGCCACGGTCTCCGGTTCCTCGATCACCATAAGCGACAGCGCCGGCAACCCGGAAATGATCCTGGGTGCGGTCACGGCCGACAACGGCATCATCGCCGCCGACATCACCGTGGGCTCCGGCAGCGGCCAGCTCACCGTGGGCGGCGGGACGTGGGCCCTGAATACCGGGAAGACCGTCAGCGTGGAAGGCGACGCCGCCTCTCTCGTGGTCGGCAACTCGGGCAACGCGGCCGTCACCGCAAGGCTCGAGATCGCGAACGGCGCCTCCCTCGTGGAGACCCGGGACGACGGCATCAACGTGCTGAACAACGGCACCCTTGCCATGGGCTTCGAGGCCGCCAAGAACGTGGGCGGAACGGTACGTCTCGCCAGCGGCGGCACGATCAGCGTCAGCGGGATCGGCGACATCTCCAAGGACGACTTCGTGACCTTCAAGAGCGGGCTGGTCAACGGCAACGGCATGCTCTACACCGACGCCGAGATCGAGGAACTCAAGGAGATGGCCGCGGCCGGCTCCGGCAGCTACGACGATCTCTTCGGTTCGGACGGCGTCATGAACGGCCTCGAGAACACCGGCAACAACCAGACCAGCGGCATCACCGTCACCGACGTGAAGAACGACGGCGAAGGCGGCGGCACGAACATGACCGGCACCTTCGGCGCCGCCGAGATGGCCGACGGGGAGGGGAACGAACGGCTCAACGTGTCCAGCGGCACCCTCGCCCTCACCGGCGGATCCTCGGGTGGCAACCTCGTGACCTCCGGGGGCAGCGCGGCCGGCATCAACATAGGCGGCTCCGCCAACGTCACGCTGGGCGCATCCGGCAACGCCGACTCCGGCGTGGTCAAGGACGTCACGGTCGCGGGCGGCGGCACCGTCACCATCGCCGGCGACGTCGAGGTGCAGGACGCGATCTCGGGCGGCGGCACCGTGGCGGTCACGGAAGGCACCCATCTCTCGGCCGGAACGATAGGCGACGCGGACGACTCCAACACCAAGCTCGGCGAACTGGCCGCGAATGGCGGTTCCATCGACACGCCAGGCGACGTGTACGTGGGGAATCTGGTTCTCGCCTCCACCGCCACCTCCGTCGGCGGCACCGTCAAGGCGGACACCGCCAACATCACGGGCGGCACCCTGAACGCGGCAGACCTCACTGCTGGCACCCTGAACGCCATAGACACGACCACGACTGTCGACGGTCTCCTCAACGCGGACATCGCCAACGTCTCCGGCGGCAACCTCAACGCCGGAAATCTCACCGTCAACTCCCTGAACGCCAGCGGCACGACCACGACGGTCGAAGGCCTCCTCAGCGCGGACACCGCCAACGTCTCCGGCGGCAATCTCAACGCCGGAGCCGTCACGGCCGGGTCCTTCGACGTGATCGGCACGCAGACCAGGGTCGAGGGTGACGTCAACGTCACCGGCACGGCCAATGTCACGGAAGGCGCCCTCAGCGCCCGGAACGTCAACGCCGGCACCCTCAACGTGAACGCCGGAAACACGCTCAACGCCGCCGAGATGCAGGTCGGGACCCTCGCCGTGACAGACGCCACCGTCACGGTCACGGGCAACGTGGGCGTCAACGGCAACGCCACCCTCACGGACGCCACGTTCAACGCCAACGAACTCATGGCCGAGCGTCTCGTCGTGACGGGCGGAGAGACGAAGATCACGAACGACATCAGCGTGACGGGTTCAGCGGAAATCTCCGGGGGCACGGTGAACGCCGGATACCTTTCCGTCTCCGCCGGGGACCTCACCATGAACGGCGGCACCGCCACCGTCACGAACGACGTCAACGTGTCCCAGGGCAACATCGGCATCAGTGGTGGCACCCTCACGGCCCAGAACATCTCGGGCCAGAGCGTCAGCGCCACCGGCGCCGCCATCACGGCCGGGAACACCCTCACCGTCGGATCCGGAGGCGCGCAGATCGACGGCGGGACGCTGAAGACCGGCGTCCTCGCCATGGAGGGGGACACGACTCTCAGGAACGACGTCGTGGCCGAGATCGACTCCCTGGCGGCCAACGGGAAGAAGCTCTCGATAGGCCAGGGGAGCGACACCCAGGGCGCCACCGTGAAGATCGGCACCCTGAACCTCGGCGGCGGGACGATGCTCCTCGATCCCTCATGGGACGCCGAGAACCCCACCACGGTCGCCATCGCCGGCACGAGCCTCGCCAACTCCTCGTCCAGCACGCAGGACGTCATCGTGGACGGCAAGGTGGGAGTCGGCCGGAACAGCTACCTCGCCTTCGGCACCAGCGATACCACGAAGCTTCCGGAACTGCTGAAGAACGCCAATGTGGACTTCTCCGAGAACGGCGTCACGGCGGCCATGGGCGTCTTCTCGCGGATCACCGTGGGCACCGGGCAGGCCATCGTCGTGGACGGCTCGAAGTTCAGCGGCACGGACGCGAACGGCACCGTGGGAACCCTGGACAGCTACGTCTCCGGTGCGTCCGCAGGGACCCTCACCTTCGCCAAGAACTCCCTGCTCGCGGTCTCCGTGGACATCGCCGCTGGAAGCGTCCCGGCCATATCCATCGAAGGGTCCAAGGGCACCGTCTACCTCGCCGACAACGCCAAGCTCATGATCGCCGGCGCCAAGGCCAACACGACGTACGAGTTCAACATCGTGGGCACGACGGAAGAGGACGGCCAGATCACGTACACGAAACTGAACGACGACGGGACGGTGGGCAGCGAGATCGAAAGTCCCGAGGACACCAACGCCTGGACCGGGGAGAACCTGATGGCCGACTCGCCCCTGGTCTCCGTGACCGGCCTGACCCTCAACAACGGGAAGTACGTCGTCGAGACCGATCTCATCGGCGCGGCCGCGGTGCTTCCGGATCTCTCCCCGGGACAGCAGACGATCCTGGACGACATGGAACTCGGGAAGGGCGAGTCCCCCTTCCTGCGGAACGTCCTGGACGCCCTCCGCGACTCCGGGGACACGGGCCAGGCCACCAAGACCATCGAGTCCGCGGCCCGGATCGCCACCCAGGGCGCCGTCATCCAGACGGCCATGCTCGCCGCGAACGCCGCCTCGGTCGCCCCGACCCAGCGTCTCACCCTGGCCACCGGGGCCGGGAGCACCCTGCTGGTGCAGCCCGTCATCGGCTCCTCCATCCGTGCGGCGGACAGGACGGCAAGCGGCCTGGCCCTCTGGATCGCGCCCATGTACCAGACCCAGGAAGGCTGGGGCGTGAAGGCGGGCTCCCAGAACACCGCATGGACCACCGCTCTCGGCGGCGTCGCCGTGGGTGCGGACGTCACCATGGGCTCCGCCATCCGCCTGGGCGCCAACTTCCAGCTCGGCGGCGGCTACGCCAAGGGCCAGGGGGATCTCGCCGCCACCCAGAACAACGCCAACTACTGGGGCATCGGCGCCTACGCCGGACTGTCCGGGGACAACACCCTCCTCGCCCTGGACATCAACTACACGAAGGTCAACAACAGCCTGAAGCAGGAACTGCCCTCCGGCATCGGGGACGGGTCCCTCTCCGCCAGCGTCGTGGCCAACGTCATCACCGCGGGCCTGCGGGGCGAGTACAGGTTCGCGACCCCGGTGGGCGACTTCGTCCCCTACACCAGCCTGCGGTACATGCGCATCAACACCGACGGATACAGCGCGAAGAGCGGCGACATGGACGTGCTGAAGGCCGACGCCACGACGCAGACCGTGTGGACCTTCCCCACCGGCGTGACCTTCGCGAAGGACGTGGCCCTCAGCAACGGCTGGTACTTCAAGCCCACCGTGGGAGCCGCCGTCATCCCGGCCACCGGGGACACCAAGGCGAAGTCCGCGGTCAGGTTCGTCGGAGTGGACACGAAGGCGAACCTCGAGGCCGAGGTCGTGGACAGCTTCGCCTACCAGGGACAGCTCGGGGCGGAGTTCGGGGACGACACGCTGAAGTTCGGGCTGCAGTACCTGCTGACGGCCTCCGAGCACACGGCGTCCCACGCGGGCCAACTGAGCTTCAGGCTGGAGTTCTGATAACGAGATATCCTGGCATCGAGGGCGCATCCTGACGGTGACGGCGGTCCGCTCCTGCATGGGGCGGGCCGCCGTCTGTTTGTGCCGGAGGGCGGCGGGCATGAAGGCCGCCCGGGGATCGCTGCGTACAAATGATGCGGTATTGGGTGGTGGGTCGGCCGAATAGACGGGACGCGGCCCCGTCCTTTCCGGCGCATCTTTTGGCCCGGTCGAGGCCGGTCTCCATCATCGGGACTTTGGCTCGGCGATTTCCTTCATCCGCAGGGGGAGACCTTCGCCTCCCGTCCTTGCGCCGTACCGCTTCCCCCGGACTGTCCTGCCATGGGAGCGCAACCGTCTATCTGGGCGGACCATTTTTTTCGCGGAAGCCAAAATTTCTTGACGGCCTTCCCGAAGACATGATAAATTGCCTCCAAGCAACAGGGTGCGCCGCCAACGAGGCCGTCATGCCGTGGCGCACGCCCTCCAAACGGGGAACGACCGGGCACGGCCGCGGCGACCCTTCCGGGACATGTCCGGGGACGGCTGCGTCCTTCCGATCGGTGCCCATGGCGCAGGCGGATACGATGTTCCTGGTCGAGGGGGCACTGAAACCGTTGTCTTGATGTGCATTTAGGTTGTCGAGGAAAATCGCACTTTGCCGGGCGGTCCGGCAATGAAAAACCTCGAAATCCGTTATTGGTTGGGCTGAAACCGTATAGACATTGAATATAAACGGAGGTAGACAGCTCAGCCTAAGCTATCCAGAGCGGTAGATGATGCGTTTCCTGCTATGGCTGTCTGGCCCTGTTTTGATGGTGTGCGGCTTCTTGTGCAAATACCCGAGGAGGGCCTTCAACTGGCTCCGCAACACGAAATTAGGCAATGACATCAAGAAATTGGGCGGGGAAAGAATCGTCAGTTACGATAAGATATGTAATCTTCTGTCGAAAGTTTCTGCTGCATTTCTTGTTGGTGCGTATTTGACATCTCGCAATTTAACTGACTCTTTCATCTTATTAGTGTTATTCTCAATCACTTTTTTATGTCATCTTATTTTTGGCAAACTCTCAGACATCGAGAATGAGGAAAAAAATGACTTGGATTATTCTTGCATCTGGCGCTGTCGTTATTGCGACTATAATAGTTGGACTCAGGCAGGCCAAGCGTGACGGATTGATTTGATTCGCTAGGCACGACTCTCTTATGGAGTCTGTTGCATCGCTTCCACTTCAGCGATTGGCTTGGCGTGACATCCGAGCCAATCGCCTTTTTTGTATCCAGATCACTTCTCCGATGATACGTTTAATTGTTGACATACTTGGCGCCATACAACTTAATTGCGTCCCTTATTTCTCTCCTGCCATATCTGATAAACCTTACCGCTTACATTGTTACAGGAATGCTCTCACACATTGAGGAGGAGCCCGTCATGATCGACTTCGGAACGCCGGACATACTCAATGTCTACATCGACGGAACGCATGTCGGGATCATCGAGTCCATCAACGAGAAGCACACGAGTCTGACATTTCGCTACACGGACGAGTGGAAGCTGTCGGGGAAAGGGTTCCCCATATCGCTGTCGATGCCGTTCAACGGGGATTTCCCGGCGAGGGTGCCCACGAATTTCTTCTCGAACCTCTTCCCCGAGGACAATATCCTTGAGCGCATGGCCGACGAGGCGAATGTCAAACCATACGACCTGACGGGACTTCTGCGTGCATACGGCCGTGACTGCGCAGGTGCCATGGTCATCGTCGAGGGTAGTCTCGAGGATTTGCCATCGGCCGAGCCGATCGATGTGACCGACAGACTGGCGAAAGCCATCGAACAATGCGAGCCCATTTCCACGATCCCCGGCAGGAAGGCGGCTCTCGCAGGCCAGCAGGACAAGCTCGCCGTGATATTCTCCCATGGCGCGGACGGACCGACGATACTCCTCCCTCAGGACTGCAGACCCACAACACACATCCTCAAACCCTACGGCGCATTTTGCCTCAATGAGCTGATATGCAACAGACTCGCCGCCGCATGTGGGTTCAATGTGCCGAAAGGCGAGCTCTTCGCATCCTATGGCTTTGAAATCCTTGCGACTGAGCGATACGACAGGACGAAAGAACCAGATTCAAGGCGAATCCATCAAGAGGATTTCTGTCAGGCATTGGGATTCAGCAGTAATGTCAGGTATGGGCACAGCAGACTAATCGATTATCGCGTCATTGCGGATTTCTTCAGGCATCACAAGTTCGACGCATATCTTATCGACATCGTCCGAATTGTGGCATTCAATGCCATCGTCGGGAACGGCGATGCGCATGCGAAGAACTTTTCGCTCCTGCTCAGCAGTAAAGGCGTTGCCCTTGCACCTTTCTATGATCTCTGTTCGACAACGGCGTACAACATGATGTTGCAGAGTGAAGGAGAAGGTGAGACATTTGCGGGGTTCGACGAATCGTTCGCCTTTCCCATAGGCAAGGCGAACTACATCGAGAGCATCACAGACAACGATCTGTGCGACTTCGCGCACACCATGGGCTTGTCGCCAAATAAAAATGGGCATATTACAAGTACCGTCCCGCTCAGTTGGCCGTTCGTTCAACGAGCTTTACAAATTCCGTAAACTGAGTTTGCATTTGTCTTGGCCCGAAAGTCCAAGCGTAGCGCCCCGCATAATTCTTGGGCCATCAAAAAAAACTCTTGACCTCACAGGAGTTTTAATGTTCCTTCTCCACTGTTTGCTTCAACATGAAGGAGGACTGACATGGGGCAAAAAGGCAACACTGGCCCACCTGGGGGACAGGCGCCGAAGCGTGCGAGCAGGAACAGGCCCATGGCGCAGGAGTCATGGGTCTTGCCACCGTTCATCCTGTGGGTCGCAATGGAGCTGCTTCCGTTCTTCGATAGGGATCCGGAACGGGAATACAAACGGGCACCTGGCGGCGGCCGCAAGCCCGTCCACAGCAGGGAGGCGATACTCATGGCCATCTGGCATGTGCTCTCGACCGGGTGCTACTGGCGGTCGCTCCCGGAGAAACAGTTCGGCGTCAGCGGCAAGCTGGTCCACAAGTACCACATGAAGTGGGCGCGGAACGGTTTCTACTTCTGGCTGTGGGCCACGAGCGTCACGATCTACAACGAGGTGGAGGGCATCGCCTTCGAGCGCATAGCCGTCGATGGGACCATCATCAAGGCCAGGAAGGGTGGGGAGGAGACCGGGTACAACTACAAGGACACGGGGATGCTCGGAACGAAGCGCAACGTGGCCGTTGACGGGAGAGGGGCCCCGGTGAGCATGACCCAGTGCCCCGCGAACACGCATGACGTGATGCAACTCGAGCCACTGCTCGACAACATGCTCTACGAGGTCCCGGAGGAGATGAGGGGGAAGGTGACCCTCTACGCGGACAAGGCCTACGAAGGGAAGAAGCACATCGCGAACATCGTCAAGGCTGGCTTCAAGGCGAATGTCATGAAGAAGGGTGCGAAGCGTATGACGAAGAGCCGCAAGGAGAACCTCCGCTATCGTTTCCCTGTTGAGGCTTGCCATTTCTGGATGAACAATTTCAAGAAACTCATCATCCGCTACGAGAAGACGGCGTGCTCGTACTTCGGGTTGATGTACCTTGCTGCCTGCCATATCGTGCTCCGGAAGATCGGCAATGGTTGCCTCATCTACGACGAATGGTCCGAGGAGATGCTCGCCGCGTAGGGCGCCTTGAATAATCATCAATAACCCTAACCTCTCGACACTTACATAATTACTTATCCATTAGGATAATTTATATATAAGTTCACGGTTACTTTGCATTTGTTCAAAA
>JAISTH010000090.1 GCA_031272715.1 Desulfovibrio sp.
CCGCTTCGGCGAGGGGCGGAGTCAACCGTCCCGCGATGCGGCGCCGTCCCGGCGAGGAGTCGGGGACAGAACGGCAGCTGCAAGGCTCTCATGACTTCGGGTCTTCCGTCGGCCGATCCATCGGTTCTTCGCAAGCCCGAACGAAGTGAGGGTTGTTGACCGAAGGATGGCTGCGGCGATGGCGGGCCATGTAGAGAAGATGTGCGACGAAGGACGCCGATGCCGTCTTCGTGGCGAGGAGATGAGGATGCCCCGGCGTATGCCATCGGCTCGGCAACGAAGCCCCGACCAGGTCCCCGCACCTGCGTGCCGCACGGATCTGCAGAAGTGGGCCGGGGAGGGCCGGCCGCATCCCCTCCCGGACCGGTCTTCCGGGGCCTGCATGCCGGCTTCGGGACGCGCCTGGGGACAGGATGACCCTGTGGCGTTTCGGACGGGAACCGTCGGCGGTCGGGCCGCCTGCGTATTGTGTGCGGCTGTTGCCGCCCTGAAGATGGATAGGGCCAGTTGCGGGACGAGAATCCCGCTTGTGTTAAGATTTCTGTTGTCACTGCCATCGGCCATTGGATCACAATGGCGACAGCAGTGAAAATTGTTGCACAATGGCAGAGATTGTGAAAAATTGAACTCAGCAGATATTTGAAAACGATTTGACACCATGGCAGTTAAAGACAACTTTCTAAATGGAGAATCGCCATGAATATTTTACAGAACATCCGCATCAAACTTGGCAAACCATTTAAATTTATTGGCAAGTCACCTGAAGTGGCTGCCACTGAGTCGTCACTGCCTCCATTGCGCAATGACAGGACAGCCGATGCTTCCATCGCTGCGACACCGTTATTGCAGAACAAAATGGCTGACTTCAAGTCAATTCGTGAAGAAAATTACATATACGTGGATAAAACGCAGTACTTAGTGAAACTTCTCACTAAAGACAAACGCGTCTTTATCGCAAGACCTAGGCGCTTCGGAAAATCACTTATGATTGAAGTGCTTTTAAATATATACCAAGGCAATACCCACCTTTTCAAGGGCCTTGAGATAGAGAAATACCTTGATGATACGTTATTTTCTCCACGCCCTGTTATCTATCTAAATTTTGCAGACGTTGAGCTCTCCAGAGGCATGCCTCTTATTGAACAAAGTCTCATCGAGGCAATGATAGATGTTGCGAAGGCGAACGGTTTAGACCTAAACACTTTATGCAATTATCGGATTTTTGAAAATGATTTAGAAAAACAAACAAATACGTCCAATTTGTCACAATTGGCATCTTCAATTCTTGCTCACCATCTTGCTTCAACTACTACACCAACAGCTTTTCTTAGAAATATCATCACAACACTTGCGTCAACTCACGGCAAAGTAGTGATACTTATTGACGAGTACGATCGGCCGCTGGTCAATACGCATGATGAGCCTGAATTTCAAAATAAAATTCGTGATTTATTTAAAGATTTTTACGCCATGCTAAAAAGCTGCGAAAAATCCATCCATGTATTATACATAACAGGCATAAGCAGGTTTTCAGGAAGTGAATTTTCATCTAACGGAAATAACATCACAGATTATTCATTTGACCCAGAATTTAATGCTATGTTTGGATTTACGAAAGAAGAGATTGAAAAGGCATTTGACTCAAGAATAAATGATACTGCAGAAAAGATGGACATGGACAGAATGGAACTCCTTGATAGGCTAGAGAATTATTACGATGGATATTCATTTTGAGGCGAAGAATCCATCTACAATCCAGTATCGGTTCTGTCTTTCTTTATGAATATGGATTTTCGGGATTACTGGATTAAAACAGGAAGCCAGGAGCAGATAGAGAAGTACATTTCTGAACACAGGGTGAATGCAGCCGATTTTGACTACGTCAAGACGAATGCGTCTGAGACAACTTCCCCAGGAGAAATTACACGCACGATCAAGCCAGCATTATACCTTTATCAGGCAGGGTATCTGACAGTTCGAAAATCAAAAACCGGAAAAACGTACTACTTTACCTACCCAAATAATGAGGTGCGCGCCGCAATGACTCGATTGGTAAACGATAATTTCTTCTCCGATGAGGACATCAAAGATGAGTTGATGGAGTCATTTGAAAACTCTCTTAAATCTCACGATTACGTGAACGTTTTCGTGACGATAAACCGCCTTTTCAAACTTACGGCTCATCAGGATTATGACGCTGTAGAAGCCCGCAAAGACCTTCATCAACTTGAATGTTTCTACAGGAATACCTTCTATGTCGCCTTGTATATCGCAAAATTCCTTGTCACCGTTGAGCCACAGTCAAGTGACGGTCAAGCCGACATTCGTGTCAGGTACAACGGTATTGATTATATATTTGAGATGAAGGTATCGCAATCCGGAACGGAAAGCAATATCAGGAAAAAACTTAAGGAAGCAATTGACCAGATGCACGACAACGACTATTTGGGGCAATATGAAAACCCCGTCGACATTGCGATTTCCATAGACTCCGTAAATCATTGCATTGCAATGGCTGCGGTGATGAATGATGTTTATGCAATAACGGAAAAGAAGAAGGATGGGACACCGCAGACATTTGAAAGAATAACTGACACGTTGACGTTTCTTGGCAGTTTTAGGAATGATGCTTGCCAATGAACATTGCACGGCACTTCAATAGGTTTTATTAGGATTCTCGTATCCGAAAAATCGACTCGCAAAAATCCTCCCATTTGTTTCGCAATCCTGTTGCCATATGCCATAATGGAAACAAAAGGCGTCCACAAGGACGCCTCTTCTCTTTGCCTTGAAGACATGCCATGGCTGGACGATTGCCGAGCCACGACAGCCGATCATTTCTGCCGGATCCGCCGGTGATCAGGAATCCATCTCGGCGGCTTTCATGGATGCCCACATCGGGATGGTGGAATTGGCAATGTGTTTCAATCCGCTCGTCTTGAGCCATGCAAGGTATTCAGCTTCGTCGAAGGGGACGAGGATCATCTTCATCCCCTTACCGCTCAGTATCCGTGCACCGCGTATCTGGTAGGCGTTATGCATCGTATAAGTTGCATTGGGATCGCCTATATCAGACCATTTCTGATATTCACGTTGCGTTGTATAGACTATTGATATAATAATACGATCCGAATCGTCTTCATGCCCTGCCATCACGGAGGCTTCTAGCTCTTTCATTGCGCCATTTTCAAGATCACTGTCAAGATCTTGAAGGTATTCAAGCAATCCGTCTGCCGCAGGGCCATCTCCAAAAAGATAGGCCTTCAGATAGCTTAAGGCTTCTTTATTGCCCTTTGCAATGAGTTCCAATGTATATCCTGTACTATCCAGAAGTCGAAGGATCTCTGCCTTGACATTTTCATCTGGTACCTCATCTCGGTGTGTCATTGAAGAACTGGTAGACACACTCGAAAACGTTCTTAACGAGGCATGCTTCTTATGCTTTTTTCTCTTGGCATCCTTCTTGTGATTCTTTTTTGCATTTGCCATAATTCCAACCATCCTCGTAGTCATTTCAGTCAGGGGTGATATATTTCTGACCCTGCATTGAGGTTGATTAGTCAAATGTCGTGTCTGGACAGGGTGTTTCTGAAAAATCCTGTCGACCATCGATCCCTGTGCGAAAATGCATCGCGCCCCGAACGTTCCCGTCGACGGCAATGGCGTCGAGACTGTCGAAACCGGACCGTCGCACCCCTGCGGATACTGTGCAGGATTGACGCCGCCAATGCGGATGGGGTGCCGCGCCTGTCCGGACATGCCTTCCCCGCCATCGGGACCGTTCCACGGGACGTGCCCGTCTGGCGGCCGATCCGGCCGCCTTCCCGTCGATGCGGAACATGGGCCATCATACAACGACACGGGCCGGACGGCAAGCCCACGCCTGGCATTTTCCGCCGCCGCGTCCTTGCGGCATTCGCGGCCGACCGCTCCGGGAAGACCCGTTGCCGTCGACGGCATCCCATGGGAGTCCCCGCGATTCCGGCCGTTCCCGGCAGGGGACGCTCCCGGTTCGGGCATCCCGCGGGTCAGGATCGCGGAGACCCTGCCCCGCCATGCCCCGAAAAGAAGGACGCCCGGGCCTCGGAAGGGCCCGGGCGTCGGGGAATCCCCCGCGGGTCCGGGAATCCCGGAGCCGCGTCAATGGTCGATGGTGTTCACCACCTTGAGAATGGAGCCTATGTTGCGCCGCGTGAGGTCGAGTTCCTCGTCCCGGACCTCCGGCATGTCCCGGGGACGGTTCCGCCCCATGTCGTTGCCTTCCTCGACGATGACCAACGCCGCGGCCATGCGCCCCATGACGCAGAAGAAACGCCGAGGGTCCCAGCCGTGGTCCTTCACCCACTGCCCGGCGGCCGCGGAATACTGGAAGTCGGGCTTCCCCCCCGCGTCCACGGGACCGGCCTCCTCCCTGTTCTCCCTGGCCCACACCCTGAAGGCGGGCAGCGTCTGCAGGAAGGCGCCGAGTTCCTTCTCCGTGACCGGCGGCTGTCCGTCGTAGACGTTCGTCGCGGCCGGGGCCGGAGCCGCGGGGGCCGGCTTCCGCGCCTTGTCCGGGGAGGCCTTCCGGGCGGACGGCTTGCGTCTCTTGAGGACGTCGTCCTTGTCCAGCGTCTCCGGCGCGATCCGTCCCCGGCCGGTCTTTTTCACGACCGCCCCGTCGGTCTTCCTGTCGGCCGCGGCGGCGGACTTCCTCTCGGCGGCGTCGGCCGGGGCCGGGCCGGGATCGAAGGTCGCGGTCGCCCCGAGGCCCAGGACGACCGACAGAAGGACTGCGGCCGCGCCGCGCAATGTCCGTGTCCGGTGCATGCGGCCTTCGGTCAGTAGCGGATCGCGCTGATCTTGGAGAGCCTGTCCATGTTGTGGTAGGACTCCAGATAGCGGAGCGTTCCGGTCTTGCATCGCAGGACGAGGGAATGGGTCACGGCGTACTTGGAACTGTACTTCACCCCGTGGAGGAAGTCCCCCCCGGAGATGCCGGTGGCGGCGAAGAAGGCGTCGTCGCTGCGGATCATGTCGTTGACGGTGAGCACCTCCCGGGCATCGATGCCGGCGTCGTTGATGGCCTCCTTCTCCACGTAGGACTGGGGGTTCAGGCGACCCAGGATCTGCCCTCCCATGCCCTTGATGGCGCAGGCGGCCAGCACGCCTTCGGGCGTGCCTCCGGTCCCCATCATGATGTCCACTTCGGATCGGGCGTCGACGGCCATGAGGGCGCCGATGACGTCGCCGTCCGTCTGCAGCTGGATGCGTGCCCCGGCGGCGCGGACCTCCTCGATGAGGCGTTCGTGTCGGGGCTTGTCGAGCATGAAGACCACGAGATCCTGCACGCTCTTGCCGAGGGCCTTGGCGACGTTCGCGAGGTTGACCTTGGTGGGGGCGTCCAGGTCGATGACGTCTTTCGCCTCGTGGCCCACCACGAGCTTCTGCATGTAGAAGCTCGGGCCGGGGTTGAACATGCTCCCCTTGGGGGCCACGCCGACGACGGAGATGGCGTTGGGCCGTCCGTAGGCCAGCAGGTTGGTCCCCTCCACGGGATCCACGGCCACGTCGAGTTCCGGGCCTTCCCCGCCTCCGACGCCCTCGCCGTTGTGGAGCATGGGGGCCTTGTCCTTCTCCCCTTCGCCGATGATGATCCTGCCCTTGATGTTCAGCGTCGAGAAGGAGACCCGCATGGCCTCCACGGCCGCATTGTCCCCGGCGTTCTTGTCCCCGCGTCCGAGCCATCGGGCCGAGGCCAGCGCGCCGGCTTCGGTGATGCGTACGATGTCCAGTGCCAGATTGCGTTCCGGGGCTTCAGACATGATGTTCGCGCGTGGTGGCCCCGGACGGTGCCGGGGAGGAATCGCGCCCTCCGTGTGTTCCTTCCTAGGTTGTGAAAACGCATTGCCCCTGCCGATCGCGCCGATCCGCCAAGTCCCTGCGTCGCGAGGGTATGGTGGGGGCGTAGTTCCTATCTACTCCATTCCGCCCGCAGGCTCAAGAAAAAAATTGCCGCCCCGGGGAGAATTGTCCGTGATGCCCTCCGGCCCTTTGGTACCGCGGCTTTGGCGGGGTTCGAGGGGAAGGGGTCAGGTTCGTCCGGTCCGACTGGTGCCCATCGTGCCGAAGAGTCGGCCATGCCGGAGCCGGGCACTCTCCGGTGGGCGCGCCGGGCGGCCGTCGAGGGCGGGACGGAGGATGCCGCACGGCGTCGGCCCCCGGGGCCGAAGGCGGACCCCGACGGGCCGCTGGTCGACATGTGCCTCGGCATCGTCCGGCGTCCCGCAGGTGCCATGGGGAAGGAACCGGATGTCGCGATGCTTCCGGGGCCTCATGGTACATCCGGCGCAATCGCCAACTCTACCACAAGGGAGGGGATGTTGCAACGGGGTGGAAACTGGCGACGAAAGCTTTTTTGCGGAGTGGCATCAGGGCGGAAGCGATCCGTGCAGGCGTTTGCGGTCGCCATGCGGGCGGGACCGCCTTGACGGGGCCGCCGTGCATCGGGGTTCTGCGGGGATGGGCCTATGTGGCGATTTCCGGGGCACACCGCCCACGGGAACTTCGCCGGGAGGGGCGGCGGCATGTCGTGTCGCAGGGCCCGGGGCATGTCGCGGAAGGACGGGATGTGCCGGAGAGGCGGGACATGGTGCGCACGCAGGATGCCGCTCCCCGTGGCTGCGTGCTGTGGGAGGGGGTTCGCCCTTGTGACCGCGCCGACGGGTGGACCTCGGCGAAAAAGCGTCGCACCCCGCTCCTCCGCGACAAGCACGACGTACGGGGGATGGGGCGCATGGCAGGATTTCCGCAGGGTAGGCTGTTTCCCGGGAAATATGGGACGAGGCGAAGTCTTCAAGGAGAAATCCGCCCCCTAGTTGATGGCATCGCCCTTGGCTTTGGCCTCGTCGGCCTTTTCCACGGCATCTCTGGAGACATCCCCGTTCGCCTCGTTGAGTGTCTTGGTCTTCTGCCGAAGAGACTCTTTCAGCCTTTTTGTCTCCTCTTCGGAATCCTTCACGAACTGTTTGAATGCATTCAGGGCGTCATCAACACGCCGATCGTACATCTGGAAGCGTAAGTCGTACTTCGCAGCGGCATCATCACTGAGTTGCTTGTAGCGATCGTACTGGAGGTTGAACAGGAAATACACTAGCGTCAAACAGATGCCCAAGGAGACGAAAACTGCGCCGATGGACATGCCAATGGTAGACATTCGTGATGACTTCATCTCCTCATGCATTTCGGTCCGCAAGTCGTCCATCTGGGTCTGCAAGCCGCCCATCTGGGACTGCATCTGCGACTGCATGCCCTTCATCTGTCCACTCAGCCACTTCGCTTCAGGGGAGAGGTTGGGGGAGGGAACGAAGCATCCAGGGAGCCGGTCTGCCCCAAATCGGCACCCAAGGGCGCAGTCTGCCCCGCATCCGTCTGCGGGGGCACGATCCGGGACTGGACGGCCGGGGCCGTCCCGTTCGTGGAATCTGCCGGCATGGCGAACGTCCTTGTTTCTCGCTGCGTAACCAGTCGGGGCTTGTGCCCCATGCCGCACTCTTTCTACATGGACGTCTCCCGGGCGTCCTGCGCGACAGTCCATGTCCTCGGTCGGCATTCCCTTTGCTGGCCATGATGCCGTAGGGCAGGCGAAGAAGCAAGGGATCCCGCAAAATTCGTCATCCCTCCCCAAAAACGCCGAAGGGTCCCGGTTCTGGCCCCGTCCCGGAGCGGCCTGCCACTTGGCTCGATCCGGCGCATGCACCGGCCCCGGGTGCCGTCAGGGATCGTGGTCGTCGCCCATCGCCCCTCGGCCATCGCCCGGCAAGTTCCGTACATGTCCGTATCCCCTTGGGGCGCACCCTCGGACGCCCCGTCCCCTCCCATCGAGGCCTGCAAGGCATCCTTCCGGGCATCCTCCTGGGCATCCTCGCCGTCCATGCCGACAGCCGCCCCCAAGTCTTCGCCAACGTCCGCCGTGCCCGACATCCGCCAAGGCGGCCCGATGCATCCATCCGGGCATATCCCCGTGCCCGCATCGACAGATTCTTCGAGGCAAGAAACGTGCCAAGACCTCAGGCATGTCCCCCGTGCCCGCATCCGGCAGATCCTCCATGCCCGCCTTCCCCCAATGTCTCCCGCATCTCCTTGCCTGCCCGTCCTCGTCCTTGCCCTGCCCTTCCCTTGATCTCCGCACTCCTCTACGCATCCCTTTCCTTCCGCCCCGTCAATAGAGCCCATGCAAGGGGGCCCCGGGGGCCGCAAGCGCCTCCACGCGGCGCACTGTCTCGGGATCCTCCTCCAGGGGCGGGGCGTGGAAGGGTTTCGATCTCGCGTCCACGACGAGGGGGGCCTCGCATGTCCAGTGCTTCCCCCGGAAGGACGCGAAGGCCCCGTGGCAGTCCATGGACGGATCGGATCGGGTGAACGTGGTCCAGAGGAAGTCCGCGAGGCTCCCCCTGACCGTTTCGGGATCGTCCGCCACCGCCACCAGGGGGAAGGACTCCCGTTCCCGCCATGTCTCGAGGACCCGGAGGAGCGACGGCATGTCCCCGTCCTCCTCGTGCCGGCCGCGGCGGCTCCTTGGGCCCCCGACGATGGCGATCCCCTTGAGGAAAGGCCATGGACCGGAAAATCCCTCGGGCAGTCTCGGCGCGTCGCGGATCTCCGACCCGAGGAGGCGACGTGGCGGGCCGGCCGCGGCCCAGACGAGCTTCGAGCCGCGGTGCAGGCCGATGCCGGTGTAGTCCAGCGTGTCGCTGGTGGTGCTGGTCACGAAATGCAGATCCTCCGAAAAGTCCGTGCGCTCCAGCACGTGGGCCAGCATCCCCTCGACGTCGTCGGCCCGCAGTCCCGGGGCGTCCTCGGCGGCGGCGAGGATCAGGTATTTCGCGAGGGCCGTCTGGGTCGTCCCCAGCAGGTGCATGGCCATGGTGAGAAGTTCCCTCGGCCGACGCCTCGCCTCGTAGGGGAGATAGCGTTCCTCCCCGACGGCCAGCAGCAGCGGGTGGACCCCGGCGCAGTCCACGGCGTGGACCTGCCGGACGCCGGGGAATACCTTGGGCACGAGGGGGGCGGTGAGCTCGTGGATGAACTCCCCGAAGACGGTGTCCTCCTGGGGGGGACGGCCCACGGCGGTGAAGGGCCAGACGGCGTCCCTGCGGTGGAGGACGCGGTCGACCCGGAGCACGGGGAAGTCGTGGGTCATGCTGTAGTAGCCCACGTGGTCCCCGAAGGGGCCTTCGGGCAGAAGTTGCGGCTCGATGCGGCCGCTCAGGCAGAAATCCGCCTCGGCAAGGAAGGGGAGCGGGAAGCCCGGACGCCTTGCGACGGGGACGCGACGCCCGCCGAGGATCCCGGCGAAGCCGATCTCGCCTATGCCCTCGGGCAGGGGCATGATGGCCGCAAGGGCGAGGCACGGGGGGCCGCCCACGTAGACGTGGACGGGAAGGGGGCGGCCGAGGGCGAGGGCCTTCGCGTGATGGACCCCGATGTTCCGGTGTATCTGGTAGTGGAGTCCGACCTGGTTCGGGGCATAGTCGTTGCCCCGGAGCTGCACCCGGTACATGCCGAGGTTGGCGTTGGCGGGGCCGGGATTTCCGGGGTCCTCGGTGTGGACGATGGGGAGGGTGATGAAGGGGCCGCCGTCGAGGGGCCAGGAGACGATCCCGGGCAGGTCCCCGAGGGGACAGCTGCGTTCGAGGACCGGGGCGTGACGGACGGTTTTCGGCCGCATGTGGAGGAGTCCCCGGAGGATGGCGGGGATGTCCCAGGGACGGCGCAGGACGGCGTCCGGACGGGCTCTTGCCCTAAGCATCGCGTGCAGGCGCGGCAGGGCGTCCCTGAAGAGGAATCTCGTGCGCTCGGGGGTGCCGTAGAGGTTGGCCAGCACGGGGAAGGGGGTGCCCCGGACGTTGGAGAAGAGGACGGCCGGAGCCTTGGCCCGGAAGAGCCGCCTCTGGATCGCGGCGAGTTCCAGGCGGGGTTCCATGGGGGCGTCGATGCGCCGCAACTGGCCATGTGCCTCGAGATCGGCGAGGCAGGATGCGAGGTCGGGATAGCCCATGGGCCGGACCTACCGGAGCGGTTCGATGGGGGCGAGGGGGCGTGCGCCCTCGAGGTGCCTGCGGAAGTCCTCGAGGATGGCCGCATGGTCGAAGACGAGGGGGGACGGCAGGGCGTCAAGCTGGTAATACGCGGCCTCGGCGGCGTCGTCCCCGGCCTTGATCGCGTCGGGATCCCGGGGCGATCCCACGAAGACGACGCTCATGGTGTGCTGGCGCGGATCCCGTCCGGGTCTCGAGTAGACGCCGAGCAAGCCCGTGAGTTCCACGTCGAGGCCGGTCTCCTCCCGCATCTCCCGCACGGCCGCGGCCTCGGCCTGTTCCCCTTCCTCGATGAAGCCGCCGGGGAGGGCGTATCCCAGGGGAGGGTTGGCCCGCCGTATGATGACGACGCCTCGGCCGTGGTAGTGGATCACGACGTCGGTGGTGGGGACGGGGTTCGCGAACTGCTTGAAGCTCCGCTTGCAGTGGGGGCATGTGACGGATTTTTGCATGGAGGCACCGTACTCCTTTGGCTTGCGCAAGGCAAGGGGCGGGTGGCGGCCTTTCGCGAAAGAATGCTTGACGGGGGACGCGACGGGGCGTATCGAGGCAGGATCCGGCACCCTATGCGCCCTGTGGGCGATGGGGCCGCAGCCATGCCGCGACGGGAGGGCCTCGGAGAAAACCCCGGGCCGATGGCGACCATGGCGCAGGCCGTTCCCGTGCAGGAGGACCTGCCATCGATGGCCTGCATGGCCGAAGAGGACGTCCTGGCGCACGTTCCGCGGGTGTGCATGGATCCGAGGCGTCCCGCCAGGCCGGCCCTTTTCTGGATGTCGTGGACGTCAGAGACGGGCATGCCGGGATGTCGGGCCGCCGGGCATCCCCGTAAGCGCGGCGCAGGGACGGGCAATCCCGGGCGGCAAGCATGGGAATCGCCGATCCGGGCGGCCGGAGGGCCGGAGGTTTTCTGCGTCAAGGACATAAGCATCGCAAACAGGCAACCGCAACGACAAGGAGGGGAACGCATGGCGAATTTCACGAGACGGGAAATGTTCGGGTTGATGGGAGGCATCGCGGGAGGCTGTGCAGTCACCGCGCTGGCCGGGCCCGCCCTCGCGGCGGACGCGGCCAAGGCTCCCGCCGGGCCGGAGGGACGCTTCGTCCAGACCGGGGGGGATTTCTCCTGGAAGCCCAAACCCATCGACGCCGGGACCTGCGTCGACGTCGCCCACGCCGGCTTCTGGCACAAGGGGTACGGATGCGGGTACGGGGTGCTCTACAGCATCGTCGGCCTGATGGGGGAGAAGTACGGCGCGCCCTACAAGGACTTCCCCTTCTCCATGATGGAATTCGGGAAGAGCGGCATCTCGGAGTGGGGCGGAACCTGCGGCGCGCTCCTGGGCGGCGCGGCCACCCTCGCCCTCTTCTACCCCAGGGCCAAGCGGGACGCCATGATCTTCGAACTCTTCCGCTGGTACGAGACGACCGCCCTGCCGATCTACGCCCCCAAGCCCGGCACCACCAAGGTCGAAGGGCCGCTCCCGTCCAGCGTCTCGGACTCCATCCTCTGCCACGTCTCCGTGGGGAAATGGTGTGCGGCCAGCAAGTTCGACGCCCGGAGCACCGAGCGCAGCGAACGGTGCGCCCGCATCACCGCCGACGTCGCGAAGAAGACCCTGGAGATCATCCAGGCCGAGATGGCGGGGGCGTTCAAGCCCGTGCTGCAGAAGTCCGAGGTCGCCGAGAAGTGCACGGCCAAGGGCTGTCACGGCGAGAACCTGAAGGAGTGGAAGCACTCGGGGCTCAAGGGGAAGATGGACTGCACCCCGTGCCACACGGGTTCCAACGCCGTCCAGGACAAGCGTCAGGACCACTTCTGATCCGGGCCCGGCCTTGGGCCGCGCCGCAGATGCCAACCGTTCCCCGGCTCCGGCCGGGGAACGTCGTTTTTTGGATCGAGGGAGATGCCGTTTCCGGCGTTCCCGGCATGCCCGGCGAGGTCGGGCGGCATCGGATGGATGGGGCGTGATGGGAGGGGATGGCGTCGGGAAAGCGTTCCGGGATGCGGGAGAAGGCCTTCGGCCGTCCGGCGACGGCGATCGCCCGTCCGGGGGCGTTTCGGGCCTTCGGCCCTTCCGGGGACACCCGGGACTCCCTGGCCGTGTCCCATCCCTGCAATGCATGGGCTTGTCCGATCCCGTGGGCCCATCCCTGCGGTCGGCGATCCCCACGGCTCCGCGGAGCCCATCCGCACGGAACCCCTTGGGCATCGCATCGGCAGAGGCAATGTCGATCCGAATCGATCCGATGCGGAATCGTTTCACGCATGGAAGAGCATGGAGATATCCGCCCGGCATGACAGGAATGGCCGCGATCGATCAGATCCGCAGGATTTCGTATCGTCCTTGCATGTGACATGGATGCACATGCCCCATCCCGCGGAATCAAACATCACGCCCCACGCCATGCGGACGTCGCGGCAATCCCCCAAGACCCGCCAAGATCCGTCCCGCCTTCCTGCACCCTGCCCCGGATCACGCCAGGCCGAACAGACGTCTCCAGCCGCCCGCCTTCGCCGGGACATCCATGCCGAGACCCTCCCCGTCGGCCTCATCCGCCTTCGCCGGGACCTCCACGCCGAGACCCTCCCCGTCGAACTTCCCGAACTTGACGCCCGTAAAGCCCGCATCGTACACCCTGGCCCCCGGCGAAACCTCAAACGCGCTGACGTCCCAGAACCCCAGGGGATTCGACACGATGCGCGTCCTGCCGAGGACGAAATCCACGCTCTCGTGGGTATGGCCGTGGATCCACAGACCGGGCCCCTTGCCTTCGGCGAGGATGCCCTCCACGTCGGTGCAGACGTACGCTCCGGCCTTTTTTCTGTCGTGGCGGGATTGCGGGAAGTGCGCGGGAGCCGTGTGCGTGATCGCGACCTTGTACAGGCCGTCGTCCCGGGCGAGCCACGCCTCGAGGCGATCCATGAACTGCTCGTGCAGGCGCAGTGTGTCCTCGGGGAAGAGCTCTCTCGGGCCGCGAGGCGTGTCGATGCGGACCCGGCGGTATTCCGGCATGTAGTCGTAGGCCTTGCGCAACACCTCCGGATCCCTCCCGGAGAAGTCCGTCCACATCGTCCCGCCGAGGAAGGACACGTCGCCGATCGTCACCTCCTCCCCCTCCCCGGCCAGAGGCCGGAGGCCGGGGAAATGCTCCCGCGCCCAGCGGCGGAAGAGCGCCTCCCCGGTCGCCATGGTGCGGGAATGGCCGTACTCGTGGTTCCCGGGGACATGGATGATGGGACGGTCCTTCGACCATGGGCCGAGAAACGCCTTCAAGCGGTCAAGCCCCTTGAACTCGCAGGTGTCCCCGGCAAGGACGAGCACGTCTTCCGGGCCGGCCTTGGGCAGGACGAACGGCACGAAGGGAGGGGCGTCACGATCCCTGCGGAAGCCGGGCAAGGGCCAGTCTTCGATGTGCAGGTCGGAGAAGATGCGGAGTGTCATGGGGGATTCCGGCGTCCCGGGGAAACGCGGCGGCATGCGGCTTCAGGCGGCATGCGGCAGGCGGCCGCCGGCGGCATGCCGGACGTCCCGGACGGGCATGGGGATACCACGTGGGAGACGCCATGGCAAGGGTGATGCGCTTCCCGGCCCGGCATGTCGGGACTTGGACGGACCCCACGGGAAGAGGGACGGGCCAATGCCGAGCGCAATCCCCCACGGGGAACGGCCTCGCGCCTCCGGGCCGCACCATTCGGAAACGGACCGGATCCGCCAAGGCCCGAGACGCGGAAATCCCCAGGCCGGAATCCGCAAGGCCAAGCGCACGATGTCCGCGATGCAGTGCGGGACGGGGACATGGATGCGACAGAGAGAACGCCGGATCGACGGGGATGCCTCAACGAGGCGCACTCCCTGTGCCCCTCTGGCGAAGGATGTCCCGATTTTCCCGGATACGCCCTTGCGGCGAGCCATGCACGACGGCAGCGAGGAAGCCCCCCATCGCGACGCTCCCTCCCCGGCCACGGAACGTCTTCCGAGGAACCCCCGAATCCCCTCCCGGAAGGGATTCTCAACCACCAATGGCGAGCATGGATGCGGGGATGGCCCCTTGACGCAGGATGCGCAACCCTCCCTCCCCTTCCGGCAGTTCCACGATGGTGGAGGGCAATCCCCCTTCGGGATGCGGCAGATCCGGAAGCACCCCGTCCCCCTCCCCGAGACGCGCCAGAAGCTCTTCGTCAAGGTCCTCCGGACGGCTCGCCGGGGGCCTGCCGGAGATGTTCGCGCTCGTCGCCGTGAGAAGGCCGCATCCCGACGCCAATGCCGCCGCGACGGGATGGGGACTGACGCGCACCGCCACCCTGCCCCGCCTGTTGCGTATCAGGTCCGGAAAGGCTATCCTCGGCGTCAGCAGCACAGTCAGCGGCCCCGGCCAGAACCGCCGGCAAAGGGCCTCCTCCGCCGGGGAGAGCGCGAAGGATTCCAGCACCCGCCAGAAATCCCCCGCAAGCAGCGGCAGGGGCCGATCCGGCGGACGCCCCTTGACGGCGAACAGCCGCTCCAAGGTCCTTGCGTCCTGCGGAAGACACCCCAAGGCGTAGAAGGTCTCCGTGGGGAAGACCAGCATCCCGCCTTCCCCCAACCGGGCAAAGGCGTCCTCCATCGTCAGGGACAGGCATGCATTCATGACAGGGAAACCCATCCGTCTCCTCTGCGTCGGGAAGTTGAAGACCCCGTTCTGGAAGGACGCCGCCTCCCACTACATCCAGCGCATCGGCCGCATGCGGCGCATCGACTGCCGCGAGGTCCGGGACGGCAACCCCTCCCTGCCCACGGATCGCCGCAAGGCCGAGGAAGGCCGACGCCTGCTGGAATGCCCGGAGCCCGGAGACGCCCTCCTGGTTCTCGACGAAGGCGGAACGCCACTGACCTCCCAAGGACTCGCGGATCTGCTCCGCGGCATCGACGCATCCTCCCCGGGCCCTCCGGCCTTCGTCGTGGGCGGCCCCTACGGCCTCGACCCATCCGTCCTCGCCAGGGCGTCGAGAATCATCTCCCTCTCCTCCATGACCCTGCCCCACGAACTGGCAAGGGTCGTGCTGCTGGAACAGCTCTACAGGGCCCTGTGCATCCTCGGGAACATCCCCTACCATCATTGAGGTTCCTGCGTCCAGGCGTCCGGGGCGCATCTTCGCCGGAGGGGCATTCCAGCACCGGTCGGGCGAAGACGCAAGCATGGCCTGCGGCTTGCGCCGCAGGGAGCGGCAGGTCGCGGCGTGGGGTGGCAGTTCACGTCACAGGGCGCAGGTCCGTCCCGGCTCAGGGATCGAAGGGATGCGGGATGTCTTCCCTGGACCGTCCGCCATGGAGGGGCGTCCGAAGGCGCATTGGAGTGCGCATGGGGGCGACGTGCGCCCCAATGCGAAGGGCATGCGGCCGGGGGATTGCCTCACCGGCCCGGATTTGGAGGGTTGTTCCCGTCGTTCGCCGCAGGAAGGGCGAGTCGATCGCGACGTGAACCCGGTGGCGATGACGACTGCCGACGAGACCATCGCCAGAGTCCCGATCCCCGCAAAGGATGCCGCCCTTGGCCGTTCCCCGGATGCCGGACGGCAATGACGGCGTCCGCCGCCAAGGCGACGCGCCAGGGGATTCGCTCCCCGGACGCGCTCCTTGCGCCCAGGCGGACATCCCGGGCGATCCCTTCACCGCCAATCCGGCTTCAACCGCTTCAACTGCGACTGGGGCGTCGTCGTTGTCGCGCCCTTGGCCGCGGCGACGGGCTCCTTTCCGGCCCCCGTGCCGCCGTCGGCCTCCGCGACCGCTCCGTGCAGTTCCGCCTCCGTGTCGTAGGACGGGAAGAAGCCCTCGATGTCGAGTTCGCTCATCAACTTCTCGATGCGCTCGGATGGCGCAAGCAGGACGAGACGGCGCCCTCCGAGATCCGCCACCGTCTTGGTGCGGATGATCGCGCCGAGGCCGGTGGGGCAGATCGCCCCCAGATGCGAGAGATCCAGGGCGACCACCCTGACCCCCTGGGTCATGACTTCCGCCTCGAGGCGATCCATGAGTGCCGGGGCGTCGTCGAAGGAGACGTCGCCGGTCAGTCGCAACACGAGAATGCGATTCTGCCTGTCCTCTGCAATGGCGAACATGGTCGCCCACCTCCGCATCCGCCTTCCCCCTCGCATCGGGCGGGGATCCGATGCCTCCCGGGGTGGCGGCGTGTTTTCTTTCGTCCGGCAAGAACAAGTCCCGGACCTTAAAACATCGTAGCAGGAAATCGAGGGGACAGGCAAGGAATTCCTTGTCTTCCTCGGGAGCGGCCATGGTGGCGGAAACCGTCGGATTTTGCAGTCCACGCCAAGAAATTCGCCGGACGCGCCTTGCCTCGCTGCGGAAACGGAGTCTTCCTCCCTCTTCGCCGCCCGCAGGGCGTCCAGGCGGGAATCGTGGGCGTGGATGCCGGGATGACATCCTGATTTTGTCTAGACTTTATCGAAGGTTGTTCGCGAGACATTCAAGGAATCGCCGGCCTGGCCGCCTTGCCGTTGCAAGGCCGGAGAGGCAACGCGGAGAAAGTCGACGGGGTCGCAGGCCATGGCCTGCTGGTATGTTTTTGTTGACACGTTAGCGGAACGGTGTATTCTTTCCAACGATTCGCAGTCCCTAACGTTCCCGTGGAGGCGGGAAAGCCGGCACCGCGCCGGACAGATGGATCGCCCCTAGACGGCGCCCCCCACGTCCAGAACCCGCAACGTCCGATTTGCCCGTCCGGCGAATCGACGCAAGGAGCGGCGACATGCATTCGAGAACCGACGCCGGCAATCCGCCAGAGTCGTCCTGGCGATTTTCCCCATGGCGTGCGCCGTTGACGATGGACGGCATCCCCCTGCCTTGGCATGATTCTTGCGGGGGGGGGGGTAAAATGGGTCGCGAAATTCCATCGCGCCCGGCCCTCGCCGTAAATCGCTTCCTTCTCTTCCCGCTTGCCCTCCTTCGCCTCTTCCCGCTTTCCGTCCTTCCTCTCTTCCTGGTTTCCCTTCTTCTGGCCTCGGCCATCTCTCTCCTCCCCTCGCCTGCGTCTGGCGCGGACAAGGAGTCCTTCCGCACGCCGGAGTACATGGCCAGCGGCGGAACCGCCGATTGGAGCGCCCTCGACTGGATCAATGCCGCCGAGGCCTACTCCCTCGGCTTCACAGGCAAAGGGGTGCGCATCGGCATCCTCGACGATTGCTTCTATCCTGAACACAGGGAATTTCTTGGCAAAGACTACCTGACCCTTCCCGTTGGCGAGAGTCCAGGTTCGCACTCCCACGGCGTCCATGTGGCGGGGATCGCAGCCGCAAACAAGGATGGCCTCGGCATGCACGGCGTCGCCTTCGATGCCGACCTGTATTCCTCCCACCTCATAGTAGAGGGCACGGATCCCGATGAAATGTTCGCCCAACGCATCCTCTCGCTGCTGGATCACCCAGACGTCCATGTCGTCAACAACAGCTGGGCCGTGAATATAAAATTTAATATTATTATCCCGACATTCTTTTTTCTTGGAGACCTCGTTGCTAACAATCTCACAGGGAATTCAAATTTGCAGGACTCGTTCCTGGAGACCCAAGCGTACGTTTTTCCCAACATCGCAAAAGTTGCAATGACAAACGATGTCCTCTTCGTTTTCGCTGCGGGTAATGATGGAATGTCCTCACCAGCATCGCCGATCACCTATCCAGCCATTGTCACTGGCACAAAAATGGTTGGTGGAACGACTATGAAAGCATACTCATTCAATGGAAAACTTTCAAAAGAAGAACTAAGAGCACTTTCACTGAATATGATATCAGTGGCATCGTTCGAGCCAGAGATATCTACTACGTCTAGCCTCAGCTTCATCAGCACCTTCAGCAACCTTGCCGATGGGGCTGCACACTATACCGTGTTGGCCCCTGGGAGGGACATATGGTCGACCGTCCCGACCACGCCAGAAAGCTATGCGACCATGAGCGGAACATCCATGGCGGCGCCGTTCGTCACAGGTGTCGCCGCCCTCGTCAGTGAGGCGTTCCCATTCATGGGCGGGAAGCAGATCGCCGACGTAATCCTCTCAACTGCAACTCAAATAAAATTCGACGAACTGCCAGCATTTCTTCTCCGTTTCCCTCACCGGGCATCAGATGCTTCATTCTCAAAACCAAACGTGATCATTCCACAGTCATCTCTTGATAGTTTCGCAGAAGGAGGGACGAATCTCGATGATTTTATCGACAATTATATGAAGTCTTCAGGAGGCGAAGCAGAACTCAGACTCTTACACGAGCGCCTTCTGCAAGATAAATTGGATGGCACCCCACAAGATTTTAATGAATTTATTTATTATCTGAAAATTGAAATTTCAAATTGGGCAAATAAAGATGGTATACCATCAAACGATGCGATTACGCTACACCTCGTGACCGATGCCGAATACGCAAGTCTCTTCGGGATGGGGATCGTCAACGCCGGCAATGCCGTGCGAGGACCTGGGTGGCTGGATGCGAATCGGCTCGAGAATGGGGACGTGCAGTCGTACGACGGCACCAATTCGTATGCCATGTACCCCGTGGACACGAAGGGCTTCAATGCCGTCTGGAGCAACGACATCCAGGAGGTCAAGGTCGGGGACGCCACATACCCCGGCTATACATTCGGCCCATACGCCGATCCCGATTTTGTCGATAAGTACTACGGCCTGCTCACCGGCAAATCCGTGGGACTTCTCAAAAGCGGGGAAGGCACGCTGACTCTCTCCGGAAGCAACGAGTACACGGGGCCGACCGTGGTCGCCGGCGGCACCATCAGGTTGGGGACCCCGGAGCAGAGAGATGGCGCCGCGAAGCTCGCGGGGAGCGTGATAGTCGGGAGGGATGGGGCGTTCCTCGGGAACGGCGACGTCGTGGGCGACCTGCAGTTCGCCGGAACGGTCTCCCCGGGCCTGCGCTCGACCCCCGGAAGCGTCCTGCGCGTCAACGGGAACGTCGTCGGGGAGGTTGCCGGAACATCAAAGGACAGCGAGAGTCTTGCCGGCAAGGGGACCCTGTTCCTCAACGTCTGGGGAGACGGTCGGGCGAACCTCCTCTCCGCCGGCGGCAACGTCAATCTCGAGGAAGCGCAGGTCGCCATCAGCGGCATGAGCGGCGGGGCCATGCCGGCGGCATCGTTCCTCCTCGCGAAAGCCGATGCCGGCAGCACGGTGACGCTCCCGGCGAACGAAGCGGCCACCTCGAAGCAGGGCGTCACCCTCCTCCACAACTATCGTTTCGCCCTCTCCCCGGACGGGAGCGGCCTTGTTGCGAACCATGCGGGGACGACCGTCCTGCCCGAGACCAAGGCGCTCTCCGAAGGACGACTGGCCGGGTTGACGATTCTGGACATCGGGGCGGATCTCATCGCCGGACAGGGGATAGACGCGGCAAAGGACTCCCTGTGGACCGATGGGGACGCCGGGAGGGGGGAGGGCATGCGCCTTAACTCCTTCGCGGCGCTGTCCGTCGGATCGTCCAGGTACGAGACCGGATCCCACGTGGACGTCCGGAGCATGTCGCTGATGGCCGGTCTTGCCATCGGCTCCGACATCCCCCTTGGCCGTCTCGTTCTCGGGGCCTTCTTCGAGTTCGGGGAGGGTTCCTACGACACGTACAATTCCTTCCCCGGCAGGACGTCCGTGAGCGGCGCGGGGAACGCCAACCACCTGGGCGGCGGCGTCCTGGGGAGCCTGGAATTCCGGCGGTTCGGCCCAGGCCTGCCTCATGTCGAGGCCTCGGCCAGGGCGGGGCGCCTGCGCAACGGCTACAGTTCCTCGGATCTCGTGGACTTCGAGGGGGAGAGCGCGGAGTACGATGCGGACACACCCTACTTCGGCTGGCACGTGGGGGCAGGATACGCCTGGGATATCTGCGATGACTTCTCCCTCGATCTGTACGGCCGGTATCTCTCGACCCGGCAGTACGGCAAGTCGATCACCCTCTCCACGGGCGATCCCATCAAATTCGAGGACGCGGTCTCGTCCCGGATGCGACTCGGCGGACGCTTGGCCTGGGAGGGCGGCGAGGTCGCGAGGCCCTATGTCGGTCTCGCCTGGGACCGGGAGTTCGATGGGCGGCAGCGGGCATCGACGAACGGATTCGATCTCGATGTCCCCTCCACGAAAGGGGATACGGGCGTTGCCGAGATCGGTCTTGCCATACGGCCGTCGGCGAAGCGTCCCCTGACCGTGGATCTCGCCCTGCAGGGATACGCAGGGGTAAGGCGGGGAATCTCCGGTTCCCTGCAGATCATGTTCGAGTTCTGATCCCATGGGATGCGTGAGGAATTGAGAACTAATCACGAGAAGATGTGACATGTTCACGAATAACGCCATCGACAATCACGGGAAGTTCTCGAGCATGTCCCGATCCTTGCATAATGCCTGCATTGCAGGGGGGGTCGCGATGGGACACGGACGTTCGTCGCCGAAAGAACCCTTCATCCGATCCATCGGGCGGACCCTGCTCTCTCTCCTGCTGGCCGCCGCCGTTTCTTTCGTCCCCTCTGTCTCGACTTGCGCCGATGCCGATTCCTTCCGCACCCCGGAGTACATGAGGATCAGCGGCTTTGCGGCCAAAAGCGCCCTCGACTGGATCAACGCAAATGAGGCTTACGCATTGGGGTACACCGGGGCCGGCGTCCGACTTGCCATCATGGACGACAGTGCCTTCCCCGGACATCGAGAGTTTCTCGGGAAGGACTATCTCATCGAATGGGGCAACTTCGTATTTCCTTCTGGAGAGATTTACACTCATGGCATTCATGTATCAGGAATAGCTGCAGCCAACAAAGACGACCTTGGAATGCATGGCGTCGCCTTCGCTGCCAATTTGCTAACAGTGCTCATGCCACTTGGCGCAGGAATAGACCCTGATAAAAAATTTTTACCAGAACAGATTCTATCTCTTTTAGAGCACAAAGATGTCAAAATAGCCAACAACAGCTGGGGAAAGAGCACAGCATATTGCATTGGCACATTGGTTATTAGACTCAATAAAGGTGAAGATGAAAATACGATATTCACAGAATTTATTAAAGATAATTACTACAACTATTTGCCTATTTCAACTGTTATTACACAGAATGATGTTCTTTTTGTTTTTGCAGCTGGAAATGATGGCTATCCCTCGCCATCATCACCTGCGAATTATCCAAGCATAATAAAGGGGGCGCAAATATCAGGAAAGAAAGATCCTGATGAAGATGATTATTATACTCCATTAAGCCCTTTGTCAAAATTTGAATCACGACTAAGCATAAGTGAACTTCAATCCCTTTCACTTGATATGATATCAGTGTCCTCTTTCGATCCATATTCTGGTAAAACAACAAGTCTTTCTTTTATCAGTCCATTTAGCAACCTTGCAGAAGGTGCATCAGATTATACACTTCTTGCACCAGGATCATGGGTATACTCAACGGGAAATCAATCTGACACTTATTATTTTGACTCAAGTGGAACATCAATGGCGACTCCATTTGTTACTGGTGTTGCGGGATTAGTAAGTGAGGCATTTCCATTCTTAGGCGGAAAACAAATCGCAGATATTCTCCTGTCAACTGCTACACCTATAACTAATATGCCTCATTTCCTATTAAGGACCATGCCTCCCGCGGCTAAAAATGGAAATGTAATAATTCCTCAATCTAGCATGGCTTCTTTCGAATCACCTGCAGATATGCTCAGGGCTTATTATAACGCTAGCGAAACAAATAAAAATGAACTAGAAAGACTATTCAAAATAATTCAGCCATATGTCCAAGATCTAGACGGAAAAGACTTTAATTATTTTTATAATACTTTTTTGCTTGGAGAAGAATTTGGAGAAGAGGGTATTTTCGTCCCTGGACTTATGGACGTAGACGATAGCCCTAGTAGTGACAAGAAGATCCATATTATTTCCGATGAAACATATGCCAGACTTTTTGGGATGGGGATCGTGAATGCTGGAAGAGCTGTGCTCGGGCCAGGATGGCTGGACGCCCACAGGATAAGGAATGAAGACGGACAGACCTACGATGGGCAGTCGTATGCCATGTACCCCGTGGACACCAAGGGATACAACGCCCTCTGGAGCAACAACATTCAAGAAATGAAGATCGGAGACACTGTCTATCCCGGCTACGATTTCGGCCCCGACTACATAGACCCTGACATGGCGGCAGAGTTCTATGGAGCTCTTACAGGTCTTCCCGTTGGTCTTCTCAAAAAAGGGGGAGGCACGCTGACGCTCTCCGGAGACAACGGCTACAAGGGTGCCACGGTGGTCGAAGGCGGCGAGGTTGCGCTTGGCACAACGGGCCAGAGCGATCGCGCAGCGAAACTCGCCGGAGACGTGATCATCGGGAGGGACGGGGCATTCTCGGGAAACGGCGAGGTCAAGGGTGCACTCCGCTTCGCGGGAACGGTCTCCCCGGGCCTGCGCTCGAACCCCGGAAGCGTCCTGCGCGTCAACGGGAACGTCGTCGGGGAGGTTGCCGGAACATCACCGGACAGCGAGAGCCTTGCCGGCAAGGGGACCCTGTTCCTCAACGTATGGGCGGACGGACGGGCGAACATCCTCTCCGCCGGCGGCAACGTCAATCTCGCAGATGCGCAGGTCGCCATCAGCGGCATGAGCGGCGGGGCCATGCCGGCGGCATCGTTCCTTCTCGCGCAAGCCGATGAAGACAAGACGGTGACGCGCCCGGCGAACGAGGCGGCCTCCTCGAAGCAGGGCGTCACCCTCCTCCACGAGTACCGTTTCGCCCTCTCCCCGGACGGGAGCGGCCTCGTTGCGAACCATGCGGGAGCGACCGTCCTGCCCGAGACGAAGGCGCTCTCCGAAGGACGACTGGCCGGGTTGACGCTTCTGGACATCGGGGCGGATCTCGTCGCCGGACAGGGGATCGACGCGGCAAAGGACTCCCTGTGGATCGATGGGGACGCCGGGAGGGGGGAGGGCATGCGCCTT
The DNA here is from genome assembly GCA_031272715.1 of Desulfovibrio sp. Lineage (GTDB taxonomy): Bacteria > Desulfobacterota > Desulfovibrionia > Desulfovibrionales > Desulfovibrionaceae > Desulfovibrio. The sequence goes on from JAISTH010000090.1 coordinate 23,038, forward strand.
AACTCCTTCGCGGCGTTGTCCGTCGGATCGTCCAGGTACGAGACCGGATCCCACGTGGACGTCCGGAGCATGTCGCTGATGGCCGGTCTTGCCATCGGCTCCGACATCCCCCTTGGCCGTCTCGTCCTCGGGGCCTTCTTCGAGTTCGGGGAGGGGGCCTACGACACGTACAATTCCTTCCCCGGCAGGACGTCCGTGAGTGGCGCGGGGAACGCGAACCACCTGGGCGGCGGCGTCCTTGGGAGCCTGGAATTCCTGCGTCTCGGCCCCGGCCTGCCTCACGTCGAGGCCTCGGCCAGGGCGGGGCGCCTGCGCAACGGCTACAGTTCTTCGGATCTCGTGGACTTCGAGGGGGAGAGCGCGGAGTACGATGCCGACACCCCCTACTTCGGCTGGCACGTGGGTGCCGGATACGCCTGGGATATCTGCGATGACTTCTCCCTCGACCTGTACGGCCGGTATCTCTCGACCCGGCAGTACGGCAAGTCGATCACCCTCTCCACGGGCGACCCCATCAAATTCGAGGACGCGGTCTCGTCCCGGTTGCGTCTCGGCGGACGCCTGGCCTGGGAGGGCGGCGAGGTCGCGAGGCCCTATGTCGGGCTCGCCTGGGACCGGGAGTTCGATGGGCGGCAGCGGGCCTCGACGAACGGATTCGATCTCGATGTCCCCTCCACGAAGGGCGACACTGGCGTCGGCGAGATAGGCCTCGCCATGCGGCCGTCGGCGAAGCGCCCCCTGACCGTGGATCTCGCCCTGCAGGGATACGCAGGGGTAAGGCGGGGAATTTCCGGTTCCCTGCAGGTCATGTTGGAGTTCTGATCTTGACAACGTCCGGGTCATCGTTTATAAATGGGCGCAGATGCCGCCTCGCAGCTTGACTCCTGGAAACAACATCTAACGGCACCGTCCACTGGAGACGCATCATGGCAACGACACCCCCCTCCTCCAGAAAGTTCGCAATCGCCTTCTGCATGGCCATCATGCTGCTTCTGGCGATCCTGCCCGTCCCTCGGGCGCGGGCGGCCACGGGCATCGAGAGCATCTACATCCTCAACCTCGACGGCAACGAGGTCTTCCGCCTCGACCTGTACAACAAGGGGCGTCGCTATGTGCAATACCCCAACGAGCCGATCAGTGTGTCGGCGGCAAACTTCTCCGCGGCGGCCAAGGCGGAGCTGATCGGAGGGTTGAGGTATTGGGCGCAGCTGCTCAAGCCACACGGCGTTCCCAACGCCGTTGCCGTGATACGTGTCGGCATCGACCCGGCAACGGACTACAATGCATCTGCGATATTTCTACCACAAAGGGCACCATATCAGGACTGGACCAGGAGTACGATCTGGGCGGCCCTCTTCGGTTATGGAGATAATATCTATTCTCTGGGTGTCCCAAATGACCCTATCCCTGGTGCGCATTCCGTGTTTCAGATCAACAATTACCCTTTTGACATGGTACCGAATTCCAACATTCCTGAGACGACCGCCACCCTCACGCCAACGGTCATTCATGAAATCGGGCATGCCGCTGGGTTCACTGTTAGCGATACGAGATTCAGCAGCCTCCTCGGCAATGAATCAACAAAAGGCCAACAAACACCTGGCCATATGTACTTTTGGGGTAGCACTGCGATGAGTGTCTACAATGACGACAATGGTAACACGCCAATCCCAATGGCACACTATTCCAATCAAGAGAACTCACACTTCGGCATCAGGAATGGCCTCATGACTCACGGACAGGCAACGAACTTTGTGGCATTCATGGAGGTGGAACTGGCCGCATTCGTTGATCTTGGATACAATATTGATTTGCGCAGCTACTATGGCCGTTCACTCTACAGTGATAATGGAGGAGAAATTACTAACAACACCGGTTTCTTCGAAAGCAAGGGACTTAATGCAAAAGGAGAATGGCTTGGCTACAACAATGAAACACCGAACACGACCGACTATGGCATAGGCTTGCACATTTATGGAAGCAACTGGAATGTAAAGCAAAACGCTAACCTTTATGCCGATGGTGATTTCGCCGCAGGCGTAAGGATAGATGGATTCAATAATACTGTAACTCTAAACAAAGATAAATTCATAACCGCTAACGGTGATTATGGAACAGGAATACTCGTCTCGTTCGGTTCAGGCCACGTCGTTAATACTATCGGGACCGTCTGGGCGACTGGCGCATCGTCTATCGCTGTGCGTTTCGACTTCGGCGCAAGATATGTCGGGGAAGATAATCCTGAAGCGATGGTTTCCTACGGCGTATACCCATCAAATGAATGTAAATCTGGTAATTGTCAAAACACCCAGCCCGATTACTTACCAATATCTGGCCCGCTCGTAAACCAGTTCAACGTTCAAGGATGGTTGATCGGCGGCTTCTCAAATCCGAACGGTCAGATTCTGTCCGGAGAATCCGTCAATTACGAGGGGCGGCAGATCGCCATCTACATCGGCCCGTCCGCCCACGTCAAGGAGATCAATTTCATGAACGGGGCCTTGGTCATCGGCGACATCATCTCCCGATGGGATCCGGCCGCCTCGCCCATAAAGACGGTGAGAGAGAACCCGGCCGCCTACATGACGGACCTTACCTTCGGACTGAAGGTCAGCGGCGACGGATTGACGCCATCGTCAACCGGCGATCCTGACTTCAACATGAGCTACTGGGGCAACATTTCGAGCCCCTCGAGCATCAACGTCTCCCTCAAAGGCGGCACCCTCAACTACTCCGGCACCATGACCGTCAACTCCTTCACCCTGGCCTCCGGCACGACGTTCTCCACGACCTTCTACGAGGGACAGGCCGCGGTGATCGACGCCCAGAAGGAGGTAAACCTCGCCACGAACAGCCGCATCGCCTACCAGCCCTTCACCTTCACCTACGGCGACAAGCTCGGCCCCTCCCCCGCCGCCGTGAGTTTCACGAACGCCAAGCCGGCCACCAGGGCCACGCTCGTCCAGTCCTCAGGGAACTTCGGCATCGGCCCCTACGACTACAGCTATAGCGGCATCTCCTGGAACAAGGACAACTCGGCCGTCGTGATCAACATCACCAGGGAGGTCTACAACGACTCCCGGGGCGGCACGGACGCCCAGAACTCACCCCTGCCCGCCATTCTGCGCACCCCCGGCAACGCCGCGGTCAGCGCGAGATCCATGCGCCGCTTCCCCAGCGCAACCCGCGCCCAGGTGGCTCCCACCGGCACGAATCTCGCCCCGGGGACAGGGGAGTTCGGCCGCAGGGGCACGGTCGCCCGGTCCGCAGGTTCGTTCAGCGGCTTGGCCAGCCTTGCCGCCGCCATCCCGGAACTGCAGTGGAGATCCGTCGGCGATGGCGGATGGGAGGCCCAGGATGGGAGAAGCGGCGTGTGGGTCGCCCCGTCCTACGGAATCCTGCAGCATCACGGCGACCGGAAATACACCATGAACGGCCCGGGGCTCACCTTCGGGATCGACCACAGGATGTCGGACAACTTCTTCCTGGGAGCCGCGCTGGCCCTGGACTTTCCCCACATCGACAGCGACGACGCCGAGATGCGGGCCTGGGGCACCACCGGCATCCTCTACGGCGGCATCGAGTTCCCCCTGGGGCTGGAATTAGGGTTCTCCGGCTTCCTTGGAGGCATGCACTACTATCGGGAGCGGACCTACGAGAACGCGACGCACCACAGCGAGTTCGACTCGAAGATCGTCGGGGTCGCGGCGAACCTCGGCAGACGCTTCAGCGTCCTGAAGGAACTCGTCGTCAGGCCCTTCGTGTCCTGGGAATTCGACCGTGTGGACCGTGGAGCGGCCACGGAGAACGACGGCGAATACGCCCTGCACTACGAGGCAGGGACGAGCACACTGCACCGTCTCCAGGCCGGGGCCGACGTGGCCTGGGACTTCGGGTCCGGGAGCATCGGCGGAAGGCTTTTCTGGTCCGGCATCAGGGGGGAGAATCTCGACGATTCCAGGTTCTCCTTCGTGCGGGACAGGCAAGGCAACGCCTTCGAGGCCCCCATCGACGGCCTGGACCGGGACAGTCTGGGGGCGGCCCTGAACTTTTCGATGCGGCCGACGGAGAACACGCGGTTGACGCTGGAGTATTCGCTGCTCACCGGCCCGATGACGACGTCCCACCTGGTGACGGCGGGATTCCGGTTCGAGTTCTGACGGCCGCCACGGCCGCCAGCGGATATATTTGCCACGCATCGTGGCTTTCGCCTTGGTGCGCATTGTCTCGGGGGCGGGATCGCGCGCCGTCATCCCGGGGCGACCGGGAACCTCCTTCGGAAACGAGGCGGGAGGAGTGGCACGCCTGGAGGCGACTTCCGCCGCCACGGCCGTGGGTCCGCCGCAAGCGCGGAGGTGTCCGCCGGAGCGGATCCCGTCGCCAGGCTGGGGATCGATGCCGCGGGAGCATCCCCGTGGATCGACGGGGAACGCCGGAAGAGGGGAAGCCCGCTTCGGGTCCTTCGGAACGGCTCCCGTCGGATCGTCCCGGCACGAAACACTGCAGTGAACGTCCGGGGCATGTCCCCGTTCGCCGGTCTCGCCACCGGTTCCGGCTTCCCGCAGGTGCGTCTCGTCCTCGGGGCCTTCCTCGAGTTCGGGGAGGGATGCTGCGACACCGGCGACTCCTTTTCGGGCGGGCCTGCAAGCGGCGGGGGGGACGGGAGCCTCATGGGCTTATGCGTCCCGGGACACGCCGATGCTCGGTGCGCCATTCCTTTTCCAGGGGGGGACGGGAGCCGCATGGGCTTATGCGTCCCGGGGGCATGGAGTTCCGACGTCTCGGGTCCGGCCGGCCGCATGTCGCGGCATCCGCCAAGGCCGGCCTCATCCGCAACGGCCAGAGTTCCTCGGACCATGATGACTTCGAAGGAATGCCCCCTTTTTGGGCGCGGCGTTTTTCGGATTTGACAAATCCTCAAAAAAGGAGTACCTTTTCGACATCCACATCCATCTCCCCTCCAGGGATGTGGATGGCCGTGTCTTCGACGGAGGGACGGCCATGCAGGCGACGGTATCCGGCATGGCGTATGCTGGGACGGATTGGCGGAAAACGCGTCCATGATGCGCATTGGAGGGTGTGCTCACGAAAGATTGCCACGGCAGACTGCACAATCCCCTTTCCGTGATTGCGCCTTATGGCAGGCCACCCCCTGTCGCCGCCCCTCTTGGGCCCGACATGGTCACCGGGGGATGCGCACTGCCGTCTGGACGCCACGGCGTTCGGTCCATGCGCCGCGTCCTGCTGCCGATTCTTCTGGCACTCGCGATTTTCCTTGCCTCTTCCGCGGCCTTCGCCGCCGATGCCGCGTCCTTCCGCACTCCGGAGTACCTGAAGCTCGGGGGCACCGAGACCATGAGCGCCCTTGACTGGATCAACGCCGCCGAGGCCTATGCGGCCGGGTATACCGGCAAGGGGGTGCGGGTCGCCATCATAGACTCCGCCGCATATCCGGAACACAGGGAGTTCATGGGAAAGTCCTATGAAATCTACTGGAGTGGTCTCCCAGTGGAGAATGAAAGCCATGGTGTCTATGTTTCCGGAATCATTGCGGCAAATAGAGACGGGTTGGAGATGCATGGCGTTGCTTATGACGCCAACCTTTTTACTTCGATCATTAATTTAGGTGCTGACTATGACACGATGGGAAAAATATTTTATTCACTATTTGATCATCCAGAAATAAAAATTGTCAACAATAGCTACGGGAATGGTCTTACACTTGATGTGATAGTTTATGAAGATTACATTATCGACCCAGGTTATGAGTCAATTCGTAGCTATTTTGACAATAGTTTTAATAAATACTATTACCCAATTTCAGACTTGGCAACAACAAATGATGTTCTATTCATCTATGCCGCTGGAAATAATTTCGTCACTTCACCGATAGGGTTTGCAAACTTACCATCATTAGTATTTGGCGTAAAGCTTATTGGGCAGAATGAACCTATTGCCCCATACGGTTTTCCAAATATGCCAAGCGATAATAGGCAACTTACTACGGACGAGCTCAGAGCTTTGACTCTGAATATCATATCCGTCTCTGCATTTGATCCATCTGCAATAGACAATGACGGAAATCAAAGCACAAAGAGCCTCAACTTTCCGTATTGTTTTTCAAATCTTGCGGATGGCGCACGAGACTATACACTATTTGCTCCAGGAGCATCTATAACTACTACTGACAGTTCATCGCCGATTAGTTATGCGACTGTAAGTGGAACATCAATGGCAGCGCCAGTTGTAACAGGCGTGGCTGCTCTTGTACAGCAAGCATTTCCATTTATGGGAGGGAAACAGATCGCCGATATCTTACTATCGACCCCAAATCCGTGACGGTCCTGCCGCACCGCCCACCCCTACCCCCCACCCCGACCATTTTTTGACTTGGATCCCACAAGAGAGGTATAAAAAAACGACTTTTTAGCAGGAAGAAGCCA
>JAISTH010000073.1 GCA_031272715.1 Desulfovibrio sp.
CGCCGCCGCGGACAGACATCTCGACAACTGCCCGGGTGGTGGAACGAGGCCATGGGCGACGAGGAGAAAAACATCGATGGTGCGTAATGATTTTGCATCGCACGACAGGGGGTGCAGAAGTATATGTGGGAGGATGGGGGTATCAACATACTACCTGAAGAGAGCCAAGGTCATTCCCCGGCCTCGGTGTCCTTGAGTATCTGGACGGCCGTGCGGGTGTCCCCCCCTGTCGGGGGGCGTTCCACCAGTCCCAGCTCTCCCATCCGAAGGTAGATGAGCCGTCCCATCCAGGCGTCCGTGGCCGCGTAGGAGATCTGGTTCCGGGTCAGTTCGACGTTGCTCCAGTTGGAGCACTGCATCCCCTTGGATATGCGCCGCCCGAAGAGGTTGGCTGCAAGGCTTCGCAGGCCCTGGCTGGACATCCTGTTCCCCTTGGCGATGGTCCCGAGGTTCGCGATGGAAGCGGGCTTGAAGCTGTACAGTCGCCCAAGCTCCCGCATGTCGTCGTTGATGCCGACGCCGGCCTTCACCTGGAGGGGATTGGCGAGGACTTCGGCGAGATGGGCCCCGAAGGGGAGGCAGGCCAGCTGGACGATGTAGACGGCCCGCCTCGTGGCCAGCTGGACGATGGACGGCTTGTTGGTCTGTCCCTTCTTGAAGGACGGTCTGGTTTCTGTGTCGAAGCCCAGCAGCGTCTCGTCCTTGACGTCCGGCATCGCCTCCTGCCAGTCGGCCTCGGAGCGCACCAGATTCACCTTGCCCCCGTAAGAGCACAGGGGAAGCGCGTTGATTTCGTCGGCGCTGAGCCGTTTGCGATGCTGGTCGACGCACATTTTGCGCTATCCGGGTTGGCGACGGGCCGATGTCACTTGCCGATGCAGAACTGGGAGAAGACGCGATCCAGCACGTCGGCCGAGCTGGAGTAGCCGGTGATTTCCCCGAGGCTCAGGGCCGCGGCGTCGAGGCTGTTTGCGCAGCAGTCGTAAGGCTGGCCGCTCTCGATGTCCTTCCGCAGGGCCGCCAGCGTCTCCTTCGCCTTGAGGAGGCACCGTGCCTGCCGTTCGTTCGGGGCGAGTCCGCCGTCCACCTCCCCCGTCTCGCGATCCAGCAGGGTCGAACGTATCTCCTTGACCAGCGTGTCCACCTTCTCCCCCGTGAGGGCGCTGACGGCGACGCTGGGGAAGCTCCTGGCCCAGAGCGGCGGAAGACGGGCCGGCGCGCAGAGGTCCAGCTTGTTCCAGACCAGCAGGATGGGGGAGTGCCGATGGGCCGCGAGGACTTCGGCGGCCACGGGATCGGGGCATGTCGTCCGGCTCGCCCCCTGCCTTCCAAGGCGTTCGCCGTCGACCACAAGCAGGATCAGGTCTGCCTGGGCGAGTTTCTCCCTGGCGATGGCGACCCCCTGCGCCTCGACGCCCTCCGTTTCCGTGCGCAGGCCCGCCGTGTCCACGAGGCGCGTGGGCATGCCCAGAAGATCGCAGGGCTCCTCGAGATAGTCCCGGGTGGTTCCCGGCGCGTCGGAGACGATGGCCCGATCCCGGCCCAGCAGCGCGTTGGCGAGGCTGGACTTGCCGGCGTTCACGGCCCCCGCGAGGACGACCATGGCCCCGGTCTGCATGATCTGCGCCCGGCGCGCCCCGGCCAGCAGACGGTCTATCCGCAGGATGATGTCCCCCACGGCCTCGGCGAACGATTCCGGAGGAAGGCACTCGTGCTCGTCCTCGGGGAAGTCGATGGCGAGGCAGACGGCGGTCCGCAGCCTGTCCAGGGCCTCCCGCATGTTCGTGGCGAATCTGCCGAGCATGCCGTCGAGCCGGTTCAGCCCGTATCGCAGGGCCTCCCTGGAGGGGGCGGAGATCATCTCGGCGATGGCCTCGGCCTGGCTGAGATCCATGCGTCCGTTGAGGAACGCCCTGCGGGAGAACTCCCCGGGCTGCGCCTGCCGGGCGCCGAGATCGATCAGGGAGGCGAGGACGGCCCGCAGCAGGAAGTTCCCTCCGTGGCAGTGGAGTTCGGCGCTGTCCTCCCCGGTGAAGGTGTGGGGACCCGGCATGTATATGGCGAGGGCGTCGTCCAGGGGTTCCCCCATCTCGTCCAGGACGCGGCCCCTGTACATCGTCCAGGGGCGGAAGTTCTCGAAGCCGGGGGAGAAGGGCAGGAAGATGCGGGCGAGCAGCCCCTTCGAGTCGGGTCCGCTGACGCGGACGATGCCGATGCCCCCGCGTCCCGGCGGCGTCGCTATGGCGGCGATGGTGGGCACTCCTTCTCACCTCTCGGCGGGACGGGCGCGCATGATGACCACGCGTTTCAATGGGCCTTCCCCCGTGCTGCGGGTCTGGATCTCGGGAATCTCCTGAAGGCAGAGGTGGACGATGCGCCGGTGGTACGAGGACAGGGGCCTGGTGGAGAAGACCTTGCCGGACTGCAGGACTCTCTTGGCGAGGGCGAGGGCCATTTCCCGGAGCCTGTCGTCCTGGTGGCGGCGATAGTCCCCGGCGTCCAGCTGCAGCCGCACCGCGCCGTCCATGATCCTGCAGACGATGCGGGACGCCAGGTACTGCAGCGCCTCCAGGGTCTGCCCCTCCCTTCCTATGAGCAGTCCGGAGTCTTCCGTGCCTTGAAGGGAGACGTTCACCCGCTCCCCTGTGACGTCCACGACGATCTCGACGTTGTCCGCGATGGGGCGGACGAGCTGGCGGACGACCTCTTCGGCGACGGCCTTGAGGCGTTCGGGATCCAGGTCCGCCATGGGCGTCCGGGGCGTTCCCTCCTCCATGTCGTCGAAGTCGTCCCCGGTGCGTCCGGGACGTTCCCGGGCGCCGATGCCGGATGGCGGGGCCGTCGGAGGCGTCTGGAAGGATCCGGAGGACGGGGTCGTCGGAGCCGTCCCGCAGGGTTCGGAAGGCGGGGTCGTCGGAGGTGTCCGATACGTTCCGGGGTGCGGGGGCATCGCCTCCGGGGGGATCATTCCGGAAAGGCCGGACTGCTGCGGGGGCGCCGGCTGCAATGGCCCGGGGTCTCGTGGATCGAAGGGGGGAGGCGCATCCTGGACCCAGGGCGTCTCGGAGGGTGGGGCCTGACGGGGCGCCGTCTGCCGTTGCTGCGTCGACGGCTGGGGAACGGGTTGCCGAGGCGGCGTCTGCTGCATCGGCGGCTGCGGCTGCATCGACTGCTGCGGGGCGGGTTGCCGAGGCGGCGTCTGCTGTTGCTGCGTCCACGGCTGGGGGACGGGTTGCCGAGGCGGCATCTGCTGCATCGACGGCTGTGGAGCGGGTTGCCGAGGCGCCGCCGGCTCCCGGGGCGCGGTCCTTGACGGCGTCCCCTGCTGCGGTTGGGGGGGCCTGCGGCCTGCATCCGTCTCCGTCCGGGCCGGGACCCTGCGTTCGCCCCGATCGCCGTTCGCGTCCCTTCGCCCCTGGGGGGCCCTCGGCTGCTGGACGGGCTCTCTGGTCTCCGGCTGCTGGGGGCGGCGTCCGTCCCGCTGGGGCGCTCCCCTGGACGGCTGCTGGCCCCGGACCGGCGGGGATCCGCGCTGGCCGTCCCGGTCCCCTCCCTCGGGTTGGCGCAGTTCGGATGCCGCAGGCTTCCCGAGCGCCTTCTCAAGCGCCTCCTGCAACTGGACGCGACGTGCGCGTATTTTCGCCTTTCTGGCGCCAACAATGCCGAATATGCCGGTCTTTGCGTCCTCGACTATTTCGATTTCTAGTCGCTCTCTTGGAGCATTGAAGTAGTTGCTGGCCTCAAGGATGGCATTGTCCAAGTCCTTTCCCTGAAATTCCTTGAAATCTTCCATGCGTACCTCGCTTCATGGGGCTGTTTCATAAATACTTATTTTGAAGCGCTTGTCGCGGCCTTACGATTTTTGCGCATCATCATCCACTGCTGTGCGATAGATAGAATGTTATTCACCAGCCAGTAGATAACGAGCCCTGATGGGAAATTCAGAAAAAGTGCGGTAAATATCAAAGGCAGGAACATCATGATCTTCGCTTGCGTGGGATCCGCAGGTGGCGGACTCATCTTCTGCTGCAAGAACATTGTGACACCCATTACGATGGGCGTTATGTAGAAGGGGTCTTGCGTTGAAAGATCCGCAAGCCAAAGCTTGTCCGTGAACGGCAAGTGCATGATGAATGGTGCATGACGCAGTTCTATCGACGTCAGCAGTGCCTGATATAGTCCGAAAAATACAGGAAGCTGTATTAATATCGGAACGCAACCGCTTGCAGGATTGACACCATATGTTTTGTAGAGTGCCATTACCTCCTTGTTGATCTGTTCTTTGTTGTCTTTATATTTTTCACGTATCTCCGTCATCGCTGGTTGCAATTTCTTCATCTTCTCCATGGAGGCGTAGCTTTTTGCAGTGAGAGGCCAGAACGCCGCCTTGATGACGATCGTCAGCATGATGATGGCGATTCCCCAGTTATGGGCATAGTTATTGAACTGTTCGAGCAGCCAGAGCAAGCCTTTGGCGATGAGACTGAACATGCCGAGATCCACGCTTTTGGCCAGCGGCTCGGAGACGGTCAGAAGTTCGCTGCGTATCTTGGGTCCGATCCAGTAGGAGACGGAGAAATCCAGTGACTGGCCGGCAGGGACGATGATCTCGGGCTTCTCCAGGGCCATGCGATAGATGTGCTTCTGCAGGAGCCGGCCCTTGACCGTGGCGGGTTCGGGGGTGCCGGGCACCACGGCCGACAGGAAGTAGGTGCTCATGGCGCCCGCCCAGTATATCAGTCCGGACTCCTGCACGCCCGAGGCTTCCAGGGTGGATGTGGAGGACTCCTCTCCCAGCTTCCCGTCCTTGTCCCAGGCTATGCGCATGGAGTCGTACTGTCCGCCGTGGGCGTTGCTGTCGTCGGTGGCGATGGTGAAGCCCATGCGCAGGGAGCGGGGGGTGGCGCTGTTGTTGGAGGCCGTGACGGTTTCCCGGATCAGGTAGGAGTCGGCCGAGAAGGTGATGCGCCGCGTCAGTCCGAAGAGGTCCGCCTCGCCCTGGATGGTCAGGGTCCTGCTCTCCCCGTGGGACATGGCGATGCCGTCGTTCGGCGCGTCCGTGCTCCAGGTCCCGAGGCTCCAGCTGGGCTGTCCGTTCACGAGCAGTCCCATGGGGGCGGTGGCCGCCGCCGTGTCGCTCACCATGTTGATGTGCGCGGCGTCGCTGCCGAGTTCCTTGCGGAAGTCCCTGAGCACGAGAGACTTGAGGGTGCCGCCGCCGGTGTGGATGACGGCGTCGTAGAGAGGCGTGCTGACGGGGACGTCCCTGCCCGGCGCGGGGGGGAAGAAGGTCGCGGCGGGAAGGGGGGCGGGTTCCGGAGCCTTCTGGGGCTGGACGTTCTGGGGCGCCTGCCGGTTTTCGGCCGTGTCGGGGGCCGTGGGTGCGGGGCGTTGGGTCCACCCCATGTAGTCGGCCACGTACCCCCATCCGAAGAGGACGACGAGGCAGAGCACGATGGCGAGCAGCATGTTACTGTTTTCGTTCATGACGGGGATAACTCCTGGGGGACGGCGTCAATGGTCCTGGCTGCCGCCGGGGGCACCGGGTCGAAGCCGAAGCCCCCGAAGGGGCGGCATCTGGCCAGCCGGCGCAGGGCGAGCCATCCGCCTCGGAGGATGCCGTGGCGGAGTATGGCCTCGGATGCGTATTCCGAGCAGGTGGGGTGGAAGCGGCATCCCGGGGGCAGAATGGGGGAGATGCACCACTGGTAGAGGCGTATGGGGAGAACGCACAGGGCGCGCAGCCCCGTCCTGGCCGTGATCTTCAATGTCTTCGCATCCCTCGCCGCAGCAGCGGCGCCAGTTCGGCTGCCACCCTTTCGAGGGTGAGGGCGGCGCCGCCTGCATGCTTCTTGGCTATGGCCACAACGTCGGTCTGCGGGGGGAGCAGGTCGGCGTGCAGACGGAAGAATTCCCGCAGCAGGCGCTTGATGCGGTTGCGGACGACGGCCTTGCCCACCTTGCGGGAGACGGCCATGCCGGTCCGGGGACCGGGGAGGCCGTTGCCGAAGCGCAGGAAGAGGAGGAAGTGGTCCGAATGCCGGCGCTCGCCATGGGCGTAGCAGGCGTCGTATTCGGATTTTCTCCTGATGCGCGAACGTGAAGGCTGGAAGGATCCGTTGCCGGAGGCCTGCCGGGGAAGCCCCGGACACGTCCTGTCGGCTATGCGCTCAGGCGCTTGCGGCCCTTGGCGCGACGGCGTCGGAGAATGGCCCTGCCGGCCGGCGTCGCCATCCTGGCGCGGAAGCCGTGGGTGCGGGCTCTGCGGATTCTGCTTGGCTGGTATGTTCTCTTCATTGCTCATACTACTGCGCGGTATGCCCCTGGGAATGGGGGGAAGCGCAGCCTCCGTGGTTCCTGGTGGAGTGGGCCGCCATCGGACGTCTCTCGTCGGCGGAAAGGCGCCCACAGGGGGCGCGACAGCATCATCGTCTCCGCCCGACGACGCCAGTCGCTCGGGGCGACGTGCGGTCCGGTCCGTCGATCCGGGATCGCGGCGGGAAAGGTCCCGCAAGCGGAAGACGTCGGGCGTCCCGGGCTGGACCGGACGGGACCGAATCGAATGTGTTCGGCGTCCGGGCATGAAGATGTGGGAATCTACACACGGAGGTGCGGGGCGTCAAGGATGTGGCGCGATGCCGGACAGCGGACCGCGGGGGAGATTGGCCAGCGCCGGGCTTCCGTGGGCGGGCATGTCTCCGTCCGTCCCTTGCAACGCCTCGTTCAGGCATGGCAACAGGCCCTGAAGTGGCGCCCTGGGCGCCGACTTCCCACACCCCTCCCGATGGTCGGCCTCTTCGCGTTCCTTCGGCCGTCACGGCCTGGTAAGGGGCGTGAGTGCCGGCGGCGTCGGCGGCGGGGGGATGTCCCCGGAGTTCCGGGCGGTCATGGGCGTCGGCAGCGGGGAGGGCAAGGGGGCCTTGGCCTCCGGGGACTGCCGTTTGGCGTGGTTTTGCCTGTCGGTCTTGGGCGCAGGAGCGGCGGCCTGGGGTGCCGGCTTGGGCGCGGGTTCGGCCTTCTTTTCGGGCTCGGGCTTCTTCGCGGGCTCAGGGGCTTTCAGGGCCGTCTTGCCGACCCCCTCCGGGGCCTTCTCGACGGGTTTCTCGACGGAGGGCTGTGCCGGGACGGCCTTCTTCTTCCGGACCGCGGGCCTGGCCTTTTTGGGCTGGACCGAGAGGTCGGGGACCAGGGCGGGATCGCGGTAGGGCGCGCCGTTCATGTACAGTTGCCTGGGGGTCCATGTGCCGTTCCAGGGGATCCTTGCCCCGCCCCGCTCCATCCAGATGCGGTTGATGTGGCCGGGTTGCTGGAGGTAGGCCGGCCAGGGCGTTTCGGAGGAAGCGTACTGTTGCTGCGCGGGTTCGAGGGCGTGTGCGGGGGCGTAGCCGCAGAGGAACAGACTCATCGCGCACGCGGCGATGAAGCCGCGTGACGGGGGCGGAAGGAGGGCGTGTTTTTTCATGGCATCCATTATATCGGCGGCGACGGCGAAAACTTGAGGGTCCTCTTCGTGGCCGGGCGTGCAGGCGGACACTTTCCAACGGGGCCGACTTGCCGTATGTACGGCGCAAACTCCCACGGAGGCGCGATGCGTTCCCTGTTCGCCGCTTTGATGCTGTGTCTGCTGTTTGCCTCTCCGGCGCACCCCGCCGATGCGCCCCAGACGTCCCAGGCGTCCCAGGCACCCCCGGCGCCCCCGGCGCCTCAGACGCCCCAGAAGGTCCAGCCGGATCCCCCCCCGCGGCCGGTCCCGGCGGCCCTGATGTCTCCGGAAACGCAACCGGCCCAGGACAGGAAGGCTCCCCCCGCCGAGAAGAAGGCGTCGGCCGACAGGAAAGACGCCTCGGATAAGAAGGACGCCTCGGAAAAGAAGGACTCCTCCGACAGGAAGGACGCGGCCGACGGGAAGGATGCCTCCGCCGACGCCCCCGCGGCCAAGGAGGTCGACCCCTGGGAGTCGGTCTGGACCGGCCAGAAGGAGCGCCTCAACGACATCGCCGCCGTGGCCGCGAATCTCAGGAAGAAGGTCGCCGACGACACCTCCGGCCTCGCCAGGAAGAGCGGCCCCTACGAGGAGGAGAGCAAGCGCCTCCTCGTGCTGGCGAACACCTTCAGGGACTGGCCCAACCCCCTGGAGGCGGTCAGCCGGCGCATCGGCGACTCCATCACCAACACCAGGAAGCTCATCGAGCCCGTGGTCCAGGGACGGGACGACGTCCAGGGCCTGCTGGACAGGGTCACCCAGCTTTCCGAGAACCTCCCGGAGGAGGTCCGCAAAGGAAAGGTCAGCGCGGATCTGCAGGCCTACGTGAAGGACATCGGACAGGCGAAGTCCCGCCTCGCGGCGGTGATCGCGCAGTACGACAACGCCCTCGCCCCCTTCCTGACCCTCATCGACCGCATGCAGAAGGCCCGGGAGGAGATATCCAAGCGCATCCCGCTGCTGTGGACCGCCTACTATCTTCAGTCCCCGGTTCCCTATCTCAACATCGAGACCTGGCAGGACATCGACCGGCGCATCGAGAACTTCGGGAAGAGCATGCGGCTGCGCCTTTCCGTGGAACTGCCCACCACCGCCGAGCAGTGGACCACGGCGGGACTGCGTTTCGCCGCATGCCTGGTGCTGAGCGGCATCATCTGCCTGATGCTCTACCGCCGCTTCGGCCAGGGGGAGAGCGGCCCGGCCACGGCCCATCTCTACATGCGCAGCCTCCCCTGGCTCTGCGTCGGCTTCGCCTTCATCTCCAGCTCGATCTCCGCCGAGGGGGAATTCTTCCGGTTCCTGCTGGGGATCGGCAACCTCTTCCTCATCTTCGGCCAGCTGTCCCTGGCCTGGGACCTGCGCATCCTGCAGCACCCCGAAGAGACCATGGCCCGCTCCCCCCTCGTGCAGTTCATGCCCCTCACCTGCTGGGCGTATGTCCTCCTGTACCTGCCCATCGCCCAGCCCATCGCCCTCGTCCTGTGGGCGCTGGCCGTCGGGGCGAACCTGCTGCGGATCCATCGCCATCCCCCGGCCCGTCCCTCCGTTCTCACCCTTGAACAGGGAGTGCTGGACATCCACTCGGTCGTCCTGTGGATATGCCTGCTGCTGGCCGTGCTCGGGCTGCACATCTACAGCATGGCCCTGTACATGACCTTCGTGTCCTGCTCCCTCGCGCTGGAACTGTGCATCAGCGGCATCGCCAGGATAGGCAGGCTGCACGAGAGCCTCCCCAAGGAAGGGATGCACGCCGCACTGGGGAGCCTGGCCATCGCCCTCGCCGCCCCGCTGGTGATCGTGCTGGCCGTGTTCGGGGTGCTCCTGTGGATCGGGACCCTCCCGGGAGGCATCGACATCCTGCGCCACTACGGCTTCCAGGGCTTCAACATCGGCAACACCCAGTTCAACGTGATCCAGGTGCTGCTCATCTTCAGCGCCTTCTATATCACCAGGACCGCCGTGGCCATGGGAACCCGCTTCCTCTCGCGGCTTCCGGCCAAGGACATGCAGCTGGACACCACGCTGATCCCTCCCATGCAGACGGCCTTCACCTACGCCCTGTGGTGCGTCTTCGGCCTCTTCGCCCTGCACGCCCTCGGCATGGAACTCTCCAGCCTGGCCATGGTCGCCGGCGGCCTGTCCGTCGGCATCGGCTTCGGCATGCAGACCATCGTCAACAACTTCATCTCCGGGCTGATCCTCATCTTCAGCCGCACGCTCCAGGCCGGGGACGTGGTGGAGGTGGGGGGCACCATCGGCAGGGTGCGCAAGATCAGCGTCCGGGCGACGATGGTGGAGACCTACGACAACGCCCTCATCTACGTCCCGAACTCCGAGTTCGTGTCCAGCCGGCTCGTGAACTGGACCCGCAACAGCCGTTCCGTCAGGCGCGACCTGACCGTGGGCGTGGCCTACGGAACGTCGCCCCCGGAGGTCATGGGACTCCTGCTCGGTATTGCCAAGAGCCACGGCAATGTGCTTAAATACCCTGCGCCCTCCGTGCTCTTTTCCGATTTCGGCGCCAGCACCTTGGACTTCATCCTGCGGTTCTGGGTGCGGGACTACGATGTCAGCGTATCCACGGCTTCCGACCTGCGCATCGAGATCGAGAAGGTCTTCCGGGAGAAGAACATCGAAATAGCCTTCCCTCAACTGGACGTGCACATCAAGGACGATGGTCCGTCCCGGACCCCCGAGGCGTCCGGCCGGCATCGCCCTCCCCGCAGGCCGAGGCGTCGGCCTTCACCGGGAGCGGGAACCGCGACGGGCGAGGGAACCTCCCCAACCAAAACGGCCGCGGCTCTGGCCGGAGCCTGAACCGCGAGGCCGGGTTCATAGCCACAGCAACTCAGGAGATTTCCCATGATCCGCAAGGCAAGCGAAGCCACCGTCGTCGTCGGGCAGAAGTTCTCCGGACCGGGCGAGGCCTGGTCCGCCCAGATACTCAACGAAGGCGAGTTCGCCGGAAAGGGGCGGCTGTTCAACTACATGGTGCTCAAGCCCGGCGTCGGGGTTGGCAAGCATCGGCACAGCGGGGACTTCGAGGCGTACTACATCCTCGAGGGCGAAGGCCGCTACGACGACAACGGGAAGGAGGTCGTCGTGGGGAAGGGTGACATCACCATCTGTCACGACGGCGAGGAGCACGCCATCTACAACGCCGGCCCCGAAGACCTGAAGCTGGTCGCCCTCATCCTCTTCACCGGCAAGTAGTCGCCGCGCCCGAATCATGTCATGAGGCCCCGGCGCCGGCCGGGGCCTCGGAGAGTCGTGCCTTATGGAAAAGTTGCTGCAGCGTCTCGCCCAGCAGTTGGACTCCCTGGACGAGGCGTCCCTCATGGATCTGTGGAACAAGTACGGGACCCTCACCGAGCGCTTCGAGCCCACCAAGCGGTGGGAGGAGGCGGCCCTGATCTTCTCCATGATCCAGGCCAAGCACCTGAAGAACCAGCTCTTCAATTTCCATTGGAGCAGGCAGGTCAGGGCGGAGCAGGACAAGAATGATCGCAGGCCGCCCCAGGACGGCCTCCTCCCCTTCGGGTTCACGGAACCCCCTCCCATGGACGAGGAGGACGACGAGGCGGACATGAAGGCCATGCGGGAGGAGGCGGCCCAGAAGAGCGCGAAATGCCGCATCCTCAAGTTCGTCCAGCTCTATCCCCCGACGGGGAAGGACGCCGGTGGCGCCGGGGACAAGTCCGGCAGGCCCGAAGCGCCGGCCATGGCCGACGATGACGGCGACGAAGGCGATGACGGCGAACGGGACACCTGATCCCGTCGCCCCTTTCCGGAACGGGACGGAAGAGCGGAGCCGGCCCCCTTCCACGTCGCCCCCATGCGGGGGTGCTGAAAGCAGCAACGAAGGTTGAAGACATGCCAACGACGGTCATCATCGGCGCACAGTGGGGAGACGAGGGCAAGGGCAAGATCGTGGACATGCTCTGCGAGAAGAGCCAGGTCGTCGTCCGTTTCCAGGGGGGCAGCAACGCCGGCCACACCATCAAGACCAAGGACAGGGAGACGGTCCTCCACCTGATCCCTTCCGGCATCCTTCACGAAGGGACGTGGTGCCTCATCGGCAACGGCGTCGTCCTCGAGCCCGAGGCCTTCCTCAAGGAGGTGGACGATCTTGCCGCCCAGGGCATCGACACCACCACGTATCGCCTCGCCATCAGCAAGAAGACCCATCTCATAATGCCCTATCACAAGCTTCTGGACCGCGCCCGGGAGTTGAAGCGGGGCGGGATGCGGATCGGCACCACCGGGCGGGGCATCGGCCCCTGCTACGAGGACAAGGCGGCGCGGATCGGCCTGCGGGCCGGGGATCTGGACAACCCCGACCTTGTGCGGGAGAAGGTGGAGCGGGCGCTTCAGGAGAAGAACGTCCTGCTTCGGGAACTCTACAAGTTCGATCCTCTGGATCCCGAGACCGTGAGCGGGGAGCTCCTCGCCCTCGCCCCCCGCATCGTCCCCTACGTGAAGCCCGTGGAGGACTACATCGAGAAGGCCATGGAGCAAGGGAGGGAGATCCTCTTCGAGGGCGCCCAGGGGGTCTTGCTGGACATCGACCACGGCACCTATCCCTTCGTCACCTCCTCGAACACCGTCTCCGCCAACGCCGCCGCGGGATCCGGCATGCCCCCCTCCAGCCTCGACCGCATCGTCGGCGTGGTGAAGGCCTACACCACAAGGGTCGGTTCGGGCCCCTTCCCCACGGAACAGCTGGACGACACGGGCACCTATCTGCAGACGCAGGGGCACGAATTCGGCGCCACCACGGGCAGACCCCGCCGGTGCGGCTGGCTTGACGCCGTCGTGCTCCAGCACAGCGTCCGGCTGAACGGCATCACCGAGATCGCCCTGACCAAGCTGGACGTCCTGCGCAATCTCCCGGTCCTGAAGATCTGCGTGGCCTACGAGCTCGACGGCCAGCGGATCGAGCGGCTGCCCCAGGAGGAGGGGGCGCTCCAGCGGGTCGTCCCTCTTTACGAGGAGATGCCGGGCTTCGACCAGGACATCGGCGACTGCACCGACTTCGACGCCCTTCCCAGGAAGGTGCAGGATTATGTCCTGCGCATCGAGCATCTGTGCGGGGCGAAGGTGTCCACGGTCTCCGTCGGGGCGGACAGAAGCCAGACCATCCTCCGGTAGCGCCGTGGACGCAGCGGCCCTCTTCAAGAAGCCCCCCGCGGGGCTGGAGGCGGTGCGCCGGCTTCTCGGCCGCCTCGGGGAAGCCCCGCCTCAGGTGCTCCTGCTCGAGGGAGGCAACGAGGAGGAGCGGCTTTACGCCGCCCTGTACTGGGCCTGCCGGGTCAACTGCCAGGCCGCGGGTCCGCGCCCCTGCCTCGCATGCCAGACCTGCCGCCAGATCAAGGACGGCACCTCCCTCGACCTGCTCCGGTACGACGGCAGGCTGAAGAACAAGGACGACAACGCGGAGGAGGAGCCCGGCCAGGCGAGGCCCTTCTCCATCGAGAACGCCAGGGCGCTGAAGAGCCTGCTTCTGGAGGCCCCCCGGGGTCCCGGATACCGCGTGGTGGTCCTTGAGGGCATCGTCCAGCAACGGGAGGACGCCGCGAACGCCTTGCTGAAGGCCCTCGAGGATCCTTCCCCCTTCACCCTCTTCATCCTGCTGGCGCCCCAACGGGAGCAGCTTCTCCCCACCCTCGCCTCGAGGTCCTTCTGCGTGACGCTCCCCTGGCCGGACAGCCGGTCCGCCCCCGCCGTGCCGGCGCGGCAGGCGAAGCGCATGGCGGCCTGGGACGACACCCTCGCCGGCTTCCTCGAGACCGGCAAGGGACTGACCGCCGCGATGTCGGCGAAGAACGCCGTGGACGTGGAGACGGCCCAGCGCCTGATCCTCCGCTGCCAGAAGGCGTGCGTCCACGCCCTTTCCGAAGGGGCGGGCCTTGCCGCGGAGGCGGCGAAGCAGGGACTGGAGGGGCGGTTCTCCCTTTTGGACACGAAGGACAAGCTTCTTGCGTGCCGATGGTTCGTCCAGGCCCAGGAGGCGATCAGATACAACGTCAGCCCCGCCAGGGTGCTGCGCACCCTGCTGACCCAGGTTTTCCTGCTCATGAAGGGGCGGGCCCCGTCGCCGATCCATTGACGGGGCGTTTTTCTGGAACGAGAGACATCCGCCGCCGGGCGCACGGGGAGGTTTTCACGTGAAACTCATCATCGCCTACATTCGGCCCGAATCCCTGCCCAACGTCAAGGAGACGCTGTACGCCAAGGAGATCTACGCCATGTCCGTCACCAACGTGCTGGGTGCCGGGCAGCAGCGGGGGTACACCGGCGTCTATCGCGGCGTGCTGACCGAGGTGAATCTGCTGAAGAAGCTGCGCATCGAGATCGCCCTGCCGGACGGGAAGGTGGAGGATGCCATGGACGCCATCACGGAAGGGGCGCGCACGCAGAAGGAGGGGGACGGGGTCATCTTCGTCCTGGACATCCTGCAGAGCCGGAGGATCAGGACAGGGGAGAGCCTTTCCTGAAGGGGAGAACCTTTCCTGAAGGGGAGAACCTTTCTTGAAGGGGAGGGCCTTTCCTGAGAGGGAGAACCTTTCTTGAAGGGGAGAGCCTTTCCTGAAGGATCGGACCATCGGCATCTCGGGGATCGGTCCGGATTTCCCGGCGGGATCCTTCGGTGTCCGTTGACGGATCACGCAGTTCCGGAAGCGGCATTGCGTCTTTTTTGTCCGCAAGACGGATGCCCGGACATTTTACGAATATGAGAACTGGCACATGAAAACGCTATTGGCATTCATTGTGGCATTCACGTTCGTCTGCGGCGTTTTCGCGCAGGCAGCGCAGTCCGCGAAGCCGGTATCCTTTGCAGGCCCATATGAATATGCCGAAAAACCGGATGTTGGCACTTTGGTTGCGGAACCTTTCTACTATAATTCCCAAGAATACTTCTTTCTTCAAATCGAAACCGAGCACGTGGCACAAATGCCTACAACATGCAGTTGGGCGGGCATCTGCGTTCCCGACGAAAACAGGCTCGTCTGTCACTCCCTCCCCGAACCGGATGGTTCCGATCACCCCATCGTCGCCACATATGCAAATGGGTATCTCAACGTCGACGTGAAATTTGACCAGATGGGCTGGTGCGGCCTGAACGCCAGCCTCGTCGGAAGGTACAGGAAGACGAAATAGCGCCTCTGATGGCATCCTGCGGCAATTCCAAGGGTCTCCTGCAGGATCCCGCGCTTTGGAACGCGTCTCTCCGGATGGTCCCTGGAACGCTTCCAAGGCTGTTCTTCGAAGGGCCTGCCAAGAGGCGACCGTCGGGACGCATTGCGGACTTGCGGTGCCTTCACGCGTCGGCGCCGCCCTCGCCCCCTCCGGAGGTCCCGGGTCCCGGACGGTACCCGTGCACGAAGTCCGGATCGTAGAGCCGCGACCGCGACGCCCTGCCCCCGTGGGACGGCAGCACCAGGAACACCGTCTGCCGGTGCATGCCGTAGGCTTCCACCTGCGCCGCAAGCTCCCCCACCTTCGTCCAGACGAGCCGCTCCTCCGGCCACCCCACCTTGTGGGCGCACAGCACCGGCGTGTCCTCCGGCAGCACCGCAGCAAGCTCCTCCTGCAGCGTCCGCGCGTTGCGCCCGGAAAGATACACCGCAAGGGACGTCCCGTGGGCGGCAAGCAGACGCAGCCGTTCCCGGTCCGGGACCGGCGTCCTCCCCTCCGTGCGGGTGATCACGAGGGTCTGGGTCAGTTCGGGCTGGGTGAAGGCGATGCCCGCCGCGGCCGCGGCGGCGGAGGCGGCCGTGACGCCGGGGACGACCCGCCAGGGTATCCCTTCGGCACTGAGCAGGTCCGCCTGTTCCCGCAGCGCCCCGTAGAGGGAGGGATCCCCGGTGTGGACTCTCGCGACGGGAATCCCCGCCATGGCGGCGTCCCGGACCAGCGCGTGGCATTCCTCGAGCGTCAGGGGCGCGGAGTCCACGATGCGGGCGTCCTTGCGGGCGCAGTCCAGCACCGCCATTGGGACCATCGAGCCGGCGTAGAGCACCAGTCCCGCCTCCCGTATGGCATTGCGCCCCTTGACGGTGACGAGCTCCGGGTCTCCCGGCCCGGCTCCGACAAAGGTCACCATCGCAGGCACCGTCCCGCATGCGTCCATGTCCACGTTCTCCTTCAGGACCGCAGTCTCCGCGTCATGTCGCGTCCTCGGGCTTGCGGGCCGTGACGATGAAGACGGGATTCATGGCGCGCAGGTGCTGCCCCTTGCCGAGGGGATGGGAATGCGCCGCCTGCAGGGACACGACCTCCGCCTCCCCCCATGTCTCCCGGAAGAACCCCTGGCATTTCTCGAGGGTTTCGAGGAGCGCGCAGTTCGCCACCACCTTCCCTCCCGGAAGCAGACGCCGCGCGACCGTTTCGAGGATGTCCCGGGCCCTCTCTTCGGAAAGCCCTCCGCCGATGAAGACGCGATGGGGCCTGGGCAGCTGCTCGAGGCAGTCCGGAGCCTTCCCTTCTATGATGTCGACGATGGCCGCGCCAAAACGGCGTCTGTTCTTCCGCATCGCAAGGGTCCGGCCGGGGGATCGCTCGACTGCGCAGACCCGGCCCCGATGCGCGAGGGCGGCGGCCTCCAGGGCCACGGCTCCGGAGCCCGCCCCCACGTCCCATACCGTGTGCCAGGGGGCTATCTCGAGACAGGCGAGGGCCGCGGCACGCACCGGCCCTTTGGAGCGGAGGTCGTCGTCCGACGCGATCCCGTCGTTCGGGAGTCCCAGATGGACCTGGCGAACGGGCCCTGCCGGGACGAGCACGAGGGTGCAGTTGGATCCGAAGGTTCCCCCGGCCAGTTCGGCCAGCGTTCCGTCCTGCCGCTCCTCCCCGTCCTGGCCGAGTCGCCTGAAGACGTGGCCGGTGAACCAGTCCGCGCCGCGATCGAGGAGGATGCCCGCGACGGCATTGGGGCCGGTCGCGTCGTCCAGCAGGACGCACAGTGGCGATCCCGTGTTCACGTGGGCGAGGAGGGGGGCGATGTCCCGGGTGCCGTGCAGCGATACGCAGCGGACGTCGTGCCAGGGAAGTCCCAGACGGGCGCAGGCGAGCTGCAGGCAGCCGACCGCGGGGACGATCCTGACGGCATCGCTTCCCCAGCGTCTGGCGAGGGTCCTTCCGATGCCGAAGAAGAGCGGGTCGCCGTCGGCGAGGACGACGATGTTCCTGCCGAGTTCCCTGAGTTGGTCCAGCCGCTCGAGCACCGGGTCCAGGGGGGCCGCGACGGCGAGAAGTTCCCGGTTCGGGGCGCCGTCCGTGTCGCCGAGCCTGTCCAGCAGTTCCTTCCCGGCGCAGACGACCTCGGCAGTCTGCAGAAGGCGCAGTGCCTCGCCTGGGAGGGGCGCCCCGCTTTCCACGCCGACGACGGGGATCGGAGCCCTGTCGGCGGTCTTCAGCTTTCCCATATGCAGATCCCTTCCGCCGTGAAGAGGTGGACGGCCACCGGGCGTCCCGCGAAAGTTCCGGCCCGCAGGGCGGCCTCCCGGCCGGTGGCGGCGACGACCCCCATCCCGCCCGGAACCGCCAGAAGACGTTCCAGCGCCGCGGCCGCCGTGGTGCATCCCTGGATCGTCCCCTCAGGAACCCCTTCCCTCCGGCACCGGAGGGCGAGGGGTTCCCAGCGCAGATCCCCGTCGCGGACATGGGTCGAGGCCATCCCTTGGGCGAACTTCAGAAGCTTCCCGAAGAAGCATCCCCAGGCGATCCTTTCGAAGCCCGCGCGTCCTGCGGCCTCCAGGGCGTATCCCGCCATGTCCCCGGCCTGGACGAACTGGCATGGGGCGAGGCCCGGATGGCGGGATTGCAGCAGCGCCTCGGAGCGTCTTCCCGTGGAGAGGCACACCGTCGTCCCCTCGTGCCGGGCCACCGCCAGGGCCTGATCGATGGCCGCCCGCCAGGCGTCGTGGCTGAAAGGCCGGGATGTGCCCTGGGTTCCGAGGATGGAGATGCCGCCGCGGATGCCGAGTCGCGGCCCCAGGGTGCGGGAGGCGAGACGTTCGCCTTCCGGGACGCTCAGGACGACCGTGAGGGGAGGGCAGAGGACGTCCGGGCGCGCCGCGGCGCAGGCGGCCATTGCGTGGCGCAGTTGGGCCCTCGGGACGGGATTGATGGCGGCTTCCCCCACCGGCACGGGAAGTCCGGGCAGCGTGACGCGGCCGATGCCCGGGCCCCCCTCGATGCGCACGACGGGCGCGATGGCGGGGATGCCGGCCGCAGACCCGCTCTCCGGAGCGAACCTGCCGATCGGTCCGTCGAGGGCGACGGTGGCGTGTATGAGGGCGCCGTGGGTGACGTCCGGGTCGTCGCCGCCGTCCTTGCGGACCGTTCCGTGGGCGACGGGGCCCCCGCAGGTCACGGCCACGTCCGGGGCGGGGCCGAGAGAGCAGTCCTCGACCTCGAGAGAAAGATGTCCCCGGGGATGGACGCGGCCCTGGGCGTCTTCGGTCAGGGGGGGCAGGGGAACCTGCACCCGTTCGGGCGGGGTGCCGTCCAGCAGGAGGGAGAGGGCCGCCATGGCCGCTCCCGTCGCGGCGGTGCCGGTGGTGAAGCCGTCGCGCAACGGACGCCTCATGGCTGGGGCAGCCACAGGCGCCCTCTGGCGATGAGGGTCACGGAACCGCCGATGTCCGCCATGGGGCCGCATTCGTCCCTGTGGAGACGGACATGGAGGAGTGCGCCGCTGGGTTGCAGCATCGGAACGCCCCCGGGGTCCGGCGCGCCTGCGGCGAGGTGCATGGCGAGGGCGAGGGCCCCCGAACCGCAGGAGCTCTCCATGCAGGTCGTCCCCGCGTCCCTGACGTACACGAGAGGGACCATTTTCGGCATGCCTCCGTGCATGCGCCACCAGACGATGCCTGAGGCGTCCTCCCGTTCAAGGTCGTGGCGTTTTCGCAGTTCGTCGCCGGCCGCGACGCAGTCTCCGGGAAGGGGGTGGACGGTCGTGTCCACGAGAAGATGCGTGATGCCGGGCAGGCGGACGATGCCGATCCCCTGGGCGGGATGTTCGACGGGACAGTCCGGGAGGAGGAGGCGCGCCGTCACGTCCCATTCCGGATCCCCGCCGCGGACCAGAAGGTTCACGGGAGTCGTCCAGCCGCTGACCGACGCCTCGTATGCGCGTTCCTCCGGGACTTGGCCGTCCCGGTTCCGGGAGAGGGCCTCCAGGTCCAGGCGGGCTCCGAAGGCCCTCGCGGCGTTGACGCAGAATTCGCCTCCGGCCATGCGCATGTGGCGTCCGGCGACGTCCACGAAAGCCGCCTGTTCGGCGTTCAGGTACCGGGCGTCCATCGCCCGGAACGCGGAGACCGCGGCGATCGGGGATCCTCCTTCCGTCGCGGGGAGAAAGACCGTGGTGTTGCCGCCTGGACTCCATTTGGAGAAGGGGAGGATGGGCATGAATGTCTCCGGATGCCGATTGCCATGCTGGACGCAGGCGCAATTGGATGATAGGCTCGATTTTCAAGGATACCCATGGGGGCGTTCTTGTCTAGTCGACAAGGGCCCGGGTTCACACGCTCCGCGGGTCGGCCCGGCTTCCGCCAGAACCGGGAGAGAAGGCCGCGAGGGCGATGCGAAAGGACTTTTCCGGCCCTGCAGTCCCCTGCGCCGCGTCCGCGGCCCCTTCGTCGATCCTCGGGGAGGGGGCGTCCTTGACGCCGTCCCTGGACATGGGTCGGGACCCGGGATCGTGGACGATGGGGTCGTCCTTTGAGGCGAACGCCGAGGACGGAGGGGGAGATTTCTCCGAAGCGGCGTGGCTGCGCGTTCCTCTCGAAGGGCGGAGTGGCGGCGGATCGTGCCCGTCCCCTCCCCGGACGGCCCAAAGTTGCGCAACGGCGAAATTCGGCTTGCGATTTTTTTCGCGGGCAGGTATGTAGGGCCGAGTTTCCGCATTTTGCTAGTCGTGAGGCTAATCGGCTACGTGCTGGCGGACGGAGCCGTCAATCTTTGCAATGCCGCCTGTAACGGGCCTGGCAAAAACATCACTTTATGGGAGGCACCATGAAAGCGTTTCGTCTTCTTCTTCTTGCAGCAGCTCTGGTGGTGGGCTGGACCGTGGCAGCCTCTGCCGCGCCGGCCTGCATCAAGAAAATCGAAAGCTTTGACTTCGTCGTGGACTACTCGGGTTCCATGATGATGAAGAACAAGAAGCTCAAACAGGACAAGGTCATCGTCGCGAAGAACGTCCTGCTGCGCGTCAACAACGCCATCCCGGCGCTGGGCTTCAACGGCGGCCTCCACACGATCTCCCCCAACTCCGCCATCCTCAACCAGGGCACCTGGGACCGCGGCGCCATGAAGGCCGCCCTTGGCAAGCTGAAGTCCGGGTTCGACGTGTTCGGGCGCATGACCTCCATGGGCAGCTCCCTGCAGAAGTACGAGCCCTTCATCTCCAGCATGCAGCGTGACGCGGCCATCATCCTGGTCACCGACGGCGACAACAACAGCGGCGCCGACCTCGTGGGCGTCGTCCGGCAGATCTATGCCAGCCAGCGCAACCTCGTGGTCCACGTGATCTCCCTGGCCGACACCAAGAACGGCGAGTCGGTGATCAAGAGCATCGCCGCCCTGAACCCCTCCTCCATCGTCGTGCGCGCCGAGGAGCTGGCCACCAGCGACGCCGCCGTCGAGAAGTTCGTCCTCGCGGTCTTCTGCCGCGACTCCGACGTCCTGGTGCTGCGTGGCGTCAACTTCGCCTTCAACTCCTACGCCCTGGACAGCAAGGCCAAGAGCATCCTGAACGAGGCCGCCGCCCTGATCAAGGCGTCCCCGAACCGCAAGGTCGTGCTTTCCGGCTGGACCGACTCCATTGGCAGCGACGCCTACAACAAGACCCTGTCCAAGAACCGCGCCACGTCCGTGAAGAACTACCTGGCCAAGCAGGGGATCCCCGCCAGCCGCATGACCCCCGTGGGCAACGGCAAGTCCTTCAAGTATGACAACAATACCGAGGAAGGCCGCTACATGAACCGCCGCACCGAAGTCTCCTTCGACTAGTCGGCGTCCTTTCCGAGCCTTTATTCAGTCAGAAACCGGGCGTCCCCATGGCGCCCGGTTTCTGCTGGACGAGGCCTCGGGCCCCGACTGTCGGCGGGAGACGGACTGTCCGATCCGGCGACTCGGGGACCGTACGCCAACCCGGCGACGGCCGGCATAGATCAACGAGGCGTGTATGCGCATCCTTCCGCTGCTGTTTGCCTGCTGCGTACTGGCTGCAAGCTGCGGTTATTCCGCTCCCTCCTCGTCCTTTTCGTCGGACGGCGATCCGACGAGACAGCTGGCCGCGATGCAAGGAACGGCCGGCAAGGCGATGGCGGGGAAGGACGCCAAGCCTGCGCCGACCCCCGCGGCCAAGCCGGCTCCCGTCAAATCCGAGGCGAAGCCCGTTCCGGCCAAGCCTGCCGCCAAATCCGCGCCGGTCCATGCGGCCGCCGCCAAACCTGCGTCCGTCAAGGACACGTCTTCGCACGAGGCGAAGATCCGCACGGAACTCGAGGCCACAGCGAGGAAGCTCGTCGGGCAGGCCTCGAGGACCCTGCTCCCCTCCAAGAAGAACAAGAAGCTCTTCCAGGACGGAAGGGAGTACGTGGCCAGCTATACCGAGGTCGACATGGGCAGCGTGTCCACGGACATGAAGAAGGCGAAGGCCGCCGGACACTACTCCGGGGTCATCAGGTACCGGGAAAGGCTCTTCGAATGCCGGGGCCACGACAAGAAGACGGCCTTGACGGCCAACTGCGAGCAGGTGGCGATTCGCAACATAAGCGAATTGGTCCTCTACGACGGGGTGAGGTGGGTATATTGAACTGTCGATCCGGGATCCCGGATCGCGTAGGAAAGGGGGCGCAAGCCCCCTTTCGTTTTGGCGTGGATTCTTTTCGTTTCCGGCGTGGATGCCATGGGACATGTGCCGACAGTCCGACCGGGCATGCACGGGGAACGTTCTCTTCCCGCCCCTCGCGCGCCATCCGGGAAGCGGGGGGCGGCCGTCCCTCCCCGTCCTTTTGGGAGCGTGTTCCCGCAAGACCGCGGTTTGCGGTGCCCGGGTGGAAGGCGCCGGGGCGCCAAGGCGATGCCGGGCGCCTTGTGGGATGGGGTTCTTTCAGCCTTCGGCGAGGGTCGCGGGGTCGAGCATGGCGAGGATGGCGTCGGCGCAGGCCTGGGGGGGCATGTCGCCGACGGTCAGCCTGACGTTCGCCCATGCCCGGTAGCGGGGTTCCCGTTCGGCGTAGAGATCCCGGATGGATTGTCCGGGCGCTATGGCAAGGCCCCGTTGCGGCTTGGCGACGATGCGCCTCTGGATGACGCTGAAGGCGACGTCGAGATAGACGAGCGGTCCCAGGGACGCGAGATGGTGCATCCCCTCGTCCCTGTACACGACGCTGCCCCCCGTGGCGATGACGCAGCGGTGGGCCTGGATGGAGCGTATGACGAGGCATTCCACGTCGAGGAACGCCTCCTTGCCCAGCGTCCGGGAGATGTCCTCGAGGGACGTGCCGTAGCAGGACTCTATCAGGTGGTCGCTGTCCATGAACGCCCAGTCCAGGGTGCGGGACAGGCTCTCCCCCACGGTGGACTTCCCCGCCGCCGCCATGCCGATGAGCACGATGCAGGGCGCGAGGCGGGCGGGCTGGGCTATGGCTGGGGACATGGAACCTCCTGTCTGCGGACGATACACCAATGGTCCTCTTGTCGCCAGTCCCGGCGGGGCCGGTTCCGGACCGCCTCCGGCGCTTGCGCGGCGGGCGGCGAGGAGGCATAAAGGGGGGAGGACAAGGAGGTGCCCATGGCACGGATACTTCCCGGCGAGACGGACATCTACGCCATCACCGACAGCAGGCTTTCCCTGGGCCGGGGCGTTGAGGAGGTTGCAACGGCGTTGCTCGGGGCCGGCGTGCGCATCATCCAGTACAGGGAGAAGCGTCTCAAGGCGGGGGCGATGCTCGCGGAATGCGTGGCCCTCAGGCGGTTGACCCGGGATGCCGGCGCCTGCTTCATCGTGAACGACCACATCGACATCGCCCTTCTGGTGGAGGCCGACGGGGTGCACATCGGGCAGGAGGACCTGCCTCCCAGGGACGTCCGGCGGCTCGTGGGGCCGGACATGATCATCGGGCTTTCCACCCACGGTCCCGGGCAGGCGAAGGCGGCCCTGCAGGCCGGCGTCGACTACATCGGGGTCGGGCCCGTCTTCGCCACGCAGACCAAGGAGGACGTGGTGGATCCGGTGGGGTTCGAGTACCTGGACTGGGTGGTGAAGAACTGTCCGGCGATGCCTTTCGTGGCCATAGGCGGCATCAAGGAGCACAACGTGTCCGATGTGGTCGCCCACGGGGCGCGGTGCTGCTGCCTGGTCTCGGAGCTTGTGGGAGCCGTGGACGTGGGTGGGGCGGTCGCGGCGGTGCGGCGGCGCATGGCCCGCTGACGCCCGTCGTCCGGAGCCATGGTTCTTCGGAAGGGGTGACGGCTTTTGCGCCCGGAGGGCGCGGCCTCGGCGACGGCCGGATGTTTCCCGTGAAACCTTTCGTGGCGCCGGCCACAGGCCCTCCGAGGATGCCGGTCCCCGGCCCTCCGGCGATGCCGGCCCCTTCCACAAAAACCGGGACCGGCGCCCGAAGGCGCCGTCGTGGGTTCCCGCATCGAAGCCGCGAAGCCCGGCTTCCAAAAAAAACGGACCGGCGCCCGAAGGCGCCGGTCCGTGCGACATCTCGCTGCGGGAGGATCCGCTCACTGCAATGCCTGGGCAACCGACCTGCGATATCCCTGCATCCTCTTCCGTTCGTCCCTCGACCGGCGCAAACCGCCCGTGATGTTGTTCTTCGCCTCGGTGGCCATGAGGGTGAGCCGCTCCTGCAGCCGGGTCAGGTTCAGCAGATAGGGCATGTACTGGTCCTTGTCGGTCTTCAGCAATCCCCAGGCCTTGTTCACGAGCTCACCCCGCTTGCTGGCCCAACGGCCGGCCTCGTCGTATTCTCCGCTCTCCAGTGCGGCCATCTCCTGATAGGCGATATCGATGGCCTTCTCCAGCATGCGCACTCCCTGACCCATGTGACCCTCCTCCATCGGATTTTGCCGATCCCCCAAGGGGAGGGCTAGTTGGGGACGACGCTCGCCAGTTCCTTGTGCATGTGGCTGCAGAACACGCCCCACTCCTCGCACAGCGGCAGGAACTCGTATTCCAGCAGGTCGGCCAGCAGAATCCAGTCCTCGTGCTCCAGGGACTCGCTCATCTCGCTCAGCAGCGCGGACATCCTGTCGGTGTTCTCGTTGAAGGACTTGTCGATGCCCTTCCCGTACGCCTCGCGCAGCACGCCGGTCATGCCCATGAAGTCCCGGGTGACGTCCAGCGTGTCCTGCAGCAGTTCCAGGGCGTCGGCGTCGGCGGCGTCGCGGAAGAGCCGGGCCACGTTCTTGGCGCCGCTTCCCATCAGACGGGTCACCTTCTCCATCTCGCCGGACATGTCCACGGCCATCTTGTCGGCGGGGGTGCTGACGATCTCGACGGAGGAGATCGAATCGCAGGAGATGTCCTCGGCCTGGTGGGGATAGATTTCCGAGAACGCCTCGTTGTTCACCAGCACGTCCGTGACGATGCGGCTTTCCATGCACTTGTCTTCCAGAACGTGGGTCAGGATTTCCTCCAGGTTCCCGAAGTTCGAAATTTCCTTCTCGGTCCTGCGGCCATCGATGATGATCATGTTGTCTCTCCTTGCTCCCCAGGGGGTTGGTGTTGCGCGACGGAATCGCGTGTTGGCAAGGAGATAGCAAGAGGCGTGCCAGCCCGATCAGGCCAGCGCGGCGGACCATCTGTGCAGCCATGTGGCCAGACGTCCGATCAGGGCGATGGTGCCTTCGAGGCTGTCCGCGCGCTGCTGGAGGAGCTCCCTGGAGAAGTGGGCGAGGGATCCCAGGTGGCGGCAGTCGATGAGCAGGCGGTTCAGGCGGTCGCAGTTGCGCAGGAAAAGTTGACCGGCCGCGGCGCTGCGTTCCGCCAGGATCCGCTCCTCGCCGAGGGTCTCGAGAAGTCTCGCGGCGGCGCCCAGCGTCCCGGACACGCTTTCCGCGAAGGTCCTGGAGAGGACGGGGGGAGGGGGGACGTCCTCGCCCCGGCGGCGGGGGGACTCCTCTTCCAGATCGTCAAGAATCCGACGCCAGAAGTGTCTCTGCTGCAGGAACCATTGGGTCCGCTCCTCGCGCTCCTGTCCGGAGAGGGGGGTGACGTTCGCGAAGCCGTCCTCGTCCGCGACGGTCTCCCAGACCCGCGCCTGCCGGTGCAGGGGATGGTCCGCGGGAAGCCGCCAGTCCCCGGTGTCGAGCCATCTGGTCGCAAGATCCAGGACGTGCCGTGCCTCGATGGCGCCGCGGCAGGCGGTGTGGGCGCAATTCTCCCGGAAGCCGCAGGGATGGCAGGGGAGGGAGGGTTCGAGGCAGCAGCAGCCGGCGAGATAGGGGGCGGTGTCCCACACCTGGGCGGAGGCCAGGAAGAAGGCGATGCAGGGGATTCCCAGTCCGGCGGCCATGTGCATGGTTCCGGTGTCGTTGGTCACGAGGAGCTTGAGGGAGCGCAGAAGTCCCGCGAGGGTCTGGAGGTCCGTGGCTCCCACGGCATCGATGAAGGGGCCTTGGGCGTGCCTGGCGTATTCGGCGGCGAGAGGGGCCTCCTGGGAGGATCCCAGCAGCACCGGGCACAGTTTCCGGGTCGCCCAGAGTCCCGACCCGAGTTCCGCGAAGGCCGCCACGGGCCACTGCCGTTGGGCCTTGCTTGCGCCCAGCTGCAGCCCGACATGGCCGGCGATCCCTTCGACGTCCCCGGCGGCCTCTTCGAGGAGTGCCCGGGCGCGTTCCTCGTGGCCGGGATCCGGCGGGGCCAGGCGGAATTCCCTGGGCGGCAGGGGGGCGGCCCTTCCCCAGCTTGGCTTGGCCACCATGCGCGTCATGTCCACGAGGTTGAAGGGGGCGTTGACGCGTCGCATCGCGGCTCCCGTCAGGAAGGTGGACCAGGCGCCGCCGTTGAGGCTGAAGCCGTCGGCGTCGATGCCGAAGCCGTGGATCCGGGCCCCTGGGGGCGCGACCAGTCCCGTGAGGAGTCGGGCCGTCAGGTTCGGCGTCAGGTTGATCACGTGGCGGGGGGCGCCGTTCTTGCGGATGTCCCGGGTCAGCGCCTGCAGGACCCGCAGCGCGACGGGCCACTGGGAATCGGTGAGCGCCAGCAGGTGCCCCCCGTTCAGGGTCCAGGACGCCGCCGGCCCGTCCAGCATGGGGAGGGCGGCGGCGAAGTTGTCGAGGCAGAGGATTCCGGTGCTGTGCCCCGCCCGCCTCAGGTCGGCGAGCAGGGGCTGGCACTGGATCAGGTCTCCGAAACGGGTCAGGTTGACGACGAGGGTGTCGATGGCCATCGGCGATCAGGCCAGGGTGTTGGTCCCGCTGTCCAGCATGTTCAGGGCCAGCAGCTTCTCCTGCTGGAAGCGCCGCGCCACCGACGCCTGCACCGCCGGGGTGGACGAGCCGAACTGTCCCGTGCGTACGGAGTAGACGTTCTGGATGAGCTTGCGTTCGTAGCCCGCGTCCGTGGACTTGCCGCTTCTCGCGTTCGCCACGTCGAAGATGCGGGCGGCTCCGGTGGGACCGTGCTGGACCGCGGTGCTGAATATGACCTCCTGCATTGCGGGGGAGAGCGTGTCCTTGGTGAGGCCGGTGCGCGCGACGATGGATTCCATGGCCGGTTTGTAGTGGCTCTGGAGGATGAAGGCCTCCTGGAGCTGGTCGAACCGTTCGGGACTCTCCTGGGCGATCTGTTTCCAGACCTTCGGCATCTTCCCGTATTTGCTGCCCGTGTTGGCGGGACCCGCCTTGCGCAGGCGTTCGGCGATATCCGGGGCCTCGGTGTCCAGGAATTTCATGAAGTCCTTCATGCCGCCCACGCGGGAGGCGATCTGGAACTTCCCGTATGACGTGCCGCCGGTGCTGTCGTAGCCGATGGCGGCGATCCCTTCGCTCCCCGACTCGAAGCGGGCGCAGAGGCTTCCCAGGGTGGGCAGGGTCTCGGCGGGTTTGGCGGCGAGCTTGGGTTCCGGAGCCTTTCCTTTGCGGGCGACCGACCTGTCCGTCCTGATCGGGGACTTCATGTAGTCCTCGATCCCCATCCCTTGCTGGGCCGCCTGCGGGGCGCCGGTGAGCACCTGAAGATAGCGGGCGGCGTTCATGCCGGTGGCGGACTCGATGGGCGTGGTGGAAAGGTGCTGCAGCATGCCGTCCGTGGATTGGAGCTTGCGCAGGTCGGTGGCCGCCTTGCTGAAGGCGTGGGAACGCGCCATCTGTACGGGTTCCTGCAAGGCCTGCGTGGCGGAAGTGGCCTGCGTGTCGGGGGCGGGCCGGGGCTGGGACGCGGCCGGCCGGACGGCCGTCGGGGCGACGGGTCCGGTCGAGGTCGTCTGCGTGGCCGGCTCCTTCACGGCGTCGGCATGGTTTTTCGACATGTACGAGGCGAAGGACGGCGTTCCGGACGTCAGGGTCCGCTGGGTCGATGGACCGGCCGAGTCGGCGCGACTCGGGGGTTGTATGAGCAGAGCTGATGGTTGCATGTCCCCTCCTCAGGCACGTGATTGGTGCTGTTCCTCCTCACGGAGGCCCTTCGGATGTCGGGTTAGCAAGGACAGTGCCAAAGGCAGGAAGTCGGCCCGGCAAGGGGCTCCGTAGGACAGGCCCTTGCGCCGTGCCGGAAATCTGGCGCTAGGGCGCGCCGGATTTCAACATCCGGGCGAGTTCCATGGCGAGCCTTGTCTGGAAGGCCTGGGGAAGGGGCTCGTTCCCTTGCGGACGATGGGACTCGTACAGGCCGATGCGCAGCTGGCTGCTGGAGAGGGCGTTGCGTTTCGCGACGCTCTTCAGGCGCGCCTTCGAGCCGCCTTTCTCCGTGTCCCTGGCCACCATGAGCACGTCCACCACGAGGCCCGTCCCGCGCCCCTCGCCCAGTTGGCCCGGTTCGCCGTATCCTTGCGTCACCATGGCGGCGACGCGGTCGTCGTCGGCCTGGCCGGCCGCGACCGGGGTGAGCTGGAGGATGTAGCCGGCCATGCTGGGGTTGCCGGTCACGGAGAACCCGTTTTCGGGCAGGGTGAAGCATTCCTCGGTGCGGACGCGCATGTCCTCGGCGCCGGGATACGTGTCGCGGACGTTGACGTAGACCACCGGGGCGATTTCCGTTCCGGGGGGTTGGAGTTGTCCATTGCGGTGCACCTGTATGCCTTCGAGGCTGACTGGCCGCTGTTTCACGCATCCCGGGAGGCATGCGATCAGGAGGGCGAGCAGGACGGCGGCGAGATTGAGAGGGATGCCGGGCATGGGGACCTTCCGGGGCTCGGTTCCGTTTGGGATGCTTGTCGTCGCTCCGTTCCTGGGGGCGGAGCGTTCTTCCGCATCAGGGGAGGGAACCGGATGCGGTCGCGCAAGAGGGGGATGGTTGCCGTGACGGGCCGCCGGGCCCGTCAGTTGCGGATCACCGACAGCAGGTGCTGGCAGAAGCTGTCGTCGAGGGCGGGGAGGGCCTCCTCCCTGCCCCGGTCGACCTGGACCGCGGCGCTGACCGTCGTCTGCTGCATGTCCTTGTCGCGGATGTCCTCGTCGCTCCTCCATATCCCGTAGGAGACGTCCATGGCCCAGACCTGCAACTTCCCTTCGGCGTCCGCGAGGGCCACGCCGAGTCCCGCCGCCGCGCCGATGCCGGCTCCCACGATGGCGCCGCGCCGACCGCCGAGGCTGCCCAGAGCCATTCCCAGCAATGCGCCGGTGGCGGTGGATCCGAAGGTCCTGCCGACGCCGGGGGAGGCGCTCTTCATCTCCTTGGTGAAGACGTCGTCGATCCTGACGCGTATGATGTAGTCCGCATCCTCGGGCTCGTCGGCCGTGGAGAGTCCCCGGTCGCTCTGGAGGTACGCCGTGAGCATCGAGGCGAAGTCCTCCTGGTGCTGGGTGCTTCCCCCCTCCACCTCGACGAACACCCGGTCGCCCTTCTCCACCCTCGTGACCGGCCCTGTCGGCCCGTCGTCGCGCATGTCCGCGTCGTGCCTCCCCGAGCAGCCCCACAGCAGACAAAAGAGCAGGGGCAGAGCGAGGAGGAGGCGAAGGGGGGATGTCCAAGAGTCATGTCTGATGTGCGTCATGCCCGTCTCCTTCGTGGGAACGCCGTCCGCCGAGCGGTGGCGGCTCTGGAACCCTACAGGGAGGGCGGCCCCGTGTCAAACCGGGGGGATCCGGCGCAAGGCGCCCGCACCGCCCTCTTCTCCTGGCTCCTCGTCCGCCGCAACGGCGGCAAGTTCCACTTGGCGCTCGAGGATGCGGATCTCGCGCGCACCAGGCGGAAATGCGCGGCTCCACCCTCGCATCCGTGAAAATGGCTCGGCCTCGACCGGGATGCGCCGCTCAGGCCGGAGGGCCCGGATCCATGACGGGGCGGTGGAGCGGCCGCCGCGCACAGGGCGCGCCACTGGTGCGACTGCACCTCGGAGAAGGACGAGGTCGTGGGGAGAAGGCCAGGGTCCGAGGAGACGAAGCCTCGATGGAACGGCAGATGCCGGGACAGGGGCCCCGGAAAGGCGCCATCGAGCCGAGGGCCGCGGCCTCCTGCGGCGAGTGCATCAGGAAGACGGTTCCCCTTGAGTCTGCAGGGTCTCGACGCGATAGCCGCCGATGGCCCTCTTGCTGTCGTCCACGGCGATCCCGAGCAGGATGGGATTCTCGTAGCCTTCCGCATACCCCCTTTCGTGAATCTGCCGCAGCGCGGCATCGGCCTGGCGATCCACGTCTCCGGTCGTCTCCGCGACCTTGATCTCGATGACCCAGACATGCTTCGTGCACGTCACGACCATGTCAGCCCGGCCGCGACGGGTATGTACCTCGGGATCCACGCGTAATCCCGTCCCAATCAGAAACGAAAGGAGGGACGAGCGATAGATGCATTCCCTTAAAGGGAGGTCAGGGTATTGTTTCATTAAATTATTTGACTCTGTCTGCGTAAAATCATCATATGGTATTCTCCATAATAATTTATCGAGTTCGCTTATTACATTTTTTGCATTTGCTTTACGGAGGGCATCGCCCAATTCCGCAAGCGCTGCGTCACCATTTTCTTGTCCGCCCATGATGTTCCACGATAGGAGTGATGACATTGACTCGTAGACTTCCTGGTTCGGGTAATCCAGCCTGTAAGTATCTTCTTCATCTCCTTTACGGAGTGTTAAGTAGCCAGATTGATATAGGTAGCTTGTAGTAGAAGATTCATTAAGTTCCCCTGGTTCCAGAGCGAAGGATTTCGTAATTTTCATATCTTTGAATTGCTCTATTGTCACCTTATTTCGTTTGATATGCTCAGCGACAATCGAAGGTGTCCCGCTCGCAAACCAGAACCTTCCAAACATATTTTGCTGAAAAAATAACAAAGTGGAATATGGATTGTATACACAATTTTCTCCGTCAAAGCAAAATCCGTCATAATAGTCTTTAATGCTATTGATAAGTTCACTGGCATTTGTTTCTAGAATCTTAGTGGATTCCTTGATATATGATTCAAAATTAGTTAAAATTTCATCATGTGTATACCCAAGCATAGTCCCATAATCTTTTTGAAGTGAAATATCAGTAAGATTATTTAGTGCTGAGAAAATACCCATTTTCGAGAATCTACTTATACCTGTAAGAAATACAAATCTAATTGATTCCATTTTTAATTTTATCTGTAAAAATAAACCACGGAGACTGTTCTTAATTTTTTCTATATCTATATTCATTCTTATGGCTTCAATTAATGGAAAATCGTATTCGTCAACGAGGATAATTACTTTCCCATATTTCTTATGAAAATCACTAATCAAATTACGGAATATTATGTCAACATACTCTCCTCGTAATTCAACATTGTTGTCTGAAGCATTCTCTTCCAACAAACTCTTTATGCGAATATTCATGCCATCGATGCCATCATCTATCAATGCGCCGCTCATGTCGAGATGAATCACAGGCCCGGGACGAAACATTGCATCGTCGAGATAATTTTCAATATCCAAGCCAACGAACAAATCTCTTCTGCCAGAGAATAGCGCATGAAACGTAGAAACGGTCAAGGATTTTCCAAAACGCCTTGGTCGTGCAAGAAAATAATATGATCCTTTTTGGATCATCTGTGTGATGTAGCGTGTCTTGTCTACATAAAGACAATTATTCTCACGTATCGACACAAAGGATGCATCGCCAGCTGGCAATTGGGGTAAATT
This sequence comes from Desulfovibrio sp., assembly GCA_031272715.1. Taxonomy (GTDB): domain Bacteria; phylum Desulfobacterota; class Desulfovibrionia; order Desulfovibrionales; family Desulfovibrionaceae; genus Desulfovibrio. The sequence goes on from JAISTH010000073.1 coordinate 30,772, forward strand.
TGACACATTCCCTCCAGTGTATCAGAGCCCATGAGAAGTTGTAGGCAGGGCGTCAATCATGTCCTTTCCCGACTCGATCTCCAGAATGTTGGAGAGCCTTCCCCTCAAAGCGGCCTCAACTGCGATCCGCTCCCGGTACAGGCCGGGGATGGGCCTGTCCTCCTCGTCCAGCACTCCCGGCACAACGGAGCGAACCACACTGGCGCCCGCGGCCCGTACGCCCCCAAGAGACAAGCGCCGGACAACGAGAGAGGCGCCGGAAGACGTCCTTGACGACCGTGCCGTACAGGACCGTTTCCACGGCCTGCATGGCGGCTTCGTCAGCGACTCGCGGCCCGTCCCCGAAACGGCTCCCGATCTGCAGGCGTTTCAGGATCCCACTGATCCGGGCCTTCCGCCGTGGACGACGATCCTCGCACCCTGGCCGGCCGGCTGCGCAAGTCTCCCACGAAGGCCTCGCCGAGTTGAGGGCCGCCTTGTCCATGGAGTGCCCGCCGTGCTTGATGACGACCGTCCTGCGCATCGTTGCCCTTCAGATCTCCGGCCCGCTCATGGAGGATGTCTCGAGGATAGCCGCGGCACCGCATCCTTGCAAGCCGCCTCTGCTTGGCGTCAGCGCGATTGCATGAACGAGAGGAGCATCGGTTTGGCCATCAAGGGCCCGCCGGATGAAACTGCGCCCAAGTTGCCATCGTGCCGGTTTTCCCGCCGTCCATCCCGGGATGGGTGGCTCCCGGGATCGAGAAGGCCGGACGCGAGGGCGTGGAACATATGATGAGCAAGGCCCATGCCGCGGACGGATGGCGGCCGATGATGGGGTTTCTGGGAAGGGAAGCCGATTCCTCAACGCCATTTTTTCGCGCGGTCGCCCTGGATCCGGCAGGCCTTGCGGCGCGTTGCAGGCAACTCCGATGCGGTCTTCCGATTGACAGATTTGTCGGCCCGATGCTATCGATGGCTGCGTGTGCGCCCCTGAGCGGCCTGCAGGCCGACATCGCGGGAGAGCCGGCAGGGGACTCCCCCGGCCAGGTCGCGCACATCCGCCCTAATCGAGGGCCATGCGAGGAATTTGATGGCGTCCGAACTCATCATCGTGGAATCACCCGCCAAGGTGAAGACCATCAGGAAGTTTCTGGGATCGCGGTACGCCGTGCATGCCAGCGTCGGCCACGTGCGGGATCTTCCGGCCAAGGCCCTCGGCGTCGACGAAGCCAACGACTTCGCCCCGGTGTACGAGGTCATCTCCGGCAAGGAGAAGGTGGTCAAGGAACTGCAGACGGCCGCGTCCCAGGCCGAGACGGTCTATCTCGCCCCCGACCCCGACAGGGAGGGCGAGGCCATCGCCTGGCACGTGGCCGCCCTCATCCGGGACAAGGCCAAGGACATCAAGCGCATCCAGTTCAACGAGATCACCGCCCGCGCCGTGAAGGACGCCCTGGAGCACCCGAGGGATCTCAACGTCCATCTCTTCGACGCCCAGCAGGCCAGAAGGGTCCTGGACAGGCTGGTGGGCTACAAGCTTTCGCCCCTGCTCTGGAAGACGGTGAAGCGGGGCATCTCGGCCGGCCGCGTCCAGTCCGTCGCCCTCCGGATCATAGTGGACAGGGAACTGGCGCGGGAGGCCTTCGTCCCCAAGGAATACTGGCCCTTCAAGGCCACGCTGCAGTCCGGCGACACGCCCTTCGCGGCGGAGATGACGAAGGTCGCCGGCAAGAAGGCGAACGTCCCCAACGAGGAGAAGGCGCTGGAGATCGAGCGCGCCCTGCTGGCCGACAAGTTCACGGTGTCCAAGGTGGATGTCGAGGAGAACAAGGCCCGGCGCCCCTCGCCGCCCTTCATAACCTCCACCCTGCAGCGGGCGGCCAACTCCCATTTCTCCTACACCGCCAAGCGCACCATGAGCCTCGCCCAACGCCTGTACGAAGGGGTGGAACTGGGGGAAAGGGGCGTGACGGCCCTCATCACGTACATGCGCACCGATTCGACGCGCATCGCCGACGAGGCGCTGACCGCCGTCCGGGACTACGTGAAGGAGCACTTCGGTCCCGACCATCTGCCGGAGAAGCGGCGGATATACAAGACCAAGGCGGGCGCCCAGGACGCCCACGAGGCCATCCGGCCCGTGGACGTCGCCATCACGCCGGAGATGGTGAAGCCGTTCCTGCCGGCGGACCAGTACAACGTCTACAGGCTGATCTGGACGCGGTTCGTGGCGTCCCAGATGGCCGACGCGCGATACCACGACACCACCGTGACCCTCGAGTGCGCCGACACCCAGTGGCAGTCCAAGGGCAGACGCCTCCTCTTCTCCGGGTACCTGGACGTCTACAACTGGGAGAAGGAGGTCGGCGTCGAGCTGCCGCCCCTCCAGGAGGGGCAGCATCCGGCCCTCGTCGAGCTGAAGAAGGAGCAGAAGTTCACCCAGCCCCTGCCCAGATACAGCGAGGCCACCCTCGTGGGCGAGCTGGAGAAGCAGGGCATCGGCCGGCCCTCCACCTACGCGAGCATCATCTCCACCCTGCTGGAAAGGACCTACGTGAAGTCGGTGGAGAAGCAGCTCGTGCCCACGGATCTCGGGCGGGCCGTCTGCGGCCAGCTCATGGAGCACTTCTCGAGGCTCATGGACGTGGGCTTCACCGCGCAGATGGAGAGCGATCTGGACGGCGTGGCCGAGGGGAGCCGGGAATGGGTGGACCTGCTGCGGGATTTCGCGGAGGGGTTCAACCCCACCCTCGAGGCCGCCGCGAAGAACATGAAGAACCTCAAGGGCGGCGTGCCGACCCAGGTCCCCTGTCCCGAGTGCGGCAGCCCCATGCTGATCCGCTTCGGCAAGGCCGGGGACTTCCTGGCCTGCTCGAAATATCCCGACTGCAAGTACACCAGCGACTTCACCCGGGAGACGGACGGGACGGTGGTGCCCGTGAAGCACGTGAAGGAGCCGGACGAGAAGGTCGGGACCTGCCCCAAGTGCGGCAAGGACCTGGTGATGCGGAAGGGGCCCGGAGGCGGCCGCTTCGTCGGCTGCGCGGGCTATCCCGAGTGCAACTACACCGAGTCCCTCTCGACTGGCGTCTCCTGCCCGAAATGCGGACAGGGCACGGTCGTGGAGAAGTGCACGAAGCGGGGGAAGCTCTTCTACAGCTGCGACCGGTATCCGCAATGCGATTTCGCCATCTGGAACAAGCCCGTGGCCGAAACCTGCCCGAAATGCGGCTCCCCCTATCTCATATTGAAGAAGGTCCAGGGGGAGATGAAGGAGGCGTGCCCGAATCGCGAGTGCGGGTACGTCAAGGAATCCGATGGCGATGCCTGACGCGGGACTCCTCGAGGAACGCATCGCGCGGCTGCTCGGGGGGCGCGAGCCGCCCATGCTGCTGACCGTGGTGGGGACCGAGGGCGTCGTGCCCCGCACCGTCGGGACGCGGGCGATCCTTGCCGGCGACGTGCTGCAGGAGAGCCTCGGGGGCGGCCTCTTCGAGGCGGCTGTTCTCGAGCAGGCGCGGCCGGCCAGGAAGGAGGGCCGCTCCCTTGTCGTCCGGGCCGGGCGGGACTGCGGCTCGGACGCGGCGTTCAAGGGGGGGAGCCTGCTGGTCCTGTGCGAGTCGCTGCGTCCCGAGCAGGCGGAGGTCTTCGCCCTGGCGGGGAGGATGCGCCACGAGGGCATCCAGGGTCTGTGGACCGTGGACATGACCGATGCGTCCCGGCCGGGGCGCAAGCTGCACGTCCCGGCGTCGATGCCTGGGACGGACGCTCTTCCCGCGGATGCGCTCGCGGATCTTGTGGGCGAGTTGAGGGACGGTGACGTCCCGGCCTACGACGAGGGGGTGCGGTGCTACGTGGAACCCCTGGAACCGGTGCCGGTCCTGCTGTTGTGCGGCGCCGGGCATGTCGCCCGGGAGGTGGCGGATCTCGCCTCGGGGGTGGGGTTCGACGTGGACGTCGTGGACGAACGGCAGGAGTTCGCGGATCCCGCACGCTTTCCCGGGGCGCGCCGATGCATCGCCCTTCCCGGCTTCGAGGGGTTGGTGGAGGCCATGGGCATCGGGCGGCGACATTTCGTGGCCATCATGACCGGGGACGCCGACTCGGACGGGAAGTGCCTCGCCCAGACGGTGGCGAGCCGGGCCCGGTACGTGGGGATGCTTGGCAGTCGCGGGAAGCGGGAGAGCATGTTTGCGCGGCTGCGGGAAGGGGGCGTTCCGGATGCGGAACTTGCCGCCGTGTGCTGTCCCATAGGACTCGGCATCGGGGCCGTCACCCCCAGGGAGATCGCCGTCGCGATCGTGGCCGAACTGCTTGCGGCGCGGTCGGGGGGCGGCAAGCTCCAGCGCCTGCGCGTCGAGGATTGACCTGCGGGGCGTCAGCCTCCGGCCCCGATGCGGCTTCGCTTTTCCGCCCGTCTCTGCGGCTTCGCCTTCCCCTTGCCGCCCTTGGCCTTCCTGACATGCTGCTGCTGCGGGTATTGCGGCACGTGATACTGCAACCCGTACTTTGCGGGGATCATCCATGGATCGAGCCTGAAGATCGGGACCGGCATGTTCGGCAGCGCCGTCGACACCGAGCGGGCGTTGCCGTTGAGGACGAGGAAGCCTGCGTCCAGCAGCCGGCAGGCCTCGGCCCCTCTCGCCCGGACGGTGGGAGCTCCCATGATGACGGCGATCAGGCGTCTGCCGCCGTGGTGGACCGTCACGATCAGGTTGTATCCCGAATCCCTGATCCATCCGGTCTTCAGGCCGTCCGCGCCGTCGTACTGCCCCAGCAGCGGGTTCTTGTTCCACGTCGTCTGTCCGCGATAGCTCAGCACTTCCCTGGAATGGTACCCCAGGGCATTTGGATGGGCGCGCAGATAGGCCCTCGCGAGGGTGAGCATGTCCCTGGCGGTCGTCACCTGGCCCGGGGCGGGCAGGCCGTTCGGGGTCGCGAAGTGGCTCGCGTGCATGCCCAGGGACGCCGCCTTGGCGTTCATCATGGCGACGAAGGCGTCCTTCGAGCCCCCGATGAATTCCGCGAGGGCGACGCTGGCGTCGTTGCCGGAGGAGACGGCCATGCCCATGAGCAGTTCGCCCAGATGCACCTGTTCGCCGACGCGCAGTCCCATCTTCGAGCCCTTGGCGGATGCGGCCGCGCGGCTGATGTGGACGTTGTCGGTGAGCTTGGCGTAGCCGTGCCGGACGTAGTCGAGGGCCAGATACATGGAGAGGATCTTGGTGAGGGACGCCGGCGGGATGGGCACGTCGGCCTGCTGCTCGAAAAGTATCCGGTCGTTGTCGAAGTCGTAGAGGATGGCGGCGGCCACCCCCAGCAGGGCGTCCGGGGGCACGGGGGGAGGGATGGCGATGGCGGGCGTGGGGCGGAAGGCCGTCGACGCCAGCAGAAGACACAGTGCCAAGACCCGGAGGAGCCGTCCCGGCAGGGACGGGGTGCGGATCGGTCTATGCGGGTTCAATGCGCTCCATGCCTCCCATGTAGGGCACGAGGACGGGGGGTATCGCGACGGAGCCGTCCTGCTGCTGGAAGTTCTCCAGCAGTGCCGCCATTGTGCGGCCCGTGGGCAGCCCCGAGCCGTTGAGGGTGTGGACGAAGGCGGTCTTGCCGCCTTTGGGCCTGTAGCGGATGTCCGCCCTGCGGGCCTGGAAGTCCGTGCAGTTGGAACAGGAGGAGATCTCCCTGTAGACGCGCTGGGAAGGGAGCCAGACCTCGATGTCGTAGGTCTTGGCGGCGCTGAAGCCCATGTCGCCGGTGCACAGGGTGATGACGCGATAGGGGAGTTCCAGCAGTTCCAGCAGGCCGCAGGCGTGGTCCCGCATGCGGTCGAGTTCCTGGTAGCTGGCGTCGGGGTGGGCGAAGCGCACCATCTCCACCTTGGTGAACTGGTGCATGCGTATGAGCCCTCTGGTGTCCTTGCCGGCGGCGCCGGCCTCGGATCGGAAGCAGGGGGTCGCGGCGCAGTAGCCGAGGGGCAGGCGCTCCTCCTCGATGGCCTCGCCTGCGTGGAGGTTGGTGAGAGGGACCTCCGCCGTGGGGATGAGATAGTAGTCCCAGTCCCGCAGGCGGAAGAGATCCTCCTCGAATTTCGGCAGCTGGCCCGTGCCCGTCATGGTGGCCCGGTTGACCAGGTATGGGGGTGAGACCTCGATGTAGCCGGCCTCGGCGTGCCGGTCCAGGAAGAAGGCGGCGAGGGCGCGGTCGAGTCTGGCCGCCCAGCCGAAGCAGCAGACGAAACGGCTGCCCGCGAGCTTGGCCGCCCGCCGGAAGTCCAGTCCCTGCAGATGTTCGCCGATGTCGCCGTGTTCCTTGGGAGTGAAGTCGAATTCCCTGGGAGCGCCCCAGCGGGATATCTCCACGTTGTCGTTTTCGTCGCGGCCTATGGGGACGGAGGCGTCCGGGATGTTCGGGACGGTCAAGAGCCAGGAGTGCACGGCATCCTTGGCCTTGTCCGTTTCGGCGTCGAGGCGCGCGATCTCGTCCGACAGCCCGCCCAGTTCCCGTTGCAGTTCGGACGTGTCCTGTCCCTGCCGCTTCATGGCGCCGACCTGTGCGGATGCCGCGTTCCGTCGGCTCTTCAGGGTTTCGACGGCGGCGATCAGTTCCTTGCGCCGTGCGTCGAGGGCGAGGAATGCATCGACGTCGAGGCCGGAATGCCTGTCCGCCAGCGCCTTGGAAAGCGTTGCGGGTTGATGCTGTATCAGTTTGAGATCGAGCATGAGGATCGGGGATTCGGCGGAACGCGACGGTGGCGGAGGCCACGCGGCGCGCAGTTCCGTGGGGGTTTCGAGTGTGGCGTGTATTGCTCCATGATTGCAATCGGCAGGAATATCATGGAAAGAAAAGGCTTGCAAGGAGTCATGATTGTGGATAGTCATGAAAATCGCCCTGTGAGTGGTCACCGACGCGCCCGGCGCAATGCGGGCGTAGAAATGGGACATGCCGAGGCCTCGACCATGTCGGGAACGCCATGTATCCTGAGGTTGAGAAGCCGTCCGCCAATGACGGCATAGGTCGAACATCTGACGCGGAAGGGACGCATGCCCCTTCCGCTCCCGTCCCGAAGCGGACGGCTGCGGGAGAAATCAGCCATGATGCAACGTATCGAACGACAGGGGATGCTCCGGCCGGGCATCCTGCATTGTCTGATCCTTGCGGCGACCCTGCTGCTCGGGGCCTGCGGCCCCAGCAACACCGTCCGCCTGCTGCCGCCCCCGCCGCTCGAAGCCTCCCTGCTGCCCACGGCAAATGCTGCAAGGGTGACCGTGGTGACGTTCGTGGACAGGCGGGAAGACATCACGGCCATCGGCGTCCGCCGGGACGGAACCGCCTTCGAGACCCAGGGCAACCTGACGGAGTGGGTGACCAGCGCCATGGCCGACGCCCTCGCCCACATGGGGCTGCAGGTCTCCATTGCACAGACGGTGAACCAGGCCCGGGCGGGCACCCCGGACTATCTCGTGACCGGGGAACTGCAGCAGGTGTGGCTCAAGGAGACCTCGACCATGGACATGTCGGCGGTCATGCGCATGGACTACACCTTGGCCAACAAGGAGAAGCGGGTGGTGAGGGACAACTACAGCGCGAGCCAGTCCCGCAGCGGTCTGCCCTCCAACACCATGGCCGAGAAGCTGCTGCAGGACACGCTGAACGACATGGTGAGACCCGTCGCGGACAAGATCTATCGGGCGGTCAGGACGAAGAAATAGGACGATGCGTCCCGTTGCGTCATCCGTCCTCCTGTTGCTTGTCCTAGGCCTCGCGGCGCCGTTCCCGGGCGCGGCGTCGGCCGCGTCCAATCCCCGCGCCGTCGCGCCGTCGCCCAAGTCCCCGGAAACGGTGTCGGGCCTGCCCGAGGTCGTCGTCCGCCGTCCTCTTCTCACCGTCCCGCTGGGTGGACGGGCCCGGTTCATCCTGGCGAGGGGCGAGGCCCTGCTCGAGGCCCTGGAAGACGCCTCCGCGGCCGTGGACACCAACATGAAGGGCATGGGCCGCCATCTGCTGGAAGCCGACCTGCTCCCGTACACCGCGGAGCGATACGTGGCGAAGTCCGAGCCCCCATCCTTCGCGACGGGCATGGGCGTGGACACGGTGACCGTCCGTCTCGTGCCGAGGCACGGTTCCCGCGGCCTCGGGGACACCCTAGGGCGGACGGACATCCTGAACATCCGCAGACTGATCCTCCATGAGACGCGGATGACCCTCACATCCCTCCTGGACAATCTGGTCGACGGCCATGTCACCGGCAGCAGGTGGCGAGCCCTGGATCTGACGCGCGACGTGAACGCGCTGGACGGTCTGTGGCTCGTGGGGGGCTTCCCGAAGTCCCTGCCGGGCGGGTGGCTGGTGGAGAAGAGGGTCCTGCCGGGGCTGGAGAGGGCGGTGGAACTCGCCCCCGGAAGCGCCGCCGTGCGCGTCATGCTTGCGGAGGCGCAACTGCGATTCGGACTGCCCCAGCAGTGCGTCGATTCCTGCAACGAGGCCCTGCGGCTGCAGCCGGAACTGCGCCGAGCCAACTATCTGCGGGGGTTGGCCCTGTGGCGGCTGCAGCACCTGGCCTTGGCCGAGGTGGATTTCGACGTGTCTCTCAAGCCGGGGCCATACGGCCCCATGCAGGACGAGACGGCGCGCAGGCTCAGGGCCAGGGGGGGCCTGCGGCTCCTGCTGGGGAACATGACGGGGATGTGCGCGGACATGCATCAGGCCTGCGCCGCGGGCGACTGCGAGGGCCTGAGGACGATGCGCCGGGAGGGCCGGTGTCAGGAGGCGGGGCAATGACCGTAGCGCCACCGATCAAGGTGTATGGGCACATCTCCCCGGTCTCGGATGCTCTCTGGGAGGAATTGGATCGCCTGTGCGGCCCTCTGGGGGAGGGGGAGGAGCCCGTCGCGACCCGTGAAGGGGACACGATCCAGCTGGCCTTCGAGGGGCTGCATTTCCCGGTGGAGGAGGTGCTGGAGGCCGTCCGCAGGCACTTGGGGCCGGTCCACGCCGGGAAGCTGGACGTGCTGGACGTGGAGAACTGGCGCATGACGCGCCATGTCATCAAGGACGGGAAGATCGAGACGCGGGCCGCGTCCCTGAACGACGTGCTGTCGTATTCCGGCTTCTGAGGCCGTCCGGGGTCTTGCCGGTCTCGTCAGATGAAGTCCGGCGAGGAGGCCGCCTTGCCTCCGGCCAGCATGATGCGGATGTAGTTCAGGACGCTGTCGTCGACGGGGATGATGGGGAAGCGTTTAGCGCAGTGCTCGCAGACGATCATGTTGGGCTCGATGGGGTTGACGACGGGGACGTGCCGGTTGCAGTGGGGGCACTGGTAGAAGAAGAGGATCTCCATCCCGTCCGGCGGCACCGGCTCGATGTGCGTTTTCTTTCTCATCGCTGTTCGTCTCCGTAGTCCTTCGGCAGGCCGCCAGCGGCCTTGCGCAGCATCGGATGCATTCTCTCGGCGGTTTCAGCCGGCGAGGTTTTTCCCCTTCATGGGGGGCGAGGGGGGAACTCCCCACAGTCCCAGGATCGTGGTCGCCACATCGGCGAGACATCCGTTGGCGATGGCGGTCACGCGCCTGTCGGGATCCAGCAGGATGCAGGGCACGGGGTTCGTCGTGTGGGCCGTGTGCGGCCGGCCGTCTGGGGTGAGCATGGTCTCGCAGTTCCCGTGGTCGGCGATGATGAGCATGCGGCCTCCTCTTGCGGCCACCGCATTGCGCATGCGCCCGACGCACTGGTCCACCGTCTCGCAGGCGGCGATGGCCGCCGGCAGCACCCCCGTGTGCCCCACCATGTCTCCGTTGGCAAGATTGCACACCACGAGATCGTGGACGCCCCTGGCCCACTCCCGCTCGAAGGCCGCGGTCACCTCAAGGGCGCTCATGGAGGGCTTGAGGTCGTAAGTGGCGACGTCCCTGGGCGAGTCGATGAGGATGCGATCCTCGCGCTCGAAAGGCTCCTCCCTCCCCCCGTTGAAGAAATACGTCACGTGGGCGTACTTCTCGGTCTCCGCCAGCCGCAGCTGCCGCAGTCCCATGGAGGAGACGGTCTCTCCCAGTCCCTGTTCCACGGACTCCTTCGGGAAGGCCACGGGCAGGGTGAAATGTGCATCATAGGCGGTCATGGACGCCATGCCGCAGGGCGTCGGAACCGTTCCCCGGTCGAATCCGCCAAAGTCCTTGAAGGAGAAGGCCTGCACGAGTTCCCGCATGCGGTCGGCCCGGAAGTTGAAGAAGAAGATGCCGTCGCCGTCCCGGACGGTGGTGGGCCCCTCTCCGGCGGCGAGCAGGGGCCGCACGAACTCGTCGGTGACGTCTGCCGCGTAGGACGCCTTGATCGCGGCCACCATGTCGTCGGTCGCCTCTCCGATCCCGTGGACGTAGCAGTCCCAGGCGGTCTTGACCCTGTCCCAGCGCGTGTCCCTGTCCATGGCGTAGTAGCGCCCGACGCAGGTGGCGATGCGGACGCCGGGGAGCGTCGCTATGTGCGCCTGCAGCTTGGCGATGAAGTCGACGCCGCTTTTGGGGTCGGTGTCCCGTCCGTCCATGATGCAGTGGATCGCGACCGGGACCTGGACTGCGGCGATGTCGCACAGGGCCTTGAGATGCTCGATGTGGCTGTGGACGCCTCCATCGGAGAGCAGCCCGATCAGGTGCAGCGTCCCGCCGCTTCCCCGGACCTTGCCCAGCAGGTCGGTCAGGGCCGGCACCTTGGCGAAGGAGCCGTCCTCAAGCGCCAGGTCGATGCGGGTCATGTCCTGGTAGATGACGCGCCCGGCCCCGATGTTGAGATGGCCGACCTCGGAGTTGCCCATGTATCCCCGGGGCAGTCCCACGGCGAGTCCGGAGGCTTCGAGGCGACCGTTGGGACACGTGGCCGTGAGATCGTCTAGGTTGGGCGTCCTGGCCTGTGAGATGGCGTTGCCGGGGCCGGCAGGGGCGATGCCCCAGCCGTCAAGAATCAGCAGGAGAGTCGGGGTCATGAGGTGCCTCGTCGCGCTTTGCATGCCCCCAGAGCGTCTCCAGCCGATAGGCTTCCCTCGCGGGGGCGAGGAAGATGTTCACCACGATGTCGTTGAGATCCACCAGTATCCACTGGCCGAGTTCGTAGCCGGCCATGTTGAGGAACTCGTAGCCGTGTTCGCCGCACAGCGCGGCGATACCGTCGGCAAGCCCGCGGCCATGCCGGGGGGAGCCGGCGGTAAGCACGACCAGGATGTCGGTGAAGGCGCCCCGGCCGGCAAGGTCGATGCTGACGATGTCCTGGGCCTTGTGCTCCTCGAGCCAGGGCAGGATGCGGGACAGCTTGTCCTGCGGTGAAACGATTTGCGTCATTGTGGCGCACAATACCCAAAAGCCCCGGGCGGGGCAACAGTCTTGGCCGCGATGGGAGGCGAGGGCGCAGAAAGGCCAATTTGGCGTCTTGACCGGCGGAGGGCAACGAGGCATACTAGTCGTTTGTGCAAATGGGTGCGACCGCAACTACCAAGGAGGGCCCCGTGCTCTTCAACGTCAAGATGGAAACCCTGCCGCGCGAGGAGATCGAGGCGCTGCAAACCCGCCGTCTGCGGGATCTGTGCGAGCGCGTCTACGCGAACATGCCCTTCTATCGCCGGAAGTTCGGCGATCTGGGGATCACCCCCGCGGACGTCAAGACCGTGGCGGACGTGGCGATGCTGCCCTTCACCGAAAAGGACGACCTGCGCAACAACTTCCCCTATGGCCTCTTCGCCGTCCCCAGGGACAACATCGTGCGACTCCAGGCGTCAAGCGGCACGACGGGCAAGATCATCGTGGCCGGATACACCGCCAGGGACCTCGACATATGGGCCGAGGTGGCGGCGAGAAGTCTCTCCGCCGCCGGCGTCACGAGATCCGACATCGTGCACGTGTCCTACGGATACGGCCTCTTCACCGGAGGCCTCGGCGCCCACTGCGGCGCCGAGAACATCGGCGCGACCGTCGTCCCGGCCTCGGGCGGAGCGACGCGGCGGCAGGCCCACCTGCTGCGGGATTTCGGCGCCACAGTGCTGTGCTGCACCCCCACATACGCCTTGCACATGTGGGAATCCGCCCTCGAGGTGGGGATAGATTTCCGGCATCTCCCCTTGCGCGTCGGCGTCTTCGGGGCCGAGCCGTGGACCGAGAGCATGCGGCGCGACATGGAGGAGAAGATGGGCATCGATGCCATGAACATTTACGGACTCACGGAGATCATGGGTCCGGGGGTGGCCATGGAGTGCACCGAGGCCAAGAGCGGACTGCACCTCTGGGAAGACCACTTCCTCGCCGAGATCATCGACCCGGTGACCGGGGAGCAACTGCCCCCGGGAACCGTCGGAGAACTGGTGCTGACGACCCTGACGAAGGAGGGGACGCCCCTCATCAGATATAGGACCCGGGACCTGACAAGCATCGACTACACGCCCTGCGCCTGCGGCCGGACGCACCTCAGGATCGCCCGCCTCGAGGGCCGCACGGACGACATGCTGATCATCCGCGGCGTCAACGTCTTCCCCCAGCAGATCGAGAGCATCCTCGTGGAGAGCGACGGGCTGACCCCGAACTACCAGATCATCGTGGACCGGGCCAACAACCTGGACACCCTCGAGGTGCAGGTGGAGGTCAGCGACACGCTGTTCGCCGACGAGATCCGCAAGCTGCAGCTGCTGGAGACGCGGCTGCAGAAGAACATCAAGGAGTTCCTCGGGGTCACCGCGAAGGTCAGGCTGATGGAACCCCACTCCATCCCACGGTCGGAAGGGAAGGCCAAGCGGATCGTGGACAATCGGCTCAAGGATTGACCTCGCGGGGTGGGCTTGACAAAATTGGCAAAAACGTCCAAATAGGGATTCGCAGGCATTGCGCCGCACCGTCCATACCCATGGGGGTGAGGATGCGGGCGGCGAAGCCGGCCGGAGAGGAGGGCGTCCCATGCGAGGACGCGAAAACGCTTGCCAACGCCCGGGCACTTGGTGTAGATAGCCCGTCCCACCCGCGGCGACCCCGTCGCGAGGCCGGCACGTAAGCATGGGGCGGCATAGCCAAGTGGTAAGGCAGAGGTCTGCAAAACCTCCATCTCCAGTTCGAATCTGGATGCCGCCTCCATCAAGGAGCATTGACCGAAGAAAATCGCTTTGCATTTGCGGGAGTAACTCAGTGGTAGAGTGCAACCTTGCCAAGGTTGAAGTCGCGGGTTCAAATCCCGTCTCCCGCTCCAAATATTGCGCTTATGCGGGAATAACTCAATGGTAGAGTGTCAGCTTCCCAAGCTGAAGGTTGCGGGTTCAAATCCCGTTTCCCGCTCCAAATCATTCCTTTCCACGTCCTTGGTTTCCCAATTATCGCACTCAAGGCATAAGAGTATTCGTTGCGGTTTTGGCCAATATTACCTGTCCCCCGCAGGCAATTAAAACCATACCCTCAACCCCTGGGACGCATCTCACTGACTTTATCTCTATGTCCATTCTAATATTAAATCTATGGTCCAAAACCAAAGTCAAATTACGTCCCAACAGTGCAGAATCAGCCCAAATATGTTTTTGATCTCTGGTTTGTGCGATGTTTCAAATGATTATGGCGGATCAATGTTCTGTAATGGGTACCACTGGAGGATTTGTCAATGTGTAAGGCTCTAGTCTCTTTGGTCATTATTCTTGCATTTGGATTGTTTGTTTCGTCCGTCACGATGGCTGGTGATGTAACGATGAAGCTTTACAAGGAATACAGATATGGCCAGCCAAAAGAGAACTTTGCCGGAAAGCCTGGATATAGTGATTGCACTGAGCTTTTGAGCAACGACAGCATCTGCCGTGAAGATCAGAAATTTGCTGGATTTAACGATTGGGCTGAAGCATTAATATTTGATAACAATAAACTAATTCAAGTTGCGCTTATTGGTGAAATGTCTCAAGATCGATATATAAAATCATTAGGAGTCTTGACTAATGGAGGTTTCCTTCCTGTGGCCATGAAGTCTGGTGATAAGGCACTTGATGCACTTAACATTTTTCGCACTAAAGGGCTTGATGTCTACAGACAAGAGCTTGATGCATTTGAAATGTCAGCGCATAACTCTGAAAAACCTTTTGAAATCACTTTTGCACCTGCAGATGCTGTCAAAAATACAAAAGCTAATACATGCACTGAACTGCTAACCCAGTCTAATTTAGATTTAAGATGCGTCGACATAGTCATCTCCGATGAAGTTCTTCTTTTTCGATTCTATGCTCCGGCAATGATGATGAGAGATGCTCAAAAAATAATCAAAGATCAAAAAGAGTCATTTTAGGTTCAAGGCTTGTTTTAGTGTTAAGAATACCTTGAATTAGAAACTGCCAATGTGCATAAAACCGTAGTAAGACTCTTTTTTTAAAAATTTTATTGAAGCACTTTTTTAAAAAAGTTTTTATCTTTAGCCTTGGAAATTAAAACGTCATGATAAAACAGCGATATATTTTCAAGTGGAGATGTATTTGCCAGAAAATAATTTATTTTTTAGGCGATAACATCGAAGATTTATGACTAATTAGCAATGCTTATTGGAGGGGGAAATGCATATTGATGAGATGTCGCTTGAGGCGGCGCCTTTGAATTCTCCATTTGTTAACCTGAAAAGCATGACTGGCGTGCCAGAAGGCCTTGATAAACAGTCTGACATTAATATATGTGATTCCCTATTAGATGTGGTAATGGTGCGTCATGAACAGCCTACAATTCGCGAGATCTTCAGGCGTATTAATAAAGGAATGTTCGTAATGAACCCTGATTTTCAACGTGACTTTGTTTGGGGACAAGACACTCAGTCACGTTTTATTGAGTCTATTTTGATGCGTATCCCACTGCCAGTCTTTTATTTTGCAGAATGTCTTGATGGGAAAATAATTGTGGTTGATGGTTTACAAAGACTGACAACCGTGACGCGTTATTTAAGCAATGAGTTTCCTCTGCGCATTAATGGAGCAGATAGCTCGGAGTTTCAAGGCAAATTATTTAAGGACTTATCAATAAAATTGCAAAACCGTATAGAGGATACACAGTTAATAATTTATATTTTGGATGAAAAAATTCCAGAAAGAGCTAAATTAGATATTTTTGAGCGCGTTAATGCAGGAACGCCCCTTACACGACAACAAATGAGGAATAGCCTATATATGGGGCAAGCCACTGCACTTTTGAAAAATCTTTCTCAGTCACATGCGTTCATACTCGCAACAGGGAATAGCCTAGATAAGAAATCTATGCGAGATAGAGAGATTATTAATAGGTTTATGGCATTTTCTATCTGGGCGTTGATAACTATCAAGGAGAAATGGATCAATTCCTCGCCACAGCACTCAAAAAGATGAACAGTTTGTCATCTGAAGAACTATATGCGGTTGAGACAGATTTTTTACGGTCAATGCGTAATAATTACAGAATTTGGGGAGAGCAAACATTTAGACGGCACATGCCTGAGCAAGTCAATAAGTCGGTGGTCAATGTTGCTATGTTCGACGTACTGTCCGTGCTATTTGCCAAACTAGACGAAGGTTCCGTAAATGAAATTAAGGATGAAGCTCGCAGAAGACTATATAAATTACAAAGTAACATAGATTTTTTAGACTCAATTACTAAGTCAACAAATGATTTGAAACAGGTCAAAGTTCGATTTTCGTTAGCTCAGAAAACATTTGGAGGGATTTTGTGATGCTACAGTCATTATCAATTAAAGGGTTTAAGTGTTTTGATGATAAATATTTCTCATTGGCGCCATTGACTGTATTGACTGGCCAAAATGCTTCCGGAAAAACGTCTTTTTTACATAGTCTAGCTCTTTTACATCAATCTATATGCGATAATGAGACACTTGCCATTTTGTTGCTCAATGGTTCAGTAGTCAATCTAGGCTGAGCTGGCGATGTTTTGCACAAAACAGAAGCGCGTGATCGATTCCATTTAGCATTAAGTTCCTCGCATTGGGAATGGGGTGCCGAATTTGCGCCTCTTGAAGATCGAGACTCCTTCCTAATGCAGCAGATAGCTCCCATAATTGAATTGCCGCAAGAACTTTTCTTGATGTTGCGCTCAATGACCTACCTTTCCGCAGATCGATTGGGTCCATCTGAGATACATCAAATTGATGTATCGCCAAGATATAATAATGTCGGAGTTCGCGGTGAATGGACGATCAGTCGCCTGCTTGAACTTAAATCGAAAGATATTCTCCCGGAACTGCGAATCCCAGAAGTAGCTCCATTATTATATCAGCAAGTTTCTGCGCAGATGAGACGTATTTTCCCAGGGTTTCGCATTAGACTTCAGTCAATCTCAGATACTAATCTTGCAACCCTCGTCCTTTCCACAAATGATATAGTCAGCTTTGTCCGACCACAAAATATGGGTTATGGCCTGAGTTCTCTGCTACCTATCTATGTTGCTTGCCTAAGTGCAGATAGGGACAATATTATTTTAGTTGAAAATCCTGAGGCACACCTCCATCCATCAGCTCAAGCCCATGTCGGCATGTTTCTTGCAAAGGTGGCTGCGGCAGGGGTGCAGGTTATCGTAGAAACGCATAGTGATCATTTTCTTAATGGCGTTCGGAAGGCTGTAAAATCAAAACAGCAAAAAATTAAAGCAGAAGACGTTGCTATTTTTTTCTTTGAAGGCATTTCGCCTGATGGTAAACCGCAGATAATACAGCCGATCATTGCTGAAAATGGCGGCCTTGATGATTGGCCAGACGGCTTCTTCGACCAGTATGAAAAGGATCTTGCTGTGCTCATAGATTGGTGAGGGCGACACTCAATGTATACATATTTCTTTAACGATTTATCACTCAGTGATTGGATTGACAACAGCATTAAGCTTGACACATCCGTGACCGAGCTACTATATTTTATAGACATCATGAAAATGTATAAGCAAGTTTTTTACCTGCACACGATTGGAATACATTCAAGGCAGGCCTGTGGCATGAATTTTCGGAGTGCTGTCAATAAACATATTCCTGTTGAAAAAAACGCAGATTATTTGCTATAATAGATAGGTCAACGCCGTCCCTCCCGAAGGATTCAGTAATCCCTTCTGGCTGTACATTCTTCTATAGTAACACGCAAATACTAGATTCAGCTCTTGCCGAAGCTGCGTATAGAAATTATATGGAAGATATATGTGCTACATACAGTCTCTCTGAATCTAGCTTTGCCTACACCCCATTGGCAATATGTTTCTGTGCAAACGGTACAGATACTGTTGTAAATGTCACGAATTTTTTTTCCGCGTCAACACTCATTGATTTTTTATTTGTGCAATGTGCTCCACTATTGCACAATTGGACAGATTTCATGAGTCTTGCTGAAAGGCTACCAGGTTTGCGGTTTGAACAGTCTGTCTACGACCGACTTGAGAGAGAAATATTTGGACGTCCTTTGGCAAACGCAATTATGCGCCGTCTCTCTATATTGAGTGAAATGGCAACATGTGCGACAGCAGGAGAATTTCATGAACTTGATGAAAAATATTGGCATGGAGACCGTGCGTATTTTAGCGATGAATCAGATACCCGGAAGCAGAACTTAAGGCAAAAGTTGACATTTTTAGTCAGGGGTACTCCAACACTGTGTTCATTTCACGGGAAGATAAAAATTCGTGCATTCCGCATCTACATTGACTCGCGACCAAAGATAGGAAATCAAGTCACAATTGTTTACATCGGTCGTAAAATTCTTTAGCATTCGATAATAATAAGTAGGCATTGAAAACATATAAATTGAGAAACTAATTTAGCCAATTTAATATTTAACTATAATAGCACGGTGGCTATGGAAGTCCTATTATATCTTATAGATTTTATTTTGCATATCGACAAACATCTTTTTGAACTTGTCGAGCAATATGGGCATCTAGTATATCTCATCCTTTTTGTCATCGTCTTCTGTGAGACGGGTCTAGTCGTCACGCCGTTCCTCCCAGGAGACTCGCTGCTATTTGCCAGTGGCGTTGCGGCAGGCGTCAATCTCCTCGGGTATGGCCATGTCATGCTGGTTCTCTTTGCGGCTGGAGTACTTGGGGATGCATGCAATTATTTTATAGGGAGATATGTTGGACCGCCAATTTTTTCTCGAGAGAGTAGATTCATCAAGCGGGAATACTTGATCAAGGCAAATGCATTTTATACACGACACGGTGGCAAGGCGATAGTTTTGGCGAGGTTCGTGCCGATCGTTCGAACGTTCGCCCCATTCGTCGCTGGCGTAGCTCTCATGTTTCCGCCAGCGTTCTTTACCTACAATTTTTTGGGGTGTGCCCTATGGGTAGGGGGATTGGTCTCAGCAGGATTCTTCCTCGGGAATATCCCCTGGGTGCGGGCGAACTTCAGCATCATCGTCTACATCATCGTGCTGGTGTCGGTGATGCCGATTGCAATTGAGATGTGTAGATCTTGGTGGCAGGGAAGGAAAGCTAAGGCGGAAGTCAAGACGTCACGATGAGACGTCCATCGTCCATGCGTGCGTGTCTATTGACGCACAAAGGGACGTCCTCGTCGTAGTGGGTGACGATGATGATGTGCATGCCGGTCTCGGCGAGTTTGTCCAGCGTATCGAGATACTGGGTGCGCGAGGCGGCATCAAGTCCGGAACATGGCTCGTCAAGCAGCAAGATTGATGGGTTGCCCATGATCGCCCTCGCCAGAAACACGCGCCGCAACTGCCCCGTGGAGAGTTGATCTATGGTGCGGTCGGCCAGTTCCGCAAGCCCTATCGTCTTTAGAGCATGTAAAGCTTTGGCCTCTTCAGAGGCGGCAAAAGAGCGATAGAGTCCTACCGTGTTGTCGATTCCCGAACAGAGCAACTCCAGCACTGTCACATCGTAGTCGTACTGCGCCTGTGACAGGTCGGCTACGAGGCGGTATGCTTTGCGCACCTGCAACAGGGTGCGCAGAGGTTGTGTTCTGCCCGGCATCCACCTGCGGATGTGCCCTCCCGACGCCACCATCTCGTCCCCTGCCAAGAGGCGCAATAGTGTCGACTTGCCAGATCCGTTGGCACCTGCTATGCGCCAGTGTTCTCCTTGATGCATGTCCCATGTAATATCATAGAGGGCCTGCTCACGATCTACATACACATCGACATGATCCAGCGAGACAAGCAGGCGCCCGTCCTCTGGCAGATGAGGGGCTGTGGCAGTTCTGACCTTGGTGGTGGGGGATTTCTTGTACTGGGGTACATTTTTGCGTAGCTTGCCATGGTCAAGCCAATATCTGTGCGTACACCATGAAGGGATATTTGCGAGTCTATGCTCTGCCATGATAATGGTGTGGGAGTTTGCAAAAGACTCAAGTATACCCCAAAATTTCTGTCTGTTAGCCTTGTCCAAGCCGTCTGTGCATTCATCGAGGAGCAAGAGTTTGGGACCCCATACAAGAGCTCTGCCAAGTAAAAGCAAGCGGAGTTGTCCTTGAGAGAGACTGGGCAGTGACCTGTCCAGCAGTGCGGTTATCCCCATGCTCTTGGCAAGGGTCACACAGGCGGTTTTTTGATGATCTGGCGCGGAGCCGTAGAGTAAGGGGGTATCGTCAAAACCTGTGAGCAACAACTCTAGGCCAGTCAGGAGCCATTGTTGCCGCTGATAGACTCCTTGCTGCAACGGTGACACTATTGCTGCGAGACTTCTTCCGGCAATGGGGGACGTCTCCTCTCCCTCGTCAGTCATCCACGCAATACGCCCTGTGGTTGCCCAGACATCTCCTCTGAGCAGGCGCAACAGCGTGGTTTTTCCCGATCCATTGTCGCCAAGCAAAGCGCAATGCTCGCCCTCGTATATGGTGAGGGTGACGTCCTGGATTGCGTCTCTGTCGCCTCCGGGAAGGCGACAGCAGACATCCTTGAGCGTGGCAAGGATCGGAGCTGACATGTGGATATCTACTGGGTGTCAGGACAATGGGAGTATTTCTTTGCGACCGTGTCTGACGACAATGTGATTTTTAAAGCCAAATGCTTGTGCATATGTCGCAAGTCGCGGAAATGCGTAGCCGATGTCGGCAGGGGCGTGGGCATCCGAGGCAAAGCTCACGTCAACGCCACATTGTGCGGCCAAGGACATGATGAGAGGCGCAGGGTAAATCTCCTGGCATGGCTTGCGCAGTCCTGCAGAGGATATCTCCATGGCCATGCCCTGTGTCTTGAGCTTGTATAAAGATTCTTTAAGAAGTTCTTGGCTTTTATGACGATTTAGCCAAATGTGGAATTGATCCACAGAAAATATCTTGATTAGATCCGGGTGTGAAGCGATCTGGAAGAGCCCTGAGGCGATCATGTCATTCCAAGCGCTAAAGTACGCTTCGTATATTTTGTCGCATTCTTCCTGAGACAAGCCCTCCCAGGCATCTGCCACATCGTCGAATCCCCACGTCCCCAAGAAATGGACACTCCCCAGCAGGTAGTCGTAGTCGTACGCCCTGCAGGCTGCCTCGGTAAATTGCAACTGCCCCTCCAGCCAGTCCATCTCCTGGCCAAGAAGCACCTCGCAGGGACCGTTTGACCCGCTACGCGGGGAGGCCCGCAAGGCGCGGACCTCCCCAATGTAGTCAGGCATGTGTGCGGTCAGTTGATCCCGGTACTCATGCGTATAATTGAAACCCTCGGGCCGTGGCGAATGCTCCGTGAAGCCCAACAGGGTCATACCCTTGTCAAGGGCGGCTGCATACATCTCTTCGGGCGTGGTTGCGCCGTGGGAGTAGCAGGTATGCGTATGCAGGTCGGCGAGGATCAATGCATCACTTTCCCGTGTTTGCAAGTCTGGCGCAGATGGCCTGCCCGGCTTTGCGGCCGGCTCCCATGGCGAGGATGACCGTAGCCGATCCTGTCACGATGTCACCTCCGGCATAGACGCCATCAATGGACGTCATGCCGTGCTCGTCCGTCTCGATGTAGCCTCGGGCATTTCTGCGCATGTCGGGCGTTGCCTCGAGCAATATGGGATTCGCCCGTGTTCCCAGTGCAACGATGGCGAGATCCGTGGGCAAGGTCCATGTCTGCCCTTCAATGGGGACTGGCTTGCGTCTACCTGAGGCGTCCGGTTCTCCCAGCTCCATTTTCTGTAGTTTCACGGATGTGAGGCGTGCATTTTCGTCACCGCAAAATTCCAGTGGGGCTGACAGCAAGGAGAACTGCACGCCTTCTTCCTCGGCATGTTCGATTTCTTCCTTACGCGCCGGCATTTCGTCACGCGTGCGACGGTAGACGATGTGGACGCTCTCGGCGCCCATGCGCAGTGCAGTGCGTGCGGAATCCATGGCCACGTTTCCAGCGCCGTAGACAGTGACGTTTCGCCCCTGCAAGACAGGTGTGTCAAACTTTGGGAAATCGTACGCCCTGCCGAGATTGACTCTGGTCAGATACTCGTTTGCGGAACAGACGCCAATGAGGTTCTCGCCAGGGACTCCCAGAAAGATAGGTAGTCCAGCTCCAACGCCGATGAAGACGGCCCCGTACTCTTTGCGCAGATCGGCCACTTGTATCGTCCTCCCTCCGACGTGATTGAGGCGGAAGGTGACGCCCATGCGCTTGAGACCATCGATCTCTGCGGCCACGATGTCCTTGGGCAGGCGGAAGGCCGGGATGCCGTAGATGAGGACGCCTCCGGGCTCGTGGAGCGCCTCGAAGACGTCCACCTGCAGTCCCTGGGCGGCGCAGAAGCCGGCACACGTGAGGGATGCCGGGCCGGAACCGATGCAGGCGACCTTGGCGCCATTACCCTTTGCCCCTTTGCCGCTGGAGGCTGGAGGCGTCTTGAGCATGGCATCGGCCACGAAACGCTCGAGGCGTCCGATGCACACGGGTTGCCCCTTGGCGCTGAGGACGCACTTGGACTCGCACTGCCGCTCCTGTGGACAGACCCGGCCGCAGACGGCCGGCAGGCTGTTGGTGGACGCGATGGAGCGATGGGCGGCGGCGACGTCGCCCTTGGTCAAGTGGCCGATGAATTCCTTTATTGGGACCTCGACGGGGCATCCGGCGATGCACAGGGGCTTCTTGCACTGCAGGCAGCGTGCGGCTTCTTTTTTGGCCATCTCCGCCGTGTAGCCCAGGGCGACCTCGGAGAAATTTTTCCGCCGCTGCTCGGCGGGCTGACAGGGCATTTCCGTCCGGGGGGCGATCGGTTTCTTTTGCTTATGCTCAGCCATTGTGGGCCTCCTTGAAGAGCGCAAGGGACTGTTGCTCCTGGGTGCGGTAGGCGCCGAGGCGCAATCGCAGTTCGGCGAAATCCACCTTGTGGCCGTCGAACTCGGGCCCGTCCACGCAGGCGAAGCGGGTCTTGCCGTCCACGGTGACCCGACAGGCGCCGCACATGCCGATGCCGTCCACCATGATGGGGTTGAGGCTGACCGTGGTGTGCACGCCAAAGGGCAGCGTGGTCTTGGCCACCGCATCCATCATGGGGACGGGGCCCACGGCCACGACCTCACCCACCTGCTTGTCCTTCTCCAGGCGATCCCTGAGCAACTCAGTGACTAGCCCTTTGTGGCCGTAGCTGCCGTCGTCGGTGGATATGAGCATTTCGTGCGCAAAGGATCTGAGTTCATTTTCAAACAGTAACAAGTCCTTGCTCCTGGCGCCGATCACGGCAACCACCCTGTTGCCGGCCTTGGCGTGGCCCTTGGCGATGTGGTGCATGGCGGCGATGCCGGTGCCTCCACCCACGCAGACCACGGTGCCGCAGGGAGTGATGTGGGTAGGGTGCCCCAGCGGGCCGCACAGGTCGAGGATCTCGTCTCCCTCGCCCATTGTCTCCAAGGTCGCCGTGGTCTTGCCCATGACGAGGTACACGATGACGATGGTCCCCTTGTCGGGGTCGGTGTCGGCGATGGTCAGGGGGATGCGTTCGCCCATGGCATGGGTGCGTAAGATGACGAAATGTCCGGGCCGGGCGACTGCGGCGATGTGGGGAGCCTTGAGGGTGAGTTTGCTGGTCTTCCCCGGGATTAGCCGTTCGACGTGCACTATTGGTATTGGCATGGAGGACTCCTGGCAGGGGGATGTGCGCCGGAGGGACGCAATGTGGCCATACTAAGGCAATTGTAGCACTCAGTCCACCTTGCGACATTATTCACAATGTTCGTGCAAGGGCGGTTCCCAGAGTTCACCAGCCACATACACCGCCCGCACCGCCCTGTCGTCCCCCAGCGTCATCAGGACGTGCAGCAGTTCGTCCAGGCAGGCCGTCTGGGCGCATCGCAGCGCGAGCAGCGGCGTGGCCTGCGTGTCCAGGGCGATGATGTCCGCCTCGAGGCCCGGTGCGAGGCGTCCCACCTTGTCGTCGATACCGAGGCTCCTCGCCGAGCCCAGAGTTGCCAGATAGCACGCCTCGAGGCCGGTCAGCGCACCATGCCGCAACTGGGCGACCTTGTAGGCATCCCCGAGCGTCTGCAACAAAGAAAAGCTAGTCCCGGCTCCGACATCGGATCCCAGCCCCACCTGCACTAGGCGGTCCGGTCGCTTTGCTTGGCGGATGTCGAACAGACCTGACCCCAAGAAGAGGTTGGAGGATGGGCAGTGGATAACGGCCGCACCCCGGTCTGCGAAGAGGGAAAGCTCCGCCTCCGCCAGGTGCACGCCGTGGGCGTAGACCGCCCGTGGGCGGAGCAGTCCGTATCTGTCGTACACTTGGGCGTAGGACGTGCTGTCTGGGCAGAGGGACTTGACCCACTCCACCTCGGCCACGGTCTCCGAGATGTGGGACTGGACGACGATGTCGGGATGCTCCTTGGCGAGGGCCCCGATCGCCTCCATCTCCTCATGGCTGCACGCCGGGACAAATCTCGGCGTCAGGGCGTATTCGCAGCGGCCTCGTCCGTGCCAGCGATCGATCAACCGGTGCGCATCGTCGTATGTCGACTGGGCCGTGTCCAACAGCTCCGGCGGGGCGTTGCGGTCCATGGCGACCTTCCCGGCGATGATCCTGACATTGCGGGCCGTCGCCGCAGTGAAGAGGGCATCCGCCGAGCACGGATGGACTGTGCCGAAGGCGCAGGCGGTCGTGGTCCCGTTGCGCAGCATTTCGTCCAGGCACGCCTCGGCCATCATCTTGGCGTAGTCCGGATCGTTGTATTTCGTTTCCGCGGGGAAGGCATGGCGCGTGAGCCAATCGACGAGTTCCGGGGCAGGGGAGCCAAGTATCTCCATCTGCGGTGGGTGGAGGTGGGCATCGATCATGCCGGGCATGAGCAGGCAGCCGGGGTGGCGGACGACAACCGCGCGGTTTCGTTGCTCCGGCGGCAGTTGCGCCATCACCGTGTCCTCGTCGCCGACTGCGACGATGCGTCCCCCATCCACGGCTATGGCTCCGTGGATCTCATGCCGCGCGGCACCCTCGTCGCTGAGAAACGGGTCGTCGGTGTAGGTCAGCAGCGACCCGCAGAGGATTTTCACCTGGGCATCCCCTTGATAATGCTAAGGATTGGTGTACAGTGGCCCCCCTCAAGCGTGCGGAGGGATGGCAGAGCTGGCCGATCGCGGCAGCCTTGAAAGCTGTTGAGGGCGTATGCCCTCCGGGGGTTCGAATCCCTCTCCCTCCGCCACCAGCTTCAGGCTATCTACAGAAAAGCCGTGCACGTCCTTCCCCACACCATTTCCTCCACGTAGCAGATATTGCGCAAGCTACCCATCCCAACTCTGTTTATAATTTGGCATGCTATTTGCATGCTAGGCCTGACTGGACCACTTCGTTCGTGTGTTGTGCTGGCGGATTGGGGCTTGGCACGCACGAAATTACCAGCACCATGGACGCACGATAGTGGACCAAGGGCCGCAGGCCGAAATTCTGCCATCGCAATCCCCCGTACGCAACCCTGTCCACCTACGCCGGTGCGGCCTCGCAGGGAAGTCCCCATATCGTCGATTTTGGGGGGCGTTTCCGGTCGGGATGATGTCCGCAAGGGTCAGGCCATCCCGACGCACTACTGACGGCTTCGAGGGGGTCTGTGCTGCCTCCTGGAACCAGGACGTGCGTCACGCCCTCCCCGGGGTGCAGTCAAACCGCCAGGGCGCAGCGGTGAACCTTTCCGACTGACCGGCTTCCTCTCGATTTCCCGTCTTCCCTGCCTTTCCCGAACCAGAAAGCCTGCCTGCGCATCGCCCCACGTCTTCTGCGTGATCGACACCCCGTTTTTGATGGCGTCTCCCGTGAGGGCGATGGCCGGCGTGATCAATGCTATCCGGGGGGCATCTTCAAGCGCAAGAAGGCGGCCCCCAGCATAGCCTACCCGTTCGACCAAAACGGCAGCACTAGCCGTCGCTGGCCGCGCCCTCCTGTTCGACCAATTCCTTGAGCGAGAAGACCGCGTTCTCCACCAGGGAGAGGATCACCTTTCTGTATGCGGGGGGGAGGAGGCACAGCAGGTCGTTGATGCGTTGGGCATCTCCTGCCGGACCTGTTGTCGGGGATGGTGCCCGGAAGAGGTCGGGCACGGAGCAGGTGAGATGGTTTGCAAAGTCCTGGAGCCGATGGATCTGGGTGGCGACCTCGCCGTTCTCGATTTGGCACATCGTGGTCTGGCTGACCCCAATGAAGGCGGCCAACTGAGCCTGTGTCAGCCCCTTTGCCCTCCTCCTCGCCGCAATGGTCGCCCCGAGGGCCACCACAAGGGCGCATCTTTTCTCTGCCATTGCTGGCCCCCTTCTTAGGCGAAAGCCTACCAGAGGCGGGGGAACCATTTTTTAAGTGGTACCAATTTTTTTATTGAAGTATAACCAATATACGTGTAAAGATAGCATTTTGAGGCAGAGGGCA
The DNA here is from genome assembly GCA_031272715.1 of Desulfovibrio sp. GTDB lineage: Bacteria > Desulfobacterota > Desulfovibrionia > Desulfovibrionales > Desulfovibrionaceae > Desulfovibrio. Next base: position 56,520 of record JAISTH010000073.1, read on the forward strand.
GAACCAGTGCGAACCGGCTTCGCCCAGCAATTTCGGCATCCTTACATTCTCCACGTCCAGAGGCACGGCTCATGGCGAAGCTCGAAGATATCACCATAGGCAGCAACGTGACCGGTATCGCCGGATGCGGGACCGTCACCATCCAGGCCACCAAGTGGCATGGATCGGGCGTGCTGGAGGTGACGTACAAGGATGCGCACGGCCATCCCGGCAACCAACTCCTCATGCGCGACGAGGAGGACGCCATCGGGATCGCCGCGGAAGGGCTGCCATGGAGCTTCACGGCGGACGCCAACGCCGTCCGGCTGGCATCCGAGGCCTACCGCATCCACCTCGCACATTTGTTCGACCCCTACCTCGCCGTACACATATCGGACATCGAACCCCTCCCGCACCAGATATCCGCCGTGTACCAGGAGATGCTGGACAGGCAGCCCCTGCGCTACGTCCTGGCGGACGATCCGGGCGCCGGGAAGACCATCATGACCGGCCTCTTCATCAAGGAGTTGATCGCACGGGGCGACCTGCGGCGCTGCCTCATCGTCACGCCCGGAAGCCTGTCCGAGCAGTGGAAGGACGAACTCTCCCAGAAGTTCCACCTCCAGTTCAAGATCCTGACCAACGACCGGATCAACTCGGCCGCGACCGGCAACGTCTTCGCCGAGGCCGGCCTGTGCATAGCACGTCTGGACAGGCTCTCCCGCAGCGAGGAACTGCAGGAGAAGCTGAAGGTGACCGACTGGGATCTGATCGTCTGCGACGAGGCCCACAAGATGTCGGCCACGGTCTGGAGCGGCGAGGTGAAGACAACGAAACGCTTCGAATTGGGACGCCTGCTCTCCGGCCTCACCCGGCACTACCTCCTGCTGACCGCCACGCCGCACAACGGCAAGGATCAGGACTTCCAACTCTTCATGTCCCTCATCGACGAGGACCGCTTCGGCGGCGTCGCACGCACGGGCGCGCAGACCAACGACTTCACGGACGTCATGCGCAGGCTCGTCAAGGAGGACTTGCTGACCTTCGAGGGCAAACCCCTCTTCCCCGAACGCCGCGCCACGACGGTGAGCTACGACCTCTCCCCGGAGGAGGCCGCGCTCTACACGGCGGTCACCCAGTACGTGCAGGAGGAGTTCAACCGGGCGGACAAGCTCGACGGCAAGAAGAAGACAACCGTGGGCTTCGCCCTCACGGTGCTGCAGCGCAGGCTGGCTTCCTCCCCCGAGGCCATCTACCAATCCCTCTGCCGCCGCAGGGAGCGAATGGAGAACCGCCTGGACGAGGAACGCGACGGACGCGGGGCGGAGAACCCATCCAGCCACATCACGGACGACGAGTACGACGAGGACGACCTCTCCTCCCTGGAGGCGGAAAAGGAGGACGACTCTCTGGCCGCCAGTGCGTCCGCTGCGACCACCATCGCAGAGTTGGAGGCCGAGATAGCCACGCTGAGGCGTCTGGAGGGGATGGCGCACGATGTCAGGACGTCGGGCAGGGATCGCAAGTGGGAGGAACTCTCGACGCTGCTGCAGGACGAGAAGGCCATGTTTGGCGCAGACGGCCAGCGGCAGAAGCTCATCATCTTCACTGAACACAGGGACACCCTGCGATATTTGACGCAGAGGATACGCACCCTGCTGGGGGATGACGAAGCGGTCGTCAACATCGATGGCAGCATGGTGCGCGAGAATCGCCACAAGACCGAGGCGATCTTCAAGCAGGACAAGCGTGTGCTCGTCCTAGTGGCAACGGACGCCGCAGGCGAGGGCATCAATCTGCAGCGTGCCCACCTGATGGTGAACTACGACCTGCCGTGGAACCCCAACAGGCTTGAGCAGCGATTCGGGCGCATCCACCGCATCGGGCAGACCGAGGTGTGCCATCTCTGGAATCTCGTGGCTGGGGAGACCCGCGAGGGGCAGGTCTTCCAGCGCCTCTTCGGCAAGCTGGAACAGGAGCGGGAGGCCCTCGGCGGCAAGGTCTTCGACATCCTCGGCAAGGTCACCTACGAGAACAGGCTGCTGCGTGACCTGCTCATCGAGGCCATCCGCTACGGGGACGACCCCACGGTCAGAGCCCGCCTCGATCAGGTGGTGGACCACTCACTGAACCACGAGGTGCTGAAGCAGATCCTGGATGATCGGGCACTCACCGAGGACGTGATGGACGGTGGCAAGGTGCAGGCCATCCGCGAGGACATGGAGCGCATGGAGGCGCATCGTCTGCAGCCCCACTTCGTACAGGAGTTTTTCATGGCCGCCTTCCGTGGCCTGGGCGGAAAGGTGAGCCACAGGGAGTCTGGGCGGTACGAGATCACCCAGGTGCCCGAATCCGTGCGCAGCAGGGTCATGCAAATCGGATACGGCGTCCCAGAACTCAAGACCTACGAACGCATCTGCTTCGACAAGCGCCACTGTGAAGTGCCCGGAAAGCCGCAGGCCGATCTCGTCTGTCCAGGACACCCGCTGCTGGACGCAGTCATCGACATCGTCCTGGAGCGTCACACGGATGACATGCGGCAGGGCACGATCTTCGTGGACGAGAACGACTCTGGCACCGAACCGCGCCTTCTCTTCTCCATCGAGGTCTCCATCCAGGACGGTAAGCCCTTGCCTGGCGGCGGCCGACGCGTCATCTCGAGGCGCGTCCACTTCGTCGAGATCGGTAGGGACGGCGGAGCGGCCGATGCAGGCTACGCTCCCTACCTGGACTACCGTGCGCCGACTCCCGAAGAACACGATCAGGTCGCGGCCTACGTTGCCTCCCAGAACTGGCTGTGCCGGGACGTGGAAGAGCGCGCGAACGGCTATGCCATAGCGTCCTGCGTTCCCGTCCACTACGGCGAGGTGAAGGACCGGAGACTCCGGGCGGTCGCCAAGGCTGAAAAAGCCGTAAAGGAGCGCCTGACAGCGGAGATCCAGTACTGGGACTTCAGGGCCGGCGAACTGAAGCGGCAGGAGGATGCTGGCAAGCCCAACGCCAAGATCAACTCCCAGCTTGCGACACAGCGCGCCGAGAAACTTGCCGCACGCCTGCGCAGGCGGACAGAGGAATTGGAACAGGAGCGCCAGGTCTTCCCTCGGGCACCTGTGGTGACTGCGGGGGCCGTTGTGATCCCGCTGGGGCTTCTTCGTGAGATCATGGGCGTTGCCGATGAGAATGGTGACAGTGATGGATCTGCGCCTGAGTCCCAGGATTCCGCAGCCCGCAGGGAAGTGGAACTCGCTGCCATGCGTGCGGTTATGACTATCGAACGTGAACTCGGCTATGAGCCCGTGGACGTAAGCGCGACCAAGTGCGGCTACGATGTGGAGTCCCGCGTACCCGAGGGGATGCGGGATGGCGGCGCCTGTCTGCGCTTCATCGAGGTGAAGGGACGGGCCGTCGGTGCCGATACCGTGACGATCACGAAAAACGAGATACTGACGGCCCTGAACAAGCCCGATGACTCGATCCTTGCCATCGTGGAGGTGGACGGCGGCCGGACGTCCACGAGATACCTGAAGCGGGCGTTTCGCAGCACCCCGGACTTCGCGGCCACCAGCGTGACCTATGCCATCGCCGATCTTGCCGCCGGCGCGGAAGTGGTTCTCGTCCGGGATTCCATGGACGTTGCGGCATAAATTGCAAATCGACACTGGAGATGGATGAGATGGACGAGATGGAATACAGGAAGAAGATCATCGAAGTGGCGTTGCCCTTGGATGCCATCAACAGGGAGTCCGCACGGGAGAAATCCATCCGGCACGGCCATCCCTCGACGCTCCACCTCTGGTGGGCACGCCGTCCACTCGCTGCGGCAAGAGCCGTCATCTTCTCATCTCTAGTCGATGATCCTTCATCGCATCCCGAACAGTTTCCAACTGAAGAGGCACAGGCAAAGGAACGTAAGCGGCTTTTCGACCTGATTGAGGAATTGGTGGTTTGGGAGAACTCCAACGATCTAGACGTTCTCGCAAGGGCCAAGGCCGAGATATTCAAGTCCACCGGGGGCAATCCACCTCCCTTGCTCGACCCCTTCGCCGGCGGGGGTTCCATCCCCCTGGAAGCGCAACGTCTCGGCCTGGAATCTCACGCCAGCGACTTGAACCCAGTGGCCGTCATGATCAACAAAGCTATGTTCGAAATACCGCCGAAGTTTGCTGGCATGCCGCCGGTGAACCCGAAGGCACGTATGGTCGGCTTCACTAACCTAGGCGAAGGCATGAAATGGCAGGGCACGATGGGGCTTGCGGAGGACGTGCGCTACTATGGGGAGTGGATGAAGGAAGAGGCATTTCATCGGATTGATCACCTGTATCCAAAAGTAACAGTTCCTATAGAACAAGGGGGAGGTGAGGCAACTGCCATCGCTTGGATATGGGCAAGAACCGTGAAATGCCCAAATCCTGCATGTGGCTGTGAAATGCCTCTAGTGAGATCATTTGCATTATCCACTAAAAAGGGGAGTGAGGCATATGTCCTCCCAGTTATCGACAACGGACGCATCAACTACGCAGTAAGGCGAGGAAAATGTACATTAAACGGAACTGTCAATCGTCGTGGGACAACATGTATCCGTTGCGGGTCACCAGCAGGGCTCCCTTATATCCGCCAAGAGGGTCAGGCTGATCGCATGGGGAGCAGACTCATCGCCATCGTTGGAGAGGGACAACGTGGAAGGGTGTATGTATCCCCGAATAATGAACATGTCCGCATCGCAAATATCGAAAAACCTGATGACTACCCCGATGGAGAAATTTCTCACTACACACGTGACTTCAGGACGCATCTCTATGGTTTGACACATTTTTCCCATCTCTTCACAAACCGTCAGCTTACTACTTTGACTGCATTCAGTGACCTTGTGAAGCATGCTCAAGCCAAGGCAACTGAAGACGCAATCGTTGCAGGGATGCTAAACGACAATGTGTCCCTCTCTGAAGATGGGAAAGGCGCATTGGCCTATGGACAAGCTATAGGTGTTTATTTGGCATTTACTGTAGATAAACTTGTAGACTACCATTCCTCAATTTGTATTTGGCATACTTCAAGAGAAATAGTTGCAAATACAATGCGACGGCAGGCTATACAAATGACTTGGGATTTCGCGGAAGCTAACCCATTTAGTAATTCATCTGGATGTTTTCTAAATATGCTTGACTGGGTAGTCAAATGTCTTGTTGCATTTCAAACAGGCAAGAAGGGGTACGCCACACAAGGAAATGCACAACATTTGGCTCCGACTACAAAAATGTTAATATCAACAGACCCACCATATTACGATAATATCGGCTATGCAGATCTTTCGGATTATTTTTATGTTTGGCTCAGAAAATCCCTATATAATATTTATCCTGATTTTTTTAAAACAATACTCGTGCCAAAATCTGAAGAATTAGTAGCGACTCCGTTCCGTTTTGGAGGCGATAAAACGCTTGCTAAAATATTCTATGAGCAAGGCATGATGCATGTTTTTGGCCAAATTTATCATTTTGCCTCTGATGAATATCCAGCAACAATATATTATGCGTTTAAACAAAGCGAGTCAGAAATAAGTGATATATCAAAAGACGGAAGCAATGTAGAAACTGCATCAACTGGCTGGGAGACAATGCTGTCTGCAATAATACATTCTGGGTTCCAAATTAGTGGCACATGGCCAATACGTACAGAGCTAATTACTGCATTGAAGTCAACTGTCAATGCACTCGCATCGTCAATCGTAATCGTTTGCCGTAAACGATCTCAAAGCGCACCAATCTGTTCTAGACGTGATTTTGTTATTGCGTTGAAAAACGAACTTGCTCCAGCCTTGCATGAACTTCAACAAGCCAGCATAGCCCCCGTTGATCTTGCCCAATCTGCTATTGGACCAGGAATGGCAGTCTACTCACGCTATTCCCAGGTGCTTGAGCCTGACGGAAAACCTGTCGATGTCCGAAGCGCTCTGCAGCTTATTAATCAAGAGTTAGATGCATGTCTGACTGAACAAGAAGGTATGCTTGACAGCAACTCACGTTTTTGTGTCGCATTCTATACGCAATACGCATTCAATAGTGTCGAATATGGTATAGCTGAAGTCTTATCTAAAGCTAAAAATGTTACAATCACTGATATAGTACACCTAGGCATTCTATCCGCTGAAAAAGGTGTTGTTACGTTAAACGATAGAGATTCATTGCCAAATAGTAAGAATATTGCCCCAAACGACTTTGGTTCATGTATCTGGCTTCAGACACAGGTTCTTACGCGCGACATCTTATCTGGTGGAAACGAGGCATGTGCTGATACAATACACAACCTTTTGCGTGGTGCATCTGACGATGGAGCTAAGGCATTAGCCTATAGACTTTACACAATAGCCGAGCAGAGAGGTTGGCCCCAAGAAGCATTTGCTTATAATACTCTCATTCTTGCCTGGCAAGACATCCAGGACTGCGTTGCACAGCGCCGTGGCGGCAGTGGCATGACACAGAAATCTTGGCTCGACAACCAGTAGGAGCACCCATATATGGCGGCCAACCACACGAAAATAGGCGAAGCCTTCGACATCCTGCTGCAGGCGGTGGTGCCGTACATCGGCATCGAGCTTGAAGCCGCCTACGGGCAGGCCTGGTGGACCAAGGGCGTCCTTGCCGCGCTCACGGACGGGGAGAAACGCAATCTCAAGACATCGGGCGGCAGGGAGGAGCTTGAAGCCTCCCTCGACGTGCAGCGTTGCCTGCGGGTTCTCGACGAACAGTGGCACGACGTCTTCCGCAGGAAGCTTTCCGGCGAACACCGCGCCTGGATCAAGGAACTGCTGGTCCTGCGCAACAAGGTCGCGCACAGGGGCACCGAGGACATCAGCGAGGAGGACACCCTGCGTGGTCTCGACACGATGTCCAGGTTCTGCGAGCAACTCGACCCGGCGCGGACGGAGATGCTGCGGCGCGAGTACCGGAAGCTGCGCTACGGGACGGAGGACGGTTCCACCACCGTGACGTCGGCCGCGAAGCCGACGCCCCCCGCCAGGGAGAGGGACGGCGTGCTGTCCGCCAGTCCCGACGCCGGTCTCCCCGGCTGGCGGCAGATCATGGAGCCGCATCCCGACGTCGCGCAGGGCAGGTACCGGAACGCCGAGTTCGCGGCCGACCTCGCCCAGGTGGCAAGGGGCGAGGGGACGATGGAGTACCGGGATCCCGTCGAGTTCTTCGCCCGCACATACGTGACGGAGGGCCTGAAAGGACTGCTCGTCCAGGCCGTGAGACGCGTGGCTGGCAACGCCGGGGAACCCGTCATCCAGTTGAAGACGGCGTTCGGCGGCGGCAAGACGCACAGCCTCCTGGCGCTGTATCACCTGATGCGCAGCGGCATCGGCGTGGAACGGCTGGCCGGCATGCGGGACGTCCTCGACGCGGCGGGCGTCACGGGGCTGCCCAAGGTCCGCGTGGCGGTGATCGTCGGCACCGCCCTGGATCCGTACAAGGGACGCCGCCCGCCGCAGTTGCCCGGCGTGACCGTCAACACGCTGTGGGGGGAGATCGCGGCCCAGTTCTCCATCGAGACGGGGAACCCGCACCTCTACGAATACGTCCGCGAGGCCGACAAGAAGGGCGTGTCTCCGGGATCCGACGTGCTGAAGCGGCTCTTCGACGCCTGCGGTCCCTGCATGGTTCTCCTGGACGAACTGGTGGCCTACGCCAGACGCATATACGGCGTCCCCGCCCTGCCGTCCGGAACCTTCGACAACTGCATCACCTTCATCCAGCAGATCACGGAGGCGGCCCGCGCCAGCAAGGCGAGCCTCGTCGTGGGAAGCATCCCCGAGTCCGATCTCGAGGTGGGCGGGGAAGCGGGAAAGGTTGCCCTGAAGACGATAGAGCACCATTTCGGGCGCATGGAGTCCATCTGGAAACCGGTCGCGGCCAACGAGGGCTTCGAAGTGGTCCGCCGGCGGCTGTTCCTGGACTGCAAGGATCCGCAGGCGCGGGAGATCGTGTGCAACGCCTTCAGCCGCATGTACGGGGACCAGCCGCAGGACTTCCCCACGACGGCGAAGGAGGTGGAGTACCGGGACAGGATGGTCGCATGCTACCCCATCCACCCCGAGGTGTTCGAACGCCTCTACGAGGAATGGGCCATACTGGAGCGGTTCCAGCGCACGCGGGGCGTCCTGAGGCTCATGGCCGCCGTGATCCACGAACTGTGGATGGCCCACGACGCGAGCCTCATGATCATGCCGGGATCCATCCCCCTGGACACGTCGTCGGTGCGCGACGAACTCACGCGACACCTCGGCGAGGGGTGGAACGCCATCGTGGACAGCGAGGTGGACGGCAGGAACTCCATCCCCTTCAACCTGGACAGGCAGCAGCCAAGGTTCGGCAAGGTGCTGGCCATGCGCAGGGTGGCCAGGACCATCATGCTGGGCAGCGCCCCGAGCGTGAAGGAACAGCGGGTGCGGGGGATCGAGGCGTCACGCGTGCGACTCGGCGTCGTGCAGCCGGGGGAGACCGTCAGCATCTTCAACGACGCCCTCGCGACCCTTCGGAGCAAGCTGTCCCATCTCTATGACAACCCGTCCAGCGACAGGTTCTGGTACGACGTCAGACCCACGCTGCAGCGCACCATGCAGGACAGGGCCAGCCAGTTCAAGGCCTCGGACGTGGAGCACGAGATCGAAAAGCGGCTGCGCAGTCTCAAGCCGGAGGCGCCATTCACGAGAATCCACGTCTGTCCGGCGACGTCTCTCGATGTTCCGGACGAGCAGACGGCACGCATCGTCGTCCTGCGCCCGCCGCAGTCGCACAGGCTCGGCCAGCGGGACAGCGAGGCCATGAAGGCCGTCGGCGACGTCCTCCAGTCCCGTGGCGACGCCCAGCGGACCCACAGGAACATGCTGGTCTTCATCGGGCCGGAGGAGCCGCTGGTGGAAGGTCTCAAGGAACGGGTCAGGGAGTGCTTGGCGTGGCGATCCATCAAGGAGGACAGCGAGACCCTCAACCTTGACGCCACGCAGAACAAGCAGACGGAGACGAGCCTGGCCAGGAGCGATGACACAGTCGAGCGGCAGGTCAGGGAGGCATGGTGCTGGCTGTTCGTCCCGTCGGTGGACCCCAGGGAGGGATGGGACGTCAAGTGGGAGGCCACGCGCCTGAGCGGCGGCACCGATGCCGGCATCGTCCAGAAGGCCGTGCGGCAGTTGCGGCAGGCCAGCTCGATCATCGAGAAGTGGGCCCCTGCGATGCTGCTGCTGGAACTGAACAGGTGGCTGTGGAAGGAAGGCGATGACATCCAGGTCAAGGCCCTCTGGAATCTCCTGACGTCCCAGTGCTACTTGCCTAGGTTGACCGGCTACGGCGTCCTTGAGGAGGCAGTATGCGCAGGCCTGCCATCGCAGGAATACTTCGGCTATGCCGCAGGGAAAGACGATGACGGCACGTACATTGATATCTCCCTAGACAAGGAGCGCAGCATCGACCAAACTGGGTATCTCGTGAAAGCCGATGTTACACGGCGACACGTTGCCACACAAAAGTCGTCAGACCCTGTGCCAGCTGGATATATGCCGTCTGAACATATGACATCGACTTCAGATGGGACTGATGGTGGCGGAAGGCCTGAGTTGATTTCGTCATCAACGTCTACGCAATCGGCGACATCGAAACCCAAGCACTTTTTCCTCTCAGCACCGCTGGATCCTGTACGCATCTACAAGGACGTGCAGCGTTTGGTGGATGAGGTGATCCGACATATCCAAGAGGCGAACGGAAACCTCGAGATACGCCTTGAGGTGAGCAGCACGACAGCAACTGGGTTCTCACCACAAACGGTGCAAACCGTTACAGAGAATTGCAAGACGTTGAAGGTCCCGACGGTAGGGTTCGATGACAACTGACTACGCTACATATATATATGCCATATTGACCATTTTGGCATCCACATCTTATCCTACAGGAAAAGTGACCTATATAGACAATTGTCAATAAAAGTTTTAGGTGCAGCATAAAATAAGTCTTCTGTGATTTATTTATACAATGAGATGATAGTGTTCTATATTTTATATAAATACGCAAGTAGAGTCATTGCTCATTCATATTTTTTAAAAGATTATAATACATTTCAAAGAAACTTGTTGTAATTTTGAAGTATTGATTACATGAAGTAAGACAAATTTGAGTACATAGCTGACAGAGTCTTAAGGAATGGCGAGGGCATGTTTGAAAGACTGTTGAGACCAATTTTTAGTATATGAACCTTAGTGAAGTCGAATGACATCAGTCGTAGAGACATCGACATTGAACTTGTCGGTTGAGTCCCGAAAGTATAGATTGTAACGTCATTCTTCATTCCGTCCCGCCGCATACACCCCGTGCTGTTCAGGTATGCTGCCTAGGCTGCGACCACAGGGGCGGGGCGGCCTACCTCCTTGCATCCTCCCTATGCCGACAGTCTGCCTCGTTCGACAGTTCCGTGCCGTTGCCCTTTGCCGCTGCCCCATACCGCTCGGCTGACTTTGCCCTTCGTTGCCCTCATCTCAAAGGATTTGACGGGTTCCTCGTGCCCCCGTCCTTGACGCCCGCCACTGCGGTAGCGTATGTAGCAGTCCTTGCTGCCGTCTGTATGGCTAGGAAAACCGATGCCGGGGCATTTCGTGTGCTCCCTGCTCGGCATGGACTCCCCGATGTCGGCCATGGGCGCGGTTTCCCGCAAATCCTCTTCTTCAGTCCGTCCCCCGCACAGGGGGGCGTGGGCAAAAGAGAACATAGTGGCGGAAACAGCCTACATCCCCTTGGGAGTGGCCACCAGAGCCGGCTAGAGCAAAAAAGGAAAAGGTGGAGCTATTAGTGGGTGCGGCCCTGAGCGTTGTCGAGGCGTATGCCCTCCGGGGGTTCGAATCCCTCTCCCTCCGCCACTTGACCTTTGCGAGTCATGTCGCTCCCATGCAATGTTGTGTCACTGGCAGGTATTTCTGATATGACAACATCTGCCTCTTTCGATTTTGATCGCATTTGAGGCAGGCATTCCCTGCATTTTTACATCTATATCATTGCCAGCATTGCTTGTCAATGCCTCGCCCATCATGAAAGCCCACAAAGTACGGACGTATAGCACTGCCATTGGCACAATTTGCGTCTCCCTTCTGCTCCTGACCTGCGTCCCCTTCCTTCCGGCCGATCTACAAGCCGCCGCCTACAACTACAACGTCGGGTTCCGCACGATCGGGCAGTGGCCGGTCATCAACGGTCGAGGCCTGGACATCAACGTCTGGTATCCCTCCACCAGCCCCCATCGCACCCTCAGCTACCCGCCGTGGGAGATCACGGCCGCCCGGGGCGGCCGCCTCGTGGAGGGGCGGTTTCCCCTGCTGATCCTCTCCCACGACTCCCCGGCCAACCGCTTCGCCTATCACGACACGGCGGCCTGGCTCGCGTCCCTGGGGTTCGTCGTGGCCGCTCCCGAACACGCCCGGGACTGCATGGACAACATGGCCGACCTCTTCGGGTGGGAGCAGTTGCAGGATCGCGTGGACGAACTGCGCACGACCATCGACCTGCTGCTTGTCCATCCGGACCTGTCCGCCGCCATAGCGCCGCAGCGCATAGCCTTGCTGGGGTACGGCGCCGGCGCCGCGGCGGCCCTGCTGTTGGGAGGGGCCATGCCGGACTGCGAGGGATGGAAGGGATACTGCGAGTCGGCCGCACCGGGGGACATGTACTGCAACGCCTGGGCGCGGGAACGGATCACGGGCATGTGTGCCGTCTTTCCCCTCACGCGGAGTCTGGCCGACCAGCGCGTGAAGACGGTCGCGGCTATTGCCACCGGTTTCCCCATGATCTTCGGCGCAAGTTCCTTCGACTACTACTATCCACCCACGCTGGTGGTGGGGGCGCAGGCGGACCAGAACCGTGTGCAGGCCCTGGCCGGCACGATCGGGGACGGTGCGCAGTTCAGCCTGATTCCCGGCGCCAACTCCGGATCCTTTCTGGCGACATGCCCGGACGTGCTGGCCCAGGAACTGCCCGAGCTTTGCCATTCCGTGGACGAGAGCGACCGGTGGCGCATACATCGCTCCCTCAACCTGATCCTCAACGAGTTCTTTCTCCAGCATCTGCGCAGCGACGACAACCTGCCGGACATCCCCGCCCCGCCCGATCTCACGCCAAAACCCGCGCCGCCGGCCAAGACGGCGCCCGCGACGCCCCCTGCCCCGCACGGCAGAAGACATCCCCCAAGATGACCCCGGAGGCGGCGATACCCCCTCCGGGAGCGGCCAGTGGCGGGCATTTCGTGCCTATTGACTTCAGTCTTCGCAAACAATATTGATTGCGCTCCGCACGTCCCGTCACAGCGTCGGCGACGTGCGAGGGGTACCCCCCGCCCCGAAATCAGCCACCTGCGGGTGCTTGCCATGCAACGTCTTCTCCCCTGCCTTCTGTCGTGTCTTCTGCCCCTTCTTCTTGCCGTTCACGTGCACGCAGGCCCGATCGACTTCGGCGACGGGACCTGGACGGTCATGCCCGTGGGCGCGCGGCCGGCCTACATGGGCATCCATGGCGGCACGATGCCCGTCAGTCTGCTGGTTTCGGGGGACGGGACGTCCCTCGTGACCTTCGTGGGACGGACGGGCAACGACTTCCTGGCGGCCCTGCACCTCATGCAGGTTCCCTCCCTGCTCAACGCCACCATCCAGCAGTCCTTCCCGGTGGACGGCATTCCGGCGCCGACCGGCGACATGTCCCTCATGGCCGGCAGTTCCCGCGTGAGCCTTCCTGTGCTGCACCTCACCGGCATCGGCATGCGTGACGCGGACGGACCGGCCTTGATGCTGCAGCCCTTCGGCCTCTCCGACAAGCCCCTGTCCATCGAGGGCAGCGTCGCCCTGCCCATGCAGGCATCCCCGAAGCAGGCCCATCCGTTTTTCAAGCCCCAGTATCTGCAACCGAGGCGCAGTCAGGACTGAGTCCCCATCCTCTCCGGTCCCGTCCCGGGGCCGTTGCCGGCCTCACAGATCGATGAGCGTGACGCTTCTCGGGTGCAGCGCGCGCCCCAGGAATTGCTGCCCTATCCGCGCGAACCGCGCCGGGTTGTCCGTGGTGAGGAAACGGCATCGCCCCCCTGACGTTCTGGGCCGCGCAAGATTTCGTCTGGCCAGTTCGCTCCGGACCCATTCTGCGGTCGTGGCCGCCGAGTCGACGATGGCGACGCCATCGCCCACCACGTTTTCCAGTGCCGGTCGCAAGGGAGGGAAGTGCGTGCAGCCGAGGAGCAGAGTGTCGGGGGCGTCCGGGCGTCCGTCCCCGAAGACGTCGCCGATGTAGCGGCGGGCGATGCCTTCGACCAGGGGACCGTCCATCCACCCTTCCTCGGCCAGGGAGACGAAGAGGGTGCAGGCACGGCCGATGACGTCGGCATTGGGGCGGATGCCGAGGATGGCCCGCTGGTATGCCTCCCTCTTGATGGTGGCCTCCGTCGCGACGACCACGATTTTTCCGTTGCGGCTCGCCAGGGCCGCGGCGTGGGCGCCGGGCTCGACGACCCCCACCACGGGCAGGGGCTTCAGTTCCTTGCGCAGCGTGGGCAGGGCTGCGGCGGTCGCGGTGTTGCAGGCCACCACGAGCATCTTGACGCCTTGCTGCACCAGGGCCTGCGCCGCCTTTATGGTGTATCTGATGATGGTGTCCCGCCCCTTGGTGCCGTATGGCAGACGGGCCGTGTCGCCGAGATAGAGCAGGTCCTCTCCGGGCAGGATGGTGTTGATGGCCTTCAGCACCGTCAGGCCTCCCATGCCGGAGTCGAACAGGGCGATGGGGAGTTTGGCGCTGGCGGAATTTTTCGTGTCGGCGTTCGGCATGGGTGGTCCTTTTGTCCGCGGGGTCGTGGACGGATGTTGGCCGTGGGCGTGGACGGCGCCGTATGCGGGGATCGGCCGCCGAGGATACGCCTTCGGCGGTCTGACTTCCAGCGTGGGCGGCCTGGGGATTTGCCATGGCTTGTCCCGATAATGTATGCTGGCTAGTCTTGCGCCCAGAACGAGAGGACATCATTCATTATGTTGGCGATACTGGAATATGGATCGGGGAACCAGACGAGCGTCCGGCGGGCCTTGGAGCACCTGGGCGTCCCCTGCGTCGTGACCGCCGATCCGGCCCTGGCGGCCGGTGCCGACGGAGTTGTCTTCCCCGGGGTGGGGGCGGCCGGCCAGGCGATGCGGGCGCTCTCCGCCACGGGGCTGGACGGCGCCATACGCCGCGCCGTCGACAGGGGGCAGCCGCTGCTGGGGATATGTCTGGGGTGTCAGATCCTGCTGCAATCCAGCGAGGAGAACGACACCGAGACCCTCGGGGTCGTCCCCGGAACGTGCCGCCGGTTCGCCGACGGCATGATCCAGGAGGACGGCACTCCCGCGCCCGTTCCCCACATGGGATGGAACGGCCTCCAGCGCGTCGGCGAGATGCGCCTGCTGGCAGGGGTGCATCCCGCCGCGGAATTCTATTTCGTGCACAGCTACCACGTCGATCCCGCGCCGGAGTTCGTGCTCACCACCACGGAATACGGCGGACGGTTCTGCAGCTCCTTCGGCAGGGACGGTCTCTGGGCCGTGCAGTTCCATCCCGAGAAGAGCGGCGAACCGGGTCTCGCGCTGCTGCGCAACTTCGCCGACTATTGCCGCGAGGCCGCGCATGCTGAGTAAGCGGGTCATACCCTGTCTCGACGTGCGGGCCGGGCGGCTGACGAAGGGGATACGGTTCGCCGGCAACGTGGACATCGGCGATCCCGTGGAGTCCGCGCGCCGCTATTACGAGCAGGGGGCGGACGAGATCGTGTTCTACGACATCACGGCCTCCGCCGAGGATCGCGGCATCCTGCTGGACGTCGTCGAGCGCGTGGCGTCGCAGATATTCATCCCGTTCTCGGTGGGCGGGGGCATTTCCGAGGTCTCCCACATGCGGGACGTCCTGCTTGCCGGGGCGGAGAAGATCTCGGTGAACTCCGCCGCGGTGACGAATCCCCGACTCATCTCGGACGGTGCGGACGCCTTCGGGTCCCAGGCCATCGTCGTGGGCATGGACGTCCTGGCCGTTCCCGCGAGCGAACGGACGCCCTCCGGCTACGAGATCGTCATCCACGGCGGACGCAAGCGCATGGGACTGGACGCCGTCGCCTGGGCCGTGCGTTGCCAGGAACTGGGGGCGGGAGAACTGTGCGTCAATTCCATCGACGCCGACGGGACGAAAGACGGTTACGAACTCGTCCTGACCAGACGCATAGTCGATGCCGTGTCCATTCCCGTGATCGCCTCCGGCGGCGCCGGGGATCCGGAGCACATGTACCGGGCGGTGAGCGTCGGCGGAGCGTCCGCGGCGTTGATTGCCTCCATCGTGCACTACGGTCAGTACACGATTCGGGACTGCAAGGAGCACATGGCGAACCGGGGCGCCAAGGTTCGGCTGGCCTGGTAGGCCGTGAGTCGATGGGATGGCGGCCTCGGGGTCGGATTCCATAGCCAGGACTTGGACGGATTTCGGTTCTGGATGTTTGACTTTATCTTTATTATTTTTTAAAGGTCGCTTGCGCTGCGAATAAGCGGCGCAGGTTGCCAAGGAGGAGCGTCATGGCCCATAAGAAGGTGGAACGTCGGAAGGAGCTTGCAAGGAAACGGCACCGCCGTCAGGATCGCCTGAAGCAGCGCATCAAGGAAGCCAAGGCTGCCAAGGTCTGAGTCGCATGCCTATCTACGAATACAAGTGTCCGAAGTGTCGGCACGTTTTCGAGGAGTGGACCAAGTCCATCAACGACATGGTGGAGGAACCCTGTCCACGTTGCGGCGCCCTTGCGCATCGCCTGATATCCCAGACATCCTTCGTCCTCAAGGGAGGGGGCTGGTATGTCGACGACTACGGATATCGCAAGGGCATCAAGGAGGAAGGCGAGGCCACGACCGCGACCTCGTCGGGAGGATCGGGCACGGAGAGTCCGGCGGCTTCGTCGGGAGGTTCGGCGCAAGTCGCTTCGGCTGCGAAGGAAGCGACCGAGGCTCCCAAAGTCGCATCGGAGACTCCTGCATCGGAGGCCAAGACCGAGGCTCCCAAGAGCGCTCCGGTCGCCCCCAAGACGGATACTGCTCCCAAGGCCGCGCCACCGTCTCCGAAGACGAGCGCACACGCTTCCTGATTTTCCGGCACGGCCTCTTGCGGGGGGCGCGGATTGCAACAAACAAGGAAACGGACGTGTGGGGGCACGCCAAGGACGAACAAGCTTCGCGCGAGGGCCGTCGAAGGATTCGCCCGGAGCCGCACACAGCGGGGGAATATTTGAGGTACCATGATTGATCGTTACACCAGACCGGAGATGGGTTCCGTTTGGACGTTGGAGAATCGCTATCGTGCGTGGCTCTCCGTCGAACTCGCCGTCTGCCAGGCGTGGCATGACGCAGGCCGCATCCCCGGTTCCGCGATGGAGACCATCCGCTCCAAGGCGGCCATCGACGTGGACAGGATCCTGGCCATCGAGGAGACGACCCACCACGATGTCATCGCGTTCCTGACGAGCCTCGAAGAGAAGGTCGGGCCGGACGCGCGGTACATCCATCTGGGCTGCACCTCCTCCGACATCCTGGACACGGCCAACGCCCTCCTGCTGACGCAGGCCGGGGGGATGCTGCTGACGGATATCGACGACCTCCTGACCGAACTGCGCACCCTCGCCTTCCGGTACAAGGGGCAGTTCTGCATGGGCCGCACCCATGGCGTCCATGCCGAGCCGATCTCCTTCGGTCTCAAGATGGCCGGCTTCCACGCCGAGTTCAGTCGTCACAGGGATCGGGTGGCCGCGGCCATCGAGGACGTGCGGACGGGGAAGATCTCCGGCGCCGTCGGCACGTACGCCTTCATCCCGCCGGACATCGAGGAGAAGGCGCTGACCATCCTGGACTTGCGGGTCGATCCCCATTCCACGCAGATCGTCCAGCGGGACCGGTACGCCCACTTCTTCTCCACGCTGGCGGTCATGGCGGGGGGGATCGAGCGGGTCGCGGTGGAACTGCGCCATCTGCAGCGCACCGAAGTGCGGGAGGTCGAGGAGGGCTTCGGCAAGGGGCAGAAGGGCTCCTCGGCCATGCCCCACAAACGCAATCCCATATCGGCGGAGAATCTCTGCGGACTCTCCCGCATCATCCGGTCCCACGCCCTGGTGGCCATGGAGAACCAGCCCCTCTGGCACGAGCGGGACATCAGCCATTCCTCCGCGGAACGGGTGATCATGCCGGATTCCACCATCCTGGCGGACTACGCGCTGGTCCGGCTGACGAAACTGCTTCGCGGACTGGTGGTCAGGCCCGAGAACATGCGGGCGAACATGGACCGTTTCATGGGCCTCCATTTCTCCCAGCGTCTGCTCACGGCGCTGCTGGACACCGACATGCCGCGGCAGGAGGCCTACGAAGCGGTCCAGCGCCTCGCCATGAAGAGCTGGGGCAAGGTCGAGTATTTTCCGGACGTCGTCATGCAGGACGCCGACATGCAGGAACGGCTCGGCAAGGCGGCGCTTGGCGACCTGTTCGATTCGGGCTTCTATCTCGCCCACGAGGACAGGATATTCGACAGGGTCTTCCCGAACGGGAGGGGCGGAAAGCCTGCGGATGCAGGCGTATAGGTGGCGGAGGCCTTGCACGTGATGGACGACGCGATGGAACTCAGACGCCGTCTGGCGCGTCTCCTGGTGGAGAAATCCTACCGGGAGGGGGATTTCGTGCTGGCTTCCGGCAGGAGAAGTTCCTACTATTTCGATTGCAGGGTCACGGCGCTCAATGCCGAAGGGTCGTGGCTCATAGGTTCCCTGCTCTTCGACTTGATCATCAAGGACAGGGACGTCCGTGGAGTGGGGGGTATGACCCTCGGGGCGGATCCTCTGGTGACGGCGGTGACCGTCGTCTCCCACGAGAGGGGGAGGCCCCTGCATGGACTTCTGGTGCGCAAGCAGGCCAAGGGGCACGGCACGGGCCAGTTCGTCGAGGGGTTGGGCAATTTCGCCCCCGACGATCCCGTCGCCATGGTGGAGGACGTGGTCACGACCGGAGGGTCGCTGCTCACGGCCTGCGACAGGGTGAGGGATGCCGGGCTTGCGGTGCGGGCCGTGTGCACCATTCTGGACAGAGAGGAGGGAGGGCGTGAAAAGCTGCGCGAAGCGGGCTACGATCTGCAGTCGCTTTTCACCCGCGCGGAACTGCTGGAACTGGCTGGCTGACGCGTTGCCGGACATGTGCCGGCGCACGCTCCGTCCGCTGTTCGTCGTTCTGGCGTTCCTGCTTTTGCCGTGTCCGGCGCACGCCGACGACTGGGTGGCGTCCTTCCATCAGGACGGGCTGCCCAGCCATCTGGTGGGCGTGGACAAGGGCCGTCAGACCTTCATCTTCTTCGAGAAGAAGAGCCCCCTGAAGGTGAAATACACCTTCCCCTGCGCCACCGGCCAGCTGGCCGGGGACAAGCGGCAGACCAACGACCTGCGCACCCCCGAGGGGGTGTACTTCGTGGAATACAAGATCGCCAGCGGTCTGGACTTCAAGGAATACGGCGGCATCGCCTACACGCTGAACTACCCCAATCCCGTGGACAGGCTCCGCGGCAAGACGGGGTACGGCATCTGGATACACAGCAAGGGCGTGGAGCTCGTCCCCAGGGGCACCAAGGGGTGCATCGCCCTGGGACTGGAGGAGATCGGGCTGGTCGGCCCGAGCCTGACGCCGGGCACGGCGGTGGTGCTGGCGGAGACCCTGGACGCGCCCAAGAGTTCCCCCCAGAGCGGGACCACCGCCCGGGAACTGCGCCGTCTCATGCGGCAGTGGAGCGACGCGTGGGCCTCCCGCTCGAAGAAGATGTTCGACTACTACGATCCGGAGGCCTGGGACAAGTCCATGCCCGAGTCCTTCACGGCCTTCAGGCAGAACAAGGAGCGGCTCTTCTCCATCCTGCGGTTCATCAAGATATTCAACAGGGAGATCCATGCGCTGGAGGGGCCCGGCTACTGGGTGACCTGGGCGGAGCAGTTCTACCAGGCGTCCAACCTCTCCACCGAGGGGGTCCGGCGTCTGTACTGGCAGCAGGGCAAGGACAAGAAATACCGCATAGTCGGGATGGACTGGATTCCCCGGGATCTCGGCATGCGGGCCGACTTCCGCAAGGGGCGGCTCGTCACCGACTCGAATCTCGTGGTCACGGACGCCGAAGCCCCTCTGCTGCCGAAGCTCGACATGCCCGAGATGGCGCCCGAGACGGCGGCGGTCGAGGCGACCCCGCCCCGGACGGTGCCCCTGGTGACCCCGGTGCCCCAGACGGCATCCGTGCCCGTGGCGACGCCGGCGCCCCAGACTGCGCCCCCGGCGATGTCGCCGGTTCAGACGGCGCCCGTGCCCATGCCGATGCCTCCGGCACAGACGGCTCTCCCCCTGACCGCGGACGCCACCGGCGTCCCGACGAATTCCTCCGCGTCGCAGGTCTCCGCGGGCGGGAAGATCCTGGCGTTCGGCGACAAGAAGCCCAACGCGGACGGCGCCTCTTCCGGCAAGATACGCTGGGAGATCGGCCGCGCCGATGCCGATGCGGATGCGGCGCCTCCTGCCGGCCCGTCGCCGCTCGTGCTTCCTCCCGTGGACTCCCCGCCCATCGAGGCCATCCATGGCGGCAAGAAGTCGTCCGCCAAGGCCGCACGTCCGGACGGGAACGGCCAGGACGAAGCCATGCCGTCCCGCGCGGCGACCCGGAAGGGCAAGGTCTTCGACAAGCCGGAGGAACCCCCGAAGGCGCCGAACCAGCCGGACGATGCCGGGACGGAACCGTCCAAGGACGTGGCGGCCCGGAAAGGCAAGGTCTTCGACGGGACGGATGCGCCCGCGAAGGAACCGCCGGCCGCCTCGAAGGATCCGAAGGCCTCGAACGCGCCCGACGCCGCCGCAGCGGAGCCGGCCGGGGACATTGCGGCCGGGAACAGGAAGGGATACGGCGGATCCGACGACGACGAGGGTCGACCCTCCACGGGTGCGGACCGGAAGAGGAATGCCGCCAACGGCGCCGTGAAGGAGCCGGAAGGCGCGGCCCAGGTCCGGGAGGAACTGCGCACGTGGATGAGCCAGCTCGCCGCGCGTTCGCCGGAGATAGTGTCGCTCTATGCTAGGGACCAGTTCGGCAGGACGCCGAAGTCCACGTCGAAGTCGGCCTATTCGGCCGAGATGAAGGGACTGGAGAAGCTGCGCGATGCGCCCTGGATCAAGGTCATGGACCGCAATATCCGCATCGTTGCCGACGATGGCGCCTTGCGGTCGAGTCACGATGAGCTGGTCGCGATTCCGGGCAAGGTCATGCAGGGCGTCAGGACCCTCTGGTGGAGGCAGGACCAGGCGGGAAATTACAAGATAGTGGCGTCGGAGTTCGTTCCCGGGGATCACGGTCTCGCCGAGGAGTATCTCGACTCCGTGAGCGCGGAGGTCAGCGCCCTGCTGGACAGGTGGCGCGTGGCGTGGGAGCGTGCCGACATCGACGGCTACATGGCCTGCTACGACGACCGCGCGCGGCAGCAGGGCCGTTCCGGGGCCGCGAACATCCGCAGCCAGAAGGAGAAGCTCTGGAAGAAGGTGAAGCCCGTGAAGGTCCGGCTGTCCGGAAGGCGGCTGATGCTGGACGACAAGGGGATAGTCGCCGACATGCAGCAGGAGTACCAGGACACCTCCGGACGCAAGGACAGCGGGACGAAGACCCTCCAGCTGCGGTATGACGGGCAGCGTTGGAGCATCGTCAGGGAGGAGTGGTCGTCCCAGGATGCGGAGGATGTCGGCAAGGAGACCGGCAATTGAAGTACAGGGAAAGGCTTTCCATCGTTTTCATGCGCGACAAGGGCCCCAGACGGAGCTTCTCGTTGCGTTTCGACGTGTTCCTGTACATCGGGGTGTTCGTCTGCTGTCTGCCGTTCCTGCTGGCGGGCGTGTCGTGGTTCGCGTGGGACGTGTGGAGCGAGAACAGGCAGCTGCGGGACGACGTGATCCGGTTCGAGACCGACCTGCGCAACGAGCAGGCGAACGTCGAGCGGCTGGAGAACATCGAGGAGCTGCTCCGGGAGGCCGGCACCCGGGGGGGCGACGTGTTCGCGCGTCGTCTGGCCGCCACCGGCGAGGCCCCGAAGGATGAGCCTCCCCCGGACGTCCCGGAACCCACGGAGGAGACCCCTCCGGCCGAGGAGGCGCCGGCGGCCGCCGCGGCGGCAGGGGAGGCCCCGAAGGCCGGGGAGACGCCGGCCGATTCAGGGCAGGGCGCCTTCGAAGTGGTGGACACCGGCTACGTCAACGTCGAGAACGTCCAGATACGGGCGCTGCGGGGCGGCAAGATGCGCATCGCGCTGGACATCCGCAACCCGGACGCCCGGAAGTCCATCTCCGGGAAGGTGCAGGCGACGCTCCTGCGCTCGGACGGGTCCCAAGGCAAGATAGAGTTCGTCCCGAGCGATCTCGGGGAATTCCGGATCAACCGGTTCAAGCGCACGGTCATTCCGGCCTTCCTCCCCGGCGAGACCGAGCTGGTGAACGCGCAGGTCATAGTCGAGGTGCTCGGCGCCAACGGCAGCGTGGCCTACCGCAACGTCTTCCCCGTGGAACGCTGAGCCTGGGGCCGGCGCCCCGGGGCTCAGGTCGTCCCCTCCCCCGTCCTTCCGTCCCCTCTCCGTCCCGCCCGGTCTCCCGGCGGCTCTCAGCGCGCGCCCTTCGGGAAGAGGATGACGCCGATCGTCTTGAAGATGATGTGCACGTCCAGCAGGATGGACATGTTCTTGATGTAGTAGAGGTCGTATTCCAGCTTGCGCCGGGCGTCCTCCACGGACGCGCCGTAGGGGTAGCTGACCTGCGCCCAGCCGGTGAGGCCGGGCTTCACCGTGTGGCGGAGGCCGTAGTAGGGGATGGAGGTGCGCAGTTCCCTGACGAAGGCCATGCGTTCCGGTCGCGGTCCGATGAAGCTCATGTCCCCCTTGAGGATGTTCCAGATCTGGGGCAGTTCGTCGATGCGCACTTTGCGGATGAACTTGCCGAAGCGCGTCACGCGGCTGTCCCCGGCCTTCGCCCAGACCGCCCCGTCCTTCTCCGCGTCCGATCGCATGGACCGGAACTTGTACACCGTGAACTCCCGTTCGAAGAGCCCCACGCGGTCCTGCCTGTAGATGACGGGGCCGGGGGACTCCAGCCGGACGATCGCCGCCGTGAGCAGCATGATCGGCATCGCCGGCACCAGCATCGCCAGGGAGAGGATCACGTCCAGCGCCCGCTTGAGGCGCCTCAGGGAGCCCCGCGTGTTGAGGGTGAAGCCTTCGTTCAGGAGCAGCCATTCGTCGGTGATCTGGGAGAGGGGGAGGCGCTGGGCCACGTGTTCGTAGAAGGTGCGTATGTCCACGACCATGGCCCCCCGCAGCTTCGCCTCGAGGAGTTCGTGGGCGATGTCCCCGTCGATGGGGGCGTCGGGCAGCAGGACGATCATCGTGGCCTTGTGGGCCTGCGCCACCCCCAGACAGTCGAAGGGGGCGCCGAGGCAGGGCCCCGCCTCGGGATCCTGGCCGGGTTCCCCCACGTAGCCGATGATCTCCGCCTTGGGCAGTCCCTCGGCCAGAAGGTTGCGCACCTTGCCGGCCCGGTCCACCCCCACCAGCAGCACCCGCAGCGGATGGGTGATCCTGTCCGCGAAGCGGACGTAGAGCCATCGCCAGCAGAGACTGCAGGTGAAGGAGACGGCGAAGAGGACGACCAGCGTCTCCCGGTCGAAGCGCCAGTGCTGGAAGGAGTACGACGCCGTGGAGGAGGAGATGATGCCGAGGAAGCACGCCAGCAGCACCCGCCCCATCGTCTCCTTGAAGTCCTCGAGTCCCACGCTGTAGGCGTCCAGGATGTAGAAGAACAGCATGTAGAAGAAGACGGTGAACATGGACGCGCCGGTGTAGTCGTGGAGGACGTGCAGATCCGGCTCTATGGTGGCGACCCCGGCGACGCCCAGCGCCAGCAGCAGGCAGAGGATGTCCAGGGCCTGCAGGCAGGCCCTGCGGTATACGCTGATCATCTGGGCTCCGATGGTTGGCGTGTGTCCGTGTCGGATTCCCCCTGGGGAATCCCCATGTCCCTCAGCATGCCCGACGCGACCCTGTGGGCGTCGAAGACGTCGACGGCGAGGCGGCGGCCCGCGGCCCCCATGACGGGGATGCGGTCGGGGTGCCCGATCATGTCGTCCATCGCCCGGGCGAGGGCGGAGACGTCCCCCAGGGGCACGAGCAGGCCGTTCTCCATGTGCCGCACCACTTCCCTGCATCCGGGGACGTCCGTCACGATGGCGGGCCGTCCCATGCTCATCCCCTCCATGACCGCGGTGGGGGTTCCCTCGCGCCAGGAGGGCAGCACGATGACGTGGGCCCTTGCGACATGGGGCCGCACGTCGTCCGCCTGGCCGAGATACTCCAGCGCCCCCTGGGCCTCCCATCGCCGTACCTGTTCGAGGGGGACGCTGCCGAGCCCCTCCTCGGGGGGGCCCAGAAGCCGGAAACGGACGTCCGGGTGTTTTTCCTTGAGGGACAGGGCGGCTTCGGCATACTCCCGCAGCCCCTTGGCCTCAAGCAGGCGCGCGACGAGCAGGAAGACGACGGGGGGAGGGGGAAGGGGGCAGGGCGCGAAGCGCTCGGTGTCGACGCCCGTCCCCCGGGCGATGAAAACCCGCGTCGTCGGCGCGAGGATGTGTGCGTCCCGGAAGACCGCCTCGTCGTCCCGGTTCTGGAAGAAGACCCCTTGCGCCCGGTCGAGGGCCATGCGGTAGAGCACCGTCCCCAGGCGGTGGACGGCCCGCTTGAGGGGGGTGTCCCTCTCGAAGGCGTATCCGAGCCCCGTGATGCCGGCGTAGACGCCGGGAACTCCCGCCATCCGCGCCGCAAGGCACCCGTAGATGACGGGCTTTATGGTCGTCGCGTAGCAGATGTCCGGCCGTTCCTCGCGCAGCAGGCGCAGGAGCGCCGCGAAGGTCGCCGTGTCCCGCAGGGGGTTGATGCCCTTGCGGTCCAGCGGATAGGCGAGCACGCGCGCCCCCAGGGCCTCGAGCGTCCGCCTGGAGTCCTCGTGGCCGGGAGGCGCCAAGCAGACGACCTCGTGCCCTCCCTCCCGCATGTGGGCGATGAGCACGCGCCAGAAGCCGGCGAGGGTCCGAGCCTGATTCCCGAGTATCGCGATCTTCAATTTGGTTCCGTCCGCCTCCGGACGCCTCGCTGTCTGTGACGGGCGCTTCCGTGCGCCGCATCGTCCCCTTGCCGTTCCGGCGGGGCGCCGCGGGGCGCTCTTTTCCCGCGCCCCCGCTGGCAATTACCACCCATGACGCGAATGTAAAGCATCGGTTGCGGGAGCGGCCAAAAGGGCCGCGGATCCGCCTCCCTTGCGCCTCCCGGATGGTGGCGCGGGGCGGCGGCGCAATCCCGTGCCGGGACACGGATTCGACGAAAATGTTGTATTCGTGACAGGCAGAGCCATCGCAGGCCGGAACCCGATCATCCCCCATCGGCTTGAATATGCACGAAACAACGCATCCGTGATTTGTCTCGCGAATGTGGAAACGTGAAATGCCGTTGCAGGACAAGGGTTCTCCGAGGTCGGTGTGCCGTTTTCGATCACGTTTCCACCCTTCGTTAGCCAACTTCGACCGCCAGGAAACCACGAAAATGTTGTTTTCCGGCCGCCGCAGGAAGGGGGCGATTTCGGCGAAGCCTTGCCCATGGCGGCCCGGAAGGGATGGGCACGATCCTTGCCAAGACCGTGAGTCCCATGGAAGCACCGGGCGGCCATGGATCCAAACAACGGAGAAGGAGCGACCATGCGACAGGTTGCAATCTACGGCAAAGGCGGCATAGGCAAGTCCACGACGACCCAGAACCTGAACGCGGGTCTGGCCTCCATGGGCAAGCACATCATGATAGTCGGCTGCGACCCCAAGGCGGACTCCACGCGCCTCATCCTCGGGGGGCTCGCCCAGACCAGCGTCCTGGACACCCTGCGGGAGGAGGGCGAGGACATCGAGCTGGATCTCGTGCTCAAGGAGGGCTACGGCGGCATCCGCTGCGTCGAGTCCGGCGGTCCCGAACCCGGCGTCGGCTGCGCGGGCCGGGGCATCATCACCTCCATCAGCCTGCTGGAGAGGCTTGGCGCCTACACCGAGGATCTGGACTACGTCTTCTACGACGTCCTCGGTGACGTCGTCTGCGGCGGCTTCGCCATGCCCATCCGTGAAGGGAAGGCCCAGGAGATCTACATCGTGTGCAGCGGCGAGATGATGGCCCTCT
The DNA here is from genome assembly GCA_031272715.1 of Desulfovibrio sp. Taxonomy (GTDB): domain Bacteria; phylum Desulfobacterota; class Desulfovibrionia; order Desulfovibrionales; family Desulfovibrionaceae; genus Desulfovibrio. The sequence goes on from JAISTH010000073.1 coordinate 81,816, forward strand.
ACGCCGCCAACAACATCTCCAAGGGCATCCGCAAGTACGCCAACACCGGCGGCGTGCGCCTCGGCGGCCTCATCTGCAACAGCCGCAACGTCGACGGCGAGGCCGACCTGGTCTCCGCCGTGGCCAAGGAACTGGGCACCCAGATGATCCATTTCGTGCCCAGGGACAACATGGTCCAGCGGGCCGAGATCAACAAGAAGACCGTCATCGAGTTCGCCCCGGAATGCACCCAGGCGGACGAGTACCGCACCCTGGCCAAGAAGATCGACGGCAACGACATGTTCGTGATCCCCAAGCCCCTGACCCAGGACCGGCTCGAGGAGATCCTGATGGAGCACGGCATCCTGGACGCCTAGGCGTCCCGTCCCGGTCCGCGCCCGCCGCCCGTCGCGGCGGATCGCGGCGGCCGGGGGACAACACTGCAACACGACAGCGAGGAACAGCCACATGGTGATGATACGGGCAATCATCCGTCCGGAAAGGACCACGGCCGTGCTTTCGGAACTGCTTTCCGCCGGCTTCCCGGCGGTGACGAAAGTCGACGTGTTCGGCAGGGGCAAGCAGAAGGGGATAACCATCGGGGAGATGCACTACGACGAACTGCCCAAGCAGATGCTGATGGCGGTGGTCGCCGACGAGGACAAGGACGACGTGATCTCCGTCATCCTGCGCACGGCGAAGACCGGCGAGGGGCATGTGGGCGACGGGCGCATCTTCGTGACCCCCGTGGAGGAGGCCTACACCGTCAGCACCGGCAAGCCCGGACTGTAGGAGGGGCCATGAAGGAGATACTGGCGATCCTGCGCACCAACAAGGTCAACCACACCAAGAACGCCCTGACGGCGGCCGGATTCTTGGGATTCACCTGCGCGGCCTGCCTCGGGCGCGGGAAGAAGCTGGTGGACCCCGCGGTGCTCAAGCTGGTCATGGAGAGCGGCACGCTGCCCATGACCGCGGCCGGCGAGTCCATGACCGAGGCGAGCCGCCTGATCCCGAAGCGGATCTTCTCCCTGATCGTCGACGATCACAGGGTCAAGGACGCCGTGGACGTCATCATAGCGGTGAACAGCGGCGGCAATCCGGGGGACGGGAGGATATTCGTGCTTCCCGTGCTGGAGTCCTGGAGCGTCCGTCTGGGCGAACTGTCCGACATCGGCTAGGAGGGCCAATGGACGTCAAGACCGAGATATTGGGCAAATACAACGCCAAGGTCTTCAAGAGCCGCAGGGACCACATCCTGCAGGTGGAGGCGGGGGAGGACGGGAAGGTCCAGGAGATCGCCGCCAACACCAGGGCCATTCCCGGCATCATGACCAACCGCGGCTGCTGCTACGCCGGCTGCAAGGGGGTCGTGGTGGGCCCCATCCGGGACGCGGTGACCATCACCCACGGGCCCATCGGCTGCGGCTTCTATTCCTGGGGAACCAGGCGCAACAAGGCCCGGGCCGGCGAGGACGGCAAGAACTTCATCCAGTACTGCTTCTCCACGGACATGCAGGAGTCGGACATCGTCTTCGGCGGGGACAAGAAGCTGCGGCAGGCCATCAAGGAGGCCGTGGACATCTTCCATCCCAAGGCGATCTTCATCTGCTCCACCTGTCCCGTGGGACTCATCGGCGACGACATCCACGCCGTGGCCGCGGAGGCGGAGAAGACCTACGGCATCCTCTGCCAGGCCTTCTCCTGCGAGGGATACAAGGGCGTGAGCCAGAGCGGCGGCCACCACATCGCCAACAACGGGCTCATGAAAAGGGTCATCGGCAGCAGCGACCAGGCCCCCGCCGGGAAGCACTCCCTCAACCTGCTGGGGGAGTACAACATCGGCGGGGACGGCTGGGAGGTGGAGCGCCTGCTCGCCGCCATCGGCTACGAGGTGGTGTCGGTGTTCACGGGCAACGGGAGCGTCGCGGACATCGCAAGGTCCCACAAGGCCGACCTCAACCTGGTCCAGTGCCACCGCTCCATCAACTACGTGGCGGAGATGATGAAGGCCGCCTACGGCACATCCTGGCTCAAGGTGAACTTCATCGGGATCGAGTCCGTGTGCCAGTCCCTGCGGGACATCGCCGCCTTCTTCGACGACCCCGAGATCGCGAGGCGGACCGAGGAGGTCATCGCCGCGGAGCTGGCCGACGTCGCCCCGGAAATGGAGCGGCTGAAGGAGCGGCTCTCCGGCAAGACCGCGGCCCTCTTCGTCGGCGGAAGCCGCTCCCACCACTACCAGTTCCTGCTCAGGGACCTCGGGGTGACCACGGTCCTTGCCGGATACGAGTTCGCCCACAGGGACGACTACGAAGGGCGCGAGGTGATCCCGGACATCAAGGAGGACGCCGACAGCAAGAACATCGAGACCCTTGAGATCGTCCAGGATCCGAAGCGCTACAGGGTCTTCCTCTCCCCGGAGCGCTACGAGGAGCTCAGGCGGACCATGGAGCTGGAGCGCTACAGCGGGATGATCCGGGACATGCCCGACGGCTCCTACGTCGTGGACGACCTGAACCACTTCGAGACGGAGATGTTCGCCAAGGCCCTGAAACCGGACATCTTCTTCTCAGGCATCAAGGACAAGTACGTTCTGCAGAAGGGGGGGACCCTCTCCCGCCAGCTGCACAGCTACGACTACAGCGGCCCCTATGCGGGCTTCCGCGGCGCCGTGATCTTCGGCAGGGACCTGGTGATGGGGTGCTACGCCCCGGCCTGGTCCATGGTGATCCCGCCCTGGAAGGCGGCGCCATCGTCGAACCAGCAACCTCCGGACGAAAAGGGCCGGAACGAGGGGACGGCAGGAGGCCCCAGCGATGCTTGATCTCACCCCCAAAACCCTTGCGGACCGCAAGGCCCTCAGGATCAACCCCTGCAAGACGTGCCAGCCCGTGGGGGCGCTCTACGCGGCCCTCGGCGTGCATCGCTGCATGCCCCACAGCCACGGCAGCCAGGGATGCGTCTCCTACCACCGCACCTTCCTGACGCGGCACTTCAAGGAGCCGGCCATCGCGGCCTCCAGCTCCTTCACCGAGGGCGCGTCGGTCTTCGGCGGCGGCGCCAACCTGCGGGCCGCCGTGAAGAACATCTTCGACGTGTACGATCCCGACATCATCGCCGTGCACACCACGTGCCTCTCCGAGACCATCGGGGACGACCTGAACGCCTACATCCTCGAAATGGACATCCCCGACGACAAGCTGGTGGTCCACGCGAACACCCCCAGCTACGTGGGATCCCACGTCACCGGCTACGCCAACATGGTCGCCGGCTTCATACGCTACCTCGCCGATCCCCGGGCCCCGAAGGGGGACAGGATCGCCGTCTTCCCGGGGTTCGTGAACCCCGGGGACATACGGGAACTCAAGCACCTCCTGGCCAGGATGGGGAAGGACTTCATCATGTTCCCCGACCAGTGCGGGGTCATGGACGCCCCCATGAAGGGCGTCTACGAGATGTATCCCGACGGCGGCACCCCCATCGACGACGTCAGGGCCCTCGGGGGATGCCGGCACGTCTACGCCCTTGGACACGCCGCAAGCGAGGAGCCCGCGGACGTGCTGGACAAGAAGTGCCGCGTGCCCAACACGGTGCTGCCGCTGCCCGTCGGCGTCGCGGCGACGGACGCCTTCGTGATGGCCGTCGCGGCGGGAGGGGCCGTGCCCGAGGACATCGAGGACGAACGGGGCAGGCTCCTGGACCTGATGCTGGACGTCAATCCCCATCTCCACGAACGCAAGCTCGCCATCTTCGGGGATCCCGACACGGTGGCGGGGCTGACGGCCTTCGCCCTGGAACTGGGGATGCATCCGAAATTCGTCATCACGGGCACCCCCGGCGAAGCCTTCGTCCACAGGACCGAGGACATCCTCGCCGGGTACGGCGTCGGCGACTGCACCGTGAAGGCCGCCTCGGACCTCTTCGAACTCCACCAGATGGTCAAGAACCACCCGGTGGATCTGCTGGTCGGAAGTTCCTACGGCAAGCAGATCGCGAAGGCCGAGGACATCCCCTTCGTGCGCCTGGGCTTCCCCATCCTCGACCGCTACGCCCACTCCTACATGCCCATGGTGGGCTACAGGGGAGCCATGCGCATCGTGGAGCTGCTGGCCGGGGCGATCATGGACAGATACGACAGGGACTGCGCCGACGAGGACCTGGAAGCGGTGATGTGACGTCGGGATCGGCGCCCTTGGCCGACCCGGAAGGAGAAAGAACGCGTGTACGCCCAGATACTCGAGGAGCGCAGGCAGTCCATAGGCACCGGCGGGGACGTCGGCCGGACCCGGAGCATCCGCTGCGAGACGGCCAGCGTCTCCGGGGCCGTGAGCCAGCGGGCCTGCGTCTATTGCGGGGCCCGCGTGGTCCTCAATCCCATCACGGACGCCTTCCACCTCGTCCACGGCCCCATCGGCTGCGCCAGCTACACCTGGGACATCCGGGGGAGCCTGAGCAGCGGGTCCGAACTCTACCGCAACAGCTTCTCCACGGATCTGCAGGAGCGGGACGTCATCTTCGGCGGCGCGGAGAAGCTCGCCCGGGCCATAGATGAGGCCGTGGAACGGTACCGGCCGCCCCTGATCTTCGTGTACTGCACCTGCATCGTCGGGGTCATCGGGGACGACGTCGACGCCGTGTGCCGGAGCGCCGAGGCGCGGCACGGCGTGCGGGTCATCCCCGTGAAGGCGCCGGGCTTCTCCGGCAGCAAGTCCACGGGCTACCGCCTGGCCTGCGAGGCCCTGATGAAGCTTCTGGAAGGGCACGAGTGGGACGGCGAGAGGGAAGGCGTGAACATCCTCGGGGACTACAACCTCGCCGGGGAGATGTGGATCATCGTCGGCTACATGCGGCGTCTCGGCATCCCGGTCGCGGCCACCTTCACCGGGGACGCGTCCTTCGAGCGTCTCCTGCGCGCCCCGAGGGCGCGTCTCAACGTGGTCCAGTGCGCCGGCTCCATGATGTATCTGGCCAACCTCATGGAGGAGACCTTCGGCATCCCCTGGGTGAAGGCGAGCTTCTTCGGTCTCGAGGACACCTCGACCGCATTGCGGCAGGTTGCGGATCTCGTGGGGGACGACGAGATCCGCCGCAGGGCCCGGGAGTTCACCGAGGAACGGTCCCGGGAGACGGCGAAGCTGGTCGGCCCCTACCATGGGCGCCTTGCGGGGAAAAGGGCGGCGATTTTCGTCGGGGGCGGCTTCAAGGCCATCTCCCTGGTCAGGCAGTTCAGGGAGATGGGGATGGAGACGGTGCTGGTGGGCACCCAGACCGGCAAGGCCGACGAATACGAGGTGCTGGGCAGGCTCGTGGGTCCGGACACGGTGATCCTGGACGACGCGAATCCCGCGGAGCTCGAGCGGTTCCTCGTGGAACGGGGGGCCGACATCCTGGTGGGCGGCGTCAAGGAGCGGCCGCTGGCCTACAAGCTCGGCATAGCCTTCTGCGACCACAACCACGAACGCAAGCATGCCCTGGCGGGCTACGAGGGAGTGGAGAACTTCACCCGCGAGGTGGCCTCCTCCATCCTGAGCCCCGTCTGGCGGCACGCACGAGGGTAGCGACATGGGATCCATGGTCAACTGCAACGTCAACCCCTGCAAGATGTGCATGCCCATGGGGACGGTGACCGCCTTCCTCGGCATCGCCGGCTGCATGAACATCCTGCACGGATCCCAGGGCTGCAGCACCTACATACGCCGTCACATGGCCACGCACTACAACGAGCCCGTGGACGTGGCCTCCTCCTCCCTGACGGAGGAGGGGACGGTCTTCGGCGGCGAGGCCAACCTCGTGAAGGGCCTGGACAACCTCATCCGCCAGTACGACCCTTCGGTGGTGGCCGTCTCCACGACCTGTCTCGCCGAGACCATCGGCGAGAACGTCCCGGACATGCTGGCCCGGTACCGGGAGAGCCGTCCGGAATGCCGGACGAGGATCGTCCAGGTCTCCTCCGCGGGCTACGCCGGCACCCAGTTCGAGGGGTGGTTCAGGGCCGTCCACGCCCTCGTGGCCCAGGTCCCCATGGACGGGACTCCCCACGACGGGATCAACGTGGTGACGGGGCCCATCAGCTGCGCCGACACCCGGGCCCTCAAGGACCTGCTGGCAGGCGCCGGCCTGCGTTTCACCCTCGTGCCGGACATCTCGGACACCCTGGACGGGCGGCACGCGCCGGAATACAGCCGGCTCCCCCGGGGCGGGACCGGGATCGAGGACATCTCCCGGATGGCCGGGGCGCGAGGGACGCTGGAACTCTCCACCTTCGTCGACGACTCCTGGTCTCCCGGGCGGCTTCTCCAGGAACGCCACGGCGTCCCCCTCCTGCGATGCCCCATGCCCGTGGGGCTCAGGGACGCCGACGCCTTCCTGAAGGCGATCGAGGGGCTTGGGGGGACCGTGGGGACGCGGGTGCGGGACGACCGTGGCCGGTTCCTGGACGCCATGATAGACGCCCACAAATACAGCGCCCTCGGGCGGGCCGCGATCTTCGGGGAGCCGGATTTCGCGTACGGCATGACCCGGCTCTGCTGCGAGAACGGCATCGTGCCCATGGTGGTGGCCACGGGCAGCCACTGCCCGTCCCTCGAGAAGCTCCTCGGGGAGGAGACCCGGGAACTTGCCGAAACCATGCAGCTGCCTCCCTGCCGCTTCCTCCCCTTCGCGGACTTCGACGCCATCGAGAACGCCGTGGTGGAGACCGGGGCCAATCTGCTGATCGGCAGTTCCGACGGCAGGCGCATCGCCGCGAAGCACGCCCTGCCCCTCGTGCGCTGCGCCTTCCCGGTGCACGACCACATGGGCGGCCAGCGGGTGCGGATCCTCGGCTTCGAGGGCGGGACGGCGATGCTGGACAGGCTCGCCAACGCCCTGATCTCGAGGCGGGATGCGCAATTCCGCAAGACCGCAAGGGACCTCCATTTCCGTCCCCTGGTCGAGGAAGAGGAGATGGAGCGGCCCATGGCGGCCGGCGACGCCAGGACCGGGGACGGCGTCGACGTGGCGCGACGCAACGCCCGCAGGACCCTGACCCATCCCTGCTTCACCGAGTCCAGCTGCCGCACCGCGGCCCGTATCCATCTGCCGGTCGCTCCCGCCTGCAACATCTCCTGCAACTACTGCGTGCGGTCCTTCGACTGCGTCAACGAGAGCCGCCCCGGCGTGACCAGCAAGGTGCTCTCCCCCCGGGAGGCCCTCGAACGGTACCTGCAGGTCAAGGCGCGGATGCCGAATCTCACGGTCGCGGGCATCGCCGGCCCGGGGGACGCCCTGGCCAACTTCAAGGCGACGCGGGAGACCCTGCGCCTGGTGCGGGAGGCGGATCCCGACGTGACCTTCTGCCTTTCCACGAACGGTCTGCTGCTGCCGCTGCATGCGCAAGAATTGTGCCAACTTGACGTGAGCCACGTCACCGTCACCGTCAACGCCGTGGATCCGGCCATAGGCGCCCGCATCTACCGGGAGGTGGACTACATGGGCGTCCGCCACGAGGGGGAGCAGGGCGCGGCCATCCTGATGGCGAACCAGCTCGCGGGAATCGCGATGCTGGTCCGCGCCGGCGTCGTGTGCAAGGTGAACGTGGTCATGGTCAAGGGGGTCAACGACGGCCACGTGGAGGACATCGTGCGCCGGGTCAGGGGGCTCGGGGCCACCATCGCCAACATCATGCAGATGATCCCGGTGTCCGGAAGCGTCTTCGAGGGGATGCCCCTGGTGAGCAACAAGGAACTCACGGTCCTGCGCAAGCGCTGCGAGGGGATCATGCCCCAGATGCACCATTGCCAGCACTGCCGGGCCGACGCCGTGGGGCTGCTGGGGGAGGACAGGTCGGCGATCCTTTTCGGGGGGGCCGCGTCGAAGCCAGGGCCGATCGTGGAAAAATCCGAGGCCCAAGGGCCGCGGAAAGCCCGCAGGATCGCGGTGGCGTCCAGAAGCGGCGTCGTGGTGGACCAGCACTTCGGTTTTGCGGACCAGTTCTACATCTACGAGAGCGACGGATCCGACACGCGCCTGCTGGAGGCCCGTCACATCGGGAAGGGGCCCGGAGGGTGCGGCATGTGCGGCCAAGGTGGCGGCCGGGGGGACGGCGCCAAGGGTCTCGATGCGGGGAAGATCGCGAAGGCCTTGGCCGCGGTGTCGGACTGCGAGGCCGTGCTGGCCATGCGGATCGGGGAGTCTCCCCGGCGTCAGCTCGCGGATCGCGGCATCGCCGTGTTCGCCACCTGCGACGACATCGACAGGGCGGTGCGGGAGGCGGCAACGGCCTGCAATGGATAGCCGGGAAAGGATCCTGGACGCGACCCTCGCCTGTCTCGAGGCGGATGGCCGCCACGTGCCTCCCGAGCGGAAAGCGGCATGGCATCGTCTCCTTGACCGTCTGTGTGTCGGCGAGGCGACCCCAGTTCCGATCGTGGAAATTCCGAGTGTTGCGAAAGGGCTTCCATCCCTTCCGGACGGCCCGGTGTGCCTGCGCGGGCTGGACGACGTCTTCCTGCGGGACGACTGGGAAGAGTTCCTTTTGGACCAGTGTCGCGCGAAGAATGTGCTGGCGATCGCCTTCGGGAATCGGCTCGGGTGTGGGACGGCCCTCGGCGTCTCCTGGTGTCTCGCGGGAGGGCGGGGTCTGTGTGCGGCCTTCGCGGGGACCGGCGGGCTTCCGGCGCTCGAGGAGACCGTCATGGCGCTGCACGTCGACGGATCCTTCCATGGCGACACGCGGGCATTGTCCGACATGCGGGAGTGGTTCGAGGAGGAGACCGGGCAATCTCTCCCCGGAGGGAAGGCCGTCGTGGGATCCCTGATCTTCGCCGTGGAGTCCGGAATCCACGTGGACGGCATCGCCAAGGATCCGAGGCTCTACGAGCCCTTCCCTCCGGAACTCGTTGGAGGCAGGCGCAGGCTCTGCCTCGGGACGCATTCCGGGAGGACGTCCCTTGAGATCTGCTGCGGACTGCTGGGCCTTCCGCTGGACGGGGACCGCATCGACGCGATGCTGGACCGGGTACGGGAACTGGGCGCGGAGCGCGAACGGCCCCTGTTCCCGGAGGAGATCGCGGACATCGTCGGGGCGGCCGCGAGGTGACGGTGTCCAGGGCGACCCTGTGCGACACGACGCTCCGCGATGGCGGCCAGGCGCCGGGCTACGCCTTCTCCCTTGCGACGAGGGTCCGTCTCGCGGGCATCCTGGACGCGGCCGGGGTCACCCAGATAGAGGCCGGCGTGCCCGTGGCGGGCAAAAACGAGGTGGAGACGATCCGGGCGGTGCGGGACGCGTGCGCCCGCGCCCGCATATCCGGCTGGAACAGGGCGAGGCCCGAGGACGTCAGGGCATCCCTCGCCTGCGGCGTGGACATCGTGCACATCTGCCTTCCCGTCGCGCCGGTCCAGATGTCCACCAAGCTCGGACTCTCCCCCGACGCCGCCGTGCGCCGCTATCTCGACTGCGTCCGCATGGCCCTTGACGGCGGGGCCGTGGTCGTGGCGGGCCTCGAGGACGTGTCCCGGGCGGAACCGGCCTTCATGGTCTCCCTGGCGGAGCGTCTCAGGGAGGAGGGAGTGATGCGGGTGCGTCTCAGCGACACGGTGGGGGTGCTGACGCCGGCAAGGACGCAGGCGCTTGTGCGCAGGATGGCGGCGCTGGGGCTCGAGGTCGAGATCCACGCCCACGACGATCTTGGCATGGCTCTTGCGAATTCCCTGTGCGCGGTCCTTGCCGGCGCGACCGTCGTGGACACGACTCTCGGCGGCATCGGCGAGCGGGCGGGGAACTGCCCCATGGGGGCCTTCGTCCATGTGGCCTCCCTTGCGGGACTTGAAACGGACGTCACGTGGGAGCGGGCCGCGCAGGCGGAAAGCGAGGCGAGCCCGATGCTCCGGCGTGACGAGGCGGGAGCGGAACGATGGAGCATGCCATGGACGCCGTGAGCGTCGCGGTGATGGAAAGGCCGGACGGCTATCTCGCGCCTCTTGCGGGGGACGTCGTCGTCGCGATCTACAGGCGGTCCTCCGAAGGGTGGTCCCGGGAGGTCGAGGGGGAGTGCAGGCTCGATGCAGGGGCGGGTCTTGCGGGGATGCGGGAGGGTCTGCGGGGACTCGTCCCCCTTCTCGGGACGGCCCGCATCGTCGTGGCAAGGGAAGTGGGGGGCGTCGCGGTGTCGATGCTGGATCAGCGGGGTTTCCGGCTGTGCGGGATGGATCGTTTCGACGCGGGGTGTCTCGACGCCCTGTGCGAGGAGATCCGGTCCGGGGAGGAAGAAGGGGATGTGCGCGTCCCGCCCCGTCCGGTGGAGACGGACGTCCCGGGCCGCTACGTCTGCGATCTCACGGCGATTTTGCGGGACCATCCCGAACTCAGTTCCAAGAAGGTGCTGCGGCCCTTTCTGGACACGACCCCCTTCGTGGAACTCGAGGTGCGTTTCGGGCACGTGCCGCCCTGGCTGCCGGAGGAATTGGACCGGCGGGGCCTTTCCTGGGACGACGATCCGGATCGGGACAGCATGCGGATCTTCCCAAAAAATTGCACCCCATAAAGTCTGTCAGTCCACGTGGAGGATGACGCTGAGGCTGCCGAAGGAGAGGCGGGCGGCGTTCCCGACGTCGAGGCCGAGGGCGTCGAACTGCTCGGCGGGAACCACTGCGCACAGGACGAGGGTCGGCGAGACGGTCACGATGCACTCCGTGGCGACGCTGCCCCGGACGATGCGGGATATGACGCCCTTCCGCTCGTTGTCCGCCGAACTCGCGCCGGGGCGCCCGGCGGGCTCGATCGTGAGCCACGGGGCCTTGACCTCGGCGCTGACCAGCATCCCCGGCTTCAACCCCAGTCTCTCGGCGCTCTCGTTGGTGATTATGCTGCGGAGCGTCCCCCCGTCGACGGTGGCGAGTTCCACCAGCGTCTGCACGTCTCCCGTGCACAGGCGGCTCACCTTCCCCATGAACCTGTTCCTCGCGCTGGTCCGTCCCGATCCTTCCCTCTCGACGTAGCTTCTCGTCGCCTCCTGCAGGTCCCGTTCGGAGAAGCCCGTCGCCGCCGCGGTGAGGGGCGGTGCGGGACGTCCCATCATGCGCTGCACGGCTGGGAGCGGGACGTTGTTCTGCATGAGTTCCAGCGCCCGGGCCTTGCGGAGCATCTCCGGGCCTCCCTGGCGTCTTTCGAAGCCGCAGCGTCGCGCCATGTCGTAGAACTTGCGGCGCACGTAGGCCGGATCGATGACGTAGTCGTCGCCGTCCGTCTCCAAGGATGTGGCGAGTTCCCTGAGTTCCCGGGACAAGGCCTGCGATATCTCCACGCATCTGGGCGGCTGGCCCTCGACGGCGAAGGTGACGGTGTCGTCCCCGACGACATCCGGGCCGAAGGCCAGCACCTCGCTCAGCTTGGCCCCGGTGTATCGGATGAGGAGGAAGATGAGGAATATGCGCCGTCGGGAGTCCTTGCGGCCGTGTGAGGGGACGGGCCCCTTGGCCCATCGTCTGAAGGCGGCCTCCAGCTGGTCCAGCTGCAGCGCGTCCAGCAGCGGGACCTTTCCGTCCAGGGTGGCGCTTCCGTCCAGGGGGACGCTTCCGTCGTCGTCGTGCATGGTGCGCTTCGTGCAGGGAGAGGGCACGAGTGTCAAGGTTGACACGATTTCACCCGAAAGCGTGACAACTCTTGACACGAAAACGCTTTCGGGGTATGACACGAAAAAGATCATTTTCGTGTCAAGGAGGTGCGCCATGCAATTCGCCGTCTCGGGAGTGGAAACGTCCCTTCTGGTGCCGCCCCTGGCCGCTTTCGCGGTGTCCTTCCTCTCCGCCATGGGGGGCATCTCCGGCGCCTTCCTCCTCCTGCCCTTCCAGATGTCGTTCCTTGGCTACGTCAACCCCTCGGTGAGCGCCACGAACCAGTTCTACAACGTGGTGGCGATCCCAAGCGGCGTGCTGCGCTACGTCAGGGAGGGGCGCATGGTCTGGCCGCTGACCATCGCCATCGCCGCGGGGACCCTGCCCGGCGTGTTCCTTGGCGCCTACCTCCGGGTCGCCTGGCTTCCGGATCCCCGATGGTTCAAGGTCTTCGCGGGCCTCGTGCTGCTCTACATCGGCGGAAGGCTCGTCCGGGATCTGCTGGCGAACGGGGCCCGCAACGGCGAGCCGCGGGGCGTGGTCGCCCCGCCGTTGTCGGGGGATTGCACGGTCAGGGTGGAGGCCTTCTCCATGCAGCGCATCGCCTACGCGTTCCAGGGCAGGACCTGCAGCTGCCCCACGATGGGGGTGTTCCTCCTGAGCCTCGTGGTGGGCGTGGTGGGAGGCACCTACGGCATCGGGGGCGGGGCCATCATGGCGCCCTTCCTCGTCGCCTTCTACGGCCTGCCCGTCCACACCATCGCCGGGGCGACGCTCATGGGAACCTTCCTCACGTCCGTGGCGGGCGTCGGGTTCTATTCCCTCATCGCCCCCATGTATCCGGGGCAGTCGATCTCGCCGGACTGGGCGCTGGGGCTGCTGTTCGGGTTCGGCGGGATGGTCGGGATGTACCTGGGGGCGAGGTGCCAGAAGAGGGTGTCGGCCCGGAAGATCAAGTGGCTGCTCGGGGCGGTCATCGTGTTCACGGGGGCCAAGTATCTTCTGGGGAGCCTCTTCTAGGCGGATTCGCCTTCGGCAAGGATGCCGGGCCACGCCTCGGGGCGGCCCGGAGCGGGGGAATCCCGCCGGTCGCCGGGATGCGTGTCCCCATCCCTGCGGGCCCCGCCCTTGCGCCTTGACGCACGAGGCAAACTCGTGCGATACGACAGTCCGTTTGCCAAGCCGATGGCCCCCGCCGTCGGCTTGGCGTATTTCGCGGGGCAATCCCGGAAGGATGGGAAGGGATGGACTGCAAGACCGTATACAGCGTCTGCGGCATGTGCGCGGTGCGCTGCCCCATTGTCGTCGAGGTGGAGGACGGGCGCGTGCGCCGGATTGCCGGCAACCCCCACGCCCCCGCCAAAGGCGGGCTCTGCGCCAAGGGGGCCGCCGGCATCGCCTTCGAGGAGGACGACGAGCGGCCCCAAGGGCCGCTGCTCAGGGACGGACCCAGAGGCGCCGGGAAGTGGCGCCCCGTCTCCTGGGACGAGGCCCTGGACCACGTGGCGGAGCGGCTCAAGGCATGCATGGATCGGCACGGCCCCCAGACCCTGCTCTGGGCGGACAGGGACGGCCCCTTCAAGGACCTGCCCCGGGCCTTCATGCGGGGGCTCGGGTCCCCCAACGTCTGCACCCACAGTCCCGCCTGCGACCTCAACGTGCACCATGCCTGCAAGGCCGTCACGGGACACGGCAGGGGGGATCTGGTGCTCGACTACGATCACTGCCGCCATCTGGTGCTCCAGTCCCGGAACGTGTTCGAAGCCCTCAACGTGGCCGAGGCCAACAAGGTCCTGGGCGCCATGGGCAAGGGATGCCGGCTCACCGTCATCGACGTGCGCCCCACCGTGACCGCCGCCAAGGCCCACGACTTCCTCAGGGTGCTTCCGGGCTCCGACTACGCCTTGAACCTCGCCGTCATCCACGTCCTGATCCGGGACGGGCTGTACGACCGCGAGTACGTCGCCGCCAACACCACGGGATTCGAGAGGCTGGCCGCGGCCACCGCCTCTTGCACCCCGGCCTGGGCCGAGGCGCAAACCGGCGTCCAGGCCTCCGAGATCGAGAAACTCTGCCGCGACCTCGCCTCCGCCGCGCCCCACGTCATATGGCATCCGGGCTGGATGGCCAGCCGCTACCGCCAGTCCTTCCAGGTCTCCCGGACGGCCCAGGTCATCACCGCCCTGCTCGGGGGCGTGGGACGCAAGGGCGGCATGGTGGAGCCAAGGGACGAGGGCCTCAAGGCCCTGAAGAGCCTTTGCGACTGCTACCCGGAACCCGCCGTGCCCCGCGCCGACGGGGTCGGCAAGGATTTCCCCGCCTTCGACACGAACAGGGGGCTGATCCAGCGGGCCCTGCTGGCCATGGAGAGCGGCCGGCCCTATCCCCTGAAAGCCTGCATCGCCTGGCGTCACGATCCGCTGCAGTCCCTGCCGGATCCCGCGGCCGTCAAGCGCGCCCTCGCGGCGCTGGATCTTTTCGTGAGCGTGACATTCTCCTGGTCGGACACGGCCTGGCATGCGGACGTGGTGCTGCCCCTCTCCCCGTATCTCTCCCGGGAGAGCATCATCGGGGAACACGGCGGATTCAAGCCCCATTTCTTCCTGCGTCGCCGCGCCATCCAGCCCCGCTTCGACACCAGGGCCGACTGGGAGATCATCGGCGGCCTCGCCGCCAGACTTGGACTGGACAGGCTGGTCTTCGACAAGGTCGAGGATCTGTGGCGCTTCCAGCTCGAAGGCACGGGACTGACCCCGGAGGCCTTCGACGCCACCGGGATCGTCGAACTCGCCGATGCGCCGATGCGGCCGGCGGAGGATGCGCCCCTCTCCTTCCTGACGCCGTCGGGCAAGGTGGAGCTGGACAGCGCGGGATGGGAGGCGAAGACCGGCGTTGACATGCTGCCCCCGTACGCCCCGCCGCCATCCCCGCCTCCCGGGGCGCTGCGCCTGACCTTCGGCAGGATGGCCCTGCACACCCACGGGCACACCATGAACAATCCGATGCTGGCGCGGCTCTGCCCCGAAGGCCCCGCATGGATCCACCCCGAGACCGCAGCGGGGCTCGGCCTCGCCTCCGGGGACAGGGTCGAGGTGCTGAACGCCCGAGGCGAGTGCGCGGGAAGCGGCGGGATACTCCTGAGCGAAGGCGTGCATCCCGAGGCGGTCTTCCTCGTCCACGGCTTCGGCCACAGACTCCCCTGCGAGAGCAGGGCGTTTGGCAAGGGGGTCGCGGACCAGGAACTCATATGCGACGGACTCCTGCAGGAGGATCCGGGAGGCGGCGGCCTCGCCCTGCAGGAGGCGTGGGTCACGCTGCGCAAGGTCGAAAGCGCCGGGGCGAAGGCCTGCGGCGTGGCGGGAGGGTGAGATGGGATACGCCATCGTGACGGACCAGGACCGCTGCATCAACTGCAAGGCCTGCGAACTGCACTGTGCGGTCTGGAACAGGACCTCCGAAGGGCTCGGAGTCCATCTGCACGTCGGACCCTGCATGCATGACGGGAGGCCCGTGCTGCGCACGCGGTTCATGCCGTGTCTCCAGTGCGAGGACGCCCGGTGTCTTCTGGCCTGCCCCACGGGGGCCATCCAGCGCCGGGAGGACGGGATCATCCGGATTGACGGGAAACTGTGCAGGGGATGCCGGGCGTGTCTGCTCAACTGCCCCTGGGGCGTCCCCCGGCACGATGCCGCACTGGGCAAGGTGCGCAAGTGCGACATGTGCGCGGACAGGCTCGACGCGGGACTTGAGCCCGCCTGCATCGCCGGGTGCGCGACCCATGCGCTGCATCTCGAACGGACCCCGGACGCGCCTCGTGAAGACCCTCCCCGGATGCACCCGGCCCAGGCGATGGTCGAACGGGTGCGCCGCGCGGGCGCCCACACGGTCGTGCTGCACTGTCTCGAACGGCTTCGGCGCACGTCCCCGTCCCTCTGGGAACGGCGGAAGGACGACGGCGACGCATCCTTTTTCGACGGGCCTCTCGAGGATCTGCGACGATGTCCGGAGCTTGAGGCGCAGCTTCCGCCCATCCCCGAAGGCGTGTCGCTGCAGGGGGTGCTGTGCGCGCGGCACGTGCTGAAGCCCCGCCTGCTGGAGCCGCTGGCGGCCATGGGCGTCCTTCGGGTTCTCGTGCTGCGCTGCGCCGCCGCCGAATGCCCCGAGACGGCGAAGCCCCATGGCGAAGGACTGCCCCCGCGGCCGTGCATCCCCGTGACCGAACTGGAAAGCGTCGAGGAACTCGCCGCGGCCTTGGCGAAGCTGGCCGCCCCCTCTTCCTGAACGGACGAACCTCGCCTTCCGGTGCCGGAAGAGCCGCCATGGCGGCGCCTCTTCCGGCACATCCTTTTTTGTCTTCCCCAATGCGCCTTGGTGACTGCCCGGACCATGCACACATCCTCCCCTTCGCCCGCGTCGCTTCCCCCGCAAGGGTAATTTCTAGACATTTTCTTCACCTCCCTGTACTGAAGGGGCGAACCGCAAACGGTGCTGACCAGGCGGCGACCCTTGCGCAAGGCCCCGGACGTGGCGTAGAATGCGCTCCCGGAACGATGGGGACGATGTCCCTAAATCGGCAAACCGTTGAGCGGGGGGTTCCGGCATGCGTCTTGAGCGGCCGGGCCGGGTTTTTGGCGTGAAGTGCTTCACCAAGGTGGCGACATGGAAATGTTCGAGTTTCTCCAGAGTGATGACGGCGGAGCTTCGAATATCTTCAAGACAAAACTGAATGGATATGCATTTCATACAGGCCTGCACCTTGCCGGCTGCGTTCCTCTTCTTCACGGTCGCTGTTTCGATATAATTCGTTTTTGATGCTTTCATCGACAATATGTTTACACATTATTCCACTATTATGTTCAATCTGAATCCAGAATTTTTACTTTACCTTAAAAAGCAGTTTCCCCGATCCACAAACTGCAGTTACCCTATACCGGAATCCAGCTCATCAATCAAATAAAATTGCAAATTGAGCAGTTTTTCATCGCACCAATAAAACCACGTATTCCAATAAACAATTATTAACGGCTCCATAAAGTATAACCTTTGTGGTGACGACATGAAAGAATCCCAAGGCCATATCATAATCGTCGATGACGACCTGACCAATCTGAAGATTGGGAAGTCCGCACTGTCCGATGTCTACACGGTTCTCACCCTTGACTCGGCTGAGAAGCTCTTTCGCGAGCTTGAAGAACAGAATATTGTAAAACCCGATCTTATACTTCTTGACTTGGATATGCCAGGCATGAGTGGCTTTGAGGCGCTGCGGAAACTGAAACTCGATCAGGAAACGCAAGAGATACCTGTCATCATCGTCACGGGAATGGACAGCGATGCGCAGAAGTTGAAGAGTCTGGACCTCGGTGCATCCGATTTGATAATAAAGCCCTTCACACAGGCTTTATTGCGCAAACGTGTTGACATATATATGTCTACCTTGGTAATGAGCAACATAGGAAGGCGTATCCGCATTAGCATTTTAAGAGAGATAACAGAACAGATAGAGAGAAGAGATGGTGAGATGGGGGAACATATATCACAATTGGATTCCTCTTTAAAATTGATGATTGGTGCGATGCGTGAAAATGAGCGATATGCAATAATTGCGCAGCGATGGAATACTGCGGACATCCTCCAGGCATCCGCGCTTCACGACATCGGGATGATCGTCGTTCCCGAGGAGATACTCCTGAAACCGGGAAAACTCACCGAAGAGGAATTCGAGCGGATGCAACGGCATGTCCCTGTCGGCCTGCGCATGCTGGAAAGGATGGAGACGCCAAGCACGGCCCGGTTCTTCCAACTGGCCAAGGACGTCGTGGCGATGCACCACGAGCGGTGGGACGGATCCGGATACCCGAAAGGGCTCAAGGGAAGCGAGACGCCCCTGCTGGGACGCCTGATGGCCCTGGTCGACGTGTACAGCGCCCTGAGGCGCCCGCGTCCCTACAGGGAGGCGAAGAGTCGGGATGCGGCCCTCGCCGAGATATTCGCGTTGCAGAACGTGCATTTCGATCCGGACCTGGTCGAGGTGTGTCGAAGCGTAGCCGACAGGCTCCCCTGACCGGGGATGCAATTTGTCCACAGGCCCTCTCAGCCATTTTGCGTGATCATGCACAGGTGTGCGTCAACCCATTCCTCCAACAACATGTCCGACACCAATCACGCAGAAAAGCCCCCCATCCCTACGGATAAGCAGCTGCTGACCCAGGAATCCGTCAAGCGGATTCCGATCCGAAAGAATTTCTTCTATTTCTCCGCATCCCTCTTTTGCGTGACACTCGCCATCGGGATAGTGGCTTTCCTGATGAGCATGTATAAAATCCATTTAACCAATATGGATAACGAGCTCCGCATAACATCAGAAACCATCCGTCTGCGTCTGATGACGGAAGTCGCGACTGATCTATCTCTCGCAATAAAGACGGCTGATTCTCCCGTCATAAAGAGATACTTCCTGAATCCCTTCAATACCGATTACCAAGCAGAGGCATTTGAAGAATTTGCTTCATATAGAAGAAATTTGCGAGATGGCAAAGTCTTCTGGGTAAACGATATCGACAAGATCTTTTACACCGATGATGGCGATACATTTTACAAAGTTGACCCGGATCGCGATACAAACTACTGGTATAAAATGACGATTGAGAATACCGAAAAATACAATTTCAACATTAACTACAATCCAGATCTTGATGTTATAAATCTTTGGGTAAATGTCCCCGTCTATGGCTATGGAACGAATTATTCTCGGAGGGCGATAGGCATCGTTGGATGCGGCATCGACATAAGTAAAATTAGCGAATCAATACTGATTAATTCTGACAAATCCATTGATGTATATTTGTTTAATGACTTGAATGAATTGACACTCGCAAGAGATGTAGACAAAGCTCTCAACAAAGTAAACATCCTGCCGCTTTTAGGAAAGAGCGGCGAAATGATTGTAAACAAGACAAAATCTTTAGGCCCGTCTGAAATAGAGCTCGTTGAATTTGACAAGACACTCTACGCATTGAGTACAATACCATCAATGGGATGGTATCTCGTTTGTAGCAGAAAAATTGAATTTGTTGATTTGCTGCAGCCATTGTTCCTTACGATTTTTAGCGGCTTCATGATGCTTTTTTTAATTACTATAATAATTTTTAACATATATATATCGCGCATACGAATTAGAATAGAACATCAGAATATTAGACTCCGCGATCTCAATATTAAAGCCGAAGCTGCATCAAGAGCGAAAAGCAGATTCCTTGCACAGATGAGTCATGAAATCCGTACGCCCATGAATGCAATTGTCGGCATGGGGACATTGGCGTTGCGTGAAGACGATGTTGGCAAAATACACAAATTTCTTGAGAGCCAGCTACGCGCATCGCAACTGTTGCTCTCTCTGGTCAACGATGCGCTGGATCTGGCGAAGATCGAATCGAACAAGCTGTCGATCCTTGTCGCGCCCTACGACATGAAGTCGTTGATAAACGATTCACTTACGCTCATCATCGTTCGACTCGGCGAGAAGCCGATCAGGCTGAAGACCGACATCGCGACGAACATCCCGAGGCTGATCCGAGGGGACTTCAGGCGCATACAGCAGATTCTCGTCAATCTCCTTTCCAATGCGGTGAAATACACGGACAGGGGGACGATCACCCTGGGGGTCGGGTGCGAGCGGATCGACGACGAGCGCATCCGCCTGACCTTCGTGGTGAGCGACACCGGGATAGGCATCCGTTCCGACGCCCTGCCGCTCCTTTTCGGGGACTTCATTCGCGTGGACGAGGAGAGCGGCAGGGAGGTGGAGGGGACGGGGCTGGGCCTCGCGATCACCCGGAGCCTGAGCGAGCTCATGGGGGGGAGGATCGAGGTGGAGAGCGAGTTCGGCAAGGGCTCGGTCTTCACCGTCACCCTCGAGCAGGAGGTGGTGGACTGGGAGCCTTTGGGCCCCTTCGACGACATGCGGGCGGACCGGGGCCAGCCCGAGCCCGCGGGCTTCACCGCTCCCGACGTCCGGGTGCTGGTGGTGGACGACCTGCCCAGCAACCTGCTGGTGGCCGAGGGACTGCTTGCGCCCTACGGCATGCATCTGACCTGCTGCCTTTCCGGGGTGGAGGCGCTGGACCTGATCAGGGACCAGCACTTCGATCTCGTGCTGCTGGACCACATGATGCCGGGCATGGACGGCGTCGAGGTGGTGGAGACCATTCGGGCGATGCCCGGGGAGCGATTCCGGAGCCTGCCCTGCATAGCGCTGACGGCCAACGCCGTCGCCGGCATGCGGGACTTCTTCCGGAGTCACGGCTTCGACGACTTCTGCGCAAAGCCCGTGGACATGGAGGAACTGGACGCCTTGCTGCGCAAGTGGATCCCTCCGGAAAAGCGCCAGAAGCCCCTGGACGCCCCCGGCGGGGCGCCGGCCCCCGTCCCGGCCCTGTCCATCGAGGGCGTGGACGTCGCCGGCGGGCTTTCCCGCGTGGGCGGGGATTGGGGGCGCTATGTCGATCTCCTGGAGCTTTTCGTGCAGGATGCGGGGCCGCGGGTCCGTTCCCTTGCGGAAGGGGCGGATCATGCCGACATCGTGACGGTCGCCGCCCAGGCCCATTCCCTGAAGACCCTGCTGGCGAACATCGGCGCGCCGGACGTCGCGGCGATGGCGGCCGATCTGGAGAGGGCCGGCCGGGAGGAGGACGAGGCCTTCCTCCGCAGGGGCGTCGAACCCTTGCGCCAGGCCGTGGTGAAACTGGTGGAACGCGTCGCCGCGGCCGTCGCCGCCTTGCGCGCCCACGCCGCGGCCGTCGGCCCGGATGCCGTCGAGGCCGCGATGGGCGAACTGGGGATCCTGGACCGCGCCATACGGGACAGGGACATCCACGAACTCGACGAATGCCTCGAGCGGCTCAAGGGACTGGCGTTGTCCTCGGCGCAGTGCGCCGCCGTCGGGGACATCGCCGAGCGGGTGCTTCGCGGGGACATGGACGGCGCCGCCCGTGCGGGAAGGGAATTGACGCGGACGCTTGCGTCGGAGGCCGGGTCCCCCTGACGCGCGGGCCACGGCCATCGGGCGTCCGCATTGGACATGGACGGCATTCGCCCAGGATCGCTCCATCGTTTTCGAGCGAAATGCGCCGGGGTGACGTTCGGCACATGGCAATCACAAGGTTCGGGTTCGCCTGTGAACGATGACATGCAAGACATCATGAAAGACAACGATTTTCTCCTGCAGCAGCTCCTGCGTTGCAGCCCTGACGTCATGATTCTCATTGACGGGAAAATGCGTTTCATTCTTGCGACCTGTGAGGCCATTGGTCTTCTCTGTGCCAATAGCGACGCCACGAATGAAGCATTGGAAGGGACACCTATATCGGACTTGCTGAAAGATGCATTTGGGACTTTCAACACGAGCATTATTGTTGATGAAATCAGTACTGCAATATCAAGACATATCAGCACTTCTTCGCAAATAACCGTAAATGGCAAGTATTTCGAGGTTAGGATAATACCATTTGAAAAGTCGACGGAAAAAAATTCCGGTGCACTTCTCCTTCTTCACGACAACACACTGATAAGTCGTGCAAACGAGGAAGCTGTGCATGCGAGGAATCAGGCGGAAAGCGCATCTAAGGCAAAGACCGCTTTCCTTGCGACGATGAGTCATGAAATCCGAACGCCGCTTAATGCGGTAATAGGCCTTTCCGAGTCGCTTCTCCACGGCGAGAAAATACTCAATCCAAGAGTGGAGATCGAGAAAATATATACTGCGGGGCAGACGCTCCTTGCGATCGTCAATGACATACTTGACATCTCCAAGATCGAATCCGGCGTCTTCGAGCTGCACCGTCGTCAGTACGAAATGCCCAGCGTCCTCAATGACGTCATAAACCACAATCTGGTGAGAAAGAAGGAGGAGGTCTCCTTCCGCTGCGACATCTCCCCGACCTTCCCGAGAGAGCTCTACGGCGACGACATCAGGGTGCGCCAGATCATCAACAATCTGCTCTCCAACGCCTTCAAGTACACGGACGAGGGGCACGTCAGGCTCGCCGTGGACTGGGAGCCCCAGGGGGACAGCGCGAAGGTGCTCCTGACCGTGGAGGACACGGGGAGGGGGGTGCGGCAGGAGGACCAGGAAAAGCTCTTCACCGAGTATCGCCAGCTGGATGCGGAGAAGAACCGGGCCATCGAGGGGACGGGGCTCGGCCTCTCCATCGTGAGCAAGCTGGCGCGCCTCATGGACGGGGGCGTCAGCATACGGAGCGAGTACGGCAAGGGGAGCGTCTTCTCCGTCCATATCCGGCAGTACGTGGTGGACGCCGACCCCATCGGGGAGCAGACGGCGGAGTCGCTGGTCCAGCGGCGGCTGCCCGTCAAGATCCCCTCGGGACGGGGATTCAGGCGCGTGCCCATGCCCTATGGCAAGGTGCTGGCCGTGGACGACCAGGAGATGAACCTGGACGTGCTGCGGGGGCTGCTGCTTCCCTACCGGCTCGACGTGGACTTCGTGCGCAGCGGCGCCGAGGCCGTGGAGCGCATACGGGCCCAGGAGAAGACCTACGACCTCGTCTTCATGGACCACATGATGCCGGAGATGAACGGCATCGAGACCACCCGCCGCATACGGGAGGACATCGACAGCTACTACGCCAAGACCGTTCCCATCGTCGCCCTCACGGCCTATGCCATCCGCGGCAGCGACGAGCTCTTCCTCCAGAGCGGCTTCAGCGACTTCCTCCCCAAGCCCATAGAGATCGGCAAGCTGGACGCCATCCTCAGGAAGTGGATCCGGGAGCGGCGTCCCGTGGAAGAGGTGGATGCGGCGGAGAGCGGGGAGCCCCTCGTGGGTGACGAGGAGGCGCGGGGCGTTCCCGATCTTCCCCCGGTGTTGCTGGCGGACATCGAGGGCGTGGATTTTCGGCGGCGCCTTGACGACTATCCGGACATCGAGGGCTTCGTCGAGGTGCTGCGCACCTTCGTCCGCTGCACCCCGGAACTGCTGGACACCCTCAGGGCGAAGGCGGAGGCCAGGGATCTGGGGAACTACGTCATCGCCGTGCATGGGCTGAAGGGTTCCTGTCTCGTCATAGGCGCCGAGAAGGTCGCGGGTCTTGCCAAGGAACTGGAGGAGGCGGGCAAGGGCGGGGACATGGAGAGGATCCTCGGGGAGAACGAGGGTCTGGTCGCCATGGCGGAGGAGCTGGTCTCGCGTCTGAAGGACCTGCTGGAGTCCTCCGGGGCGTCCCGGGAGAGGCGGGAGGTCAGGGCCTGGCCCGACATGGCGGTGCTCCGGCGCCTTCTGGAAGGTGCCCGGCAGTATCGTTTCAACGAGATGGAGGATGCGCTGAAGGAATTGCTGCGCTACGATTACGATCAGGGGCGGGAGCTGGTGGAATGGCTTGAGGAGAAGGTGGGGGGCATCGAGTACGACGAGGTGGAGGAGCGCCTTTCCCGCATCAGGAATCTTCCGGAAGATCTGGCGTGAGTTCGGCGGCGGCCTTGCAGCGGCGGTCCAGGAAGTCCGCGAGGATCGCCAGGTCCTCCTGGTAGCGGCGCAGGGTGGAGACCCAGGTCCTGAGGCAGGCGCATCCTTTCGGCGTCAGCGAGAACTCCCTCCGTGCGGGTCCCCTGCCGGTTCCGGGCAGGTCCGTGCCCGTCAGGTAGCCGTCCCGTTCCATGGCCTTCAGCATGCGGTAGACGCCGGCGGGATCCGGCGCGGCGTCGGCGAGGACGGGTTGGCCCTCCAGTTCCTCGGTGATGAGGTAGCCGTGCAGGGGTCCGTGGGCGAGGACGGCCATGATGGCCGGATGCAGAAGGCGGGGGAGGTTCCTGCCGGTGCAGGGGCAGTCCCCGAAGTCCATGGGCAGCGTGACCATGGCGCACCTATACGCCACGGCCGGCCTCGGTTGCAAGGCCTGGGGCCCCGGAGGCCGCGAATTTCCTTGCGATGTGACGGAATCCCCGCGCATCCCCGTCCTTGGGGGACGTCAGGCGGATCCTGGACATGGCCCTCAAGGGCGCGATGCATCCGCCCGCGCATCCCCGCCAATCCCGACTCGGGTTCCCTTCCCGGCACGGGTTCCATGGTTGACCCGGATCGCCTTTCACGGTAGGTATTAGACTTAATCTACTAGCGAGGGAGGCGCATCATGGAACGGACGTCGGTCATGGTGGTGGGGGGATTTCTGGGGGCGGGGAAGACGACGCTCATCGGGGCCGCGGCCCTGAAGCTTCAGGCCACGGGCAGGCGCGTCGGGGTGGTGACCAACGACCAGACCGGGGACTGCGTGGACACCGTGATGTTCGCGAGGCGCGGCGTCCCGGTCCGGGAGGTGGCGGGAAGCTGCTTCTGCTGCGACTTCCCGGGGCTCGTGACCTGCCTCGAGTCGCTCAGGGAGGAGGGGTGCGAGGTCATCCTTGCGGAGACGGTCGGCAGCTGCGCGGACATCTCCGCAACCGTGCTCCAGCCCCTCAAGGACAGGCATAGCGACAGGTTCTCCCTGCTCCCCCTCACGGTCGTCGTGGATCCCATGCGCCTTGGACAGGCGCGGCAGGGGACTCCTTCCCTGGATCGCCCTCTTCCCGTCCCGCCCCCGCTCCACGAAAGCGCGGCCTACATCGTCGGCGTGCAGCGGGAGGAGGCCGACATCCTGCTGGTCAACAAGATCGACGCCCTGGACGGGAAACTCCTGCGCGCATGCATCGCGGAACTGCAGGATGCCCATCCCCGGACCCGCACGCTTGGGGCCTCGGCCCTGACGGGCGAAGGCGTCGACGAATGGCTCGCCCTCGTGCGCATCTTCGCCCATCCCGGCGGAACGCTGGCCGCCGTGGACTACGATGTCTATGCGGAAGGGGAGGGGGTGCTCGGGTGGCTCAATGCCGTGGCCGTCCTGAGACCGGAAGGGGAGGGGACGGACTGGCGAGGGCTGTGCGGGGCATTCCTTGCGGCCATGGATGACGCCTTCGGGAAGGAAGGCGTCTGCATCGGGCACGTCAAGCTGCTGCTGCACCTGAAGGATGGGGAGGGGGAGCTGACGGCAAGCCTTGTCGCGACCGGAGGCGGCTCGCCGGTGAAGGGAGCCGTGACGGGATCCGGGGACGGGGTGCTCGTCGTCAACGCCCGGGTGGAGACGTCCCCCGAAGGGCTGCGGAACGTCGTGGAAACGGCCCTGGAGTCCTGCTGCGAGGCGTTTCACGTGGAACCGGTGATCGAGACCATGCGCTGCCTGCGGCCGGGGCGTCCCAGGCCGACCTGGCGCTACGACGCCATCGTCGGTTGAGCCGGAGGCGTTCCGCCCCATTGCCCCGACGCCCGGCCAACGGACGGGACTCCTCGCGCCGGGATTGTCGCGTCAGAGACTCGATCCGGAACCTCGTGCCAGGCCCGTATCCGACCTTCCCCGGACGTGCCAGGCATACGTCCCGGGCTCCGAACGCCCCGTCCCTGCATCGCCGCGGGCGGGCGCGAAGGGAAGACCTTCGGCGCCGGCCCGAGGCGATGTCCCGATCAGAGCCCCAACTGGGCCAGCATGTCGTCGATGTCCCCCTGGGACGACCCCTTCTCGGGACCCTTGAGCTCCGAGGAGACCTTGCGCCCCTTCCGGAAATCCTCCACCGCCTTGTGCGCCTCGTCCTCCAGTTCCCCGGCGTCCTTGTCGGGCTGGGCGTCGGCCCGCTTCATGATCAGCCCGGAGGAGACGTAGAGTTCCACGACGCTCTGCTCGATGCGCTTCAGCGCCTGCACCACCTTCCTGATGCGCTGGCCGGTGAGGTCCTGGAAGCTCAGGGTGGTGAGGATGGACGTGAGATCCGTCTCAAGCTCCGCGTTGATCTCCTGCAGGCGCTCAAGACGCCTGGCCTTCTCCTCCTTCCCGCCCTTGGGCTTCGCAAGCTCACGCAAAAGCTCCGCGCCCTCCGCCTGGAGTTCCATGTGCTTCTCCACCAGTTCCATGATGGACATGGCGGCGGCTTCGGTGGTCTTCATGACCTCGTTCAGCTGGTCCGAGGCCTCGGTGAAGAGCGGATCGGGATCCGGCAGGACGGCGGAACCCTCCGAGGACGCCTCGGAAATCTGGCGGTAGATGCCCTTCAGGCCCTCCCGCATGTCGTGGCTGAGCTTCCGGTATACGGAGCCTCTGCCGTGGTGGGTGGTCATGGGAACCTCTGCGTTTGTGCGTGGGCGTCGTCGGTTCGACGCACAACGGCGTCCCCTTCGGCCGGGGGGGAGCCGCGGGTGGAGGAGTCGTTGCGGGGCGCCATGCGCCCCGCACGTCCCTGCGTCAATTGTTGGTCTTGAGGTAGGCCTTGGCCCGGGCCGCCTCCGCGGAGTTGGGGAACTTCTTGATGAGTTCCTGCATCCTGGTCTTCGCGGCGGCCTTCTGGTTCAGCTTGCCGAAGCAGATGCCCTGCTTGAGATAGGCGCCGGGCGCGGAGGAGGAGGAGGGGTACTTCTTGATCACGGTGTCGTAGGCCAGGGCCGCATCGGCGAAGTTGTTCTGCTGGAAGTGGCATTCCGCCAGGTAGAACTGCGCCTTGGGGGCCAGGGCGTTGGTGCCGTAGTTCTTGATGAAGTCGCCGAAGGAGCGCTGGGCCTCGGCATACCTGCGGCCGCTGAAGGATGTCACGCCGGCGTCGTACAGGGCCTGGGCGATGTCCTTCGGCTGCTGGGGCTGCTGCTGGGGGGTGGGCTGCCCCCAGGTGGCGGCGCTGGGCGGTCCGGAGGCGGCGGCATAGGGCTGCGTCCCCTCTGGCACGGCCGCATTGTAGGCCGGTGTGCCCGCCTGCACGGTGCCGGGCTGGCTTGCCGCGCCCTGGACCGGCTGGCCGTAGGTCGGCAGTCCGTCGGGAGCCAGGGCCCCGGCGACGCCGGTGCCGATGCCGGCGGCAGTGCCTGCGACTCCTGCAGTGCCCGCGACACCTGCAGCACCTGTCGTGCCCGCGTTCGCGGCGGTTCCAGCGACGCCTGCGCCCGCCGCGCCCGTTGCGACGGGCGTCGCGGGCGAGCCCATCGGGGTGTAGCCCATGGGCGAGGACGTGGGCGTCATTGAGGCCTGGGAAGCGATCCCCCGCGGCGGCATGGGGTCTCCCAGATTCAGGTTCATGGCCAGAGACGTCTCGATCTGGTGCAGGGCGGCGTCATGGTGCCTGAGACGATCCATCATGGCCTGGGCGCCTCCGGCGATCCGGAGGTCGTCGAGCTGTCCCTTGATGGCATCAAGCTCCTGACGCATGGTCTGGACCTGGTTGTACACCTCGGCCTGGGACTGCCGGAACTGGGCGTCCCGGTCCTGCTGCACCAGCCGGTCCGAGGATCTCCTGTTGCCGCCGCCGGAGAAGTCGCCGCAGCCGACAAGGGCGAAGGAGACGAGGATCGTCAAGAGAAGTCCTGGAATATTGCGCATATGCCGTCCGCGCGAGGATGCCCCGCGGCCGTCCGCGGGGAGGAATCGCGCCCTCCGTTCTTTTCCTAGGGTTGAACCGATGAGCCGTGGGGCGTTGGCGCGCGCCGTCTCAAGGCAGTGCCTGCCTGCGCCCCCGGCAAATATACACGACTCCCCCCACGACAGGAAGGAACACCACCAGCGCCAGCCAGAACGCCTGCCGCTGCACGCTGGGGAAGGCGTGGCTCCAGATGTCCCAGATGCACCAGAAGGAGAAGGCCAGCGGCGCCAATGCCAATGCGAGATGCCACCATTCGAGGGTCATGGCGAGGGTGTGCCTCCTTCCGTCGCGGGAACGGGGCCGGGGTCGTTCCTCGTGACCCAGTAGCGCAGGCAGACGAAGCAGGCGCCGCAGCATATCACCGTGTCCGCCAGGTTGAAGGCCGGCCAGTGCCAGGCGTTCACGTGGAAGTCGAGGAAGTCCACGACGGCGCCGAGGCGGAGCCTGTCCACGAGGTTCCCCAGCGCGCCTCCGAGGATGAGGCCGAGGCCCGCATTGGTCCAGGGGGCGTCCCGCAGCGGCCGCGCCAGGGTGAATATCGCCCAGGCGGCCATCACCGTCGCCACGAGGAAGAGCCAGAACTGCCACTCGATGTCGGAGCGGTTGAGGAAGCCGAAGGCCGCCCCCCTGTTGCGTATGTTCACGAGGTCGAAAAATCCCGGGATCACCGTCACGGTGCGGTATTCGGGGATCGTCGCCACCACGATCCACTTCGTCAGCTGATCCAGCAGCACCACCAGCAGGGCCGTGCCGCAGAGGATTCGGTAGTGCCGCATCGGGGTCAGCTCTCCGGGAAATAGTCCCGCAACACCTTTACGCATCTGGGACACAGGGCCGGATGGGCGGGATCGGTGCCCAGTTCCGCGCTGTAGACCCAGCAGCGCTTGCATTTCTCGCCCTCGGCCTTGGCGGCCGAGACGGCGACGCCGGGAACGGTCTCGTCCCTGAAGACGGCATCGCCCTTCGGGGCGTCGTCGATGTCCTTGATGTACAGCTGGGAGACGATGAGCAGGGATCGCATGTCCGTCCCGATGCGCTCGAGGAGCCTTCTGCGGTCGCCGTCAAGGTGCAGGGTGACGGCGGCGTCCAGGGAGAGGCCGATGTCGCCCCGCTGGCGCAGCGGCTCCAGCGCCCTGTTCACGGCGTTGCGCACCTGCAGCAGCCCTTCCCAGTCCCTGCGCGCCCCTTCGTCCAGCGTCCATCCCGCGACGTCCAGGGGCTGCAGGGCGAAGACCGTGGACACGGGCTTCGGCAGGCCTTCGGGCACGCTGCGATAGACCTCCTCCGCCGTGAAGGAGAGCACCGGGGCCATGTCCCGCAGCAGCAGCTGCAGCACGTGGAACATCGCCGTCTGCGCCGACCGCCGCTCGGGGCTGGATGGCCCCGAGGCGTAGAGGCGGTCCTTGAGGATGTCCAGGTAGACGGCCGAGAGGTCCGTGACGCAGAAGTTGTGGAGGCAGTGGTAGACCCTGTGGAACTCGAAGGTCGCATAGGCCTCCTGCATGCGTTCGTGGGCGCGCACCGCGGTGTCGAGGGCGTAGCGGTCGAGAGGGTCCATCCGGTCGACGGGAACCATGTCGGCGGCCGTGAGGTCGTCGAGGTTGCCCAGCAGATAGCGGCAGGTGTTCCGGATGCGCCGGTAGGCGTCCACGAGGTGTCCCAGTATCTGGTCGGAGATGCGGATGTCCTCCCTGTAGTCCACGGAGGAGACCCACAGGCGCAGGATCTCCGCGCCGTGCTTCTTGATGAGTTCCTGGGGGGCGATGACGTTGCCCACGGACTTGGACATCTTGCGTCCGGCCCCGTCGACGACGTAGCCGTGGGTGAGCACGGACCGGTAGGGGGCGATGCCTCTGGTGCCGATGCTGGCCAGAAGCGAGCTGTGGAACCAGCCCCTGTGCTGGTCCGACCCTTCCAGATACATGTCCGCGGGGAAGGCGAGCAGGGGGTTGCGTTCCAGCACCGCCGCGAAGCTGGTGCCGGAGTCGAACCACACGTCCAGGATGTCCGTCTCCCTGCGCCACTTCGCGGCGCCGCAATGGGGGCATTTCAGCCCCTCGGGGACGATGTCGGCGAGGTCCGCCTCGTACCAGTAGTCGCAGCCGGTGGGATGCGCCGCGAAGCGGTCGGCGATCTCCTCCATCCATTCCGGGGACTGCCATGCCTGGCCGCAGGCCTCGCACAGGAGCGCAAGTATCGGGACGCCCCATTGGCGCTGGCGGGAGATGCACCAGTCCGGACGCGTCTCGACCATGTTGTGGATGCGCTGCCTGCCCCACTCGGGGATCCATTCCACGTCGTCGGAGATGGCCTTGAGGCTTCGTCCCCGCAGGTCTTCCACCTCCATGGAGATGAACCACTGGGTCGTCGCGCGGAAGATGACGGGCCGCTTGCATCGCCAGCAGTGGGGATAGGAGTGGCCGATGCTCTCCTCGGCCAGCAGGCGTCCCCTTTCCTTGAGCATCCGGACGACGACGGGATTTGATTCCATGACCTGCATGCCGGCGAAGTCGGGAACGGTCTCCAGGAACCGTCCCGCATCGTCCAGGGGCGAGAGCACCTCGAGGCCGTACTTCAACGCGACGTCGTAGTCTTCCCGGCCGTGTCCCGGCGCCGTGTGCACGCAACCGGTGCCCGTGTCCAGCGTGACGTGCTCTCCCAGCACCAGGGGGGAAGGCCTGTCGATGAAGGGATGGTGCGCCTTCAACCCTTCGAGTTCGGTCCCCTTGGCGGTGCCGAGGACCCTCTGGCCGGTCCATCCGAAGGCGGCCGCGCAGGGGGCGACGCGTTCCTCGGCGATCAGGTGGAAGGAGCCGCCGGCCTCCACCATCGCGTACGTGAACTCGGGATGCAGGCACACGGCCATGTTGTCGGGGATCGTCCAGGGGGTGGTGGTCCAGATGACGACGAAGGATCGTGCGGGATCGACGCCGGGGAAGATTCTGGCCAGTCTTTCGTCGTTGAGGGGGAAGGCCACGTGTATGGAAGGGGAGGTGTGGTCGGCGTACTCGACCTCGGCCTCCGCCAGGGCCGTGTGGCAGGAGCAGCACCAGTGGACGGGCTTCTTGGCGCGGAGCAGCGCCCCGTTCCTCGCGAATTTCCCCAGTTCCCGGGCCGTGGTCGCCTCGTAGTCCGGGGTCATGCTGAGATAGGGATCGTCCCAGATCCCCAGCACGCCCAGACGCTTGAACTCGTCCCGCTGGACGTCGATCCAGTGCAGCGCGTAATCCCGGCATTCCTTGCGCACGGCGAGGGGGGAGAGGCTCCGGTGTCCCTTCTTGATCTCCTGCTCCACCTTGTGCTCGATGGGAAGGCCGTGACAGTCCCATCCGGGGACGTAGATGGCCCGCTGGCCCTGCATGTTGCGGCTCTTGACGATGATGTCCTTGAGTATCTTGTTGAGGGCCGTGCCGATGTGGATGTGGCCGTTGGCGTAGGGAGGGCCGTCGTGCAGCACGTAGGCGCCCTTGGCGCCGGAGGCGTCGGTCATCGCCCGGCAGGCGTCGGTGGCGTCCCAGTGCTCAAGGAGCTTTGGCTCCTGCTGGACGAGGTTCGCCTTCATCGGGAAGGACGTGCGGGGAAGGTTCAGCGTCTTTTTGTAGTCGTCCATGAGGGGGTCCGGGGTTTTTCGGAAGGGAAGGGCCAAAGGGCCGGGAGGGCGAAGGGCGTCGTCCTCGGGAACATGCACGGAAAAACGGAACGGACGCCCTCCGTTCCGTCACGGGGCGCGTCACGTCCTGCGGGGCGTGCGAGGACGTCCCGCCCATGGCCATCGCCTCCGACACGGATGCGCATCGATCGCGTTCGTGTCGGGAAACTTAAAAACGTATACGCGGGGCGGATTTTCGTCAAGGTTGGCGCTCAAGGCGAACCGATGGGACGCATCCCCGGACGCCTGTATCCGGCTTGCCGTCCGCGGCGCGGCC
Organism: Desulfovibrio sp.; assembly: GCA_031272715.1. GTDB lineage: Bacteria > Desulfobacterota > Desulfovibrionia > Desulfovibrionales > Desulfovibrionaceae > Desulfovibrio. The sequence continues at coordinate 112,757 of JAISTH010000073.1, forward strand.
GGCGGCCTTCCGTTCCGGCCACGTGGCGGCCTCCCCTGCCACGTGACGGTTTCCCTGTCACGGGACCGGTTCCTGGGCCTCCCGGGCCTCCCGGCGGTCCTCCTCCTCAAGCACCTTGGCGATCTCCCTGAAGGCGGCAAGACTCTCCTCCGCCTCCAGCGGCGTGAGGGAGTGGAGGGCGAAACCCGCATGGACGATGAGATAGTCGCCGACCTT
>JAISTH010000021.1 GCA_031272715.1 Desulfovibrio sp.
TGGCCAGGCGATGCCAGATTCTGTTTTGGGCGTTGACGCCATGCCCCCCCAAAAACCTTACTGGTGGCGGGTAAGCGGGGGACACCCCCGCCCTAGGGCGCTCTGGGGTTGGGTATTAACTCCAGGAAAGTTCGATCCTCCCACATATACGTTGTCCTGCCACCTGCCTCTGCACCCCCACTCCCTGCGCCGGAGCTTCCGCGATCTGTCGTGTCGCCGATGCCAGGCAATCCGTGCCGGGGGCGGATCGACCAGTCGCCTGTCCGCCATCTGCCGGCACTTCAGGCCGTCGATTTCGCCGCCGCCAGCCGGCCGTCTGCCCATGATGCCCATGAACCCCGGACGCTGCCGGCGGCGCCGCTCGTGACATTCCGCCTCGTCCGCCGCCGCGCCGACCGGGCGGCCGACAGCTCGCTCCGGGCCTTCCTGCGGATGGCGGCCCCGGTCTCGCCATCGATCACCACCCTCGTCATCGGCCGCCTGTGGGAAGTCATGCTTCCCACAGGCGGCAGCCATTTTGGCCGAGCGGGACGCCACAGCGCCCTTCCCGCCCTCGAAGCCAAGGCGAAGGCCGATGCCAGGCGATCCCCCTCGTTCGACAGGCACACCGAGACGTCCTGCGTCGAACAGGACGCCTGGAGCCGCATGGCTCTTGCCATTTATCGGGAGTGCGAGAGGCGAACCTTGGCGCCGAGCCCGGAGGCGAGCGCGGACGAACCGCTCAATTTGGCCGGCGTCGGCGAGAAGGTCGAGGGCAAGGCCACGCAAGCGGCCACCATCGCCAGCGTACAGGCAGGCACCGGGGTGGTGCATGAGATTTCGAGGGACATCGGGGAGGCGCTCCGGGAACTTGGGCCAGAGACCGCACCGCCGGAAGGGACAACGCAAGCGCGGAAGGCGGTGCGGGCACCGATGCAGGGGAGGAACGCTCCCGGGACCTGGCACCGAGCCGGGAGATGGCGTCTTTCCAGGCTTCCATGCCATCAGGGGAATCCCCGCATCCGCAGGATCAGCCTGGGCACACACAGGGGATTCGCCATGGCGGTGGTGCGTTCGAGCGCATCTTCGGGCGATCCCATCAAGGTTGGGGCCGGGATGCGCCGCCGGCACAGGACCTCAGAGCAACGCGACGGCCTCGGCGACCCGGGAACCATGTCCATTGCCCTCACTTCGTTCGCCGCGCTCCCGCCGTCCGCGCATCTTTCCGCGCGCCGTTTCGCCATCCTGCCGGGCCAGTCGCCCACGCCCGGGAAGGCGGCCTGCCCGGCAGCATCCCCGCCGACCCGCATGTTCCCGCCGCCTCCGGTGCATCATCCTCCGCGCCGTCTCGCCGTCTCGCCATCTCGCCCTCCGCCCCTCCCGAACCTTTCCATCGTCGCCGCGCCATCCCCGGCATCGCCCCCGCCGTCTCCCGCCGCACCGCGCATCGGCCCTCCGGCCCTTCCGCCTCCCCGTCCCATGCAGGCCGACGGCTTTTTTCTTTTTTCGCGTTTTTTTCGGTCTCGGGGACTTGCAATCCCTTGCGGACAGGAGTACGCTGTCCTATTCGGCAACGTCCCGACAACAGTCCCTCGCAAGGCGGCGTCAGGCAAGGCCCTCACGGGCCGCTTTCCGGGACGATGGGCCGTCGCCGTCTTCGTGTCCCCCGAGACGCCCGCCTCCCGCCACGGCTTCCCGGCAGGAGGGCGCGCAACATCCCCAAGGAGCGTTCCGACGTGGAATTCATCGTGGAGAACATCTCCCCCGTCAAGAGGCGGATCACGGTCACCATCGCCCCCCAGGAGATGGCCGCGGCCGTCAAGGCGATCGTGTACCAGATCAAGCCCGAGGCGAAGGTGAAGGGATACCGGCAGGGAAAGGTGCCGGACGCCATCGTCGAGCGCGTGCATGCCGACAGGATATACCCCCAGGCCCTCACCGACCTGGTCGGCGTGCACCTCACCGAGATCGCCGGGAACGAGGAGATGTATCAGGTGTCGGGTTTCGTCCTGACGGACCCGACGACCGGGAAGGGGGCGAAGCCCGAGGACATGCCCCGGTGGAAGAAGGGCTCCCCCTACGTCTACGCCCTGGAATACGAGTGCCATCCCGACATCGACATCCCCCCCTACGAAGGGCTGGAGGTGGAGATGGAGAGGACCGTGGTGGACGACGACACGGTCGAGGCCTACCTGAACCGTCTCCGGTACAACGCCGTCAAGCTGGTTGCCGCCGAGGGGGACGTGCCCCCCAGGGACGGACAGGCCATGGTCTTCGACCTGAAGGTCGTCTCGAAGCGGGATCCGTCCATCGTCCGGGAGAACAAGAAGACCCTCATGCAGCTCGGGCAGGGGGACTGCTTCAGGGAATTCGAGGACGCGCTTCGGGGCATCGGCCGCGGGCAGGTGGGGACCTTCGAGCTGAAGCTGCCCGAGGAGGACTTCCTCGGGGAGGAGATCGCCGGCCATGAAGTGACCTGCACGGCCTGCGTGCACGGAGTGTACGACATCGTCGTGCCGGAGCTTGACGACGCGTTTGCCAGGACCCAGGGCCAGCCCGACCTGGATGCCATGAGGGCCCTGGTCCGCCGGAGGATCGAGGGGCAGATCACGGAGCTGAACAGGGACGAGGCCAAGTACAAGCTCATGGAGAAGCTGCTGGCGGGGGTCCGGGTCGAGCTGCCGGCGGCCATGGTCAGGAGGTCCGCCAAGAGCTTGACGCTTCAGGAGGCCGTCCGTCTGCAGAGGAGCGGGGAGGAGGTCACGGAGGCGCAGTACGAGGAGATACTGCGGCAATGCCACCCCCATGCGGTGCAGAGGGTCCTCCAGACGGTGTTCCTCGTGGCGGTGGCCCGCAAGGAGGGTCTCACGGTCAGGAAAGAGGAGATCGCCCAGTACGTCTACAACGTCGCCCGCCGGGACGGGCAGGATTTCGAGGAACTGTACAAGAAGTTCGACGAGCAGGGGATGCTGTTCGATGTGCGGGATTCCCTGCTTGGGGACAAGGGGGGGGACAGGCTTCTGGAACTGGCCAACGTGACGCTTGTGGATCCGAAGGAGACCTTGCGTCCTCCGGAGGAGGTCGTCGCGGGGGAAGTGGACGTTTCCCGGCTGTCGGTCCTGACGTCCGAAGGGGCCCCCGGCGAGGGGGGCGGGCCGGGTTCCGGCGCGGCCGCCGATGGTGCGGCCGCCGCATCCGAAGGCGAAGCCCCCCCGTCCGGGGACGGATCCGGGACCGCCGCCTCCGGGGGGGAAGCGCACTGGTCTTGACGCCGCCCCCCGAGGGCGTCGGGGGGATTTTCCGGTCCCGTCGACGGGGGGAGTTGCGGATGGCCGCAGACATCCCGGCCCTGAAGGATCGGGATGCCGACCGCCCCGGGCGTTCCTGCGCCGCAGGGGCGATGGCCGGTCGGGAAGGCCGATGCCGGATACGCCTCGCCGCACGTGTCGAGGCATTGAAGATGCGGGGCCGTTCCGGTCGTGGCGTCGCCGCCTGAGGCATCGGCGCAAGGCAAGGGAAGGGCGTCCGGACGGACGCCGACGGGTACGTTTTCCGCTTGCCCGGGCATCGTCGTCCATCGGCGACGATCCGCGGACAGGCCGGCGGGCGGCCCGATTTCGCAACCAAGGAACACACTGGAGGGCGCGATTCCTCCCCGATCCGTCGCGACGGGGCCACCTTCGCGCAATACCGCACAATGCTCGTCCCAATGGTCATCGAGACGACAGGCCGATCCGAAAGGGCCTACGACATCTACTCCCGGCTGCTCAAGGACCGGATCATCCTGCTGGGATCCGAGGTGGACGACAACGTCGCCTCCCTCATCTGCGCCCAGCTCCTCTTCCTCGAGGCGCAGGACACCGAGAAGGAGATCAACCTCTACATCAATTCCCCCGGCGGGTCCGTCACGGCGGGCCTCGCCATCTACGACACCATGCGGTTCATCTCCTCCCCGGTCTCCACCGTCTGCATGGGCAGGGCCGCCAGCATGGGCGCCTTCCTCCTCGCGGCGGGGGCCCCGGGCATGCGCTTCGCCCTCCCCAACAGCCAGATCATGATCCACCAGCCCTCGGGCGGGTACCACGGCCAGGCCACGGACATCGAGATCCACGCGAAGGAGGTGCTGCGCCTCAAGGAACGCCTGAACAGGCTCCTCGCCGAAAACAGCAAGCGGACCTACGAGGAGATGGTGGAGGCCACCGACCGCGACAGGTTCCTGACCCCCGAGGAGGCCCTGGACATCGGCATCATAGACCGGGTGCTGGTCTCACGGGAGGACATTCACCAGAAGAAGAAGTGACGGGCGATCTCGTTCGTCTCCACCCCAGTCCAATTCAGTTCGAAAACGGCCGCAGTGGCGGGTTTGAGGGGCATCGCCGGATGCCCCTTTTTCACCTCTTCCCTGCGCAGATCCAGCCGTTCTCGGCACGCAGTGCCATAGAACGGCTGATGCAGAGCTGAAGGCCGAATGAAGTGAGGGAGTGAATGCGCAGACCGGCATTGCAACGGCGTGACCCAGACGGATCGGCCTGTTTCCCTCCCATGGAAACAAATGCCTGACGAACCGACGAATTTATCCATATCGCATATCTTACAGGTGTTAGCAAATTCTCAAAAATTGGTGTTTTTTCTGCGACGAACAATATAGTCGATTGCTCTGCAATGCCTGCATACTGCACAATGTTTGGGTATATACATGATGAGATTTCCGACAAGCTTTACGAGTATGTATTAAATATCGCTGAAAAATTTGACATGAAAGTTAGTGTTCTTCTGGAAAAGATGAAAGTGTATTACGATGGTTATACTTTCTGTAATAAAAATACAGTCTACAACCCCATTTCTGTTCTTTCGTTTTTTCTGTACATGCAATTTAAAGACTACTGGGTAGAGACTGGAAGTCAAGAGTTTATAGCGAAATATATGTCATCAAAAAAAATAAATGTTGAGGACTTTGACAATTCAAATTTTACAGTCAACCTAAAGGATATTGACTCGCCAGGCGAGATCACGAACCAGCTTGAGCCAGCGCTCTACCTTTATCAAGCTGGGTATCTTACACCAAGGCTGGAACCAGTCACAGGTAGATACTATCTTACATATCCTAATCTTGAAGTTCGTTCCACAATGTTTCAATTAGTTCAATATGACTTTTTTAGATCCGCAGAGGGAAGAAAGAATTCTGTAAGCGAATTCCTACAATTTATCACAAATGATGATTATGTGGGGGTCCTCGTTACGTTTAACCAAATATTTTCAGGGGAAAAGCTAGATGTTTTAGGGATATTGAATTACATGACGAGACAAGACTCGAGGCTACTTACCAATCAATCATGCGTATTTTTTTACAATCTGAAAAATTCGACGTTAATACTGAACTGCCAGGCAACCTTGGCCTCGACGACTTGGTTGTAAAATTCACAAAAAAGGTTGTTGCTTTTGAAATCAAAGTTTCAAAAACTGGAACAAAATATAGTATCAGGAAAAAGCTCAATGAAGCAGTCGACCAAATGGTAAAAAAGAATTATCTAGGCAGCCATAAAAATGCAGTTCTCATAAGCATAGCTATAGACAGCAAGCAACGTTGCATTGCAATGGCTGCAATCGGTGCGGATGTGTATGAATTTGTCCCGCAGAAGCATAATACAGCGCCACCAACATTCAACAAGGTGAATAATCTTGAAACATTTATGAAACAAATCTCGTCGGAAATATCCAAGAGAAAGAGAAAATAAAAAGGAGGATGGATGGCTTGAGTTCTGTTTCTACTGTCTCTAAGTGTGATTTTGCGAGAATTTAATCGCACATCGTGTGTGCCGCACTACGCAAGGGAGAGTATGATAATCGTGGTGATGAGCTGGCATATGCGTTTTTAAGAACGTTCGGCATCCGGCGTATAGTTCCGTCTGCAAGACGGGGGCTTCAGGGTCACGTCCCGGTCTGCTTCTTGCTGCCAATGAGACAAGGCCGTTTTCTGCTGCGATGACTGTGCGGGGTGTGGGCCATCGGCCATTCAGTATGGCCTAGACGGTATCTACAAAGGGTTGCACGGCGGCGATCCCCATCGCTTGGATTCAGAATAAAAGACGTCCGCAAGGACGTCTTTTTGCTTGCCACTCTATCCTGAGATCGTATCTCAGACCATTGTACCACTCCTCTTATTTAGCGTCATGTCGTCATTGGACATTCCAGAGAAATGATATTCCCTGACGGATTTATTGGTTCAAGGAATACTCTCAATGCGTCTAGTGCAACAGTTCTGTCTGAGCCATTGCGACCGATCAAGACAGTCATCCTAATGTCGAACTTAACTTCAAGGCATTGGAGTGGGGATAATTTTGCAAGTCGAGTGACGTAATAATCATGGTGATAATCCTGACTCCTAAGCATGATGGAACATCAATCTTTGAATGCCCTAAAACCATATGTTTTCGACAGACTTTGTATTCTTGCAATCTTGCAAGTCGGCGGCACAGTCTCAATGCCTGGGCCAGTTGCTCAGCGGGCCAATGGCGCCACCCGTCAGCAGCTTGATGGCGCCAGGGTGGCACGCGGGACACTTCACGTCAATGACCTTCCGCATAGGCACATTCCTGTGGAGTGGGCGGACAGGAGTGAGGTGCACCAAGAGGGCCCGACGGGGGGCGGCCGTGCCCCCGGACGAGTCTTGATGGGGGCGGCCATGCCAGAGCGTGGGAGGGGATGTCGGGGGGCGATCCGGCCAAAGCAAAAATCGTGCCAAGGGTGGCGCTGGCTTCTAAACGGTGAGAATCACCTGGCTTCTAAACGGTGAGAATCACCTGGCTCCTAAACGGTGAGAATCGCCCGGCTCCTGAACGGCGGGAACGGAACCGCACCGCGGTGGCCGCCGGCGCCTAAATGGCGAGAGCCGAGTGGTTCCCAAGTGGTGCGAACCGACACCTGGGGCATGCCGTCTTCCTGGAGGCCTATGGTTGGGGTCGTGGATCGCACTGCGCTACGCGCTGGCGACCTTGGCATCTCTGTGCGCCGGTTGCCTCCATTCTCGGACCGCGCCTTTCCGGGAGATCTGGCGGACCGGTCCGGCGCACTCGTTTCGTGATCCCGTCTTGACTGCCTGGCGAGAGCCCTGTACAGTCGGCCTCTCGTTGGAAATCCTGATGTTGACCACCTCGCAGCGAGGTGTCGGTTTCATAACCTGGGCATCGGATTCGGCGGATGTTGGCAGTCTGGTATCCAGTCCAGATAGCGGGCCGGCCGGAAGGCTGTTCCCCGTGACATGTCGACTGCCCGTCGGATCCGATGTCGTTTTTTCCTCGGTACGCGTGGTCCCAGGGTGATTGCCGCTCTGGGCTCCAGGATGGCGCGGATGTCCTTCGCCTTGACGGGGACCCGCGCGAACTCCGCCCCATCAAGGGAACTGCGTCTCGTCGAGGTTGATGGCGATGCGGAGAAGGCGAAGGTCCGGAAACCGTCGAACCCAAAGAGGAAGGCGGAAAAGTCTGGCATAATACTTGCTGGGTCTTGACGCCGGACGGCTGGAGGTTGCCTGATCGCCGCATCTGAAGCGGATTGGAGCCATGTCGTGAAGGCATGGAGACATCGGGGTTTTCTTCCGCGCCCGGTGTCCGCTGGACGACGACCGTATGTCCGATGCTGCCGGTGGGTGCGCTGCGGTCGCCAATTGCCGGAAGACCACCTTCCTCGAAGTTCCGGTGGGAGGCGTCCTTGTGTCGGCGCGCCCGCCCGTCCGGGGACTTCGATGCCTGAAATCGCACGGCCCTTGGCCCTCCGGGGATGCCAAGGAGGATGTCCTGAAAGCAATAATCATGCCAAGTCGTGCTGCAGGTGGTGTCGCAGATCGTGTTGCGGACGTGGAAAACCTGCGACTTGTCAAGACTCATGCCAAGGATGTTGCGTCCCTGAGGAGAAGAAGGGCTTGGTCGGTCAAAGCCGCCTGTCCGTAAGCTTTAAGGCAATCCGTATGAGGGTGCCAGGACGCAATCTTCATGCCAATTCGAGTTGCAAATGGTGTCGCAGATCGTGTTGCGGACGGGGAAAACCTGCGACCTGTCAAGACTCGTGCAAGGGATGTCGCGTTCCGGAGGTGAAGAAGGGCTTGGTCGGTCAAAGCTCTTGGTTGTGTGCCTTCCGCCGTTTTACGAGAGTGCGGCCGTGGTGCAATTTCCATGCCAATAAATTTTTGAGGCGATGTTGCAGACGTGTTGCGGGTCGTGCTGCGGACGGGGACGTCCGCGATCCATCGTTTCCTTCGGCACGATTCATGCATGCAGGTGGAGACGGAGGGCACGTCGGAGGGTGGCGCAATCGGACTGTCGGGATTTCACCCGGGGCGATTCCATGACGAACGGCACCCTGCCTTGTCCGGGCAGTGTGCGCCACGGAGTCGTGGGGTTCGTCTTGCCTTTAGGGATTCTCCAGTATCCCCTCGCGCCGGCCGGGGAATCACGCGGCACGGAAGATAGCCCCGGACATGGCGGATTTGGCGGCCAAAGCCGAGGCGGACCTGAAACTCCTCGAAGTACCCCCGGGACCCGGATCGAAGGGGACGGCGTCCGCATGCCCCCACGGACCCGAACACGCGGCGCAGGCTCATGGACATGCTGAAGGTCGTCGGCGCCTGCGCCACGATTGGCACGAGGACCATGCCAAGTGCATGAAGGTGGGCACGCCTTGGGCGTGCCGCTGGCTCAGGTCCGTATCGGGAACGGGGCCTGCACGGGACTCTGCGACGTCGTCCCTCCCCCGGGACAGGGCGGACTGTCCCCGGAGCGGAAGGAGACCCTGCGCGGATTGTATCAGGCGCGCCGCATCCCCCCGAGGGGGATCCCTGCACCTGGACGCCGGAGAGGATTTCCGGCGCCGTAAAAGGGGCGAATTCCCCCATGACCATGACCACCGGCCCCATCTGGAGATGGGGCGGAAGGAGGGGATCAAACCGAGGATCCTCCGTCCACGGCGCTGCGAGGCCGTCGACGGGGCGCCGGCGAGGAGACCGGGGAGAGGTTCAGGGAGGGGATTCGCCTGTACGCGATCCGTTCCCGGAACGGCCGACATGCTTCTTCGACGATGCCGGGTGGTCCTTCCGCCCGTCCCCGTGGCCCGGTGGACGACGAAGGGCATGCACAGACCAAGACCATGGGCCGCGGCCGCTCCGATTTTTGGATGTTCGGCGCCGTGTGCCCCCGGGACGGGGACGACTTCGGGATGCACCTCTCCCGTGCGAGGACGGAGATGATGGGCTTCTGCCTGCAGGCGTTCATGGAGCATCGGGACGGGCGCCCCTGCGTCATGGCCCTGGATCAGGCGGGCCGGCACAAGTCCCTGTCCATAGGCCGGTCGATTTCGGCCCCCCCGCTCTGAAGGCCCGGGAGATTCTTGTGCAAGCCTGATGTTTTCCGGGGGGCTTGACGATAATGGGAAAGAGGTGTAGATATCTCCTTTTGTTCGATTTTTCCCGCACCCCGTCCTGCGGACAGGCTTGGGGATGGGCCTGCGGTGCGGGACGGGGGAACGTGCCGGAAAAACGGGCCCGAGAGGGGACATGCACGGGAACGGCGTCGACGGCCGGTTGCGGCGTGTTCCCGCCGTTCCGGCAGCTTGGAGAGGTGGTGCACACGGATGCACACGACCTCGCGCGTTTCGCCGCATGGACGGCTTTGGGGGCGACGGAACGGGAGGCATGTACACCCCGACGGGAACGGTCCGCCCGGTGTGGGCAGAGGGGTGGCAGGAATCCTCGGGGTCGGCGCAATTCGCCGCCCATGCGCTCCGCACGGTTACGGGGGAATTCACCGGAAGAAACGAAGCAGAAGTGATGGGCCGCGCCCCCAGGGGGCGCGGCCGCCCTTCGACAACGCGGTCGAGGCCCCGGGCCTCCCGCCCTCTCCCCGGGTTCGGGGACGCCGCCCCATGGAGGGCTTCATGGCCAAGAAGAACAGCAAAACCGCCGACCGGATCATAAAGGTCTGCTCCTTCTGCGGACGCGCCGAGACGGAGGTCCACAACCTGATCGCCGAGGGGAACGCCTGCATCTGCGAGAACTGCGTGCGATCCTGCTACGACATCATCGCCCAGGACAACCAGCAGGTGGTGGAGGAGCGGGAGCATCTGCTCACCCCCCAGCAGATCAAGGACCGCCTGGACCAGTACGTGATCGGCCAGCCCGAGGCGAAGAAGGTGCTCTCCGTGGCCGTGCACAACCACTACAAGCGCGTCTTCTACGCCAACGCCCTCGGGGACGACGTGGAGCTGGAGAAGAGCAACATCCTGCTGGTGGGGCCCACCGGCAGCGGGAAGACCCTGCTGGCGAAGACCCTCGCCAAGATCCTCCGGGTGCCCTTCGCCCTCTGCGACGCCACCACCCTCACCGAGGCCGGGTACGTGGGGGAGGACGTGGAGAACATCCTCGTGCAGCTCCTCCAGAACGCCGACTACGACATGGAGAGCGCGAGCAAGGGCATCATCTACATCGACGAGATCGACAAGATCTCCCGCAAGGGGGACAGCCCCTCCATCACCCGGGACGTGTCCGGGGAGGGGGTGCAGCAGGCCCTGCTGAAGATCATCGAGGGCACCGAGGCCAACATCCCTCCCAAGGGGGGGCGCAAGCATCCCCAGCAGGAGTTCATCCGGATGAACACGGAGAACATCCTCTTCATCGTGGGGGGGGCCTTCGTGGGTCTGGACAAGATCGTGGAGGCGAGGATCAGCGGGTCGGCCATGGGCTTCGGCGCGAACGTCCGCAAGGGCGGCGAGATCCCCATGGCGGAGCTGCTGGAGAAGATCCATCCCCAGGACCTGGTGCAGTTCGGCCTGATCCCGGAGTTCGTGGGCCGGGTGCCCATCATCACCCATGTGGAGGATCTGGGCGAGGAGGATCTCATCCGCATCCTCACGGAGCCCCGCAACGCCCTGGTCCGGCAGTACCAGAAGCTCTTCCAGCTCGAGCACGTCACCCTGCGCTTCACCACCGACGCCATCAAGGCCATCGCCTCCCAGGCCATAGAGCGCAAGACGGGGGCCCGGGGCCTGCGCAACGTGATGGAGCGGATCATGCTGGACGTGATGTTCAAGCTGCCATCCCTGCCCAACGTCAGGGAGTGTCTCATCAACCAGGCCGTCATCTGCAACGGGAAGGATCCCGTCCTGCTCTACGGCGAGGACGTGCGGCCCGACGACGGCACCCCCATGGTCGAGGCCCAGGCGGCGTCCTGAGGGAAGGCGGGACCCGAAACATCCATCCAGGGACGCGCATCGATGCAGGACACGACACCCCGCGACGGGAACTCGCAGCAGCCCCGCCCCGATCATCGGGCGAGGAAGAGGGGGGAAGGCTCCCCCCGTCAGGAACTTCCGCTCATGGCCCTGCGGGACATGGTCATGTTCCCCGGCCACGTGGTCCCGCTGCTGGTGGGGCGTCCGGCGTCGGTGAAGGCCGTGGACCTCGCCCAGAGGAGCCACGACAAGCGTCTGTTCCTCGTGGCCCAGAAGGACGCGAAGGTGGACGTCCCGGAGGAGGGGGACCTCTTCTCCATGGGGGTCGTCTGCCGCATCCTCCAGGTGCTGCGGCTGCCCGGGGATTCCGTCAAGGTCCTCTTCGAGGGGCTGGACAGGGCGACCTGGACATCCCTGCGCAAGGTCGAGGGCGTGGACGTGGCGGATCTGGCCCCGGTCCAGGAGACCACGGGGGACCTGAAGGACTTCGAGAACGTGCGGGCATCGATCCTGCAGGCCATGGAGGAGTATTCCAGGACCAACAGGCGCGTCCCCCTGGACGTGCTGAGGCACATCCGGGAGATGGACGCCCCGGGGGCCCTGGCGGACGCCGTGACCCCCTACGCCAGGGGCGAGCAGGCCCGCAGGCAGGAGATCCTCGAGTGCCTCGACATGACCGAGCGGCTGGCCAGGGCGAAGGACCTGCTCGTCGGGGAGGTCTCCATGGCCTCCGTGGACCAGTCCATAGAGCGCAACGTCCGGGTGCAGATGGACCAGCAGCAGCGGGAGTACTATCTCTCCGAGAAGATCAAGGCCATCAACAAGGAGATGGGGCGGGACGACGACCCCCAGGCCGAGGCGGAGGACCTGCTGAGGAAGGCCGAGGCCCGCAACCTTCCCGAGGACGCGAGGAAGAGGGCCGTGGAGGAGATCAGGAAGCTGCGCCACGTCACGGCCTTCATGCCCGAGTACACCATGATCCGCAACTATGTGGACTGGATCATGGACCTGCCCTGGAACGACCTGAAGACCATAGACATCGACATCCCCAAGGCCAGGGAGATACTGGAGAACCATCATTACGGGCTGGAGAAGCCCAAGGAGCGCATCCTCGAGTATCTGGCCGTCCAGAAGCTCTCCGGCGGACTCAGGGGGCCGATCCTCTGTTTCATAGGGCCTCCCGGGGTGGGGAAGACATCCCTTGCCAAGTCCGTGGCCAAGGCCACGGGCCGGGACCTCGTGCGGCTCTCCCTCGGGGGGGTCCGGGACGAGGCGGAGATACGGGGGCACAGGCGCACCTACGTGGGCGCGCTTCCCGGGAAGATCATCCAGTCCCTGAAGCGGGTGAAGTACAACAACCCCCTCTTCTGTCTGGACGAGCTGGACAAGGTGGCCTCGGACTACCGGGGGGATCCCGCCGCGGCCCTGCTGGAGGTGCTGGATCCGGAGCAGAACTGCACCTTCATGGACCACTACCTTGATCTGGACTACGACCTCTCCAAGGTCTTCTTCATCACGACGGCGAACTCTCTCCACGGCATCCCCATCCCCCTGCAGGACCGGATGGAGATCATAGAGCTGTCCAGCTACCTTGAGACGGAGAAGCGGCACATCGCCAAGCGCTTCCTCATCCCCCGCCAGCTGGAGGAGCACGGCCTCAAGGAGTCCAACCTGAACATCGACGACGGGGCCCTGACGGAGATCATCCGGTCCTACACCTCCGAGGCGGGGGTGCGGAACCTGGAGCGGGAGATCGGGGCCATCTGCCGCAAGACGGCCATACGGCTCGTGGAGACCGGGGAAGAGGTCATGGACGTGTCCGAGGCGAATCTCGGCACCCTTCTCGGCGTGAAGAAGTACCGGCTGGAGGCCCTGGAGGACAAGCCCCAGGTGGGGGTGTGCGCCGGTCTCGCCTTCAACCAGCACGGGGGGGACATATTGCTGGTGGAGACCTCGGTGGTCGGGGGATCGGGGCAGGTGGTGACCACGGGGCAGCTGGGGGACGTGATGAAGGAGTCGGCGAAGGCGGCCCTTTCCTATGTCCGTTCCCGGGCGGAGACTCTGGGGCTGGATCCGAAGTTCCACAGGAAGGTGGACATACACGTGCACGTCCCGGACGGGGCGACGCCGAAGGACGGGCCGTCCGCGGGGATAACCCTCGCGACCTCCATCACGTCCGCGTTGCTGGGCATCCCGGTGCGCAACGACGTGGCGATGACGGGGGAGATATCCCTGCGGGGCAGGGTGATGCCCATCGGGGGCTTGCGGGAGAAGCTTCTTGCGGCCATGCGGGGCGGCATCAAGCGCGTGCTGATGCCCAAGGACAACGAGAAGGATCTGAAGGAGGTCCCGGCGGAGGTTCTGGACGCGCTGGACATCGTCTTCGTGGAGCACGTGGACGAGGTGCTGCCCGTGGCCCTGGCGGCCACCCGGGAGGAGATATTCTCCGGCGACGGGGCGGCGGCGCGGTCCTTCAGCGCGGCGTTGCGGCCCCAGGCTCCGAAGGTGGATTCCGGGAGACCTGCGGTGCCCTTGCAGTCCCCGAGGACGCCACGCGTCCCGGCGACGCCGAGGCCCCAGACGCCGCAGCCCGGGACGAAGCGGCCCAAGTCCGGCACCGTCTGAGGGTGCCGGCGTCCGGCGCAAGGGATGTGGGGATCCCGGCGCGGACGTTCGGGAAGGCCGTTCCGGCCGAGTTCCGCGGTTTCTCCGGAGGAGGCGTCGCGGGAGAGGAAGGTTCGGGCGCATGGACGGCGTCGGCCGCCTGCCGGAGGATCCGGCGGGCGGCCGATGCCGTCTTGATCTGATATCGCGCATCGTTTCCCGCAATGCGGGGATCGTTTGGGGGCGTCCTCCGCGATGCGGGCCATCCGGCATGTCAATGCAGGGCGGAACGGCGGATCGGGCGTCCGGGATCCGGCGAAGGATTTCGGCCCCGGGCCTTGGATGCGCCGTCGCCAAGGATCGCGCCGGCACATGGGGCCGATTGCCGAACCGCCATGCCGCCGTCGGGCCATCGGCCCTGGGCGCGGCGGCCGCCAGCCGAAGGGACTTCCCGGCCATGCCGCGACACGTCGGCCCGGCCAAAAAATGTGTGGCCATCGTCCAAGAGCATCTGTCGGATGAACCGCGTCTTGTCCACATAGAGGGTGCCCTTTTCACGGATGAGGACAAAGCTTTGGTTGTCCTCTCTGGGCAGTCTCGGCAGGGGGGGTGGGGTCGCCGGGCATGGGCGGGGAGGCGGTGGGGCATGGGGGGCGGTGGACATGGGACGCCTCCCGGGGTTCAAGGATGGGGCGCACCGTGCATCGGGGACGGAGGACGCCGTATGCGGGGGGATCGCTCCCGCGCCTGGGCTTTGGCGCCGTCCGCCCTGCAGGCCGACCCGAAGGCCGGGGCCGCCTGGTCCGCAGGGTGCCCGACGCCACGTTTTCGAACCGACGCAGCGCAGTGTATTCCCCGGGAAAAAGAAAGTCCCCCCCCCCGCTTGCGACTTTCTCCAAATCCGCCCAAAGAGGGATTCGCCTGCCGTCGGAATGCCTCTGCGGCCATGGCGGCGGCCGTAGACGTTGGCAACAGAAGTCGAGTTGTCCTTCCCTCCACGCAGGACAGGGCGGCATCGGGCCGCATCGTCCGAGACCGGGCGTGGATGGGACGAGGAGCCTCGAGACGGGTTCGGGCCCCATGGAGACGGTTCCCTGCAGAGGCCCATGCCGAGGGTGTGTCTCCTCCGATCGGGGAGAGGGGCGTCGCCACGTTGCGCAAGGTGCCGGCCATCGACCTCGTCACGGCGCAAGGGACCGGCGGGTGCGGGACGGGGAGTCGCAAGTGCCTTCCGGGGGCCGTTCCGGCCGACTGCTGCCTATGGGACCTGGCCGCCCGCGGACGTGCCTTGGGATCCGCCCTCGGGGCAAGCCCGTGGACAACCCTGAAGCCCGGTTCGCCGCAAGGGGTCCGCGGACGGGGCGAAGTCCGGGGATGTGGTTGTCGGCCGGGGCGATCCTTGCCCACCGTTTCCGGCTTCCCCTGGGTCTGCTGCGGGACTTGCCCCGTGCGTCCTGAAGGGCGACCGTCTCCTGCGCCGACACGGGGTTCTCCGCGGCAACTTCCCCCGTGCGTCCTGAAGAGGGACGGCGTGATTCCGGGCCTTGGGGTTCTCCGGGATTCTCCGGCTAGATCACGCCCTTGTCCACGAGGCCCCGGAGGATGGGAAGATCCGCCGGAAGCCAGGGAAGATTCTCGGCATCGCTTCTGCCCACCCACTTGGCCGCGCTGTGTTCCCGCAGGGAGACGGCTCCGCCGGGCAAGGTGCAGAGATAGCATCGCATGGAGAGGTGGAAGGTGGGGTAGTCGTGTTCCGCGGTGTCGAAGTAGCCCCGGATGGCGATCTCGGCGTCAAGCTCCTCCCTGATCTCCCGGACCAGGGCCTCCTCGGGACTCTCGCCGGGTTCGATCTTCCCGCCGGGGAACTCCCACATGCCGGCGAACTCCCCGCCGCCCCGCTGGGTCGCGAGAATCCGCTCCCCGTCGACGATGATCGCGCCGACGACGCGGACCACCTTGAGATGGGATCCGTCCGGGGCCTTCCCCGGAATCCCGGGTGCGTCCCCGGTCCCCGGTCCCCTCGGTCCGCCGCCGTTCCTGGTCGAATCGTCCATTGCCTGCCGTTCTCCTGTTCAGGTTGCCGCAGTCGCCTCGCCGCAGTCGCCGTCCCGTCCCTCGCGGCCCGCAAGGGTCCCAAGCCCCGCATCCTTCGGGGACGATGGGGCGTCGATCCCGAAGATCGTTCCGGAAACCCTCGCATCAAGACCCCGTCTTCGCCTCGCCCACGTCAAGCCATCGCGTCCCGCCCCCAATGCGTGGACGGCACCGCGAACCCGACGTGCCTGGAGCGTCCCTCCGAACGTCCCTTTTGGGCATGCATCTGGAGCATCTCTTGGGGGTGGGCCTTCGAGCGTCTTTTTTTGGATCCTCCCGAAGGAGCGTCCTTTGGTAGGCCCTTGAAGCGTCACCGCATCCCTTCGGCCATGGACGGGGCGCAGGGAGAAATTTCCATGCCCCCGGGACGCCCGCGATCACGGCCGGCCACGCCCCCGGATGCCCGTGTCGGGACATCCGCTTCCTTGACATGGGATATGTCCCCCGGATCGCGCCTCTCCAAGTCAAACGTCGTCGGATCTCTCGTACTCGAAGGCGTCGATGTCCTGGCCGCAGTCCCGCATGACGTTCCGCAACGTCCCGTAGAGGACGTCTTCCGCATCGTGGGGGAGGACGTAGCTCTTTCCCCCGACGGCGTCGGGAGCGGACTCCAGGTGCTTGAGGATGAGCCTGCGGCACTCCCGCAGGGCCTTGCGCGTCTCCCGGTAGTCCCCCCGCTCCGCAAGGTCGACCCTGCCCTCGCCGTCTATGTCGCGGATCTCGTAGCGACGGCGGACATGGGGGGAGCGGATGCCGGAGGAGAAGAGGTAGTGGTTGATGACGAAATATCCCGGCTTGCCGTCGAGTTCGACGAAAAGCCGCTTGTGCTGGAATGTCTTGTGGAGGCCGTGCCCCTCGTATTCCGCCTCCCCGGTCCCGTCGAGTTCGGAGTCGAGGTACCCGTCCCGCAGATAGTAGTACTGGGGGAAGTCCGCGAATTGCATGCGCAGCCCGTAGTCGCCGTCCTCCGCGCCGTATTCGCCGTACTCCTCGCTCCACATGCCGAGGATGTCCGACACCCCCTCCGGGATGAATATCCCGTTCCCGATGAGGTTCGTGACGCAGATGCCGAGCACTCCGTCCTCGGTGTGCAAGGCCCCGGGGTTGGCGAGAAGGACGTCCTCGTTCTGGGCGAAGCCGAGGTTGGACACGGGGCGGCCGTGGCTCCACAGGGCGAAGAGCCTTTTCGTCCAGTCCGGGCGCAGTGGGGCGGTGTCGTTGTCGATCTTGCAGTAGACCTGCGCCTTCGTCATTTCCCAGCCGATGTTGCAGGCGCAGGCGATGCCCATGTTTTTGGGGAGGAGGAAGAGCTTGTCGATGATCCGGCCCTTGTGGAGTTCCTTGAGAGCGCGGACGAGTCCCTCGTCGCTGCCGTTGTCGACGACGGTGATCTTGAAGGGGATCGCGGTGGTGGTCTTGCGCAGTGCCAGCAGGGCCCGTTGCGTCGTCTTGAGCCTGTTGAACACGGGCATGGTGAAGTTGATGAAGGTTTCGTGTTCCATGGGAGCCTGTCTTGCGGAGGGAGAGGGAGGCGCGTCTTTTTGGGGCGCATGTATGTCCGGAAGCGGCGGTTGCCGGCCCGGGTCCGTCCGGGTGCCTCTGGGGCGCGCCGGAACCGGGGAGTCGATGCTTGTGGTCTTGCTGCGGTCCCGGCGCACCCGTCATGATACAGTCCGCATCCTCCGTGTCAAGGATTGGCGCAGGGTGGAAGAGGGCGTACCACCAGGGTCCTCGGGGCCCCGGGCATCCTCCGGGCATCCCTTGTGGAGTTTTCCGTTGAGGGAGTCGTCGTCTTTCGGGCCGACGATCCGCCATGTGGCGGGGCGTTTCGTGGCGGTGGCTTGCGACGGCGGCCCAGGAGCCCGCCACTCTTCCGCAGAGGGGGAGAACCGTGCGTTGCGGCTTCCGGCGGCACTTGGAACGCAGTGGGGGCGGGGCGTTGACGATGCGTCGCCTGGACATCGAAGGGACGTCCGGCGAGGGCATCGGCGGAGAATCGGGCATCTTCGGGGCATCGGCGGGAGGCATGGGGTCGTCCCCAAGGCGTTCCCCCGGATCCGGTGCGGAGAGAGGAGATATGCACAGGCCCCGGAGACATGCGATGCTTCCGGGGATGTGGCTTGAGGCCGGTCGAACGCACGCATGCGCATGGGGGAGATGCGGCACCGAGACGGCGTTGCGAGTCCCGCCCCGGTTCGTCCTGCGTCTTCGATGCAGCCGTGAGGTGCCGGGACGGCGGCAGGAATCGGCGGACAGGAGGGTGCGTCCGCAGGCGCATCCGCTGGCGTGTCGGTCGGGAAAGGGCGGGGCGGAGCCGTGCACTGTGGCCCGTCTCCTGCGGGAACCCAGTGTCCGGAGGAGGTCCTGGACGGCCCGCGCTCGCCTGTACGGCCCTCGGATTCCACTCAAGATTTTCTCGAAAGGTTCTTTAGAGATTTTCGTTTTGTCGGGGCGACCCGAAAACGGATCGGATTTCGGGGCGGGTCGTTTTCCGGCCGTTCCTCGAAGGCCTCCGGGCCGCCTTGATGGCCGACCGGAACGGGGTGGGGCAACCGGAACGCGGAGCGCGGGTCTTCCCGGGTATCCGGTGGG
The DNA here is from genome assembly GCA_031272715.1 of Desulfovibrio sp. Classification (GTDB taxonomy): domain Bacteria; phylum Desulfobacterota; class Desulfovibrionia; order Desulfovibrionales; family Desulfovibrionaceae; genus Desulfovibrio. The sequence continues at coordinate 18,487 of JAISTH010000021.1, forward strand.
AGGTTCCGCCCCCCTGCCGAAATCGGACGACTTCTCAAAAGTTTCTAGAGACATGACGGATTTCGGCTCCCTTTTATGCCCTCGAAAACGGCGTAAATACTGAGTTTTTCGAATTTGGGGTCTGCGAAAATAATGTCAATCGACTCGTTGACGCGCTCCGATAAGTATGTGTATAAGCCCCTTGCACCGCGGTTCCATCTTTTTCGTGGTGGCCTCGGGGTGCACACAAGGCAAACATGGCTTCACAGGGACGGAATTTAGAGTAAATCTCGAAAAAATTTAGAAAGTTCTCGGGCGGCCGGTTTCCGGCCCCTGAGGGCGGCGGTCGCATCCAGGCAGGGGGTTCCTTGCGCGGATCCGCCCCGTGGAGGGCGGGAGATCTCCCGAAGGCGCACATGGCCTCGGGGGGACGGGCGACACGGGGACGGGACAGGTGTTGGCGGGAACGCCGCCCCATGGGGGCGGAATCTTCGGCAATCCGAACCAGGTACTGAACGGAAAAGAGCACAACTGGCGAATTCTCCCCGGGCGCAGGGAGCATGCGAAAAAACTCAGGATGCACATGACCATGGAAGCACGCGGATAGACCGCCTTGGGGGCCCTGCCGGACATCCCGGCAGGATTCGGGGCGGCATTGGCGCATCCTCGTCCCACCGGCGAGGGTGTTCCGCGGTTTCTCTCCATCTTCCAGGATGGAGCGGTGTGCATCGATCCCTTCACCAAGGGGGCCTGACATGAGCGTCTTGCGCAACGATGCGGGAATTTCGGCCATCTACGGCATCTGCCATGCGTCCGGCGGATCCGTCTCCCACATCGGGACGTCCCTTAACGACATCGTCCAGGATGGAGGCATCAGCCTCTCCTCCGGCGAACTCCTGTGGATCACCCGGGTAGCCGCGGACACGTGGCGGACCAGTGGTGGCGTCAGGTCCCGCTTCATCCCGGCCCTGAGGGACCGCCTCGGGACCGTTGCCGGCGGCAGGAAATTCCTGGCCGCCTTCACCCTTGCCTGCGCCCTCCAGGGCGTGGCCGCCCCCTGGACGGCCTCGGCGGGGACGCCGGGCGACGGGGATTATGGCGAGGACGTTATCGTCAGCGGCAGCGAGACGTCCTACACGGAACTTCCCTCTGACGGCAGTGCCACCATGGGCCTGTACAGTGGCGGATCGGCCATGTATTTGCAGATCGGCAGTGGCGGCTCCCAGTATATATACAGCGCTGGCCTGGATGTCGGGGCAACGATATCCGATGGGGGCGAACAGCACATATCCTCCGGCGGCACCGCCAACGGGACAGTGATTGAGGGGGGCAACCAATACGTCTCCGGCAGCGGTTCAGCGTTGGGCGCGGAGATCATTGATGGCCAGCAGACTATTTATGACAGCGGCTTTGCCTCTGGGACGAGAATAGAAGGTGGAGAGCAGCATGTTTCTCTCGGAGGATCTGCACTGGAAACGAATATCTATGGAGGTGCACAGCACATCCATGACAGTGGTCTCGCTTCCGGGACAAGAATTGAGGGTGGCGAGCAGCACGTCTCAGCTGGCGGGTCTGCGTTTGAAACTACCATCAATGATGGCACCCAACACGTCCATAAAGATGGTTTTGCGTCAGGGACGACCATCAATAACGATGGAACACAGAACATCTATGCAAGCGGCCTAGCTTCCGCAACGAGCGTAAATGGTGGCACGCAGAATGTTGATGGCGTTTCGGCATCAGCTGTGTTGACGACAATTGATAATGGTGGCAAGCAGATCGTTCAAAACAGTGGTTATGCTGAAAGAACGACGATTATCGATGGCGAACAGCACGTCTCATCAGGTGGATCAGCAATAAGCACGGAAATTAGTGGCGGTTCTCAAATCGTTGGCAATAACGGCTATGCTGAAAATACAAATATCTTCGAGACAGGTTCTCAAATAGTTCTGGTTGGTGGGTCTGCGAATGGGACGACTATTTCAGGAGGTGAGCAGCATGTCATTGGTGGTATCGCAGAGGATACACATATTTCTTCTGGTGTTCAATATGTCTCCGACCATGGCTTAGCCAGTGCAACTTCAGTTTTTGCCGATGGCACGCAAAACGTCAACGCTGGTGGGCATGCAGTATCGACATATATTAGTGGTATACAGAATGTCGCTGGTGAAGGAGCCGTTGCTGAGATCGCCAAAATCTATGATGACGGCACGCAGAATATAACTGATGGTGGCGTTGCAATAAGCGCGCAAGTCGAAGGTATTCAGAACGTTTCAAATGGCGGCACCGCATCCGCAACGACTGTCTATGTTGGCGGCGAACAGAACGTCACGGATGGTGGCACTGCGATTGACACAACACTGAGTGGCGGCGAACAGAACGTCACAGGTGAAGGCGCAATAGCCGAAAGCACCTATATTAGTGCAGACGGCATACAGAATGTAGCAGACGGTGGCGTAGCCACTTCGACAATAATTCATCACGACGGCACCCAAAATATCTTTGCTGGCGGTATAGCCGATTCGACGATCATTTCAGAAGGTGGCGTCCAAAACATTGCAGGACAGGACGGTAATGTTGGATCGGCCATCAATACCGAGATATTGAGTGGCACCCAGAATGTCTCCGCAGGTGGCGTAGCTGAGACTACATATATCAAATCTGGTGGCGTCCAGAATGTCTCTTCCGGTGGTACTGCCATTGCGACCTCAATTTTTGCTACTGGATCACAATTCGTTTCGGGAGTTGCCTCGGACACGACAATTCTAGGTGGCAATCAGTACGTCCAATCCACTGGTTTGGCTTCAGGTACTGTAATTTCTACTGGTAATCAGTATGTAGACAAAGGTGGCGTGGCGTCATCTACTTTTATTAGTAATGGCGGCACGCAGCATATCTCCACAAGTGGCATAGCTATAACTACTGAGATCTCCTCTGGCGGATCGCAAATCGTCTCGACAGGTGGTCTCGCATCATCGACGTATATATATGGCGGCAGCCAAACCGTTTCCGCTGGCGCATCTGCAATTGACACAATCATTGATGAAAATAATAATGGCCGTCAATTCGTTTCAGGTGTTGCCTCAAGGACAACAATCAACGCCGGTAGCCAGGTGGTTTCCGCAGCGGCTTCCGCAGTTTCGACCCAGATTAATGGAGGCGGCAGTCAGCTTGTCAGCTCTGGTGGATCCGCGCTTTCGACGTGGATAAATGAGGGCGGCGTGCAGAGTCTCGCCGGGTACGCCTCCGGGACCCAGATACAGAATGGTTCCCAGATCGTCTCCGCAACGGGATCCGCGCTGGATACGAGCATAGTCGAGAACGGCACCCAGACCGTCCGCGGGTATGCCTCCGGGACCTACATCCAGAACGGCACCCAGGTCGTCTCGGGTGCGGGGGCGAAAGCGATTGACACGCATATCGTAGGGGACGGCTTGCAGCAAGTGCTCAAGAATGCCGTCGCGACGTCCACCTATATTGCGGCTGGCAGCCAAGTCGTTTCTGGTGCCGGTAGCACACAGTACACCGTGATCACCGGAGGCAACCAGATCGTTTCCGGCACCGGGGTCGCGACATCGACGACGATCTACGCCGGCACCCAGGACGTCGCGACGACGGGCGTCGGCAGCGCGATCTTCACGGTGATCTCCGGGGGCACCCAGAACGTCCATAACGGTGCGAAGGCGCTTCAGACGGTGATCACTGCGGGCGTGCAGAGCGTCTACAGCGCAGGTCTCGCAAGCGCAACGACCATTCGTGGCGGTACCCAGGACGTCGCAACCAGCGGCATCGCCTCGGCGACCACGATCTCCGGCGGCGTCCAGGCCGTGCACGACACCGGACGCGCGGTTAGCACCACCATCACCGGAGGCAACCAGATCGTTTCCGGCACCGGGGTCGCGACATCGACGACGATCTACGCCGGCACCCAGGACGTCGCGAACGGCGGTCTCGCCACCTCCACCACCTTGTACAATGCCGGTTCCCAGGTCGTCCACGACTCGGGTTCGGCCAACATCACCGTCATTTCCAGCGGCGGCCTCCAGGACGTCGCGACCGGCGGCGTCGTTTCCGCCGCAAGCATCTTCAGCGGGGGCTCCCAGGTCGTCCACGACAACGGGAGCGCGCTGTCGACCACCGTCTCCAGAGGCGGCACCCAGATCGCCCGGACCGGCGGCATGCTCTCGGGAACCCAGCTCCTGTCCAGCGGCACGCAGATACTCTCTGCAGGCGGCCTGGCCAACTCCACGGTCATTTCCGCCAAAGGCTCCCAGCTGGTCTTCTCCGGAGGCCTCGCCACATACACCACGGTAAGCTCCGGTGGATCCCAGTTCGTGTACACGGACGGCATCGCATCCTCGACCAACATCCTTGCGAAGGGCACACAACAGATCGACAAGGGCGGTTCCGCGATCGACACGAAAATCAACTCCGGCGGCTCCCAGATACTCTCCGGCTACGCCCTTTCCACGACGATCTTCGCCGGGGCCAGCCAGAACGTCCTCTCTGGAGCGGTGGCATCGTCCACGGACGTCCTCTCCAAGGCCAGCCAGACGGTTTCCAGCGGCGGCACCGCGGTCGAGACGCGAATCGCCGCAGGCGGCGCACAAACTGTCTCTGGCACCGCCATCTCCACCACGGTCTCCTCCGCCGGCAGCCAGACCGTCGCCGGCGGCGGCGTGGCATCGGCGACGCTGGTTGATTCCGGCGGTCAGCAGAAACTGTCCTCCGGCGCGAAGGCCGTGTCCACGATGCTTTCCGGCGCCCAGACCGTCAGTTCGGGTGCCGTCGCATCCGCGACGAACATCTTCGCCGGCGGTGTCCAGACCGTCTCCGCGGCGGGCAGCGCATGGGGGACGGAGATATCTTCCGGCGGCGTCCAGAATCTCCAAGGCAGCGCCACGTCCACCACCATCAACGGCGGCCTTCAGAACGTGAATCTCGGAGCCGTTGCCACCGGGACGGACATCATCTCGGGCTCCCAGGTCGTCCTCGGTACCGCAAATGCTACGACGATCAGTTCAGGAGGATTGCAACAAGTCCAAGGCGGAAATGTCAGCAATACTGATATTTCCTCGGGTGGCCTCCAGACCCTCGATAATGGAGCTACGGCATCGAGAACGACGATTCTTGGCGGATTGCAGATCGCTTCCGGTGGTACGACGTTTGACACCGTCATAGATGCAAGCGGTTCTCAGGAACTGCGTGCAGGTGCCACGGATTCGAGAGCCAAGATATACAACGGCGTCCAGACCATCTCTGCCGGCGCATCGGCCGTGGATGCCACGCTGTTCGTGGGGGGCACGCAGAACGTCTCCTCCAATGGCCAAGCGATAGGCACCACCGTCAGCAGTGGCGGCAACCTCGATGTCCAGACCGGAGGGTCCGCCACCGACGTCAAACGGAAGAACGGCGGCAACGTCAGCGTGGAGGTCGACGGCAACACGGCCACCCTGGTGTCCGGACAGGATCTTGATCCGTCCCCCACGGGCGGCTTCCGCCTCGAGAACGGCGTCGCCAGCGGGTTCGTCTATTACGAGGGCGGCAGCCAGAGAGTCTACAACAGCGGGTCCGCCATCGACACCTACGTCTATTCGGGCGCAGTGCAACATGTCTCCAACGGTGGAACCGCATCCGGGACCGTGCTCTCGGGAGGCGTCCAGTCCGTCGTCAGCGCCACAGCCTCCGGGACGATGATCGCCGGCGGCTCCCAGTACGTGGCCGGAGGGAGCGGGCTTGCGGTCGATACCCAGATATCCTCGGGCGGAACCCAGGTCGTCGCCGATGGCGCCTTGGCAGAGGCCACGGACATCTTCTTCGCGGGTTCCCAGATCGTCTCCTCAGCCGGATCGGCCCGCGGCGTCGTGGTCTCCTCCGGCGGCGCCCTTGACGTGCAGGTCGGCGGACGTGCCACGGAAGTCGACATGAGTCACGGCGGCATCATCATCGCCGATGTGACCAACATCAAAAGTGGATCCTACGACAACACCTACATATCCGGCACGAACGCCTATGGCTATGAGTTGCTGCTGGATAACGGCATCGCCACCGGTTTCATGCTCTATGCAGGCGCAAGCCAGAACGTCTATGACGGAGGCCAGGCCAACAGCACGATCGTCTTCGCGGGAGCCGAGCAGCGCGTGTACTCCACAGGCATCGCCTCCGGGACGGATCTGCAGGGCGGCACCCAGACCGTGACCGCGAATGGTTACGCCTACGATGCCCATGTGAGCGCAGGCGCGCTCCAAGCGGTCTCGTCCGGCGGCGTGGCATCGGGAACCATACTCTATGAAGGCGGCAACCAGACTGTAGGAACCGATGGCATCGTCTCCGGCACCGTGCTCTCCGGCGGTGCTACCCAGACGATCTTTGCCGGTGGCTTGGCGGTCGGCGATGTGGTCAGCGGAGGCGGCACTGTCGTCGTCTCCTCCGGCGGCGTTGCGATGAACACCGAGATTTCCGCCCTAGGCAACGTATATGTCTCCTCCGGAGGCAATGCGGTCGAGACGCATGTTTCCTCGCAGGGCACGATGGCCGTCCTTACGGGCGGTTCTGCGACGGACACCGTCATCTCTTCCGCAGGTACCGTGACTTTCACGGGCAGCGCGACCCTCATCGGGACCGAAGTCCAGAGTGGAGGCGTGCTCAACGCGCAGATGGCAGACAGCGCACGACTCGGCGGAAGCACCGTCATCAGCGAGGGCGGCATATTCAGAGGGGATGGATCCATCATTCTGGATGGTGCCGGCGCGGTTCTCGACTGGGATGTGGGAGATGGCGGGGCGCAATTGGATGCGTCTCTCAACGGCGAAGGCGGTGTCGTGAAATCCGGCACGGGAGTCCTTCTGCTTGCCGGGAACAACACCTATTCCGGTGGAACGCTGATACACGCCGGGACCCTCGTCGGGAACATCGGGTCGGGCGGAGATCTGACGGTGTCGGCGAGTGCCACGTATGACGGCAACAAGGTCGCGCAGACCGTCGGGAGCCTTGACGGGGCTGGAACGATCCATAACACCAACGGTCTCACGGTCACCAGCGGCGGCATCTTCGAAGGTGTCATCGATGGCACCAACACGTCCCTCGTTGTGGAAGGCGCGGGCACGACTCTCTCCCTTAGGGGTAGTGCGAACGCCTACAAGGCCACGATCGTCGGTTCTGGGGCGACCGTGGAGGGCAATGTCGCCGCGGGTGCGGACCTCACCTTGGCAGGCGCAAGCGCGACTTTCAACGGGATCGGATACGACTCCGCCGGTTTCACCAGCATGGTCGAACGCACCGTTGGAGTACTCTCCGGCGTCAGCGGCACCACGATCAAGAACACGAAAGTCCTCACGGTGACGGGCGGCGGCATATTCGAAGGTTCCATTTCGGCCAACACTGATGGAACAAAGACCGATCTCGTTGTCAACGCCTCCAACAAGGAAACCGAACTGGTACTTACCGGAAACAACAACATTAGCAACACGATCATCTCCAAGGGCACCCTCGCCATCAACAGTGATGCGAACGTGGGCGGGAGTGCCGGATATCACGGTATCGGCGATGGCGGCGTCCTGCGGTTGACGGGTTCCTCCTACAACACGGACTGGGATATGATGGGCGGCTCGGGCACGATTGATGTCGTCACCGGTGCCCAGTTCGGCGGACTCCTCACGGGGGCATCGGCGTCCCTCATCAAGGAAGGGAATGGAGTCCTGCTGCTGACGAACTCCAGCAACACCTATACCGGATCCACGGTCATCAACTCCGGCGTGCTTGCCGGGCATCTGCAGTCCGGCACCATGTACATCGGATCCAGCGGCACCTACGACGGCGGCGTCTACGCGGATCTCGCGGCCTATTCCGCAGGGGTCGCCTCGGGGGGCGTCTCCAAGGTCGACCGCACCTTCGAGAAGTTGGACGGCGTCTCCGGTGCCACGGTCAAGAACATCTCCAACGTCAACGTCTCCGGCGGCTACTTCGCGGGCTCGATCGACGAGACGAACGTCAACCTCAACAAGATCGGCAGCGGCACCTTCTATCTCGCCGGCAGCAACGCCTACACCGGCGACACGAACGTCAGCGAGGGAACCCTCGCCGGGAACATCGCCTCGGGCAACCTCACCATCTTCGACGGCGCGACCTTCGACGGCGCGCAATACAGCCTGAACGCCGACGGCACCGTGAATTCCAAGGGCACCACCGGCACCCACGTCATCACGACGCTTACCGGCGTCGACAGCGCATCGAGTGCCAGGATCACGAACGCCCACCTCATGATCCGTTCCGGCGGCAGCTTCAACGGCATCATCGAGGGGAAGGACACGTCCATCATCCTCGACGGCGGAACCCTCTCCCTGAACGGCACGAACGCCTATCAAGGCGGCACCGTGGTGCAGGGCGGAAGCCTCGTTCTGGAAAGCGACGCCAACATGGGCAGCGCGACGAACGGGAAGAACATCCTCGCCGCGGGCGGCGTGCTCCACCTGACCGCCGCAAGCGCGACCTACTCGGCGGATTGGACCCTCAGCGGACAGAAGCCCTACGACTCCAACGGCAACGTCGCGAGCAAGGTCTCGAGCGGCGTGGTCGCCGACTCCAAGGGCGTCATCCTGGTGGATTCCGGCAACACCGTGAAACTGACGGGCGCCTTCACCGGCACCGGCGGACTGGTCGTGAGCGCGAACGGCGGCTACGTCAACCTCGCCGGGGCCAACACGTACACCGGCGGCACGGTCCTGGATTCCGGCGAGACCTACGGGAACCTCCCGGAGAAGGGCGACCTGCTGATATCCAGCGGTGCGCTGTATGACGGCCAGGGCCTTGCCCGGGTTCTCGGCAAGCTGGAAGGCGAGGGCGACGTCCGCAGCGTCGCCAGCCTCACCGTGACGGGCGGCACCTACAGCGGCCTGTTCGGCGACGTCTACGGCCTGACCAAGGCGGGCAAGGTCGGATCGGCCGCGGACACCTTCACCATGATGTCGGCGCGCCTCAACGGAGGACCCGTGACGGTCGAGGCCGGCAGCCTGGTCCTGGGCGCGGACGCGTCCATCGGCAATCCTTCGACCCTGACCATCTGGAACGGGGCGACGCTGGATATCACAAGCGCGACCATCTACAAGACGGGAACGTACAATTCCGGCACCGTGCCCTCCGACGATGTCGAGGAGGACGAAGAGGTCCTGGCCGAGGAGGCTTCGGACGTGACCGAGAGGACCGCCGCCGAGGATCTGCTGGCGGCCACCAGTGCGGCCACACCGGTGTCCGTGTACACCGTCACCGCGACGAACACCACTCTCAACAGCTACACGCTGACGACGAACAACCTCGTGGTGGGCCGGCCCTTCGATGCGGTCGATCCGGGTGCGGACTCCCTGACGGCCTACTTCAAGGGCGACCTGAGGGTCGGCGGCACGGCGGCCGCTCCCGGCAGGATGACCTACTACGTGCCCCAGGGAGCCGCCAACGGCACGACCTTGCTGTCCGTGGCGGGCAGCGTCGAGGTCGCCCACGCGAACATCAGCCTCAACTTCTCCGGGGCCCGCAGCGAACTCTCCCCCGGGCAGTCCCTGAAGCTCATCGACGTCCAGAGCGGGAAGGACGGCGGCAGCGGCAAGGGCACGTACGGCGACGGGACGAACGCCGACGGCACTCCCAACCTGACGACCCTGACGCTGGAGACGAACACGGGCGAGCGGTTCACCCTGCAGATCGACCCCAACGATCCCAACGACCTTCTGGCGGTGCTTGCGAGCCTCAACCCCACCGGTCCCACCTACGAACGGATGAAGGCCTACGTGGAGGCCAAGATGGCCTCCCTCGCCCTGGTCAACCAGGGGCAGGACTTCATCATCGCCAAAGGCACGGCGAGCGCACTGGATGCGACCTTGGGCGAGGGCATGCGCGTCGGGGCCTTCGGCGGCGTGGAAGGCAGCTGGTCCCGGTACGAGACCGGATCCCACGTGGATGTGGGAGGCCAGACCCTGCTCGCCGGCATAGGCATCGGCGGGGACACCCCGGTCGGACGTCTCGCCATGGGCGGCTTCTTCGAGGCCGGCTTCGGCAACTACTCCACCTTCAACTCCTTCGACGCCGCGGAGTCCGTCTCCGGCAAGGGGAACATGTCCTACTACGGCGGCGGCATCCTGGCGCGCCTGAACACGATCTCCGGCCTCTACGTCGAGGGATCCGTCAGGACCGGTCGGTCGAGGATGGACTACAAGACCAGCGACATCCAGTACAATGGGCAGAACGCCAACTTCTCCACGGAGACGCTCTATTACGGCGGCCATGGCGGGGTGGGATGGGCCCTGGAGCTGCCCGGCTCGGAAGGCAAGGCGACCCTGGATCTCTCCGCGAAGCTGCTCTGGACGCATACGGCCGGGGACACGGTGTCCGTCTATCAGGATTCGCTGAAGTTCGGGGATGCGGACTCCGTCCGCCTGCGCATGGGCGGCCGGCTCTCCGTCGCCTTCATGGAGCGTTTCGGCGGATACATCGGGACCTACTACGAGCGGGAGTTCAACGGCAAGCAGACGGCCTCGGTGAACGGGCGCAGTCTGGAATCCCCGAGCCTCGAGGGGGACACCGGGATATTCGAGGCCGGGCTGACCTTCAAGCCCGGGGAGGACACGCCTCTCTTCATCGACATCGGCGGCCAGGGATTCCTCGGCAAGCGTCAGGGTGCCGGCGGGAACATGCAGCTGCGCCTGGAGTACTGACCGGGAGGGGCCTCGGCCCCGCAAACGGACCGAAAATGGCCGCGGCGTCCCTTTTGGGGGCGTCGCGGCTTTGTTTTGCGGGCGTGACGGCGGGATGGCGGGGGAGGGGCGGGTCCTCGGCGATGCCGGCATCAATGGGGGTCTGGATGGCGTCCAGGGGGCATAGGGGGCATATAGGTGGAGGATGCGCCTTGGTCCGGACTTCTTGCCTATGCCGGCGTCGAGACGGCCGCAGAAGCGAACGGAATGGCCGTCTCCGGGACGCCAGCGGGGCGGCCCCGCAAGGAGTCAATGCCTACCGGCGTCCCCGTGCATGTGCTCCGGGGTGAGGCCTCCTGCGCTGCGCATTCCGGGGGCTTGCCGGCCGGGATGCGGGGCACGGGGTTCGGCAAGGAGATGCAGGGAGGCCGTTGTTGTCTTTCCTTTCCGGCCCTTGCCGCAGGCGGAGAAAAAATTTTCGGGAGAGGTGTTGACGGCGGATGTTTTTTCGTGTACGGAGGAACGAGTCGAGTATGGTGGCCGCGCCAGGGCAGGTGAGGCAAGCCCCAGGACGGAGATCGGCTCTGCGGTATCGTCGGCGTGGCCGTCAACTGCGTTGCAACACCAGTGCGCCGTGGCAACCAAAGGCCCCACCGCTGGCGAGGGGGCTGGAGGGGTGGTGCAGCCGGGGTTCGACAGTCTGGCATCGTTGCTCCACCCTGTCGCAGGACTAAAGAGTGGTGGAACCGACCATCTAAAAACTATGCTCAATGGTGAATTGAAGCCTTTTGGGCGATTTGTTTCGGCTTAGTTAAGAGTTAACAGGCCATCCCTCTGAATAAGTGTATAAGCGATATTTTCGGATTTTTATAGCAAAATATATCTCACTTTTAAATATATCGTCAGAAATAATATGAATATCAACAGGGTGTTTACAAAGGAAGAGCTTCAAGACATGTACCAACTTGCCTTGAGGGCAGGAGATAAAGAATTACTTCGAATTGCAAAGCGCCGTTTGGATGCGTTGGAAAGCGCATGCGAACCTTACAAGAAAGATTATATCTCTATTTCATCGGATCCAGTATTTAAATACGTCTTTGGTAAAAAGAGCAACAGGCAAATCCTTCTGGATTTTTTAGAGGATATGACTGGATTATGTGAAAATTCATTGTCTGATTTTGTATATTGGCCGTAAGAGACAGTGCGGTTTTACCACGGCGGGAAAGTGTATATCTTTGATGTTGCCGGGGAAGCTATAGTGCGAACCCCTGATCTCACGAAAATGTCCGTTAATGACTTTCTTGATATTACGACTACTCCAATTAATAATGGAGATGAGGATGACAGCAAAAAAATGCACATATATGATGTTCTTGGAAAGACTAATGATGGTCATCTCTATAACATTGAGATGCAGAATATAGCCCATAACAATTTAGGCGATAGGATGTTTTTGTATTTGTGTAGTCTTAGAGCTGACTATACTTCTAAAGAATCAGACTACGGCGACACAAAAAAAGTGACATCAATAGTAGTAGTAAATGACATAATGTTCAAAAAAGATGTCGATGCATATTATAATTTTATAGAGTTTGGCGAAGGCCCACGTAATGTCTCACACTTGCTCGGAATGCATGTTTTTGAAATTCCCAAAATGCCATCTAAAAATGATGGGACAAGGCATTGGCCTTGGCTGAAACTCATTTCTGCAGAAACCAGTAAGGAGGCTAAAATGTTAGAGCCATTTGAGAGAGTGAGGTCGGCAATTGATGCTGCCCATAATTTCTGTAACGATGAGGAACAGCGTATGATAATGAGGAAATACGAACACAAAGTGTTGGATGCAGCGTTCTACAGTCGGCAACGCGATGAGGAAAAGTATTCCGATGGCAAGGCCTTTGGCAAGATCGAGGGCAAGATCGAGGGCAAGGCCGAGGGCAAGGCCGAGTGCGCCCGAAATTTGCTCGCCCTCAAGATCCCCACGGACACGATCATGAAGGCGACAGGGTTTTCCATGGAAGAGATCGACGAGATCCGGTCGTCCATGCGATCCTGATTGGATCTCTTCACATTACCGAGGCGCGGTGTGTACCTCGCCGCAAAACCCATACGTTGGTTAGAATGTTAGAGTCATACAAGAAACTGAGGTCGACAATCGACGCTACTCACCGTTTCTGTAACGATGAGGAATAGCGTATGATAATGAGGAAATACGAACACAAAGTGTTGGATGCAGCGTTCTACAGTCGGCAACGCGACGAGGAAAAGTTTTCCGAGGGCAAGGCTGAGGAAAAGGTCGAGTGCGCCAGCAAACTGATCGGCTTTGAGGCACCCATGGAGATGATACTCCAAGTTACAGGACTCTCTAAGGAACAGTTCGACGAGATTCGGGCATCCATGCGATCCTGATTGGATCTCTTCACATTGTCGAGGCGCTGTGTGTATCTCGCAGTAAAAATAAGTGCGTAGGTTAGAATGTTAGAGTCATATAAGAAAGTGAGGTCGGCAATCGACGCTATTCATCGTTTCTGTGACGATGAGGAATTGCGTATGATAATGAGAAAATATGAACACAAACTGGTAGACGCAGCGTTCTACAGACAGCAACGTGATGAGGGAATGTATTCCGAGGGCAGGGCCAAAGGCCGTGCAGAAAGCAAGGCCGAGTGCGCCCGTAATCTGGTAGCTCTCAATGTCTCTCTGGACACGATCATGAAGGCAACTGGATTCTCCAAGGAACGGCTCGACGGGATTAGGGCGTCCATGCAGCACTGAGTGAACCTTCTTCATAGGAGGAATATTGACGATGAAGGACCTTCCATATATGGTCTGAAGCATCAGCAGTGAAGCATCATGATGGGAGATTAGCCCCACGGTTCCACGAACCAGCCAGAACATAACCGTGTTGCAACAACACACACCACGTCACCACACAGTCGCAACGTCACCACACAGTTTTCAGTTAATCCCGCAGATTCGAAGGGCTGACTCGCCTGCAAGCGATTTCGACAAGGTGTGAACCTTGTTCGTTGACCGCTTCCTCTGCGTCCACGTCCTTCGAAGCGAGTCGTGCGTCTTTGGCTATTCTGGAGAGAATACCTTTGAGGTGTCGTTTCCCCGGATTCAATGGCGTCAGATGTTTTGAGATTTGTCAACTGCCTTGAAAAAATTAAAGGGCGGGTGTTTGTCATGGCTAAGAACTATTTCGATATAGGCTCATTAGTATCGAATTGGATCGAAAACGCTCAGCGACAGTTGGAAATAACTAAAGTAGACTTGAGAATTTGCACTCATCCTGCAAAGCGTATATCCTTAATCAATTATGAGAAATCACTGCTTGACGGGCAATTCATCTTGAGAATGCATGGAGAAAGAATGTGGACACATGGTTATATCAAAGGTTTCGCAGACGCCGGTGGGCGTATGACAAACTGCATTGCTGATGTTGCCAGCAACTGATATCATACAAGATCGGTATTGACACGATTGTGAATTTCACTGGACTTTCCACAGAAAAAGTCAATCAGATTGCCAATGTGGCCGCAAGCATTGCTAATGAATATGGAAAGTCGCCCACTGATACAAGCTCTGAGTCCCCTCTGCAATGTATTCAAACATGTGATAAACTGATTATAGAGATTGAGGAATATCTACAAAATAAAGATTCAATATCTCCCAACACCGACTTTGACACAGAGATTGAGGAAATTCTTGATGCTGCGAAGAAAGGGACACTTCCAGATGACTTTGATCGCTGGGACATCATTTGGCCTGACAGTGACGGACGCCGCAGGACGGTTGCACACCTTGCCGCATTGTATGGAACGTTGCCGAAAGACTTCGACCAATGGGATCTCGGCATGGGCAAAGATGAGTGTGGTTGGACCGTGGCGCACTCGGCCGCCCGAAGCAGGACGCTGCCGGAAGATTTCTCGAATTGGGATCTCCGTGACCTAGACGGGAAAACAGTCGCCCATTGGGCGGTCGCAAAAAAATGCCTTCCAGCATCTTTCAATGAATGGTCGATGGCCGACCGCTGCGGACAGACAATGGCGCACATCGCCGCAGAGTGTGGACGCCTGCCAGACGGATTTGATCAATGGGAATTGGCGGACGATGCAGGTTGGTCAGTTGCGCATGAAGCGGCGAGACACATGAAACTGCCCAAGGATTTTGAGCGATGGGCATCTCCACGCCAGAGGGATGGACTGTTGCGCATGTTGCTGCGTTGAACTCCGCTCTCCCTGATGATGTTTCGGACGATGTCCTCAAGATGACGACTAATGACGGTAAAACTGTTGCTCGCATAATTGTTTTTGAAGAAAATATCCATTCTGAAAAATTGTCGAGAAGAGCTATAAATATTTTGTATGAGATTTCACCAGATTGGTATTACATTGAGATAAGAAAACTACTGGACGCACGCAAGGAATCTATTAGAAGAATTACAGAGAAAATAAATGGTGAAAACACAACGGTTTTAGAATTAGCAAAATATATGATTAAACACGATTACCCAGAATTACTTGTACATACACACAGTGTGCTCATTTAGTGAAATTGATAAATTGCGCCGTGCGTTAAGTTATATATCTGATCTTGATTCATCCTTACCATAGGTTATGTATGTCTTTGGTGGTGATATTCGATTATAGATAATATGAATTGATAGCCTTTCAACTGAGATGTGTGTTTATTCGACTCGTGTGTCCTTGAGATCCAGACTTAATCTCATCCCGTCTCCGAGGCTCGGTGTATACCACGCTGCGCAAAACAAGTATGTAGGTTCGAATGTTAGAGTCATATAAGAGACTGAGGTCGGCAATATTTATCCGCAATCATATTTCTGGTACCCACAAATTGCTTTCCGCTTATAATACTTTGTAAAGCCCTATCGTTGAGACCTTTGTAGATTAACAGTATGGATAATAGAATATAGGGCAATAGGATAAACCAAAGCCTGCAACCAAGGCTGCCATCAACAGCTGTAAAGTAGAAAGATGCATAGGGTTATGAGTAAATAAGAAGAATCGTATTTGAGAAATATAAATTAAAATTCTTGATACCGATAATATTGCTCCCAATGTAATGTCCTAATTTGTCATTATATTGACCACTCGCAATGTATCTGTGGAAATAACCCCGATGGCAAAGTAGTTCTCCATGAATATGATCAATAATATAAGTGCATCCGTGCGGTTCTGTTAGATTTTTACTGCCGCCAGTTTGTATCTTTGACGCCAATAAACCTTAAGGAGGCTGAAATGTCAAATTTAAATGAAAACCGACGAGAAAAAAATTAATGCCGCAAATAGCTATGATGAGGAAATGGGGATATATGCGGCGTTTGCAAAATATGAAATTAACGTGATGTATGATCTGCGCGAGTTGGTGGATCGTTCTAGAGAAAAGTACTTTGAGGGTTTTAAAAAAGGCTTTAAAAAGTCCTGTCCAGAATGCTCTGATGAGGTCATCGCAGAATGTTTTGAAGAGTGTTATGCTGAATGTGAAGCTAAACACTTGACTGAAGCCATACAATATCTAATGGCACAAGGTGTCCCCCTAGGCTTGCTCAAGAAAATCACCGGACTCTCCATGGGCGATATCTTGGATATTCGAGCGTCGATGGGGTCCTGATTCAATTTTTCCTATCGCCTGTTGTCGATTTCACCTAAAGATCGGCGTACTGCGATATGAGAAAGATCGTCCAGCAAGCATTTCGGATTGGCGAATGACGCACGCATGGCGACCTGCTATGTGTCGTGTTGGACGACGCGGACCCACAGAGTCCGTCGCCGGGATATTTGGCCATCCTGGTGGATGGCCGGATTTTCGGGAGCGACGCGGTCCCGAAAATCCGCCTCTAAAGCCTGAACCGGCCCACCCTGCCGCATCCCGCCGCCCCGGACTCCCGGTCCGCGGCAGGGGATACCGAATGGCCGCCTCGCCTTGGTCGTTCCGGTTCCCTGCGCCATCGCGGATGTCCTTCCCGTCATGGGCCAAGCGTCCCCCCGGTCCGGCAGCGGCGGACGAAGGCCGCAAGGGTATTGGGACGCGAACCGAGCCGTTTTGCCGCGCCGGTGCCTCCCTGGATGCCGTCCTGCGCAAGGGCGCTCCGGCCCCCAGGCGCGTGCCCGTCCGGCCATGATGACACACGCTGAGCCGTTGCTGTCGCGCTGCCCCGTCGCCGCTGATGCCGGCGTCAAGTCCCGTTCTCGGTCATGATGTTGCATCCGCCTGTGGCGGGCGCAGCCAACCGCTTGTCCTTGCGCCATCGCCATGCTCGTCTCCCGGGACGACATGGCCATCCCTCTGCCGCTTGGACGGCTGCCCCTTTTCGCCTTCGCTCTGTTGTGGCGTCGTGTTGATTGCAATGGCATCCCGCACATACGGCGCCCCGCCGTTCCCGGTGAGGCGGACGCAGGCGTGGCGCATGCATCATCACGGGCCGTTGTCTT
>JAISTH010000024.1 GCA_031272715.1 Desulfovibrio sp.
AAGACAACGGCCCGTGATGATGCATGCGCCACGCCTGCGTCCGCCTCACCGGGAACGGCGGGGCGCCGTATGTGCGGGATGCCATTGCAATCAACACGACGCCACAACAGAGCGAAGGCCTATATCGCCGACATGACATGGGCGATGGACTTCGCCGCCGACAACCGGATGCGGATGCTCATGGCGACGGCGAGTCTGCTGGGATTTGACGCCGGAGACATCGAGGAGATCCTCCGGCGCGAAACGTCCAGCAACCTGTCGCACAACCACGCGTTGGCCCTGCCCCGGGGACGCGTCCTGCACCGCAAGGGGGCGATACCCGCGGAACGCGGGCAGATGGGCGTCATCCCCGCGAACCAGCGGGACGGCGTGTGGGTGGCGAAGGGGCTTGGCAACGCCGAATTCCTGGCCTCGGCCTCCCACGGCGCCGGCCGCAAGATGGCCCGTTCCCAGGCGGCGAAGAAGGGGGACGTGCACGACCTGAAGAAGCTGATGAAGGGCATCACGTGCCGCATCGACAGGGACGTGCTGGACGAGGCCCCCTGGGCCTACAAACGGATCGACGACGTCCTCGCGGCGCAGGAGGGCGTGCTGGTGGAAATCATCGACCACTTCTCGCCGATCGTCGTCCTCAAGGGAGGGAACTGAGACGGCGCGAGGGGCCGCCGGCCCCGGGAACCGCCGCGGGGCGAAGGTTCGAGGGAACGCCGCAGGACGGGGTTTCCACGAAGGGAACTTGGACCAGCAACGCCATCGCCTGTGCTGGTCCTCTGCGGACACCGCACAAATGGAACTTTTTCCTTGACACGGCGTCCAAATGACGCCATGTTTCATCATGGCGACCTTGGACGACATCGGCGCCCCTCCCCCAACCCCCAAAAAATTCCAGGACGCCCCATCTGCCGGGACGGCGGTCCATCACGCCCGGCGGGCGCGAGAAACGGCGAAATCCCCCCACAGGAACCATTCAATGCCGAGAACGGTCTCCCCCCTCAGAATAAAGTTCGAGGAACTCTTCGCACGCCTCGGGATGGGGCTGCGGGCAAAACTCGTCATCCTCTTCGTCTTCATCAAGGTCCTCCCCCTCATCCTGCTGGCCCTCCTGGCCATGACCCAGTCCTGGCGCCTCGGGGACGACCTCAAGGTCCGCACGGCCGAGATCTCCGACAAAGCCCTGGAAGCCCTCACCCAGACCGGGGACATCGCCGTCGCCGACGCCGTCAAGGCCCTGGACAACCGCGCCACCGAGGAGATCGAACGCACCAGCACCGACTACGCCCTCAGAGTCGCGGACTTCCTCTACGCCCGTGACGCCGACATCCGTCTCGCCTCCTCCCTGCCCCCCGACCCCGCCATCTACCGGAGACTCGTCGAATCCCTCACCGGCAGGCTCGTGAAGCAGGACACCTGGGTGCTCGCCCCGGACGGCAAGGAATGGATCGAGTCGCCCCCTCCCCAGAAGTCCCGCGACATCTCCTCCTCCAACCCCGAGAACGCCAACTCCTTCCACTACCGCCAGCCCGAACACTTCCGCTACGAGACGCGCCCCCTCTACCGCGAGATCACCTTCGTCGATCCCGACGGCCAGGAACGCATCAAGATCACCACCTCCGTCGTGATGGACCCGGCCCTCAAGGACGTTTCCAAACGCGCCAACACCTTCGTCAAGGCCGAAACCTACTTCGCCGATCTGCAACGCCTGAAGCCGGGCGAGATCTACGTCTCCGAGGTCATCGGCGCCTACGTGGGCTCCAGGATCATCGGCGACTACACCCCCGAGGCCGCGGCCAAGCGGGGCATCCCCTACGAACCCGAAAAGGAGGCCTACGCCGGAAAGGAGAACCCCGTAGGCAGACGCTTCAAGGGGATCATACGCTGGGCCATGCCCGTGGAACGGGAAGGGAAGCGCATCGGCTACGTCACCCTGGCCCTGGACAACGCCCATCTCGAGGAGTTCATGGCCCACACCGTCCCCACGGACGACCACTACACCGAAATCCCCGACGCCTCCGACGGCAACTACGCCTTCATCTGGGACTACAAGGGCCGCAGCATCGTCCACCCCCGTCACCATTCCATCGTCGGCTACGATCCCGAGACCGGGGACCCACAGGTCCCCTGGCTGGAGGACAGGATCTACGATGCATGGAAGGCCAGCGGCCGCTCGTACGTCGACTTCATCTCCGACGTGCCCACCTTCGAGGACCAGTCCAACACCCGGCGCAAACCCGCCAAGGAACTCACCCGGGAAGGCCTCGTGGGCCTGGACTGCCGCTACCTCAACTTCGCCCCCCAGTGCACCGGGTGGTTCGACCTGACCAGCGAAGGCGGATCCGGCTCCTTCCTGATCCTCTGGAGCGGCCTCTGGAAGATCACCACCGCCGCCGCCATCCCCTACTACACGGGCATCTACGGCAAATCCCGGCGGGGATTCGGGTTCGTGGCCATCGGCGCCGGCGTGGAGGACTTCCACAAGCCCGCGACGCTGACGCGGGAGGCCCTGAACGTCCTCATCAAGGAGACCGACGACACCCTCAAGCGCCTCTCCGAGGCCACCTACTCCTCCATCGCGGCCAACCTCATGCAGACCGCCACCAGCCTCACGGCCTCCACCGCGGCCATGATCCTCCTGGTGATCCTCGTCGCCATCTGGATGGCCTCCGCCCTCACCCGCAACATCACCCGCCTCATCGACGGCTTCGTGCGCTTCGAGCACGGGGAACGGCACTTCCGCTTCCACGACCCCATCAAGGACGAACTCGGATCCCTCGCCGACTCCTTCGACCGCATGGCCGACGGCATCGAGAAGAGTTCCAGCGGCCTCATCGCCATCATCGATCTCGACTTCCGCATACGCTACATGAACGCCGAACTGCTGGAACTGATCGGCCGATCCCTCGACGACGTGCTGGGACGCCCCTATCAGGAGTTCACCATATACCCGCCGGACGGCCCCAGCGACCCGTACAGGGCCATGCTCGAGGGCCGCGAAGCGGAACCGTTCCACCACAAGCCCTCCGGCAGGTACTTCAGCGGCGTCGCCTCGCACCTGCTGGACGACGACGGAGTCCTCGTCGGCTACATCGTCACCACCACGGACGTGACCGGCATCCTCGAGGAACAGGAGAGGATCGCCAAGCAGCGCGCGCTCCTGGACACCATGACCTCCTCCTCCCCGGACCTGATAAGCTACGTCGACGACGGCATGCGCTACCTCGCGGTCAATCCCCGCTACACCACCCTCACCGGCAGGAACGAGGCTGAGCACATCGGGAAGACCCCCGCCGACTTCTTCGACGAGAAGAACGTCGCGAAGATCCATGCCGGTTTCAACCTCGCCGTCCGCACCGGCAAGCCCGCGCTCGCCGAAGGCGTCGTCGCCTTCGCCGACGGGCATCGCGAATACCTCGACATCGTGCGCACGCCAATATTCGACTCCAAGGGGCGGCTCGTGGGCGTCCTCAACGTGGGGAGGGACGTCACCGAACGGGTCAAGGTCGAAAACGACCTCAGGGCCGCCCAGGCGAAGCTCGAGATAGCCCTCAGCGATGCCCACAAGGCCTCGGAGTCGAAAAGCATATTCCTCGCCCGGATGAGCCATGAGATCCGCACCCCCATGAATGCGATCATAGGAATGACGAGCATCGCAAAGAGAAAGCTCTCCGAGGCCAGCGCATCCTATACGGAGATACTCACGCACATCATCCAGATAGAGCAATCCTCAACCCACCTTCTCGGGCTTCTCAACGACATCCTTGACATATCGAAAATAGAGGCCGGAAAGATCGAACTTTCCGACGAGATATTCGATCTGCAGGCGCTTGCGGACAATGTCGTGTCCATCATCAAACCGAGATGCAACGACAAACGGATAACATTGGTGAAGGAATTCAAATCAATAGAAAATACCATCTTCAGCGGCGATTCCCTGCGACTAAGACAAGTACTGATTAATCTTATCGGAAATGCCGTAAAGTTCACGCCAGAATTTGGCATAATCACATTTTCTGTCAAAGGAATTGACAATGATAGAGATCGGACGTTGATTCATTTCAGCGTCTGTGATACCGGAATAGGGATACCCGAGAATGCAATCGAAAACATCTTCAACCCGTTCGAGCAGGGAGACGGGAACATCACGCACAAATTCGGCGGCACAGGACTTGGGCTGAGCATCAGCCGCAGCATCGTCAATCTCTTTGGCGGAGAGCTCAAAGTCCAGAGTGAGGTAGGGATTGGGAGCGATTTCAACTTCAGCATATGGTTGAGACAGGAATACTCCACGCCAGTCACATCTACACATTATAAGAAGGATGTCATGCACTACATCGGGAAGCGCATGCTGCTTGTCGATGACGTTGACATCAATCGAATAATAGTAATTGAACTGCTTACCGATACTGGGATAAACATAGATGTCGCTGATGATGGCGTTGATGCTGTCGAGAAATTCCAAAAATCGCCAATCGATTATTACTCCATCATCCTTATGGATGTCCAAATGCCGAAGATGAATGGCTATGAAGCATCTCTCGCCATACGAAATCTCGACAGATCCGATGCAAAAACAATACCGATCATTGCACTGACAGCAAATGCATTCAAGGAAGACATTGACATGGCAATATCAAAAGGGATGAATGCACATCTTGCAAAGCCAATAGAAGCTGACAAGCTCATGGAGACACTGGACCGTTTCATAGCGAACTGACAGTGAGACGACTTGCGGAAATATAGTCGTTATAGGCGAACCTGTACATGTTGCCAGAATCTCGGTGCCAACCGCAAGACACGCCGCGATGTTCCACTGATCCGTAGGCGCCGGAATTGGCGCACACATCGCAGCTGCAAATTCAAAACGATGCCCGAGTATATCTCCGGGATTCATCGAACACTTCCGTGGCTGCCTCGCGAGCAGCATTTCCCGTCTTCTCCAACCAAATGGAGGACACATCCCATGGCACTGTTCACCCCACAAGAAGCCCTGGACTACCACCGACTCCCGAAGGCCGGGAAACTCGAGGTCGTCCCCACCAAACCCTGCCGGTCCCAGAAGGACCTGTCCATGGCCTACTCCCCTGGCGTCGCGCAGGCCTGCCTCGCCATAGCCAAGGACCCGGCCCTCGCCGCCGACTACACCGGCCGCGCCAACCTCGTGGCCGTGGTGAGCAACGGCACCGCGGTCCTGGGCCTCGGGAACATCGGCCCACTGGCCGGCAAGCCGGTCATGGAGGGCAAGGGAGTGCTCTTCAAGAACTTCGCGGACGTGGACGTCTACGACATCTGCCTGGACTGCGCCGACCCGGAACAGCTCATCAGGATCGTCGAGGCGCTGGAACCCACCTTCGGCGGCATCAACCTGGAGGACATCAAGGCCCCCGAGTGCTTCCACATCGAGGACACGCTCAAGAAGAACATGCGCATCCCCGTCTTCCACGACGACCAGCACGGCACGGCCATCATCTCCGGCGCCGCGCTCCTCAACGCCTGCGAGCTCACCGGCCGCTCCACCGCGAACGTGAAGATCGTGTTCACGGGGGCCGGCGCGGCGGGCATCGCCTGCGCCAAGTTCTACCTCCTGCTGGGGGTGCCCCGGGAGAACATCTACATGTTCGACCGCAAGGGCCTCATCTACAAGGGGCGGGAAGACCTGCCGCCCCACAAGGCGGAGTTCGCCCAGGCCCGGAACGAGGGGGACCTCGCCGCCTGCCTCAAGGGCGCGGACATGTTCCTCGGCCTTTCCGGGAAGGGGCTGGTGAGCCAGGAGATGGTGCGGAGCATGAACCCGTCCCCCATCATCTTCGCCATGGCCAACCCGGATCCGGAAATCGGCTACGACGACGCCATGGCCGCGGCCCCGGACGCCGTCATGGGCACCGGGCGGTCGGACTTCCCCAACCAGATCAACAACGTGTCGGGCTTCCCGTACATCTTCAGGGGCGCCCTGGACGTGGGGGCCGTCAACATCAACGAGGAGATGAAGCTGGCGGCTGCGAGGGCCCTCGCGGCCCTGGCCAAGGAGCCTGTTCCCGAGGGCGTGCTCAAGGCCTACGGCGTGGATCGCCTCGAGTTCGGCAAGGGCTACGTGATCCC
The DNA here is from genome assembly GCA_031272715.1 of Desulfovibrio sp. GTDB lineage: Bacteria > Desulfobacterota > Desulfovibrionia > Desulfovibrionales > Desulfovibrionaceae > Desulfovibrio. The sequence continues at coordinate 6,094 of JAISTH010000024.1, forward strand.
GAAGCCGCTGGATCCGCGCATCCTGACCACGGTGACGCCCGCCGTGGCCAAGGCCGCCATGGAAAGCGGCGTCGCCACCCGTCCCATCAAGGATCTCGCCGTGTACCCCGGGGCGCTTGAACGGCGCATGCAGGCGGCGCAGACGAGGATCGGGCCCTTCGTGGACGCCGTCGCCCGACTGCGCTGACGCGGCCAAAGCCGGACGAAAGGCCGGCAGGACGACAACGTGAAGGAAGGCGGCTCCCGCCATGCGGGGGCCGCCTTCTGCATATCCCTGCGGGAACGTCCAGGGGACGGCTACTTCTTCTCGGGTTCCTTGGACTCGGACTTCGCGTCGTCGCCGGAAGCCTTCCCGGGCTTCTTCCCGGCATCGTCGGACTTCGCGTCGTCGCCTGCGGGCTTCTTCCCGGCGTCGTCGGACTTCGCGGCATCCCCGGAAGGCTTCTCCGCGGGCGCGGCGCCTTCGGACTTCACGGACTCCGCCGGGGCCTCGGTCTCGCCCGACGGCGCGTCCATGACGGCCTGGAAGTCCAGCTTCTGCTTGTTCAGCTCGGCCAGGACATCCCCGGTCACGTCCACGCTGGGGGCGTAGGACGCCGCCATGTCGGCGTACAGCACGACGATGTAGCCCTTCTTGTCCCTGATGCCGTTGATGGCCCTGACGATGGCGTCCTCGAGAAGCCCCACGACGTTCCCCTGCATCGCCTGCATGCGCTGCTGGGAACTCATGTACACGGTCTGCAGTTCCTTCTGGGCTCCCTCGTCGTTGGGATCCTTGCTCAGACGATCCTGGATCTCGTTGAGCTTGCCCTGCATCGCCGTGCCTTGCTCCTCAAGGGCCTTCTTGGCGAGCTTGGCCGGCTCGCTGTCCCTGAATATCCGCTCCCTGTCCACCACCGCGATCTTGACGGAGGCGTCGCCCGCCTGGTTGCAAGCCCCCAGCGGGAGGCCGAGCAGAAGCACCAGGGCCAACAAGATTCCGATTCGCATGAGTCACAAACTCCGTTGCGCAGTTGCGCATGCGCGGCGCGACCACAGGGCCCGCCGCAGACAGCTGTTTTGCCGATCCACTCCACGCCCCGGGGAAGCCCCATGGGGAGGATGCGCCAGCGGCCACGAACCGCGGACGGCCTTGGAAACACCCCCGCCACACTTCACACCGACATCCCGAGGGCACATGCCACGAATCCCCTGCGCCGCATCCGGCGCAGGGTGCCCGAAGGGACGGAACCCCCCAAAAAAGACAAGGCAGGCGGAGCGTATGGCAACCTGTGGAAATACACCATCGGGCGGGATGGCGTCAACGGCAACTTTCCCGGAACCTGCGCATCCTCTGTCAGCGGCGTGGGCTGTCGCGCCTCATGTCAGTTTCCGATGATGCAGTTTTCGAAGATGAGCTTTCCGTGTATACGAATATGTTCGAGAAGTTCTTCACTGTTGATTGTCTCCAAGGAATGCACATCCACTGGAAAGGACATCGGCAGTTCCCGGAATTCATTGAGCAGGGAGCCAAGCTCAAGATATGTCTTGCACCCATCGACTGCAAGATCAATGTCGGATGTCGGACGCGCCGTCCAGAGGGCACGCGAACCCAAAATCGATGCACGCTGTATTGCAGATTTTCTGGAAAGTACGCTTTGCGACATGCCAATGACTGCAGGCGGAAGTCCAGTCGACGCAAGTGTTGATTGACGAGGTAAAGAATTCATATGTCTTGCATCAGTCGCTTGTGCAGATTTCGTATCGCATTGATATATTTCTCTTTGACTGCCACGAAAACTTCTTCAAATGTTTGCTCATCATATGCATGAGCAAGAATGTTTCTATGATCACACATTGCTGTCCATGTCCGCGCATCGGGAAGCAAACCAGTCTAGAAGGCCTTGTCGATGACAGACTTCGGTATGATCTCTGTGAATACCACTCCATTATCAAGAAGGTAGTCACTCATTGTTTTCCATGCTAGTTCATGTGTACGCAAAAAACGATGAACTAAACCCTCTTGCACCAAGTCAGACAAATCTGACAGCTGTTTCCCATCAAGCGCTGAGGACAGGAGCATAACGGCACGATCAAGATGCCGGAACCGCCACTCCCAGCGGTTTTCTTGCTGTATTTTTCAACAATATTGGATCCAGAAATAGAATATCACAAAAAAACGTGAGCAGCCTTGGCAGACTCACGCATTTTTGAAAGGAACAACTACTGCCGCATCGGACGGCAGCATCACTGATACATGAGGTTCTGGTACTCGTCCTTCAACCTGCGCACCTTCGCCACGTAGGAACGCGTCTCGGAAAGCGGCAGCTTCTTCGTGAGCTCTTCGTAGAATGCCTCGGGGCTCTTCCTGTTGATCCTCTCCACGGCTTCCTCGTTGGTCTGACCATAGAGACGCAGGAATCTGTTCGGCCCCATGTTGTAGGCGGCAACGGCGCAGTACTCCCGCACGGTCGGATCGTGCACGCCCTGGAAATACCTGGTGAGCAGTATGTGCAGATATGTCGTGCCGTACCGGATGTTCGTCTCCGGGCGTTGAAGGTCGCTGCCCGTGACGCGGCCGGGGTGGCCATACAGGTACCGGTGTATCTCGTCGCTTGCCGTGCTCGGCAGCAGCTGCATGAGTCCCGCGGCCGACCGCCGGCTCGTCAGGGTGGGGGAGAAATCGCTTTCGCTGTGGATGATGGCGTAGATGAGTTCCTGGTCGAGTTCGTAGTGCTTGGCGAAATTCTGCACGAGATTGCGGTAGGGACCGGCCATGCTCGCCAGGGACGTGGGGTCCAGCGGGTACTCCACCTCTTTCTCTTCGCGCCTGGTTTCCGGCACCGCCTTCGGCGCCGGCCGTTTGTACAGATTCGCCTGGGTGGTCCAGCGCATCGGGTGTCCCGAGGCGTCCAGACTGTCGCCGTAGTCGTGGGGTTGCATCCCCAGCAGTCCGGTCTGCCCGTCCCCGGTCTGGGGAAGCAGGGCGATCGTCTCAAGCGCCTGATACGTGTCGTCGAAGTCGACGGGCTCGCCCCCGGTGGACAGCGACACTCCGCCGTCGACGAAAAGGACCGCCTCCTCCGAGATCGGCTCGTTGGCTTCGGGAAGCGCCCTATGCATTGTTTCCCGGGAAACGGGACCCCGGATCGACCACGTGTGGAGACCGTCGCCGCTGGAGACGATGGGGGCCGGCAGATCCTCGGACCGGGGGGCGTACACGATGCTGCTGGCTGTGCGGCGCAGCGCGCGCCCCTCGTCCTGGGGGACGAATCCGGACAGCAGTCCCAGGAACATCCCGGTGATTCCCGGCAGGAGCAGCAGAGCTAGGGGGGCGTGACGACGTGGCATGAGCGCGTTCCTCAGGCATCGCAGCGCGAGCCTTTGGGAAGCGTCGAAGCAACGTCCGTGCCACTGCAGCAGATCCCTTGCCCGGCGGGAGATTTCTCCCCGGGCGCTCCGGCGCCTGTCGACGGTCGTCAAAGATTTGGGGCCGCGTTGACCGATGCGCCCCTCGCGGCTATCTTTCCCGGCCCGGACCCAGCAACCCGCTATGACGCAACCATGGCCACCGTCTCGAACCACCGTCTCGCCGACACCGTGCCCATCCTCCCCGGCCTGCCGCCGACGGCCACGAGGCCCCGCTGCGGCGGACTCCCTTGGCAAGCGGGATGTCGCGCCGACCCTGGCGTCGCCACGATGGGGCACGCGGCCCTCGCCTCCGGCGCCGCCGTCCGACAGGATGAACAGGAAGCCGCCTTCGGACTCCTCCGAGGAGGATTCAAGGCGGAACACGCTCCCCTCGACGATCCGCGCATCGTCGACCCGGGGACAGTCCGGCCCGCTGACGCCCGAGAAGAGGCCGCAGGCATCGGGACCCAGCACGGCGGAGGCGCGTTCGACATCGTCGACGGGATAGCAGAATCTTGCCACGAGGTCGTCGAGAACGGAGTCGGTCGGGGAGAGAGGAGGGGAAGCGCCCGGAACCTTTTCCGGGGGCGTCTCGCCTGCGGGGATGTCGGCCTGCGGGGGGCCGCCCTCGGGAAACGCGCCATGGGCGACGTGACCGGCCGCAACGTTCCGGATGCGTCCTTCCTCGGACGCAAGCCGTGAACATCGACGTCCCGTCCTGCTGCCGCCCGACCGCAGCCGTGTCGGCGCTTCCGTTCCGCAGCCCATGGTTGGCCCCCCTCGCAGGATTCAGCGATCTGCCGTTCAGATTGCTGTGCCGCGAATACGGCGCGGCATCCTGTGTGACGGAAATGATAAGTGCAAAAGGAATATTTTTCAATGGCAACAACACTTGGAAACTATTGCGCACAAATTCTTCCGACCAGCCACTTGTAGTTCAACTTTTCGGGACCGACCCCTCCACGCTGCGTGAAGCCGTCCACGTGCTGCGGGAGGCCGGACACGGCTGGTTCGACCTGAACATGGGCTGTTCCGTTCCCAAAGTTCTGCGTCAGGGTGCCGGCGCCGCCCTGCTCAAGGACGTCGGCCATGCCGTCTCCATCGCCCGGGCGATGCTGGATGCGGCGGGCAGAGGGCGTGTGGGGTTCAAGCTTCGTCTCGTCGATGACGGCCTGGGGAATTCCTCGGCGATGGACGATCTCTGCCTCGGACTCGCCGATGCCGGCGCCGGGTGGCTCACCCTCCATCCGAGGACGGCGAGGCAGGGATTCGGCGGCGAGGCCAGGTGGGAGCGCATCGCGCATCTGGTCTCCCTGGTCGACGTCCCGGTGCTGGCCAGCGGCGACCTTTTCACGGCCCTTGACGGGAGACGCTGTCTTGCGGAGACTGGCGCGGCCGGCCTCATGTACGCCCGCGGGGCGCTCCGGGACCCCGCCGTCTTCGGCGACCACCTGGCGCTGGAGCAGGGATTGCCCGCCCCCCCGAAAACCCTGGCGTCGATAGCCCGGATGATACGGCGCCACATGGATCTCGCCATCGAACACGGGGACGGGGACGCCTCGCTGCTCAAGATGCGATGCGTCATCCCCCGCTACCTGCACGGCATCGCCGGCGCGAAGCGCCTGCGGGTCGACATCTGCCGATGCAGGACCTGGCCGGAACTCGAGGCGCTGGTCACGGACTTCTTCCGGCACGGGGAGTCCTTGGCGCAGCGCCCCTCTCCCGGGGCGGCGCGGCGGGATCCATGGACGGAGACCGCCCCGTCGGGCTGACGGCGCCGGATCCCGAACCACCGAGGAGGTTTCCCATGGATGTCGTGCGGGCGAAGACCGCCGGGTTCTGCATGGGCGTGAGTCTCGCCCTGCGCAAGCTGGACGAGGCCCTCAAGGATGGCTCCGAGGAAGGGCGCATCTGCACGCTCGGCCCCATCATCCACAATCCCCAGGTCCTCGCGTCCTACGAGGCCAAGGGCGTCGTCTGCGTCACGGACACCGGCCAGCTCGAGCCCGGGGATATCGCCCTCGTCCGCGCCCACGGGCTCACCCGGAAGGAGGAGGCCAAGGCCCGGGACGCCTGCCGCGGCATCATCGACGCGACCTGCCCCAGGGTGAAGAAGGCCCAGCTCGCCATTGCGGAGGCCACGCGGGACGGGCAGATCCTGCTGCTCTTCGGCGAGGCGAACCACCCTGAAATCCGGGGGCTGGTCTCCTACGCCCAGAGCCACTCCTGCGTCTTCGACCGGGAGGAGAACATCGACCACATCCCCCTGAACCGGCAGAATGCTTACGTGCTGGCGTCCCAGACCACGCAGGACAGGGAGTGCTTCGAGAGGATCGAAAGGAGCCTGCGGGACCGCCTGGAGTCACTGGTCGTGCTCTCGACCATCTGCGACGCCACGCGAAGCCGCCAGAAGGAGGCACGCGACATCGCCGCCAAGGTGGACATCATGGTGGTGGTGGGCGGCAGGCAGAGCGGCAACACCCGCAGGCTCGCCGACATCGCCTCCTCCTGCGGCATCACGACCCTGCTGGTGGAGCACCCCGACGAACTCGACCCGGCGGCCTTCGAAGGGAAGCGGCGCGCGGGGCTGACGGCCGGTGCATCCACGCCGAAGGATCTCATCGACGAGGCCCACCGCCGCATCCTGTCCCTGTGACCGCCACAGCCGGGCGCAGCGCCCGGAGGCCTGCGTCCCGGGGCCTCCGACGGTCGCGTGTCCCGGACACCACACGTCTTCCAAAAAGGCGAACGCTATCCCTCGGCATCACGACTTCCTCTAGATTTTCCTTGGATATAATTGACAAGTTACTCTATAGATTCTTTGGTTTCTGTTCCGGAAAAAGGGTTGGGATCCGATGCGGAAGGAGGTTGTCCCGGTCGCGAACCGACGCCTGACTCCGGTCCGGGATGCGACCTGGCGCGGAAGGGAAATCCGCGCCGCCGCCCGGAGGAATCCGCGCGTCCATGGGCGGTCCTGGCGGGCATCCTTAATATCGATGGAGCGTTTCCAGGACGAGAGTCGGCCACCCCCCGCCCGAAGTGCCACCCCTCCGCCCGAAGTGCCGCGGCGGGTCGTTCCGTCGCATGGTGCCGCGTCTCGATGAGGAAACGCTCCAATCAACATCAATCCGGCACTTCCCGCCTGTCCGCGACGCACGGCCTCCCCATGGCCGGCATCACGACTTCCTCTAGATTTTCTTGAACATATTTTGACATAATACTCTATAAAATGCCTCCCCACTCCTGGCAGAGGAAGCGGCCCGACACCGAAGGACGGACTCCGCGCGACGCCGCCGGGAGTATGCGCATCCACACGCGGGGCGCTGCCGTCGTCCTTCTCCGCGACTGCCGACCAGCACAAAATCTCGCGACGATGGACCAGCGGTTCCGTTCGTGGAAACACCTCCCGAACCCGCGCAGGCCGCCTCTTCCGCTGCCCTTCCCGCTTCCCTCCCGAGCACGCCGCCCCCCGTTCCCAACCATGCCGACCAGACCCTATGGGGCGCAATTTCTCCCGGACGACCCCTCCGCGACCAGCACAACATTCACGCGACACTGGACCAAACCGCAACGGTGTCGAACGTGGAAAGTCCGGCCTTCGCCATCCCGCCCCCAACGACACGCAAATCCCTCGCACCGTCCCCGAACGGCCCGCAAAAACCCGCGCCTGGACGCCTCCTCGACGCCCTTCCGTGCAATTGCCTATGTCATTCGCTCTGTTGTGGCGTCGTGTTGATTGCAATGGCATCCCGCACATACGGCGCCCCGCCGTTCCCGGTGAGGCGGACGCAGGCGTGGCGCATGCATCGTCACGGGCCGTTGTCTTCC
>JAISTH010000089.1 GCA_031272715.1 Desulfovibrio sp.
CTCACGATATGCCACGCATACTGCAGGCTCGCTTGGTGGCTAGCCTTTAGCGAGACAGGACTTTCACCTGTGACTCACGCCAACTTCTTGGCGCACTGATATAAAGAACATCTAGAAAAAATGCCTGCGTTTCCATGCCTCCTGAAAAGGAACTCGACAGGAGGCGGCAGGCGAGGCGCCGACCCCGGACGGGAACGGGCCGTCGGCAGGGAAAAAGGGCGCGGATGCGCCCCCGACGGGCGGATCGGCGCCCCGGGGGTCAAGCGACGTCGCTTTTCGGGGAGACATTGATGCGCGGACACTGGACGGCACCCTCCAAGGGTTCCGAAATCTCGCCGCGGAGGACTTCGGCCCTCCGCATCACGGGGGACGCACACGGGCGGTTCCGCCGCCTCGGCCTCCCCCTCCACCCATTCGCCCCCCTCCCCTGCGTCCTCCCCGCCCTTCACGGGGAGACGTCGCCTACGTGCCGACCGATGGAGGTGCGCCCATGAACGGACTCCGGAACGACGCCGGACTCTCGACGATCTACGGCATGTGCCGGGCTTCCGGCGGTTCCGCCTCGCGGTTAGGGACCTCGCTGGAGAACGTGCTCCGGGACGGGGGCGTGGTCGTCAGCGCCCAGGACATCGTCAGGATCTCCCGCATAGCGGCCGAGACGTGGCAGTCCTCCGGCGGATCCCGCACGACCTTCGCGGCACGGCTCAAGGAGCGCCTCGGAGAGGTCGCGGGCGGACGCAAGTTCCTCGCGGCGATGACGCTTGCCTGCGCCCTGCAGGGCGTGACGATGCCCTGGGGGGCGATGGCGGAGGTCGCTCCCGGAAGCGGCAACAGCGGCGAGGACATCCTCGTCGGCGGGTCGGGATCCGTCGACATTTCCACGGGCCTCACGCTCTCCGCGGGATCCAGCGCCACCATGGGCATCTACGCCCTCGGCAGCGCCGTGTCGACCCTCGTCAGCAGCACCGGCTCCATGTACGTCTACGATTCCGGCACGGCCATCGAGACGACCATCTTCGATGGCGGCGAGGCGCACGTGAGCTACGGGGGACTCGCCGTCGGCACGACCCTCAGCGGCACCTTGCACGTGAGTTCCGGAGGAAGCGCAACCGGCACGACCATCAACGGCGGCGTCGAGCATGTCCATTCGGGCGGGGGCGCCTCCGGCACGCTCGTCAACGCAGGCGCCATGCACGTCTCCGCCGGCGGATCGGCGATCGACACGACCCTGTCAGGCGGCGAACAGACCGTCTCCGGGGTCGCCTTGTCCACCACCGTCAGTTCCGGTGGCCTCCAGACCATATTCGCCAGCGGAACGGCGATCGACACGACCGTGGCGGGCGGCGAACAGCAAGTCCTCGGGGTCGCCTCGGCCACCACCGTCAGCGCCGGTGGCAGCCAGGCAGTCCAGTCCGGCGCGTCGGCGATCGACACGACGCTGACGAACGGCGAACAGGAGGTCTTCGGGGTCGCCTCGGCCACCACCGTCAGTGCCGGTGGCAGCCAGATCATACACGCCAGCGGAACGGCGATCGACACGACACTGATGGCGAGCGGCGAACAGCACGTTTTCGGATTCGCCTTGTCCACCACCGTCAGTTCCGGAGGCACCCAGAACGTGTACTCCGGCGGTTCGGCGACCGACACGGCCGTCAGTGCCGGAGGCGCCCAGGTCGTAGACGCCGACGGTTCGGCGATCGACACGACCCTTGAGGGAGGCGACCAGTACGTCTCCTCCGGAGGGCTCGCCACGTCCACCACCGTCAACGCCCAAGGGGCGCAGCACGTCTACGGGGACGGATCGGCCCTCGACACGGTCCTGAACACGTCAGGCCACCAGTACATCTCGGGAGGCCTGGCCACCTCCACCACCGTCAATGCCGACGGCATGCAGTTCATCCTCGAAGGCAGGTCGGCCCGGGACACCGTCGTCGTGTCCGGGAACCAGATCGTCTCCTCCGGCACGGCCACGTCCACCATCCTCGACGCCGGCGGCGGCCAGACCATCTTCGCCGGAGGGGAAGCCGCCGAGACCCTGGTGTCCGGGGACGGGGCGCTACAGACCCTCTCGGGAGGACAGGCCACATTCACCCAGGTCTCCGCCGGCGGCTCCCAGCATGTCCTGGGCGGACTGGCAATGTCCACGACCCTCGGGGCCGGAGGGACCCAGACAGTCGAGGGCGGCCTCGCCAGCGCCACCATCGTGAACGCCGACGGCGAACAGAACCTGCTGTCCGGAGGCGTCGCCTCGGGCACCACCGTCAATTCCGGCGGGGCCCAGAACATCTTCACGGGCGGTTCCTCCATAGAAGTGACGCAGTCCTGGGGCGGCAACGTCAACGTGACCGTCGCGGGCAACGACTCCGCCACATACGTCACCGGCCTGAACGCCTCCGGCCAGTCCTTCACCCTCGCCAACGGGTCCGCCAGCAACTTCCAGATCTTCGACGAGGGCGTCCAGGCCGTCGAGGCCGGCGGCATCGCCATGTCCACCACCGTCTTCGAGGGCGGGGCCCAGGACGTCCTCTCCGGCGGTTCCTCCATCGACGTCGTGCAGTCCTCGGGCGGCAACGTCAACGTGATCGTCGCGGGGGGCGATTCCGCCACATACGTCTCGGGCTTGAACGCCGCCGGCCAGACCTTCACCCTCGCCAACGGATCCGCCAGCAACTTCCAGATCTTCGACGGGGGCGTCCAGACGGTCGAAGCCGGCGGCATCGCCATGTCCACCACCGTCTTCGAGGGCGGGACCCAGGACATCCGCTCCGGCGGTTCCTCCATCGACGTCGTGCAGTCCGCGGGCGGCAACATCAACGCGGTCGTCGCGGGCGACGACTCCGCCACGTACATCTCGGGCACGAACGCCTTCGGCGACACCCTCACCCTGAGCGGCGGGGTCGCCAGCAACTTCGTCATTTACGACGGCGGCCTCCAGATGGTCTCCGCCGGAGGCGCGGCCCATTACACCCACCTCCTTGCGGGCGCCTCCCAGACGGTGACAGGAACCGGCACCCAGGCCATTTCGACCCAAGTCTCCGCAGGCGCGACCCAGAGGGTCCTCGACAGCGCCATGGCCCTCGACGCGATGGTCGCCGGCCTGCAGTCCCTCGAGGGCGGTTCCGCCTCCGGGACGAAGCTTCTCCAGAGCGGCCATCAGCTCGTTCTCGAGAACGGCAGGGCCATCGAGACCTCCGTCAGCGACGGCGCATCCATGACCGTCTCCGCCGGAGGCGTCGCCGAAAGCGCCCACATCTTCGCCGGCGGCATCCAGACCCTCAATTCCGGCGGCTTCGCCATCGGGATGGACGTTCTTTCCGGCGGCACACTGGATGTCTCCGGGGGTTCGGTCGGCGGGAACATCGAACTCCATGACGGGGCCATCCTTGCCGGGTCGTCCGTCGAGATGGCGGGAGACAGCGCCAGCCTGACCTTCGAGGTCGCATCCGATCCGGGGCGGACGGTATCGGCCAGCATCCAGGGCAGCGGCACCGTCGTCAAGACCGGCACGGGACTCCTGCAGCTCGCCGGGGACAACATCTACACCGGCGGCGCCGTGATCTCCGCCGGGACCCTCGCCGGGAACATCGTCTCCGGGGCGGATCTCACGGTGGCCTCCGGGGCCGTCTACGCAGGTTCCGGAACCGACGGCGTGGCCTCCGCCCGCACGGTGGGCATCCTGCAAGGCGCGGGAACCATCAAGTACACCAGCGGCCTCGAGATCGCGGAAGGCGTCTTCGAGGGCGGCATCGACGGCACCAACACCGGCACCGTCACCAAGGTCGGCTCGGGCGTCTTCATCCTGAACGGCACCGGCAACGTCTACTCAGGGACCACTGTGGTGGCCGGGGGAGTCCTCGCAGGGAACATCCCCCAGGGAGGGGAGCTCTTCATCAGCAGCGGCGGCACCTACGATGCGGCCTTCTACGCGGATCGAGCCGCATACGATGCAGGCTCGGGGATAACGACCTCCCGGACCGTGGGCACCCTCAACGGCGTCGCCGGCGCGACGATCACGAACGCCACCGACTTCACGGTGACCGCCGGGTCCTTCGGCGGCGTCTTCGTGGGTTCCGCCACCAACCTCGTCAAGGTGGGCAGCGGGACGACCCTCACCCTGACCGGCGCGAACGCCTTCACGGGCGAATCCTTGGAGATACGGGCAGGCACGGTGCAGGTCACGGGCGCCGGGACCATCGCTCCCGCAAGGCTCGCCATGACGGGCGGAGCCGCCCTGAACGTCTCGGGGGCCACTGCCTACGCCGGCAGCGGAGCCATGGCGGTGCGGGAAGTCTACGTGTCCGGGACGGATGCAGGCCCGGTGTCGATGATAGGCAACTTCGCCATTGGCGGCACCGCGGCGGATCCGGGCTTCATAAACTTCTCGGTGCCCGATGGCACCGGGGACGGGGCGACCTTCATCGCGCTGAACGGCAACGTCACGGTTGCCAACGCCACCATATATCTGACCTTCCCCAGCGACACCATCGGCCTCGTCAACGACGGCGACAAGTTCGTGCTCATCGATGTCCAGGGCATGGGGTCGGGCACGTACGACCTTGCCAGCCTCACGCTGTCCACCTCCGTGGCAAGCGGCGGGACTTTCACCCTCGCCAGCGAGGGCGGAGACCTGGTCGCCATCTACAACAGCGGCGGCAGCAGCGGCTACGTGCCGGGGCAGCCCCTCGTCATCTCCTCGGGGGAGACGTCGACCTTCGGCAACGGCACAGTGAGCGGCGGCGCCGTGAGCATCGAGAGCGGGGAATACGGTCCCCTGACGATCAACGCCGGAGGCGTGCTGCAACTCACGCAGGACCTCGGCCTCGACGGCTCGGCCCTCTCCTTCGGCAACGGCCTGCTGCAGGCCAACCGCAACATGCACGTCGGCGCCGACGTCACGCTGAACTCCGGCACCGTCCGGGCCGTTGGGCTCGGCGGAGCCGCCGTCCTGGACGGCGGGACCCTGCGCAACAACGCGATCCTCGAACTCGGCGACACGGACCTCGCCGCCTCGGGCTCGGCCCTCGGCGGAACCGTGGCCATGAACGTCTCCAACAACGGTTCGATGCGGGTCCTCGCCGGGACGTGGACCTTCGCTCCGGGCACGAGCCTCTCGAACCTCACCTCCGGCACCCTCGCCGTGGGCGGCACGCTGGACCTGCGCAACGCCACCCTCTCCAACGCCGGCCTCGTCGCCGTCCAGGGTGGCACGCTCTCGGTCACGGGCGACCAGGTTCTCGCCCTGATGGGACGGGAGCCCGGGAACGCCGCCCCCGACGCCGAAAAGGGCCACGCCACCGTGTCCGGCGGCCGCATCGACGTCCAGGGCAGCGCAACCCTGAACACGGCATGGATCACCGGCATGTCCGCCGGCACCGGCTCCCGGGGCACCATCGCCCTCGGGAACGACGGCATCCTCCGCGTGAACGGCGATCTCGCCCTCTCGGGCGCGCGCCTCGACGTCGGCAGCAGCGTCACCGGGGCCGCGCTCCAGGTGAAGGGGACCCTCACCCTCGCAGAGGCCCTGACCCTCGGCGGCAACACGACCCTCGGAGTCGCGGGCAAGGGCGTCTCCCTCACCGGAGCGACCCTGACCGTCGGCGATGCCGCGGGCACGCCCCAGCTGGTGCTCGGCGAGGAAGAGAACGACTACGGCACCATCGACACCAACATCGCCGTCGGTTCCGGGCATGGCATCTTCTCCGTCGCGGCCGGATCGTGGACGCTGGCAGACGGCCACTCCGTCAGCGTCAACGGGCCCGACGCCCGCCTCGAAGTCGGCACCTCCGGCGGCGCCCGCCCGGCGCGGCTGGACATCGCCACCGGCGCATCCCTCGTGGAGACCCAAGACGACCTCATCAACGTCCTGAACCACGGCACCCTCTCCATGGACAGGCAGACGGCCGAGGGCATCAGCGGAACCGTCCACCTGGAGAACGGCGGCACCATGCGTGTCACCAGCGTCGGGGAGATGACCGCGAGCGCGTTCAAGGAATTCAAGGCGGAGACGGTCACCGGCGACGGCATCTTCTCCACGGACGTGGTCCTCACCGAACTCAAGGATATCGCCTCGGCCGGCTCCGCAGGCTACGACGAACTCTTCGGCTCCGGCGGCCTGCTCTCCGACATCGGGAACGTCACGACCGACCAGACGGCGGAAGTCGCGCTCTCGGGCGTGAAGAACGACGGGGCCGACGGCGGCACGAAGGCGAACGGCATCTTCGCGGCCGTCGACATGGCCGACGGCCAGGCCAACCAGATCAATCTCACCAGCGGGTACCTCGCCCTGACCGGCGGCAGCGCCGGCGGCGCGGTCGTGACCTCGGCAGGCGTCGCCGGCGGACTGGCCATCGGCGACGAGGCCGCCTTCGGCCTGGGATACAAGGCCATCGACACCGACGACTCCATCGAGGTCGCCTACGTCGCCTTCCAGGGGGCCATCGGCCACGAGGGCGGCACGCTGAACGTCACGGAAGACACCATCGTGCACGGGGACATCTCGGGATCCGCCGGCGGCAAGGGCTTCGTGTACGTCGAAGACGCGGTCCTCACGGTCTCCGGCGCCATCGGCGGCACGGGCACCCCCGTGTCCTACCTCGGAGGGACATCCGGCGGCCTCTCGGCCCAGTCCGTGAACGCCAACGCCATCGACCTCCTCGACATGAACACCTTCGTCACCGGCTCCGTCACCGCGACAAGCGCGGCGAACATCTCCGGCGGCATCTTCGAGGCCGGACGGCTCTCCGCAGAAAGCCTCAACGTGAACAACGCCAGCGCGACCATCAAGGGCGAGGTCGACGTCACCAGCGACGTCCGCATCAACGGCGGTTCCTTCAACGCCGGTTCCCTCACCACGCGCACGAACCTCGCCGCGAACGACGCGAACACGGTCATCTCGAACACGGTCACCATCACCGGCGACGCGAACATCACCGGCGGCTCCTTCTCCGCCGGAGCCCTCTGGGCCGCGAACCTCACCGCAACCAGCGCGACCGCCGCGATCTCGGGACACGTCAACGTGGGCGGGGACGTGGACGTCACCAGCGGCGTCTTCAGCGCCGGCAGCCTCACGGCAGGCAATCTCGCCCTGACCCAGACCACCGCCAACGTTTCCGGCGCGGTCGCGGTGAACGAAGCCGTCATCACCGGAGGATCCTTCAACGCCGCATCCCTCACGGCCGCAAGTCTCCTCGCCCAGGACGCGGTCACGTCGATCGGGGGCGCAGTGGCCATCACCGAGGACATCGGCATCACGGGCGGAACCTTCGCCGCAGAATCCCTCACGGGCAACGTCCTCTACCTGGACGGCGCGGCCGCGACCTTCACCAGCGCCGTCGCGATAGCCGAGGATGTCGTCCTCCTCGACGGGAGCCTCAAGGCAGGTTCCCTCTCCACCGCCAGCCTCGACATGCTGGGCGCGGACGCGGACATCGCCGGCAACGTCGCCGTGACCAGCGACGTCACCGTCGTCAGCGGATCGCTTGCCGCCGGTTCCCTCAATACCACCAACGTCGTCCTGAACAACGCCACCGCAAACATCGCGGGCCTGGCCGACGTGACCAGCGGCATCACCGTCATCGACGGCGCCTTCGCCGCCGGATCCCTCAATACCCAGAGCGTCACCCTGAACGACGGCAACATGAGCGTCACGGGCGCCGTCAACGTGACCAGCGGCCCGGTCTCCGTCATGGGGGGGTCGCTTTCCGCCGGTTCCCTCACGGCATCCAGCTTCGTCACGTCCGCCGCCGACACGGACATCGCCGGAGCCCTCAACATCACGGGCGGCCCCGTCGAAGTCACCGGCGGCACCCTCGGCGCGGGATCCATCACCGCGGCCAGCTTCGCCGCCACCAGCGCGGACACGGTCGTGTCCAACGCAATCGTCGCGGGCACGGTGGACATATCGGGCGGCACCCTCGCCGCAGGATCCATCACGACCTACAGCCTCGTGCAGAGCGGCGGCGTCACCAACATCACGGGCGTCGTCACGGTCGACGGCGGCGCCGTCACCGTCTCGGGCGGAAGTCTCGGCGCAGGGCCCATCTCGGCCGCAAGCCTCTCCCTGACCGGCGCCAGCGCCAACGTCAAGGGCGCGGTGGACGTGACCAACGACATCGTCGCAAACGGGGGCGGGTTCGTCGCGGAATCCCTCAATGCCGCGAACCTCACCCTCACCGCCACCTCCACCGTCGTCTCGGGACTCGTCGACGTGTCCAGCGGCACGACCAACCTCAGCAGCGGCACCTTCAAGGCCGGTTCCCTCATCACGCAGAGCTTCACCGCAAAAGGCACCACCACCTCCATCGGAGGCTTGGCCAATGTCACGGACGGTGACGTGACCGTCAGCGGCGGCTCCTTCAAGGCCGGCTCCCTCACCGCGGCGAACCTCGCCCTCTCCGGCGCCAGCGCCACCATCACGAGCGCGGCCGATCTCGGCGAAGGCACGGTCACCGTCAGCGGAGGATCCCTCAACGTCGGGACCCTCACGGCGGACAGCATCGACACGAGCCGCGCCGCGATATCGGCCGGGACCATCAACATCGGCGACACCGGAGCCACCTTCACGGCCGGTTCCCTGAAGGCGAAGTCCATCGTCCTGGAAGGGGACATGAGCCTCGCCAACGGCATCGACGCGACCATAGGCGACCTTGCGGCCAACGGAAACGACGTCTCCATAGGCCAGGACGGCGACACCGCAGGCGTCGCCCTGCGCATCGGAAGCCTCGCCCTCGAGGACGGCATCCTCCTCGTGGATCCGCCGTGGACCTCGGGTCCCACCAAGGTCGCCATCGCCGGCGCCTCGACCAACGGGACGCCCGTGGCCGCCGACATCGTCAACATCGACGGCGACGTCGGCATCGGTCGGAACAGCTACCTCGCCTTCGGCACGGCGGACGAGAACTGGCTCGTCAACGCGACCCTCAAGGGGACGAACAACGTCGGCCTCTCCCAGTACGGCGTCACCGCCGCCATGGGCGTCTACAACAAGATCCGCGTGGGCACCCCCAACGGGGAGGCCCAGGCCATCGTCGTCGACGGCTCGAGATACAACGGCGAGGGAGGGGATCTGCAGACCTACACGGAGGAACGGCCCGGGAACTCCATCACCTTCGCCGACAACTCCCTGCTGGCGGTGAACGCGGACGCAGCGAACGGCTCCCCGGCCATCACCATCCTCGCGCTTGCCGGCGGGGACAGCCCCTCCGTCTACCTCGGGGACAACGCCAAGCTCGTGATCACGGGCCTGGACGCAACAAGCAGTACGACCTGCAGATCGTCGGCAGCGCCGACGAGAGCGGTAACTCCTCGGGCACCGTCGTCTACAAGCGCCTCGCCGACGGCACCCTGATCAACGCCTCGAACTCCTCCGCATGGACCGGGGAGAACCTGGTCTCGGACAACCCCATGGTCACCCTGACCGGGCAGTTCACCAACGGCAGCTACTCCCTGAAGACCCATCTGTATCAGGCCAGCGAGCTGCTCCCCAGCCTCTCGCCGGGGCTCCAGGCGGTCCTGGACGACATGGCCCTCGGGAACGGGAACTCCCCCTTCCTCAAGAAGGTGCTCACCAACATCGCGACGAAGAACCCCGACCTCGCCGCGAAGACCATCGAGTCCGCCGCCCGGCTCGCCACACTGGCCGCGGCGCCCCAGACGGCCATGCTCGCCGCCACCGCCGCCACGACAGGGCCGATGCAGCGGCTCACCGTGGGTCCGACCACCAGCAACTCCGCCGTCATGGTGCAGAGGGTCAACGGCGCGGTGAACCGCTCCGATGGCCCGATACGGCACGCCGACGGCACCGTGGATCGCGCCAGCGACAGGACCATCGGAACCGGCGTGGCCCTCTGGGTCACCCCCATCTACCAGTCCCAGGAAGGCTGGGGGATGAAGAGCGGCAACTTCAAGACCGGCTGGAACGCGGATCTCGGCGGCGTCGCCCTCGGCGGCGACGTCTCCTTCGACTCGAGATTCCGGGTGGGCGCCACCATGCAGATCGGCGGCGGATACGCCAAGGGGAGCGGGGATCTCGCCTCCACGGAAAACAGCGTGAGCTTCTGGGGACTCGGGGCGTACGCCGGCGTCTCCGGCGACCAGACCCTCCTCGCCATGGACATCAACTACACCCGGGTCAGCAACTCCCTGAAGCAGCAGCTCCCGGGAGAGATGTCCGAGGGGGCCCTCACCGCCGACGTCCTCACCCACGCCATCTCCGTGGGACTGCGGGGCGAGTACAAGTTCGAGACCTCCGTCGCCGACATCGTCGGCCACACCGGGATACGGTACCTGCGCCTCATGACGGATGGGTACAACGTGAAGGGCAGCGACGGGGACGTCCTCAAGGCGGAAGGCAACGCCCAGAGCATCTGGTCCTTCCCGACGGGGGTGACCTTCTCGAAGAACGTCGCCCTGCAGAACGGCTGGTACCTGAAGCCCAGCGCGGGAATGAGCATCATCCCCTCCGTCGGGGATCTCAGCGCGAAGACGACCGTCCGCTTCACGGGAACGAACAGGAGCGCGGATCTCGACGCCGAGACGGCGGACGGCATGGCCTACCAGGGGACCCTGGGGGCGGAAGTGGGGAACGAGTTCCTGAAGGTCGGGCTGAACTACTTCCTGACGGTGTCGAACCGGACCGCGTCCCACGCGGGCCAGCTCAACATACGGTACGAATTCTGAGGAAGGGGGAGAGGGACGGCGGGCGAAGGCTCCGCCGTCCACCCCGCCCGAAAGAAGGACGGCCACGATCTTCGTGGCCGTCAATGTGTCCGGAGCCGTACGGCCGTCCGATGGCATCCGGTCGACGCCCCTTCCGGCGTTGCCGCTTTCTATCGACGCCTGTTCCGGCGATGCCGCTTTCCGGTCGATGCCGCTTTCCTGTCGACGGCGCTTTCCGATCGACGCCCCTTCTGGCGATGCCGCTTTCAAGGCCATCAACAATCGCAGAGCCGCCGGCATGCGGCCGTGTCTTCCGCTCCGGGCAAGGATAGGGCGGCATCCAGCATCAGGCTGGATGATATCCCATGGGTTGCAGGCGACCGAAGGCGCACGGCATCAAACGCGAGGCGTCGCCCGGCCAACCGTCCCTCTGAAGCCAGCCCCACGCGGAAAGCGCGATTGTCCGTGCCCCTCCGGGATCACCCCGACTCAGAACTCCAGTCGCAGATGCACGTGGCCCGTCACCCCAGGCGGCCTGCCAACCAGCCCCTGCGCCCCAATATCCATCGCCGTATCCATCGCCGCGTGCGGGTCCCCCGAACCCCACACGCCCTCCCCGACCCCGGCGGCGATGCCCCGGTCCGTCAAGGAGATGGCGCCGAAGCCGGAACCGCCTCTCGAGACGCGGCGACGCCCAAAGAACTCGCCCTCCCAGACGGGAACGACGACACCGCTGCGCATGTCGACATCGTCAGGAGGCACTGCGGCCCCTCCCGTCACGTGCACGACCAGATCCGGTTCCTCGACGGGCCTCCCGGGCCGAGGGGCGTCGGGGTACTTCACCACGAACCCGGACGCCGGACTCCCATCGCCATCAACCATGCCAGGGGGCGTTTCCGCATCCACCACGTCCGTGACGCCGACGTCATCAGGGACGGCGTCCACAGCAGGGACGGCGACCTCATCCGGGACGGCCACGTCAGGGGCGGCGACCACATCGGGGACGGCGCAATCCGCCACGTTCCCGTGGGCGGGAAACATCGCCATGTCGGCGCAGGAGTGGGGCGTCGGAGAAAACGCGACACCGAGACAAAGAATCAACCCGAGAAGAAACGGCACGAGACGCGCCGCAAGGACGCGACGGGCATTCGGGCGTTGGGCCGTGGAGACGTGCATGCGCTGAACCACCTCTCCGACTTGGACGTCGGTTCGTCGTCCCACGGCCGACATCGCGGGAGAGGACCGTCCGCGATGGATCGTCCACCTACCTGCGTGCGCCCGCGGGCACGTTCCCCGGAAGCGAAGGGCAACACCCCCGACGCCCCGGGATGAGGCTCAACGCTGCAACATGCATGCCCCGCAAGACACGGGATGCCCCGGCCGCCCCTGAAGCCGTCGAGGGACGCGACCGTGCATCCAGGCCAAAATCCCGCCACGCCTACGGGAAGTCGATGGCTGGCAAGTCCCCATTGAAGCCCGTCTGGAAGGCTGGAGGTTTTTGTGCCGTGAGAGACTGGCATCGCTACGGCGACCCGCCTGAGCACGAAAGTCCCCCGCACGGGAAGACACGGCGGACGTTCCCCATCCCTTGGGTGGCATCCCCTCCTGGCCTTGCCGGTGGCCGAGAAAATTAATCTCGGGGCAGGTGTTGACAATGCCGCATTTCTCCTGTACGGTAGGATGTTTTGGCGATTGCGCGCCCCATGGGCCGTCGGCCGATGCTCCGCCGGCCCGTTCCACGAGTGCGCTGCGGCAGGGCACCCTGCCCCCCTGCGCCCCTTTCGGATCGACCGATCGAAGTGCCGGGACACAGGCCCCGGTCCGCCGTCAGGACACGGAACCCCCTTGAGCGCGCGGCGTCCACGTCCCCGGACGGATGCGGCCGCACAAGGTTGGCGCCCTGCCCCGCAGAAGGAGAATCCCGGAGACCCGGAAGGTCGACGCGCCCCGGAGGATGTCCCGGCACGGCCATCGGCGGCGGAAACTCTAGCCGGAATATGCCCGGCACGTGGGCCCCATCCCCTGTCATGGCGCAAGACGAGGACAGCACACCTAAAGGCGCAGAATTTTCTGGATTAATGCCCCCATGAGGATCTGAACAAAGATCCAGGGCAGTCTAAAAGACACCCTTCAGGACGGAAGACGTACCAGCAAATCGCGCAACGACTGACATTTTCCTGACACGCGCCCGTAGCTCAGCTGGATAGAGCAACAGGCTTCGAACCTGTGGGCCGGGAGTTCGAATCTCTCCGGGCGCGCCACATTCCAGAATTCCACACGAAATCAATCCGTTGCCCAAGTCACAGACCACGCCGCAAGCTTCCTGAAGGTCCGGAACGAAGACGCCGCAAGGCACGTCAGGAAGGATCAGAAGCCGACGCTCAGGGCCGGACTGTCATCCCCGACGAGATTGGAAGCCTCCGACGGCAGGGCCACACATGGACGCAACTCCATGACGCACCGCCTGCAGAGGAATCCCTTGACCAATGCATGCGGAATGCGTCTATCGGGAAACCTCCCACGGAGGAACTTCAGCATCCAGAGTCCCTCATGGCGAGATTGCCATTGCGGCCTGCATTGCCGGGATTCCGTCGTCCACAAAATCTCCACGGACGGCGCCGTCTTCCCTCGCGGCCTTCGCCGGTACGGCCTCGGCCTTCCGAACGGCCTCCTTCTTCCCCTGCCGGACCCAGAAGTTGTTGCACAGCCCAAGCGCCTTGAACATCCTCCCCAAATAGAGGAACGACAACAGTTCCACATTCTTGACGGGGACGTCCCGATCCGCCGCAATGCGCTGCAGCATCTCCTGGATCGTCCGGACATCCGCGCCCCGCTCGGCGTTGAAACGCTCGAGGATCCCGGCGGCCATGCCATGGAGAAGGCCCGGGACCTCGGCCCTCGACACCTCGTCCTGGGCATTCGCTTCGCGCTTCCCGAAGTAGCTCGTCGGCCGCTCGACGTAGTACACGAGCAGGCGCAGCACGCGCATGTACTCGGGAGCGGAACGGGCGTTCAGCATGTCCGCCCAGAGCAGCAGCCTGCAGGCGCGCAATGCCTCGGCGTTGCCCTCGGTGCGGTGCGCGCCGTCCGCGATCCTGTCCCAGATGTCCATGCGGCGATGCCGGATGAGGACGACGTCCGGCCAGCCCTTGCCGGGCGTCGGGTGTTTGCCGCCGATGGGATATTGCGTTATGGGACAGTAGGGATATTGCCCGACGATTATCTCGCCGCCACCGGGCGATGCATCGTGCAACGCATCGATCACCCCCTGGGCGCATGTGCCATCCATGAAGACGATGTCCTGGCCGACGGCCTGCCGCAAGGGTGCCTCGGCCGCCTGGCCGTCCACGGCACCTTCGCCGTTTCTTTCCTTGACGCCGAAGACGCAGAGCCGCCCGGGCGTGACGGCGCCGATGGGGCGCCCGCAGCAGATGCAGTGGAAGTCGTCCTCGGGGCTGCGCACTGCCGCAGCAGGCGAGGCGTCGAGATTGAGGACGAAGAAGAGGCTGCCCTCACCCTCGACGATCCGGGTGCGGACGAACGCCTCCTGCGGAGAGAAAGAATCGGCCCAAAGCGGGCGGCTGGCAGTTCTTGCGGATATGCCCATGTCGTGATCCTTCTTGCCCCGGCCGGCGCCGGGGGCGGTGGGAAGCGACTGCGCGACGGTTCGCGCGGTTCTTGCGTCTTTCCTTGTTCGGCACATCATGCCACAACCCTCGTGAGAATGCAACAGGGAATGCGAAAAAATTTTTGACGGCGTGGACAGGGGGCAAACACATGCGCCGAGTCTTTCGGCAGCATGCACACCGGCGGCTCGCACAGGGTGGCGTGAGCACCGCCATGCCCGATCAGTCGATGGAGGGGGACTTACAAACCCAACTTCGGAAATTTTCCCGTCCATCTTCCGGTCGGCGGAGGAGCAGGCCATCTCCCTGGCGGAGTCCGACGATCGCCACATGCGTGCCTGCCATGCCGAAAAGCGTCCTGCCCGGCGGCGATGCCGAGGATGCCCGGCTTCCCGGCATCGATGGTCCAAATCGGCGGCGCGCTCAAGGAGACGGCACCTCGGATCCCCGGGGCCGTCTTCGGCCGCCGGTCCGGATAGGCAAAGGTCATCGCCTGCCGGTTCCTTGAGGCACCGCCAGACGACTGGCACGGTTGGGCACGCTCCACCGACCCGCTTCCATCGGGCTTCGTCCGCCTCCCTGCCCGAATGCGCCGTTCCGGGCAGGGCCTGGGCCTGCCGGATGTCGGCGCCGTACGACCCATCGCGGTTCCGCATCGCAGGGCCGTCCTCCAGGCCAAAGAATCCCATCCCCTTCCGTCCCCACCGTCCTGCGCCAGGCAAGGTCCCACCGCCCATGGGCCCGGAAGCCTCCCGCAAACCGTTGCAACAACATCCTCCCGACACTCGACAAACATCAGTGCATGCGCTAGAAAAAAAAACGGTTCCGCACCACCACCCAACAACGGCACAAGAGGCCTGCCGACGACCGCACCCCGACTCTCCGCATCGTTGCCGCACGGCCCACGGCATCCTCCACACCCGATGCCGCCGGCACCCTCGGCAACCCGCAGGACCGTCGCTTCCCCGGATGCATGCCTTCCCTTCCCCGTCCGGGACCGCGCATCGGCATCCGACCTTTGGCAAAGACGCCGTCCGCCTCGCAAGGCGACCGATCTCCAACGACACCCGTACCCCGGGCACGACAACATCCCCCTGCACGCCCCCGGGCACCACCCGACACGATCCCCCCGATCCCGTCCCAGCGGCAAAGGAATGCCCCGCCCACGCCCCCCAGGCGGACGCCACGGCCAGACCATCTCACCCGGAGAACTCCACATGCAGGACATCGTCGACATCATCGTCTCCCTCGAGCAGAGCAGCGAACTCAACCGGCTGACGGAACTCGACAACGGCCCCATCTACGACGAGCCCGTCGTCGGCGTCGCATCAGGCTTCGACCCGCTCTTCTCCATGTACAAGGGCATCATCGGCGAGTTCCACATGACACCCTGGGAGGCCCTCCAGCACAAGCGCAAGACCGTGGACATCCCCCTCAAGGAGGGCGAGGCGAGCGTCGTCTGCTGGGCCCTGCCCTTCGCGAAGCACATCAAGAACGCAAACGCCAAGAAGGAGGTCTGGTCCTCGGTCAAGTGGGGCCACGCCTACTACACCGGCGAAAGCTTCAACTCCCTCGTCAGGCGAACCCTCGAGGACCACTTCATCTCCCAGGGCGTCCTCGCCGCGGCCCCCGTCCTCCTCCCGGAGTGGCACCGGGTCACGGACGTCCCGGACGGCTTCTCCTCGACCTGGTCCGAACGCCACGCCCTCTATGCGGCCGGCCTTGGCACCTTCTCCATCAACGACGGCTTCATCACCGAAAAGGGCATGGCCATGCGATGCGGCAGCGTGGTCGTCAACGCGACTCTTCCCATCACCGAACGCACCTGCACGGACCACAGGGAGAACTGCCTCTTCGTCGCCAAGGGCATCTGCGGGAAGTGCATGGAACGGTGTCCGGCATTCGCCATCACCGCGAAGGGGCACAACAAGATCCAGTGTCGCAGCTACCGCGACAGGCTCTTCGGGGACTTTCTACACGACACCTGCGGCCTCACCGTCAGGTCGGACTATTGCGGCCTTTGCCAGACAGGCGTACCCTGCGAATCCGCCAACCCCAATCCCCGTCGCCACGGGAACGCCGAAAAGAACACCTGACGGGACGCAAGACGGCGATCCCGGACATAGGGCAATCGTCCAGGGCTTGAACGCCCCGGCATCGCCAATCCCGATTGAGAAGGTTTTCCGCCCGTCACTTCACCCGGGCTCTGATCCGGGCGTTCTCTGACGTGCTCTCATCATGTCATTATGCATAGCTTTTTGCAAGTACACACCTGAATCCGCTCAATAGTTCTGTGGCATGATAATTGGATAAACGAAGAGATTTCCTTCTTTTCGACATGCGGCCTTGAAGACATAGGCAGTCTTACTGGCATTTCCAATGTTGATGAGGACGGATTGATGCCTCAAATGCGATACCAGCATGCCGAATCCATAGGACTGCATCGTCAGCAGAAAGAACGGATATGAAGTTCCATCGCCTCGCAGAGCTTCTCTCAAAGCGGCGCAGACAACGGAATCTCTTGAGGATGCCTTCAGTGCCAGATCGTGACATATAAGAAATCGAACCGTTTCAGAAAATCCGTCACGTCAACGAAGCGAGTCGGGCCATCGGTCGATGATGCCGCATTCGAAGGAGGCCATCCCGCCGGCACAAGGCCGCCCTCCCGCAACATCCCTGCGGCGAAGGGACGGGCCGTCCGCAAGACAACCGAGGCGGGGCCTCGCGCACGTCTTGCCACCACCCCGGATGCCGTCTCGCGGGATCAGGATGGCCACCGTCCAAGGCGCACTGGCCGTCCGCAGGGATGATGGACCGGGACGGGGTTCCGGGGAGAAAAAACGAGAACCGCCATCCCGAACGGGAAGGCGGTTCTCCGATTCCGGGGGCGGATGCCCCGACGACTGCCGCGTCAGCTGAAGTACCGCTTCAGCAGACCCTGAAATGCACAACCATGGCGGGCCTCGTCCTTGCACATCTCATGCACCGTGTCGTGGATGGCATCGTACCCCAGTTCCTTGGCCTTCGTGGCCAGGGCCTTCTTGCCGGCGGTGGCGCCGTGCTCGGCCTCGACCCGCACGGTGAGTTCTTCTTCGTGTCCGCGCAGACGCACTCGCCCAGCAGTTCCGCGAACTTCGCGGCGTGTTCGGCCTCCTCGAAGGCGATGCGCTTGTAGGCCTCGGCCACCTCGGGGTAGCCTTCCCTGTCGGCCTGGCGGCTCATGGCCAGATACATGCCCACTTCCGTGCACTCTCCGGTGAAGTTGGCGCGCAGCCCCTCCACGACCTCCGGATCCACGCCCGCGGCGACGCCGATGCGGTGCTCGTCGGCCCACGTCAGGGCGGCGCCGGCCTTCTGCTCGACGAACTTGGACGCCGGTGCCTTGCACTGGGGACAGGCCGCCGGAGGGGCGTCCCCTTCGTGCACGTAGCCGCACACGGTACAAACGAACTTCTTCACAGGTACACCTCCCTCTGCAGATTGTTCATGGGGGGACGGACTCGGTGCATCCGATCCGTCTCAAAAGATGGCGTGCGTCCCGCGCGGACGACAACAGAGGAGGTTCTCCCCCGAATCCGGGGAGAGGCACGGCCCCCCTGACGCTCCCGGGCCGCAATTGGACCGGGTGCGACCCGCGCAACGCGAGATGGGGAAAGGTACGCCGTCCCGCATCAGCCGTCAAGCCCTCGGGACATCCCGCCCATCCTCCGGGCCGGCCATTGGCGGCGTCCTTGCGGCACGCCGACATGCCCGCCGACATCGTCGGCACGACGATCGACTTGTCGCCCTGCAGGCCCAGAAAGACGGTCGATGCGCGGCAACGGCAAGAGCGCGGACATCGACGTCACCGACATCCCGGACCGCCCGCCCTCAACGAAGGTGGACGTTTCCGGACATCAGGAGCCGTCCGCGTCGGTGGCCTTCCCGGCCTTCGCGGGCTTGGGCTTCGGGGCGGCGGCCTTCCCCGGGGCGGTCTTCCCGCCCTCTTTGGCCTTGGCGGCCGGGGATTTCCCGGCGGGGGCATCGCCCTTTCCGGAGGTGCCGGCAGCAGCCGACTTGCCGGAGTGCGCCTTCGGGGCGGCCTGCTCCGTCGAGGCGGCCTTGTCCTTGCCGGAAGCCTTGGACGGCGCCGAGGAGGCCTTGGCGGCCTTTTCGGATCCCGTGTCCGCCCCCTTGCCCTTGGCGGCCTTCGCCTTTTCGGCGGGGGCCGAGGCCGCGTCTTTTTTCGCCACGGCCTCGACGGAGACCTTGGCCTTGGACGCGCGTTCCTTCGGCGCCGGGGCCTTGCCGGCCTTGGGCTCCGCCTTCACGGCGGCCTTCGTCCCGGGCTTGGCGGCCTTGGACTCGGCCTTGTCGGCCTTCACGGTCTCGGCGGCCTTGGGCTCGGCCTTCACGGCGGCCTTCGTCCCGGGCTTGGCGGCCTTGGACTCGGCCTTGTCGG
>JAISTH010000087.1 GCA_031272715.1 Desulfovibrio sp.
CCGTCCTCCCCGGGGCGCAGTTCCTTGCCGTCATTCATGTGTCCGTCCTCCATGTCTTTCTGGCGCAACGCCGAAGAAGGCGCCCGTTCCGCCCCTGCCTTCGAGCCCTCATGCGGCGATGCTGTTGACGGTCTGCTGCCGCAGGCGTCCCGATCGGCGGGATCGGACTCCCGTGGCCGTCGGGACCGGGAATCCCAGGTTCCCTTGCCCCCCGCGGCGTGCGCCGCCGGCCGGACATGCGCACGGCCGCCCGCCGTATCGAAGTCCAGGATGATATACCGTATATTCTTCGGGTACGCAAGGAAATTTCCTCCCGGGGCAAATCCGCGACTATCGCCCTGCGGCCATTTGCGGCAGGCCGTCCCGGCCGTCCCCACGGAGTCTTCCCTCCCCATGTCGCAGTACCGGAAGCCCCTGCGTGATGGAGGGACCGGCACCTGCGGCATCTCCGCGAGACGGCATGGGATCCTCGCGGCCCGGGCGGGAAAGCCTCCCGGGCGGGAAAGACTCCCGGACCCACGCCGACCGCCCGTGGACGTGTCCGCCTCTGGCCGTCCCTCCCCGCCGCATCTGACATGCAGGCAGAGTACAAGACAACATCGGGGATCGCAAGCGAACATCCCCGGCGAACGCATATGCTCTCCCCGCCATCCGCGTCGCGATCGGCACCACGTCGCCTGCCGGGCTTCCGGGCAGTCCCGTCACGGTGCCATATGGCTCTGGACCATGCAGGACGACGCGATCGACGACCATCCGGCCAATGGCCGGAGCCGGCCGGCCGCGGCCGCGAAACCGGGTGACAGACGCTGGTCCACAATGCCTGCGCCCCATGCCAAGGTGGTGGTTGGCCTTGATGTGAGAAACGGCCATCCCTGAGCATCCCTCGCTGCCACCCTGCCAGGGCGGGTATGTGTGGGAAGGTGGGGCGGGGCGGGAAGAAGGCCCGCGATGCGTTCCGAGGGGCGGACTTCCTCCTCGCGACAAGCGGCACCGCCGCTGGGATGGCGGGGGCGAGGCGGCGCCCGGCCCCATCTCTTGATTTTGGCGGCGAGTGACATATTTTATCGGGGGCTTGACATCGCAGACATTGGGTGTACATTGTACGTTGCGAGCATGGTGCGTGCCCCGATGGAAGACAAGTTCCCCCGGACCGCCTGGCCCAGCAACACAGTCGCCACGTATCCCCAACAGCGTCGTTAAATCAACAGAGTCGTCCACACAGTAGCCGGGCGAGAAGGGCCGGGACTTGCGTCCCAGACCGACCTCCGGGGCATGGGCCCTCGAGGGGTTCGCCTTCGTCGTCGATGTCCATGGGGATGGATGCGTCCATTCCCATGGACCGATGACGACGTGCATCCCGTCGACCGTCCGCGGGTCCCCCGCAGGCCGGAGTGTCGCGCAGTGGCCCTGTCGCACATCCCTGCAGGGCGCCAGCAAGAGGGACAGGATCCGGGAAGGCGCCCGTCCACGTAGCCGTCACGTCTCCGCATGCGACGTGATATCGAGACGACAGCGATCGTATCTCAATGTAATGATATGAGTGAAAAAACAGTGAACAATCAGGCAATATAGTGCTACGTTCGGGATATTGTTAAGATCTCAACGGCCGCCGTTTCCATATCTCCCCTTGAACGCCCCATGCCACGGCAGGGCGACGAAAGTGCCTGCCGTTTTTGCCAGCGGGTTGACACAGCGTTTTTTTTCTCTAGGCTCTTTGCAGACGAACCTGGCGACTCCATGGATCGTGCACCGCAACCGGGAGCGAAGTCGATGGGCCTCAACATGCTATACGAGCAACTCGCCGATGGGGCTTGGCGGGTAGAGGGACTCTGGCCCGTCCCGGCATCGGCGCAGACGGCGACCGACGTTACGAAGTTGTCGTCGCTGTTCGCGAGTTCCAGGCTTTCCCTAGTGCCGCAGGGCATGGAGGATACTGTAGAGGCGTTGCATGCCGGCGGGATGCTTGGGGACAGGCATGTCGTCTGCGGCGGGTTCTCATTCCAGGTCTACCCCGCCCTGTTGGGGATTCCGCTGGACTGCGCTTTCGGAGGGAATGGCCGATACAGTACCATTCTCCCCCTTACGGACATGACCTTGCTCCCGGTCGATGCCGGCAGTTCCGCATCTCTCATCAAGATAGGCGTCAAGTCTGGGGCTGGCTTCTCTCAAGAGAGAATTCGTCAGGATGAAGTGGGCGCAGATGGATGTTGGGATGCGATACGGGTGGCGTTTTTGTCGGAAATGCCTGTGCGAGCTGTGCTACTGACTAACAAAAGGAAGGCATATCCTATATATGTTCCAGATCCAATACGACAACTGGTCGATTGGCTACGCCATGCGGATAAACTTGAAGGTGAAATGCAATATCAAATAGGTGAGCGTTGCCTTTATTTATATAGTATTTTGTTATCCCATAAATATTCTATCGACAGACTGATGCTTAATTTGTTTAAATATCCAAGGAATTGGGTCTATGAAATGATTTTTGGGCTGAGGATATTTTCAAATACTTATGCATGCCGTATAGAAGATTTGATATTCAAAAAACAAGATATATGGACTGCAGCATGAATACTAAATACGCTGAGCTTACAAGACTTGCATTTGCAAGAGATTTCAAAAAATCTCTTCCGCAACATGGAGAATTCATCAAGAAACAAATTGCGTCTGGTACCTTTTTGTACTATACGACATCGCTGGGGGGTGTGCATAAAGAATATTATATCGGCAAAGACTCCTCCGAGCTGATGTCGATATGCGACATCATGGAATCATATGACATAGTGTGTCTGACACATGAATGTAATAGCCTCGCAAAAAGCCTGCAAGATCACGGCTATCCTTCCTATAAACGTATTGTGTGCGATATACTCGAAACTCTTTCGCTGCACGGTTTCTTCTGACTGCGAGGGGTCATCGTTGGCACTAATGCTTTCATCAGCTACTTCCCTATGCTTAATTTTACTCTCTTTGATAAAGAGAATATTTTCACGGACGATATAGATCTTGTGCAGTCTAGTACTATATCATACGCAATGCACGATGCCATGGACGTGCACCTTATCACGGCGCTAAAAGAAGTGGCCAATTTCTCACCTGTCGCGGCGCATGAACACCCCATACATTGGGAAACAGAAATAGACAATGTACAATTTAAAGTTGATGTGCTTACTCCGGAAATCCATGGCCAAGAGCCGCAACATAGACTTCCTGCACTTGGAGGCGCATTTGGGAGTTCAATCCCTTATATGGATTACCTGATATATCAAGAAATACGTGCCGTCTCCTTGCAGGGCGGCGGTATTCCTATGAATGTCCCTCGCCCTGAACGGTTCGCCGTACATAAGATGATTATTTCGACATGCAGAAGACTGGGCAGAAAAGGCCCAGAATATCTTCGCGAAAAGATTCAAAAGGATCGTGCACAAGCATCTCTTCTCTTCAAAGTCTTGCTAGAACGGAGCCCCGAGAAACTCGCCACCGCCATCAACGATGCACTGGACACCTGACCAGCATGGCGCGAACGCTTGGCTGCTGCCATGGACGCCCTGACCGATGAACGATTGACGGCGGATCTATGGACGTTAGCCCCTTGGCGTAAACCTGTCCCGCCACCAGGCGTGGTCGTGCCAAGAGAGGAGAGAATGCCTTCGGCGGATTCGCCCCTCTGGCTGAAGACAATTGAAGGACGTCAGGGCGAGACCCTTGCCCACTGGCATGCCAGACACGGTCTCTTTCCGAAGGAGCATCTTCCGGATGCAGTGATGGACGCCCCTGATCCATGCGGCCTTACCCCGCGAGAACTTGATCGGGAACGGAACCGTCTTTTGTCGATGCTTCCGCCCCATGTCCTTGAAGCCATCGAAGAGAAAGCGCCTCGCGGAGATGTGGAACGTATCAAGCGCATTGCGAAGAGCATGGGGTTTGACCAATTCGACTGATCATCGCCGTGCAGATTTGCTGCGAAAACGTCTGAGGATATGCGATGGAGTGCCTGAAAGCATTTCACATTGACATCATAGAGCATTCCCTCTCCTTGGAGAGCTGGCTGCCCGCATCTGCAGAGGAAAATCAGCGGCTGCGAGGGGATCCTTTCGAGGGTGCCCCAGAGACAGATCCAGCGGTACAGTTTCGTGATGTTTATCATAAAATTCGCCAAGCGTAGCTCGTGATATTGCATTCCTCCTCGCCGACGACTATCCGCATCCCGCCAAGGATGTCGGCGATGCCCTTCGGCGACTTTCCTTTCTGGGCGTCTTCCGCAAAGGAGCGTTCCTATTCGGACAGACGATCTTTCCCGGAGTCTGCTGTGTCCTTGGAGAAAAGGCCCCTGCTGACACTATGGAAGCCATTGACGAGGACAAGGCGGAGGATGGCAGTCCGTTGCTGAGCCTTGCGCTGCCTCATGGGCAGTTTGAGGAAATGCTCCGCATGCTGGACATGGCGCCGTTTCTCGAGAAGATCCCAGGTCGCTCAGCGCCGTTGCGCTACCGAGACACCATTACTGGCGTATCCATGGACGTTCATGGATGCATGATTGCTCCGGAAAATGCCTATCCACCACTCCCACCCGTGGAACTACTGACTCCCGAAACCCGACATCTTGTCTACTTCGACAGGAATGTCCAGAGTAACGTCCTCTATCATGAATATGGCGTCCTCGTTAAGCATATAACGGCCGATGTCTACGTAGTGAAAAGTCTTATCGAACTTGCCAGCACAGAACCTGGACCTCGCCGTGAGAGACTTCGTGCAAGGTCCGCATTCATCTTGCGTGAAATCGTAGCCTGTGAACAATCGATACTGCGTGATGTTTTGCGAGAAACGTTCCTCATGGGGCATGCATGGAAGATTCGATTGCGGCATGGACTTTCACTTATGGATGATGCTTTAGTGGAGATTGCGACTACCCTTGTCCCAGAGTTTGGACAGGAGAGTTGGCAGGAGTATCGTGGGCATCGTTGGGCCAGAAAGTGGCGCTCAAACTCCTCTCTATGGAAGAAGGTGGTGAATCCAGCAACTGGCGAGACAATAGCTCATCGACGTGCGTTGCTTGGAACTTTGCCGATGGAGTTTCATAATTGGGGGATCACGGACGCACAAGGCAGAACGGTAGAGGATGTGGCAAGATGGTGTGGCGATGAGCCTTGGTGAATTATCGATTTGTAAATATTATTCTTGTTTTTTTGTCTCGTCATTTATAAGTGCATGTATATAATATTGATTCTGTCTCGATATCATTCATAGATGTCGAGTCATCGGAATTTGTGACTATTATTATTTATTGGACACTTCAAGAACAGCACCGTCAAGCTCTATGTAAATGTGCACTATTGGTGTCAAAACGACGCACAACCGCCAGTTGAGCTTCTGCCTGCCGCGGTATGAGGTCAGTTGCGCCATCGTCGCGACGATGCATGATGGGTGCGGTTGGGTATAATCGCCGCAGGAGTGGGCTGGTTGTGGCGAGACTTCAACGGATATCGACGATTCCGCCGGTTAGGATGCGGGTTGGCGGGGCGATGGTCCATCTTCGATCCACTATGCCGCATCCTCGCCCATCGTCTGCCGGACGTCCTCGACGACAGCCTTTCCAGCCATGAGTTCCGTGCATTCCGCAGTCCGCTTGGCGTTGTCCAGTTGTTCGGTGAAGAAGTCGCAGGCCTTCAGGGCGCACTCCGGCTCGTACAGGTGCTCGGCCTTGAAGTTCACGTGAAGTCGCAGGGCGATCTCCGCATTTGGTCCTGTGGCGCATGTGGTCCCGCAGCGTGGCCAGCCTCGCGGGATTCCGCCCGCCATCGACGACGACCCCGACGATCCTTGAATCCCGTCTCGCCGTGGAGGGCGCCGACGGCCATGGACACACTCACGATCATCCGGTCGGGCGCCTTCGCCATGCGATGGATCTCCCGGGCCCTGTCCAGGACCCGCTGCCGGCGCATGCGGTTGAGGGACCGCAATTCGCGGATCCCGTCGTCCGGGAGACAGGAAGGGGGGGGGCGGCAACCCCGGCGAGTGCAGGTGCCGGGATGCCAGGCGTGCTGCCCCCGTCTTCCCGCCCGGCAGGCTTCGGCCTGGGGATGGGGCTGACCGGGGGCGACTTGAGGCCCGCAGCGTCCGCCATCTCGAGGAGCGGGACCCACGGCACGCCCGTCGATTCCATGGCGACGCTCGTGACGCCGTGCCCCTACATCCATTTGGACGGGATCCGCGGTGCTGGAACCGCCCTCCGGGAACCGCCCGGGATGCGGGCCGTCCAGGCGGGCCGTTCCCGGGCCGATTGGCGGCCATCGGCGTTGCCGATGCCGGGGTCGAGCCCGCAGGCGGCCTTGATGCCGCCGAGTGCGGCAATGCCGGAAGCCGCGTTGTCCCGAAACCGGCGATGCCGAAACCGTCAATGGGGGGAGGGCGATGATGCCGCCGGCCGGAACGGCCGATCGGGCAGGGATGCGGCCTGCGGGCCTTCCGCCATGCCGGGCCGGGAAATCAGCGTCCGCCTCCCGGTCCTGTCTTGGAGCATCCGGCCGGAGATCGATGGATCAAAGATTCCAATCCGCCCCTTGGCATGCGATGCGGGCAATGCTGACCAGACGCCTGTCGCCCGGTTTCGCGGCCGCGAACGGCCGGCTCCGGCCCGGCGGCCGGATGGTCGTCGACCGCGTCGTCCTGCATGGTCCGGAGCCATACGGCATCGTGACGGGACGGCCCG
>JAISTH010000011.1 GCA_031272715.1 Desulfovibrio sp.
CAAGAGTTCGGGGCTCAAAAAATATATTTTTTACTGTCGAGATGCATTTTTTCGTCATCTCGGCACCCTCTGGGCCACCAAGGGAGGGAGGGCCCCACCCCCGTCACGGATTTGGGTACTATAGTTGGTCGCATAATTATTGGAAAGCCTGACTAGGTATCCATTGCCACCCCAGCCATACAGTGGGTGGCCTTCAAACAAATATTTGATCTTCTATATATCAGCTTGCTCCAATATACATATATATTCTTCAGAGCGAAAATCACCATCTCCATTAAGTTTTGTTATAGCATTTGATTCATTACGAATAAGCGAATCAACATCAATATTTTCAATGGTGTCGACATAACTAACATCGGAAATTTTATTGACTTCTACTTTGTATGGAATTCCTCTCTGCTTATATTTAATTGTTTTATCGGCACTTGCGAAATACTCCTTCCCAGAAATACATTCCAAGGGGAGTGCTTTCCATGTAAATGGAGGTATTTTATATGAAGTTGCAATTAACTTCTTGATATTGTAATCGTTAAAATGCATTACAAAAAATTTAAAAAAATTCGATTCATAAGGGTCATCGCAGTTACAGAGTATTGTCTTTCCGAAAAATATCTCTTTATAATTTTGCAACTCTTTTTTAATGTCCTTTAATAGCGTATAGAATTCATCTGAGGCCGCTTGTTTTGCAGCGTTCAGGGCGTATGTTGTGTTCCCAAAAGATATAAAGCTACACATTTGCTATCTATTTTTTTGTTGTTGTTAAATATTTACATTAAATTGGGCCTTATATAAATAAAATGCCCGCTCACACGCATGTGCGTGCGAGCGGACAATAGAAAAAAATAGGCGAGGTGTCGTCATCGGAAGATGACGCCCTCGTCTGAAATATGGAGACGCCGCGAGCGAGTTTCGCTAACGGCGAGCTATGGTAGGTAGGTAGGTAGGTAGGTAGGTAGGTAGGTAGGTAGGTAGGTGCAAGTCTCGTGCCATTCCAAGCACGTTCAATTGCCCATCAAACCCAGTGCTCATCTGCCTTCCCCCAAGAGGATTTCTAGAGATTGCCCCGCCCTGCAGCAGGGTGTGACATGGGCCTTGTATACCCTGTCTGGAGGACGGTCAAGCCTTGCGCATCGATTTTTTTCCTCTTCTGCGAAATTTTTTCACCCCTCCTCGCCGACCCGCTTGGGTGGCCGATATTCTGGCATCCCAGTCTGCCTTTGCGCCAGACATGATGGGCGTTGGCATACTGGAAGAGCGTCCGCGCTCGCCTAAGAAAGTCTAGACTTTGTCCGGTCTGGGGGCATACTGGAAGAGCGTCCGCGCTCGCCGGCCAGACTGCCATGAGGGACGCTTGCGGTGCGAGTGCCGCCCCGGTCATATGGACGCCTGCTCAGTATCCGGCGATGTCGCGCATCCTGCCCTGGCCCCCCTCTGGGGCCTGTTCGACGGCAAGTAGGCCATTCTCGGGCGGCCCCTGCGTTGGTTGGGGGACATCTATAAAATAAAGGGTGATCGTCCCGGCTGTCCCCATCGCTGGGGGCAGGCCCCTCGCGGCTCACCGGGAGGCTTCGATCCGCAACGGCATGCCGAGGTCTGCGCAGGCCGCGGCGACAGTTCGCGCGACGACCGTTGCGATGCCGGGGGAGAAGATGGCGAGGTGTCCGCCTCCGGGAAGCCAGACCAGGCGCTTGAAGGGCGCCTCGAGCGCCTGGAAAGTGCCTTGGATGACCTCAGGCGTGAAAAGGCCGTCGTCAGCGGCGTTGAAGAGATGGACGGGGCAGTGCATGCGGGGGGCGATGGTCGCGGTGAGCAGGGTCGTGAGGTACCCCGCCCCATACCACCATCTGCCCCCGCCCCGGGGCACGATGCAGTCTTTGCGCATTCCCTGGAAGAGCCGTTTCAGGGAGAGGTAGCCCCATACCGGCAGCGGGAACCGCGGCAGCCACTTGGCGAGTCCGCGGCACCACGTTTCAACGTTGGCTCTTTTTTCGGCCAGGAAGTCCAGCCGCGTCAGGGCCAGCAGTTCGGGCCGCTGGGGCAGCACGCCGCTCATGGGGAAGATGGCCGTGAGATTCTTCGATGCCGCGCCGTGGGCCAAGGTCAGGATGCCTCCCTGGCTGTGGCCGCATGCGGCGATGGCCTCGTGCCCCTTCTTCCTGAGCCACGCCTCGGCGGCGAGGCAGTTGGCCAGCAATCCCTCGAACGTGAAACGGCGCCGATGGGGCATGGCGCCGTGTCCCGTGAAATGGATGGCCGCCACGGCGAGGCCCGCGTCCCGCAGCGCCTTAATGATGACGGCGTACTGCCTCGGGCACAGCATTGTGCCCGGATAGAAAAGGATGCAACCGGCGCCGGGATTGGGCCAGTAGTCGATGGCGAAGGCCCCGCCCGGGGAGTCCACGCGGTGGCGCTGGAAAGGCCCGTTGGCGGGTTGCACGCTTGGGACTCCCGAAGGCGGAACGGCGCGCCGGCGAAGGCCGCGACCCGGCGAAGGGCCCGGCTAGCTCGCGGCGGGCGCTGCTGCCGCGGCGGCCTCTGCCGCCTCCCCTTCCAGTTCCTCCTTGGACTTGGTGAGGACGCTGACGATGACCGTGTCCCCGGAGCACACCGTCTTGACGTTCGGGGGGAGATTCAGGTCCGACGCGGTGATGTGGTTGTTGACCTCGAGGGCCGACACGTCCACGACGAGCTTCCTGGGCATGTCCAAGGGCTTGCTGGCGAGCCGGACCGTCTCCCGG
The DNA here is from genome assembly GCA_031272715.1 of Desulfovibrio sp. Lineage (GTDB taxonomy): Bacteria > Desulfobacterota > Desulfovibrionia > Desulfovibrionales > Desulfovibrionaceae > Desulfovibrio. Next base: position 2,739 of record JAISTH010000011.1, read on the forward strand.
TAGGTCTCCATGACCCCGCCCAGCTTCACTCCCTTGGGCGTGCCCACGAATTCCACCGGTACCTCCACCTTGACCACCTTGTCCAGGTCGACGCCGTAGAAGTCGATGTGGGTGAAGACCTTCTTGTAAGGATGGCGCTGGATCTTCCAGAAGAGCACGGGATGGACGCTGGTGGCGTCGCCGTCCGATATCTCGAGGTTGAAGACCGAGGTGTATCCCATCTCCCCGAAGGTCTTCTCCAGGGGAAGGGCCGGGATCTGCACGGAGACGTTCTCTCCGGCGGGGGTGTAGAAGACGCCGGGGATCAGGTCCTTGCCGCGGAGCCGTCCGTTGGGTCCCTTGCCGTGTTGGAGGCGTTTCTCGACCTTCAGTGTCTTTTCGATGGCCATGGTGTGATTGCTCCTGTGTGGCTGTGGCGGGAACTCAAACGAACAGCACGCTGACCGAGGATCCCGTGTGGATGTTGTGGATGGTTTTCCCCAGCAGGGCGGCGACGCTGATGACCTTGAGCTTCGGACATCGCTCGAGCTTCTCGCCCAGCGGGATGGTGTCGGTGACGTAGACTTCGGACAGCGCCTCGCAGCCGTTTATGCGGTCGATGGCCGGCCCGGAGAGCACGGCGTGGGTGGCGCAGGCCAGCACCCGGGACGCCCCGTTCGCGACGAGCACCTCGGCGCCGGCCACCAAGGTCCCGGCGGTGTCGATCATGTCGTCGACGATGACGGTCGTCCGGTCCTTCACGTTGCCGATGACGTGGAGCGCGGTGGCCTGGTTCGGCTGGTCCCTGCGCTTGTCCACGATGGCCAGGGGGGCGTTCAGGCGTTTGGCGTAGGCGCGGGCCCGCTCGACGCCGCCGGCGTCGGGGGAGACGATGACGAGCTGCTCCCCGAGGCGGCGCAAGGAATCCAGTATCACCGGCGCCGCGAAGATGTTGTCCACGGGGCAGTCGAAGAACCCCTGGATCTGTCCCGCGTGCAGGTCGATGGTAACCATGCGGCCGGCCCCGGCGACGCTGAGGAAATCCGCGGTCATCTTGGCCGATATGGGGGCCCGTGGGCTGACCTTGCGATCCTGCCGGGCATAGCCGTAGTAGGGGACGACGGCCGTGATGCGCCCGGCGCTGGCGCGCTTCAGGGCGTCCAGCATCAGGCACAGCTGCATGAAATTGTTGTTCACCGCGGGGGGGCAGGTGGACTGCACGACGAAGACGTCATCTTCGCGGACGTTGTCGCCGATCTCGATGCGCAGTTCCCCGTCGCTGAAGGTGGTCGCGAGGGTGGGGGTCAGCTGGCAGCCGAGGTGGTCGCAGATCGCCTTGGCGAGTTCGGGATTGGAGGATCCCGTGACGATCTTCATGTCGCTGAACATGGTGTTGTACCTGCCGTTGCCGGTGTGGTTTGGTGGAGGTGTATGCGGGGGCCGTCGGCGCCCCGGTTCAGTGTTCCGCCCCGTGAGGGAGGCGATGCCCATGGGATGTCGCATCGGGCGTTTGCGACAATGGCATCGACGGCTCCTCGGAGGCGGATGCCGCCCCTGTCACAAAAAAAACCGGGCGACCCCGGAAGTTGTGGCTGGGATGGAAGGACTCGAACCTTCGAATGTCGGAACCAAAATCCGATGCCTTAGCCACTTGGCGACATCCCAACTCGTTTTGCTGCGTCCGTCCGCATGCAGGTTCGGTCTTCGTCGCATCCGGACGGCGCCGGATGCGCCTGACGTGCGCACGGCATGCACGTGCGCTGGGTTCCGCGGCCCATGCATCGCCGATGCATTGGGACCTCGGGGAACGATCCCGTCTTGCCGGGGCCACGTCCGATCCCGCCTGGAAGGCGGGGCATATCCCGGCGCGATCGACCAGGACGCGATGTCGGCCAGCGCAGGGCGTTGTAAACCGCCGGTTCCAGGTCGTTCACAAAGGGACCCTCCGGAGAGGGTTCCGTCCGGGCGCGGAAGGACGACCCATCCGCGACGGAGAGAGGGCTTCTAGTCGCAGGCTGGCGTTTTGTCAAGGGATTCCGGCGCCTGCGCTTGACCTTGAGGGACGCCTTGCATCGCCTGGCCGGTCGTCCCGGGATCGGGGCCGGGATGGATGCGCCTGACGTGGACGCGGCACGTATGCGCCCGCAGTTCCGCGGCCGCACGCATCGCCGCCGCAAAGTGCGTCCGGGGGAAGATGCCCACGATGCTGGAACCGCTCCCGCTCATGAAGGCGTGGGCCGCCCCCATCTCCAGCAGTCGGGTTTTAATATGGGCCAGTGTCGGATGGGCCGCGAAGACAACCGGTTCCAGATCGTTCTTGAAGGGATTCGCCGAGGTGTCTTCGGCGGGTTCGCGGAGGAGGGCCGGGACGGCATCGGGGAGTGGGGCGGAAGGCCCGGATCCTGTCTGGGACTTCCGCCATTTGTCGTAGGCGTCGAAGGCCCATTTGGTCTTCACCTTCAGGGGCGGACAGACCAGCGCGAGCCACATCCCCGGGCAGGGCGTCGGGCAGGGCGTGAGTTCCTCTCCCACGCCCGTGACGCGGCATGTCGCTCTCTGCAGGAAGAAGGGGGTGTCGGCGCCGACGCGCAGGGCGATGTCGATCAGGCGCGGCCCGGCGATGGGAGCGGGGGCCATGCGGTCCAGCAGACGCAGGAGGGCGGCAGCGTCGCTGCTGCCACCGCCGAGGCCGGCCCCCGTGGGGATGCCCTTGTGCAGCACGACCCGCAGACCCGGGGAGAAGCCCGTTGCCTCGGCATAGACCTCGTGGGCGCGGACCAGCGTGTTGCGCAGGGGATCGACATCGAGGTCGTCGCAGACGAGCGTAAGGCTCGATCCGGGTTCAGCATGGACCTCGAGGCGGTCCCTCGGGCTCGCCAGAGGCAGGAACGTCGAGTCAAGCAAGTGATAGCCGTCATCGCGCACGCCGACGATGCGCAATCCGAGGTTGACCTTGCAGCCGGTCATGAGGACGGTGCGGGGGGCGCTGCCTGGCATCATCTTCACCGATGGCCCTGGCGTCGCAGGAGCCGGGACCGCACCGTCAAGGACCGGCCCATTGCCTCCGCACCGTGAGGGCGCAACGGGCCTCCGTCCCGGCCGGGCGCCTCGGCCTTCACGATCGTCTCCTCGGCGGCCTGCGATCCTTGGAGCGCCGTTCGTATGCGTTGTGGGCCCGGGTCCCCAGATCCTGGAGCCGCTTGTCCGCCAGATCGTAGAGACTTCCGGCGGTGAAGGTGTCGTCGCTGCTTCGCTGGCCGGCAGGGCGCCCTGTGAGCAACTCCAGTGCCTGTTCGATGCGGCTCACCGGATAGATGGCGAACCGCTTCTCCTCCACGGCCTTGCACACGGCGGAGTCCAGCATGAGGTGCGACACGTTGTCCTGGGGGATGATGACCCCCTGGGTTCCCGTCAATCCCCGTCTGGCGCAGACCTTGTAGAAGCCCTCTATCTTGCGGGTGACCGCGCCCACGGCCATGACCTGCCCGCTGTGGCTGACCGCCCCCGTGAAGGCCATGTCGAGACGCACGGGAACGTCCGCAAGGGCCGAGACAAGGGCGGCGAGTTCGGCCCCGGAGGCGGAGTCCCCCTCGATCTCGGCGTAGTTCTGCTCGAAGTAGAGGGATGCGCTGAGTTCAAGGGGCTTGCGTCGCGCGAAGAGGCCCGTGAGGTAGCTCTTGATGATCATCATGGCCTTGGTGTGGATCGGGCCGCCCAGTTCCGCCTCCCGCTCCAGGTCGATGATCCCCTCGTGCCCGACCCCCACGGTGCAGGATATCCTGTGGGGCAGCCCGAACTCGAAGTCGCCGTGCCACGTGACGGAAAGCCCGTTGACCTGCCCCACGGCGGAGCCGCTGGTCTGCACCTTGATGAGCTTGCGGTCGTAGTCCTCCATGAACCGCTCCTCCACGAGGTCGACTCTGTTGATGCGCGCCGCGTGGGCGACCTCAAGGGCCGAGGCGTCCACGATGCCCCCCTTCTTCCCCTTGGCCATGGAGGCCCCTTCGATCATGATCTCCCGCAGCAGCGGGAACTTCAGGGAAAGGCTCAACTGGTCCTCGCACAGGACGGATCCGTAGTCGATGAGCCATGCCAGGGCCGTCCGGTCGAAGGCGGGAAGCCCGTTCTCGGACACGATCTGGGCGATGCGCTGGAGGTAGGCCCGGATGTTGCGCGCGTTGCGCACGGCGATGTCGTTCATGTGGGCCTTGACGAGGAACAGCTTGCCGAAGCGCACGTCGGCCATCAGCAGCTGCTCGTGGACGTCCTCGTCGCCCACCAGGATGACCTTCACGTCCAGGGGCAGGGGGGCGGGGGATATGCCCTTGGTGCGCACCCCGGCATCGTTGGGATCCTCGGCGTCTTCGATGCGCAGCGAATTCGCCCGCAGGGCGCGCAAAAGCCCGTCCCAGGCGGCCTGGTGCTGCTGGAAGTCGTCGACGTGCAGGACGAGATAGCCGCCGTTCGCCCTGTGGAGGCTGCCCGCCTTGATCAGGGTGAAGTCCGTGACAAGGGCTCCCATCTCGGATTTCCGCTCTATGCACCCCAGCAGGTTCACGGCGGTGGGGTTGTCCTCCACCACGATGGGGGCGCCCGTCTGCCGGCTGTTGTCCACGAGGAGATTGGCCTCGTAGCGGCAGAAGTCCTGGGACTTGGGAAGTTCCTGCCCTTGGGGCGGGGCGGGATCGACGGGGAGGAAATCCTCGACGTGCTTGAGGATGTCCTCCCGCAGGGCCTCGAAATACTCCGCAAGTCCCGCGGCCTTGCTGTTCTTGAGCATCCTGTCCCGGACCGGGGTCAGCTGGGTGTCCAGCACCTGGATCATGACCTGCCGCACCAGTTCGGACTGGTCGCCTCGAAGGGACTCCTCGGCCTTGTTCAAGCGCCGCATGAACTGTGCCATGGACTGCAGGAGCCGCGTGCTGCGGCGTTTGAGCTTCATGCGGAGGGCGAAGTCCAGCTGGTCGAATTCTTCCTGGCTCAGGCGCTTGCCCTCCACCAGCGGATAGAGCGTCGGCGAGCCCGCATCGTCCATGTCCAGCTGGAACCCTTCGCTTCCCGCCACGGTCGTCATCCTGTCCACGAGGGTGCGCCGCTCGTCCTGGAAGTGCTTGAGTATCCTGGTGGACTCCTTGACGTAGGGGGCCCTCTGCATGCGTCGGTCGAGCTCCGTCGCGACGTTGTCCATAGCATCCCTGAGAAGCTGGCGCAGGCGCGCCCCCTGCCCGGTCTCGAGGATCAGCAGGGTGGGGGTGTCGGGGTCGGCGAAGTTGTGGACGTAGACGAGATCCGGAGGGGAGTTCCGGCGCCTCGCCCTTGGCGCCAAGTAGGACAGCAGGGTGTAGGTGCGTCCCAGGCCGGGGTCGCCGGCGAGGTAGACGTTGTATCCTGGGGTGGGGATGTCGAAGGCGAGATCCAGGGCCTTCATGGCCCTGGGCTGGAAGGCGTGCAGATGGCCGTTGCCCTCCCTGGGCAGGGGGATCGCCGTCGTGTCCGGCCAGGGGATCCGTTCGGGATCGTGGACGGTGTGGAGTTTCGCGGCGGGAAGGGGGTGGGGCATGGGCATCGGGACGGGGTCTCCTCTGGGGATGTGTTGGGGCGGGTCGGGGGGCGGCCATCGGACCGAAGGTCATCGGACGGCGTGCAGCAGTTCGTCCAGGATGTTCCGGCCGCCCGCGCGAAGCAGCAGTTCGGCCAGTTCCAGCCCCAGACGTCTCGGATCCTCGGGGGATCCCTGGATCTCCCTGCGCAGCACGCGGTCGCCGTCCGTCGTGGCCACGAGGCCCCGCAGCGTGATGCGGCCGTCCTCCATTGAAGCGTGTCCGGCGATGGGCACCTGGCAGCCGCCCTCCAGTCCGGCCAGCAGGCCGCGTTCGGCCTCGACGCAGCATCGGGTGCCCTTGTCCTCGAGTCCGGCCAGCAGTTCCAGCGCCCGGCGATTCCCGGCTCTGCACTCTATGCCGAGGGCCCCCTGCCCGATGGCGGGCAGGAACCGGTCCGGCGACAGGGGGAGCATGACCGGGGCCTGCAGCCCGAGACGCTTGAGACCGGCCGCCGCCAGCACGATGGCGTCGCACTCGCCTTCGACGAGCTTGCGCAGGCGGGTGTCCACGTTGCCCCTCAGTCCCACGATGCGCAGGTCAGGACGCCGTTCCAGGAGCAGCGCCTGGCGGCGCAGGCTGCTGGTGCCCACCGTGGCGTTCGGGGGAAGGGCTTCGACGTCGGGATGGCGAACGCCGAGGAACATGTCCCTGGGATCCTCCCTCGCCGGGATGGCGCCAAGGGTCAGACCCTCCGGCAGGACCATGGGCACGTCCTTGATGCTGTGGACGGCGATGTCCGCCTCCCCGGCCAGCAGGGCCTCCTCGATCTCCTTGACGAAGAGCCCCTTCCCTCCGACCTTGGCCAGGGGGACGTCCAGTATCCTGTCCCCGGTCGTCTTCACGACCTTCAGGCGTATGTCGAGTCCCGGGCGGCGCCGGGCGAGCCGGGCCTTGACGTGCTCCGCCTGCCAGAGGGCGAGTCGGCTTCCTCGTGTGGCGATGACGAGGGAATCGTCCGGTCGTGCCATGCAGGGCGTCCGGTGGGGATCAGTGGCCGCAGGTCGCGCAGTGGCCGCCCGCGCAGCCGCCGCAGCCGGAGGCCGGGGCGGAGGCGCCTGCGTCGTAGCCGTCGCTGGATCCGCCGGTGTGGGAGCAGCGGGACATGAGCTTCTTGGTGTCCGGGCTGCCGCAGTCCGGGCAGGGCGGATCCTGGTCGCCGAAGACGAGATCCTCGAATTCCCGTCCGCATTTGGTGCAGGTGTATTCGTAGATGGGCATCGTTGGGTTTCCTGTGCGTTGTCGGGCTATTTCTCGTCATCGGAGGCGAGGGCGTCCGTGTTCTCGTAGAGGTAGTACTCCGCCAGCAGGCAGATGACGTGGGAGGCGGCGATGTGGATCTCCTGGATGAGAGGGGTCCGGGTGCTGGGGACGTCCAGCAGGATGTCGCAGAAGGCCGTGCATTGGCCGCCCCCCTGTCCGGTGAATCCCACCGTGACGAGGCCTTTCTGCCAGGCGGCCTGCAACGCCGCCAGGACGTTCGGGCTTTTGCCGGACGTGGAGTAGGCCAGCAGCACGTCCCCTTCCTTGCCGAAGGCCTCCACCTGCCGCGAGAACGTAGTGTCGTAGCCCATGTCGTTGCCGATCGCCGTCAGGGAGGATGTGTTGCAGTTCAGGGCGATGGCCGGCAGGGCCGGTCTGTCCTTCAGGAAGCGTCCCACGAATTCCGCGGCGACGTGCTGGGCGTCGGCGGCGCTGCCGCCGTTGCCGCACAGGAGGAGCTTGCCGCCACTGTCGAGGCATTGGGCCATGATGCGGGCGGTCTTCTGCAGCTTCGGGGCCGCGTCGCGGAAGAACTCTTCCCTGAGCCGGCAGCCTTCCTTGGCATGGGCGCTGATCATTTCCAAAGATGCATCGTGCATGTCTGACCGTCTCCAGATGGGCGATGTGTCGCAGGGTCCGTCCGCCTTGGGGCGAGGCGGGACGGAATGCGCCGTCCCTTTCTTGGCGGTGGATCCGGCAGGATACACCATGGTCCGAAAGACTGGAACGGCGCAGGGATTTTGTCGGCTTGCCCGGGCGTGGAGTCTATGCGAAATGCCCGGGGCTGGCAACGTCAGGGAGCAGGGTGCATCGGGTGGGCGCGTTTGCCGTTTTCAAGGTGTTCGGTTCGTTCGGCATGCCGGGGTGGTGAGCGGCGGTCCTCGCGCCACCCCAAGCCTCCGTCCCGAAGGTGCGGCCAAGATCAGCCGCGAAACGTCCCACAGGGGGAGGAACGGGTGCAGCGCACCGTGCGCATGGAGGACGGCGAGCCTCCGCCTGCGGAAGTGTCTTGCGGAACCGGGGCGCCTGCTGCGCGCCTGCTGTCGTCTAGCCGGTGAATGCCCGGGGCAAGGGCTGGACCGGGGTGACCACTTTGGCGTCCATCGTGGACGAGGACTGGAGGGTGGTCCAAGGTTCGGCGAGGGTGGCCAGGAGCAGCGGCCATCCAGAGACGGACGCCGCCGCCATGAACGCCGTGCGGGGCATGGGCCAGATGCCTCCACCGCCGAAACGCGCCGATGTGCCCATCGCCGTGAACTTCCGGGAGGGCAAGGGGCCAGGACGGTGGTGCGTGACCTGCCGGGCTTCAGGCCGCGATGATGTCCCTTTTGGGCATTTCCGGGCCCCAACTGCTGGCCGTCTCCTTGCTGGCGTTGGGAGAGGCCTGCGTGCAGGAAGTCGCAGAGGTTCACGGGCAGTTTTGCGGCGGTGTTGCGGACGATGGGCCCGTGGTCTGCGGTTGGACCTTTTCATGGGTCTCACCTTGCTTCTTGACATCGGTCTGGGGCGAGGTACGATTCCTCACGGCGTTGGGATGGGTTCGGCCTTTGGGTTGGTGTAACCGGGCCGGATCAAGGCTGCGTGGGCCTTCTCGCCGGACATTTTCCGGCCCCGTATGCGTGGATCAACTCCTTTTAGATGTGGAAGATGTCCGCATGCATGAAGCCGCTGAGATACCTTTGCCGTTTCATGACGCCGTCATGGTCGATGTGGTTTGTGGCCTGCGGCTGCCTCATATCGGAAGGTTGCGCTTGAACTTTGATAGGAGTTATTTCCCTACTGTGATGCGTCTTAATTATTAGTAGGAATGTTGTTTATCGAATAGATACCTGCTTTTTTATTTTTTAAATATTTATTTCCATAGCTTCAAAATTTCTTCATTGATATATTGTTATTGCGATTATAATATTTTGATGCTTCTCCATAAGACTTTTGCAAAAAATATACTACCACTACTGTGTCTACACATGAACATTCTTTTTAATGCCCAATAAGAACTATTGGGCTAAATATATATTCATTCACTCATCAAGATATCTATTTTAAAAAATGATATCTTGCAAAGACATTGGAGGAATCATGGATAATGCCAGCGTAGACATTTCCACTGCACCATGTGATTCTTTGTCCACAGCTTCTGAATCGACTACATCGTCGGATATCACTTCCAACGATACGGTTGCACAACAGACAAAAAATGTTACCTGTGATAATGAAATTGATGTCAATGAAGTTGTTGATATTGATGATGACGATGACTATTTAAGTGGTGGCTATCGCGGTATTATACATGTCTCGCAAGAGGATCAAATTGCATTAGTTGAATCAATATTGAATCCTAAGCCTAAACCTATAACACCATACATGAAAAAAGTTTTAGCGCAGTATAAGGAGTGTGTAATAGATAGATGCTTATAAGATTTTGTAAATTAAGTAAAGAAGTTAAGCGGGATCACTTCATCTGCGGTGAACCTAAGCTTGACGTTTATCTGAAACAGATCGCACGCCAAGATATGGTACGTGGGTATTCAGATGTCATAATCGCCACTGACCCATCTAACGTGAATGCTGTATACGGGTTTTATACAATCGCCGCTGCAGTTATTCCACTTTCGCAATTACCCGATGCTGTTGCTAAAAAATTGCCCCGCTATCCTGAAATACCTTCGATTCGTCTGGGAAGGCTTGCTGTTGATTTAAATTATCAAAATCGTGGTGTGGGTGGATTGTTGGTAGTAAATGCCATGGAAAGAATATTAACATTCGGCCAGATCTGGGCAATGCTTACAGTAGACGCAAAAGACGATCAAGCAGAAAAATTTTATCGGAAGTTTGGCTTTGATTCATTCAAAATGCCTAAGGAATTGTCTTTGTGGTTGAATAGAGAAGCTGTTGAGTCTTTTGTTAAAGAGCAAACGAAATGAATATCAATTTATATATTCACAATGATTTATCCACGATACTGTTTTGAGGTTATCCCCCCACCAAAAAAAATAACTCTGTTGCAGAACCAACGGCATCGGCTTCTTGTACTATTTCAGAGACTGTTCAACAACGGCATGCCACCGAAACAAAAACAAAGACGTCTCTAGGGCGTCTTTGTTTTTTATAGCATACATCATAAAAATGAGCAGCCACACAGAATTGTAAAGGATAGTAATAATTTTTACAAAATACTCAGGTTTTCGATACTTGAAGCCTAGAAGTTTTATTCACATAGGTGCAAGCAACACCGCATCAGAGTTAGCAAGCAAAATAAAATCATCGAATAAGATAAACTCTATGCTTATTGTCGATTTCTCAGCGCAAGCCAATTACATCATTCATGAAAGAAGCCTTCGCCAGATATAGAAAGTGTTTAAAAAGCATATGAATCTCATTGTCCGCAAACTGGATGCAAAAATCGACAGAATGGTTTTTTCTCCCCCAACGACTTCCCTCCGCATATCGTGGCGGAGTCTTCCATCCTCGCCATCCACCCCTTCAGCCCATGAAGCCGCAAACGGGGCGTCCCCTTCACCTCCGTATCCAAGGCATGGCCAAACCATCCCCCGACTCCACCCCCGCTTCATCGATGTTCCCCTTGCCCCGGCGTCTCGCCTGACGATATATGCCCTTCCGCCGTCCCTCCCCACGCCGGCCGTCGTCCCGCTTGTGCGCCGTCACCGCTTGGCGTAGAGTCCCGGCATGCCATCCCCACAGCGCGTTCTGCTCGTCCACAAGACTGGGCACGAGGATGCCGGCCGGCTCGCCGGCCGCATACATCAGTGGCTGACGGACCAGGGCCACCTCGTGTCCATGCGCGAGGCCGCCTCCCTTGACGCCGTCCCTCCCGGTTCCACGGATGCCGTGATCGTCCTCGGAGGCGACGGCACCATGCTCGGCGTCGCGAGGATGCTGGTGGGACAGTCCGTGGTGCTGGCGGGCGTGAATTTCGGCCGCGTCGGCTTCCTCACCGCGGCGGATCCCGAGAACTGGCGGCCGGTGCTGGAGTCCTGCCTTGAGGGCCGCGCCCCCATGCGGGAATGCTCCGTCCTGGCCTGGACCGTGCGCAGCGAAGGGAGACCCCCGATCTCCGGATACGCCGTCAACGACGTGGTGCTGAGCCACGGCGCCTTCTCCCGGGTCGTCAACGTGGACGTCAGGATGGACGGCGTCCCCCTGACCTCCGTCCGCGGCGACGGGGTCGTGGTGGCGACGCCCGTGGGCAGCTCCGGCTACTGCATCTCCGCGGGAGGCCCGCTCCTCTCCCCGGATCTGGACGTGGTGGTCTTCGTCCCCATCTGCCCGTTCCTTTCCCTAGCCCCCCCGGCGGTCGTGCCCTCGGACAGGACCATCGTCCTGGAACTGATGAAGGGGTCTGCGGAATGCTACCTCACGGTGGACGGCCAGGAAGGGCAGCTGCTGCAGGTGGGGGACGAGGTGGAAGTCCGCTCCCTGCCCCGCGCCCTGAGGATCGTGGGCGACGACAGCCACTTCTTCAGGCGCATGAGGATGTATGCGGCCGCCCAGATTCCCGTCGACGCCACCGGCAGGGAATCCGACGAAGGCTGAGGTGGAGATGCGGGCATGCGATGCCCGCCTTGTAGAAGCTGTTCCTTGAAGGCGGCGCCATGCAGAGCATAGGCCTCACGGATTCCCCCAAAGCCTCCGGACCCTGTCGGCCCGTCCTCCTGGGCCCACTCGGGCCGATCCCCCAGACCCTGCCATGAAGTACGGCAACTTTCCCGTCCGCACCGCCGACATCAGGCTGGGCCAGGACGTCGTGTTCGATGCCTGGCTCTACAGCATGATGATCGACAACAACCTGGCCTACTCCATGAACCCGCAGATCGTCGCCGGGCCCGGGCAGATGGCCTTCATGGTCCATCTGGAACCCGACGGGGTCTACCTCCCCTGTTCGGACGCGACCTTCGTCATGCTGGTGGACCCCCGGCAGCGCGACGCCTTGCAGCGGCAGTACAACCGCGCCTGGCGCATCGTGGTCCGGCTGGTGCGGTCCATCGAGACCGACCGTCTGGAGCGGGTGCGCCTGCTGCAGTTCTGCAGGTATCGCTACGTGCAGTACATCCGGCAGCAAACGCTGATCCCGTCCCGCCTCGTGAAGCGCATGACGGATCTCGCGTTGGCGAAGGGCCATACCCTTGACGATCCCTGGCTCCACCATCGGCGGGCCTCCACGAAGCTGCAGCAGGAGATGCTCGCCTATCCCGAGATACGGGACGGGCTGGAGGCCATGCCGAGGCGGCCCTTGCCCCCATCGATGAGTCGGGCGAGGCTTCTGCTGGACAACGTGCAGCTGGCACGGTTCATGTGCCTTTCCATCATGGCCCGGGATTGGCTCGAGCAGCGGCCGGGCGCCGCGGAAGTCACGAGGACCATGGAGTTCATGGAGAACAGGGCGCTGCCCGTGATCGAGCGCTGGCAGCAGAGCTACGGCTGCACGGCCACGGTGCTGTTCCTCAGCGACGCCGACGGGGGGACGATCTTCGACCTCGCCCTGGCGCACCACCTCATCCGCATGGGCCACAAGGTCATCTTCGCCGTCAAGTCGGGCTTCCACTTCTTCGCCCCCACCATCGACGACATGGAGAACGATCCGGTGATCGGGCAGTGGCTCAGGCGGGGCATCGTCCTGCGGGGCCAGAGCGTCGGCAAGAACGAGCTGCTGAAGAGCCTGCGGGAGCACCATCTTGTCGTCATCGGGGACGGGACGCGGGAGCGCCTGAATCTCTACCGGGTCTCGGTGATGTTCTCCCGGGCCTGGAAGGAGGCGGATATCATCCTGTGCAAGGGGTGGCGTTCGGTTGACGTGCTGCTGGGCACGACCCACGCCTTCACCCGTGACATCGTCTGCTACTGGCGCGACGCGACGGACTTCCAGATCCAGATGCGGACCCGGGCGGCCGGGGTGCGCAAGATCAGCGAGGCGGACATCGTGGCCCAGGCCGACGCCATCATCGACACGATGCGGGAGCAGCGCGCCAAGGGCATGTCGGTCATGTTCTACAGCTGCATCATCGGCAGCATCCCCGGGGAGACCCCCACCGCCATCGAGGTGGCCAAGACCTTCGTGGAGTACCTCAGGGGCCGGGAGGAGAAGCTCTTCGTCATCAATCCGGCGGAGCATTTCGTGGAGGGCATGGACGGGGACGATCTCATGTACATGTGGGAGCGGGTGCAGCGCAGCGGCTTCATCGACGTCTGGCGCTTCCAGACGATGGAGGACGTCGAGCGCAGCTTCTCCCTCATGGACCGCAAGATGCCGCCGGTGTGGTTCGGCAAGGACGCCACCTATTCCACCGGCTGCACCAAGGAGATGCGCATCGCCCAGGAGGTCCAGGCGGGCAACCGGGAGATGCAGATCATCGGCCCGGACCCCCGGAAGTTCACGCGCCGCGGGGAATACGGCGTCGGAGGGTACTTCGACGCCACCATAACCCGCGTCAAACGGGCCCCCGCGAAGTAGCGGGAGGCTTCAGGAGCCAATTTCCATGACCACCTACGAAGCCGTCATAGGCCTTGAAGTCCACGTGCAGCTCGCCACCAGGTCCAAGCTTTTCTGCTCCTGCTCCACGGAGTTCGGCTGCCCCCCCAACGAGAACGTCTGCGAGGTCTGCGCGGCCATGCCGGGCGCACTGCCCATCCTCAACCGGCAGGCGGTCCGCTTTGCCGCGCTGGTGGGACTCGCCCTGGACTGCAGGATCAATTCCCCGTCCCTCTTCGCCCGGAAGAACTATTTCTATCCGGATCTGCCGCCGGGGTACCAGATATCCCAGTTCGAACTGCCCCTGTGCGAGGGCGGCCACGTGGACATCCCCGGAGACGGCGGCGGCGTGAAGCGGGTCGGCATCACCCGCATCCACATGGAGAACGACGCGGGCAAGAACATCCATCTGCCGGAGCGCGGATGCAGCCACGTGGACCTGAACAGGGCCGGCACCCCGCTCGTGGAGATCGTCTCCGAGCCGGACATGGGGAGTGCCGACGAGGCCGTGGCGTATCTCAGGACCCTCTACGGCGTGGTCACGTATCTCGGCGTGTGCGACGGGAACATGGAGGAGGGGAGTTTCCGCTGCGACGCCAACGTCTCGGTCAGGCCCGTCGGGGAGTCCCGGCTTGGCACGAGGACGGAGTTGAAGAACCTCAATTCCTTCCGCAACGTGCACCGGGCCATCGAGTTCGAGATACTGCGGCAGCGGGACCTGTGCGAGGACGGGGGGACGGTGGTGCAGGAGACGCGCCTCTACGACGTCGTGCGGAACGTCACGACCTCCATGCGCAGCAAGGAGGAGGCCCACGACTACCGCTACTTCCCGGATCCGGATCTGCTGCCGGTGATCGTGCCCGAGGGGGAGCTGGAGGAATTGCGGGCGTCCCTGCCGGAGATGCCCCAGGCGAGGCTCGGGCGGTTCGCGACGCTCACGGGGTTGCCAGTGGCGGATCTGGAGGTGCTGGTGCAGTCCCGGGCGCTGGCGGACTTCTTCGAGAAGGCCGCGGGACTGGCGGATCCCAGGAAGGTTGCGAACATGATGCTGGGGCCTCTCATGCGGGAGTGCCACGCCACAGGCGCGAAGACGGGTGATCCCGCCTCGTGGGCCATGACCCCCGAGGCGGTGGCGCAGCTGGTGGGCCTTGTGGACAAGGGGACGATAAGCGCGAAGATCGCCAACGACATCTTCCCGGAACTCTTCCGGTCCGGAGAGATGCCGGAGTCCCATGTCGCCGCGAAGGGGCTGGGGCAGATATCCGACGCCGGGGCGCTGGAGCGGGCGGTGGACGCCGTCATCGCGGCGAACGCCTCGGAAGTCGAGGCCTACAGGGGCGGGAAGAGGAAGGTGCTGAGCTTCCTCGTCGGACAGGTCATGCGGCAGACCCAGGGGAAGGCCAACCCGGCCATCGTGAACGAGCTGTTCGCCCGCAAGCTGGGCGACCCGTCCTGACCCGGTCCCCGCTCGCACCGCAGAAAAAATCGCCACCCTCCAAAGAATCGCCCACCCTCTAAACTAAAAAATCGCCATCCTCTAAAAAAAGTCACCCCCGGCGGATCCATGATCCGTCGGGGGCGTTCGTTTCGCAAGTGTCCCGCGGACGCCGCGCGAGGCGGCGGCTTCCGTGAGGCGACGGCGGGTTTCACCACTCCGTGAGGGATATCTTCCTGCCGCTGACGTCTATGCGCGAATCCATGGCGAGCAGCCCCAGATCCCCGGCGGTCAGCTTC
This sequence comes from Desulfovibrio sp., assembly GCA_031272715.1. GTDB lineage: Bacteria > Desulfobacterota > Desulfovibrionia > Desulfovibrionales > Desulfovibrionaceae > Desulfovibrio. Next base: position 17,802 of record JAISTH010000011.1, read on the forward strand.
TTCCCCATGCGCTTGCCCAGCTGCGACACCGGGAACTCCGATCCGACCTTGCGCAGGCACTGCACGACCGCATCGAGGAACTCGGGCTGCTGCTTGTGCTTCATGTGGAAGTCCCTGTCGTTGAGTCCCCACAACCCCGTGCCGCAGGGGAGCAGGGGATCCTCCGGCAGCAGGACGAAAGGTTCCTCCAGGTGGAGGCGGGTGGCGATGCGCTGCACCAGTTCCTTCTCGGGGAGCGGTTTGCCCACGTCCTCGAGGATGAACATCCCGGTCCTCCAGATGATTTCCTTGAGCATGCCCGTTGCGGACTGCGGATCCAGCCACTTCTGGAAGCCGACACGCATCAGCTTCCCCGACTTGCCCAGGGCGACGTCCAAGTGGTAGCGGTCGGCGGTGGGGGGCAGCTGCCCGATGGGGAACTTGTTCAGGATGTCGGCGCAACGCCAGGGAACGTGGGAGCCCTGGACGATGGCCTCCCCGTTCTGGGCCAGCTTCTTCATCTGGGGACGGTTGACCCGCAGATGCTTGTGGAGGCCGTAGTGGCCGCGCCCGAAGGAAAGGGCGGCCTCCCTGAGGATGGCGAGGATGAGATCCTCCTCCACCGGGACGTCGAACCGCTCGGCGGCCACCTCCGCCACGGTCCTGTAATGCAGGGTGTGGTCGAAGCTGTTGAGGAGCTTCAGGAGCTTCGCCGTGTACGTCCCCTTGTCGTTGGGGATCCTGAGATGCCGGCCCCAGACGTTGCAGTGCAGGTACTTGGTCTTGACCTTCTCCCAGAGCAGGGGGGCCATCTCCTGGGTGTGGGTGGAGAGGTAGTTCGTGAGGCCGATGCGGCAGAGGGAGTCGTTCCAGCTGCGGGAGAAGGCGATGGCGGTCTTCTCCTTGCCGATGCGCATGAGCCACTGCCACTGGGTGGAATTCATCACGGAAACGTAGTTGACCTTGTCGATCTCGAGGACGCTCACCTCGTTGTTGAGCACGCGGCGCATGAGCATCTGCATCATCGACGTCGAGGTGGTGCATCCCGCGAACCAGGGGTCCAGCTCCGGCAGCGTCAGGAGGGGCAGGGGCGACTTCGAGCGATCGAGCAGCGCGCGCAGCCTTTTCGAAAGGGCGCCCTGGAGATCCCAGAATTCGCAGAGCCGGACGAAGAGCTGCTGTTCCTTGAGGAAGACGTTCTGCCGGGAGATGCTGAAGAATTTCCCCGTCGACTGCAGCGTCTGCTTCGGCCGCCGCAGGCCGAGCCGGGCCTGGAATATCTCCCGGTATTCGTCGGACAGCAGGTCCTGGAAGGCGTCGATGGTGTCCAGGAGGGTCTTGGGCGCCGTCTTCGGGCCTTCCTCGAGTTCCTGTTCCAGAACGGCCAGCAGCTTGCGCACGTGTCCCTGATGGGAGACCCTGTACTTGCTGGTGGTGGTGAGGGTGGTGTGCTCCATGTCCGCCACGTGGACGACGCCCTTCGCGTGGCAGAGGTCGAAGGTCGTGATCGGGATGGGGAGGGAGGCGACGTCGCGGTTCGTCAGCCAGGGGGGGAGGCTCGCGACGAGCTGGGACATGTTGCTCCGGTTCGCGGGCAGCAGGTGCCGGGAGCGGAAGATGCCGAGGGAATGGCGCAGGGCGGGGTCGAGGCGGCACTCCAGTTCCAGGAAGGTGGAATCGCTGGTGATGCCGGCCATCTGCATGTGCATCGCCTGTTCCTGGGAGAGCACGTACAGGGCGGATATCCAGGAACTTGTGGCCGCGAGGGCCCCTGCGCTGCCCTTGCGCCCTCCCGCCCCGGGGCCGGGCCCCTCCGAGATGGCGTCCTTGATGACGGCGCACACCTTGCTGAGGGCTTTTTCCCCGAAATACCTGTACTGCAGAAGCTGCTGGGAAGTGTATTTTTCCAGGTCAGACACCAGGTGTATGCCCTTCTCGGCGAAGAGCTTGGTGGTGTGCTGCGTGACCGGGAGTTCCGACCAGCGCCGCCGGGACACCCAGGGAGGCGAGTAGGAGGCGGCCAGACAGGGGTCGTTGGGATTCTGGTCCTCGAGGAGGCCGCTGAAACGGCTAAGCGCAAGACTGCGGCGCAGCTCGGGCGTGAGCTGCGGTTCCCTTTCGCGATAGGAGTCGTCGTCGCTGATGCCGGCGTGGTTCAGCAGCGGGATCAGCTCCGGGTTCGTCTTGCGGAATTCGTTGAGCCATCGGGAGTTCATGGAGTGATGATAGCACGAAGACGCATGCATCTCAAGGGATGACTGCATCCGCATATTCCGTCCGTAGCGGCCTGTGGGGCGGACATGGGAAATTTATTTTTTCAGATTTGTTCGGAATCTCCTTCCGTCCTGTCACCGGCGGCGCCACGTCGGCCGATGCCGTCAAGAAGGAGCCTCATGTCCCGAGGGGCGCCCAGTGCAAGACATCCGAGACAGGCTCCGAGGCCCGCGACGAAAGCGATCGCAGTCACGGGACCATCGCCGAGGCCGCCGCACAGGATGACGGCGGCCCATGCGGCCGTGCCTGTGGCCACTGCGGCGATCCCGGCGCAGACGATGGTCCCCGGGGACAGGAGGCCGACGTCCAGGGTCGAGGGAAGAGCACGGATCACGGCATGGCGCAGCAGGAGGAACTGGAGCCAGAGTCCGACGCTTGCGCCCAGGGAGGGGGCCATGGTCCGCAGCATCGGCGGGAGGCACCATGAAAGGGCGATTCCCGCGGCCACAGTGGCGACCACGGTCCATCCGGCGGATCGGGCGGCGGCGCGGAATCCCCCGGTCGCATGGCAGGCCGCCATGAGGCACCTGTTGAGGGCGAAGGCCGGCAGTCCCGGCAGATAGCCGAAGACGGCGAGGATCGTGCCGCGAACCGCGGCGTCGTTGAAGGCTCCGTGCTTCAGCAGCAGGGGGATCAGGGTGGGGCTGACCGCCAGCAGGCCGATGCAGGCGGGAAGGCTGTAGAAAAGGCTCCATCGCAGGGACGTGGCGAGGACGCCGGCGAAGGCGGGGAACTCCTCCCGGACGGCCAGCCTGCTCAAGGTCGGCAGCCCGGCGGTCGCGAGGCAGACGCCGGCGAGCCCCAGCGGCAGTTCGATGAGGCGTTCGGCGTAGTACAGGCAGGCGACCCCCTCCTGGAAGGACGCCACGGCCATCGCCGCAAGCATGGCGAGCTGCGCCGAGCAGGCACTCACGATGCCGCGGGTCATGGACGCGGCGAAGCGTCTCCCTCCCTCGGGCGCGACCAGCAGGATGCCCGAGGGCCTGCCGACGCCCGACCATTGCCAGAGCAACTGGACGATGCCGGAGCAGGCCATGCCGGCGGCCACCCACATGGCGACGCCGGGGACCGCGGAATCCCCGCCGGCCGGGACGGAATGCCAGGCGAGGGCCAGGGCGGCGAGCATCGCGATGTTGAAGAGAGTCGGGGAGAGGGCCGGGAGCAGGAACCGGTTCCTGCTGTTCAGGTACGCCATGCACATCGCCGCCATGCCGGCCATGGCCACGTACGGGAGGCATATCCGCAGCAGGGATGCGGCGAGATCCGCCACGGACACGGCGAAGCCCGGGGCGAGACAGTGGATGATCCAGGGTGCGGCGAACTCCCCGGCCAGGACGAGGCACAGGAGGACGACAAGACATCGCAGGGCGAGGCCGGCGAAGGTGCAGCGGAAGGGCTCGGGGGCGTCGGGGGCCGGGACGGCGCATGGGCCTTGGGGATGTGCGGTGCGCACCATGGCCGCCGTCAGGGGCATGGCCAGGGAACCGTCCCCGAGAAATCGCCGCGCCATGTGGGGAATCCGCAGCGCCGCGGTCAGCGCATCGGCCACGGGGCCGGCGCCGAGGAGCCATGCCGTGGCCATGTCACGGGCGAGTCCCAGCACGCGGGAGAGGAGGGCGAGGCAGACGAGCGCCATGCCGGTGCGGGCGATGGCGGCATCGTGATCGGTTCCGGGCGTCACGGCCGATGGGGGTCCGGTTCCGTCTTCCACGCCCGGATCGCCGCATCCACGATGGTCTGGCGTTCCGGCGGCAGGGTGGCCGTGTCCTCGGCGAAGACGTGGATGCGGGTTCCCCCGCGCGGGGCGAACAGTCCCTTGACGCGGCACCAGCAGGGCCGCAGCAGCGTCCACAGGTCGTCCAGCACGGTGTTGACGATCGTCTCCATGAAGGACCGGTGGTTGCGGTAGGCGACCATGTAGAGCTTGAAGCTCTTCGACTCGACGCACAGGGCGGCCGGGATGTATTCCACGGCGATGGTCCCCGTGTCCGGCTGGCCCGTGACCGGGCACAGCGAGGTGAACTCGGGATAGGCGAGGGTGACGACGTAGGGGCGCTGGGGGAACCGGTTGGGGAAGGCCTCCAGCAGGCTGCCGCTGGGGCCTTTCACCTTGGGCAGGCTTCCGGTGCCGAGGATCCTGAGCCCTTCGACGCTGTCTTCGCTTCGGGTGTGCATGTCGCGCGATTCCCCTGTTGTTCGCAAGCGCAGGGGCATCCCACTGCGCCTCTTCGGATGTCGTCCCGAACAGGTCCGAGCCGCCGGCCTCGATGCCCCGTCATGGGGTCGGCGGAGCCGGAGGGGCCCGCATCGGGCCTTGATCTTGTACCCCACAGCGCTTCCGGATACAATCGGGGCAGGCGTCCGGGGCCGGTGCGAACGCGCATCCCAGGCATCTTCCGGACGTTGCGCAACGCAAGGCGGAATCGTGCAGATCGATTTTTTGCAATGCCACGAAGGGGAGTGCCTGCCGCTCCTCCCGGAAGGGACGGCGTTTCCCGGGATGCCCTTCCATCGGCACAAGGGCCGCCCCATCTCGTTGCTGCCGGTGGGGACCAGGATCCATCGCGGCGACGGGGCCGAGGCCCTCTGCTCCGTGACGGGGCACGTCTGGCTCGAAGGACAAAATGCCTCCCATGCCTGCCACTGCCCCTTGCTGACGGCCCTTGAACGCATACCCGGCGGCGGGGGCCTCGTCGACGTGACGACCAGCAAGACGGGGTGGAGCCTCGCCTGGGTGACGCTCTCCGACAAGGGCTTCCAGGGGGATCGGGAGGATCTCAGCGGCCCGATCATCGGACGCATGGTGGGGGAGACCATCACGTTGTGCCACAGCCGGGGGTTCATCATCCCGGACGATCCGGTGCGGCTTCGCTGGCTGTTGACGAGCCTGGCCCTCGAACAGGGGTACGATCTCGTCTGCACCACAGGCGGGACGGGGGTCGCCCCCAGGGACTTCACCCCCCAGGTGACGGCGTCCCTGCTGGACATGCCCCTTCCCGGCTTCTCCCAGGCCATGATGGCGGCAAGCCTCGCCAAGACCCCCAACGCGGCCATTTCCCGGGCCGTGTCCGGCGTCCTGGGGAGAACCCTCGTCATCAACCTGCCGGGAAGCGCCAAGGCGGTCCGGGAGAATCTCGAGGCCGTCCTGCCCGCCATCGCCCACGCGCTGGACAAGTTGGCAGGCGATCCCGCCGACTGCGGCGGATAGCCCGGACTCCCCGTCGAGGCCCTGGACACGACGACGAACAGCAGTGGCGCTTCCATGCCTCCATGGAACGCCGCCGGGAACACCTCCATGAGAACACCCTTCGGCAGCGTCGCCGACCTTTGCCGCATGGTGAAGATAGAGCATTCCATCTTCGCCCTGCCGTACGCCTGGGCTGGCATGCTTCTTGCGACCCGGTCCCTGCCCCCGGTCTGGCCCTTCGTCTTCCTGACCCTCGCCATGGTGGCGGTCAGATCCTACGCCATGGCCTTCAATCGTCTCGCGGACCTTTCCCTGGACAGCCGCAATCCCCGCACCCGGGACCGGCCCCTGGTCACGGGCGCCATCACCGTGGCCAGCGCGAGATGGTTCTGCATCGCGATGGCGGCGATCTTCATCGCCGCCTGCGCCTGCCTGAACGACCTGTGCCTGTACCTGAGCGTGCCGGCCCTGGTCTTCGCATCGGTCTACAGCTACGTGAAACGGATATCGTCGGTCTGCCATTTCTGGCTGGGCGCGACGCTCGGATTGGCGCCCCTGGCCGGCTGGATAAGCGTGACCCCCACGTCCATGACCGTGACCCCGCTGCTGCTGAGTCTCGTCGTGACGTTCTGGGTGGGGGCCTTCGACATCTTCTACGCCTTTCTGGACATCGACTTCGACCGCAAGGAGGGCGTCCATTCCCTGCCGGCGGATCGCGGCGAGGAGGCCGCCCTGTCCGTCGCGGCCTTCGCCCATGCGGTCACGGTTCTCCTGCTGGCTCTGACGGGCTTCTCCGCCGGCCTCTCCTGGCCGTGGTACGCCATGTGCGGGATCGTCACGGCGCTGCTCGTCCTTGAACACTTCGCCATGCGCCGCAGGGATCCCCGGCACGTGAACATGGCCTTCTTCACCTTGAACGGCTTCGTCTCCCCCCTCGTCCTCGTGGGGGTGGCCCTGGGACTGTGGTGGTGAAGCGCCGGAACCATCAGTGGACGGCCGAGGGGCAGGGCGAGGCCGTCCCCGAGGAGAAGCCGAGCCGATCCGCAAAGAAGCGCCGGTGTCTCGCCCTGCAGGACGTCGGGGAACGCCTGGTGCGTCTGCCCCCGGCCCAGGTCAGGGAACTCGGACTGCCGGAGACCCTGGAACGGGCCGTGATCGACTGCAGGGACATCACCAGCCGCGAGGCCCGTCGACGTCAGTTGCAATACGTCGGGCGCCTACTGCGGGAACTGGAGGAGTCCGACGGCGCCGGGGTCGTGGCGGGCTTGATGGCGTCGGCCGAAGGGTGAGCTCCTCCGGTGGGACGGGGAGCGCATCGGTCGGAAACGGCCCGATGGCGGAACTTGACGGCCGCACGCGTGCGGGTGTATGGAATTTCGTTCCGGGCCGTGCCCCGCAACCCCCCTGGTTTCCACGGGTGGAGCGCTTCTCCGCATCCCGCGGACGGGGCAAGGGCACGGCTGCGATTTCTCTTCGGTCGTCCGACCGCTTTGCGCTTGCAGCGTCGCGCCTGACGAACGCGAATCGACTGCCTGCGTCAGGCGGCGGATTCATGGACGAGATGCGTCGTCACAGGCCCTTGTAGCTCAGTCGGTAGAGCACGTCCTTGGTAAGGACGGGGTCAGCAGTTCAATTCTGCTCAAGGGCTCCAGAAAAAAATAGCGGGTTTCCGGCCGATCGGCCGGGAACCTTTTTTTGTCAAAATGGTTCCCGTGGTACAGACCTGGTACCACCGCTCGGAGGTCGCCCAGTCTGGCCGATTCCGGGATATCGGCATTTTCCATAAACGGAATGGACCAAAGATCGTCTTAGAGCCATGCGGAAATCGCCAGTCTGGCGAAGTCGTGTTTGATATGCCGACCAGCTCATGCATCGCGCGTTGCTGGTCCAAGTTCCGCATCACGTCTTCAGGTTGCGCAACGCACTTCCCGGATTGGGGGAGCGATCGATCTGCATAATTCGTGCCAACGAATGCATGGAATGCATGCGGTCCAATGCCCCCCCTCTTTCCCCGCACCCCAGACGCGCGTGCGGGCGCCCTTCGCCACGGTCCCACCGTGGTTCCCCGGAGTTGCACCAACCTTGGCGGCGGCCTCTCCTAATTTTTCGGTACCCCGTTTCGGTCAACCTTGACTGATGCGCTTGCAGAGGAACCCTGACGGTCCGACACATCCCTTGCTCCCCATGAGCAGTTTCCCATCCATCGCATGCTTGTCGATGGGGCCGACAGACTGTACCGTATCTTGCCGCCGCAAACCTTGCATCGCCCTCGTCGGCAAGACGCATCGACGTGCACGCAAGGACGGAGCGACGTCACTCCCGGTCCGGACCACGCCTCCCACCTCCCGGAGGGCCGCTGCCGACTCTTGACCGATGGCGTCGAGGCGAGGCCCGGAAACGCGAGGGAACGGCGGTCTCGAATCCGCCGCGAACATCGCTGCCGAAGAAGGGGACGCTTGCGGCTACGGAGATGCGTGACGCGATGATCAAACGGCAAGGCATATTCCCCATGGGGGCAGGGACCGTCGCTTCCGGCGCATCATCATCCAGCGCCTCTCCCGACGCAGTGACGGTCAACCCGTCCTATGTGGCGAAGGCCCGGTACGATGTCTCGTTCTGCGCCGGCTTCCGGGACGTCCTCGGGGACGACGGACTGACGGCACTGGTGGACGGCGCCACCAGAATGGGGGTCAAGCTCGCCGCCGTGGGGGGACTCGACGAAAACGGCGATGCGGACGGTTCCACGGCGGAATTGAACGGAACGCTGACCTTCGCCGAAATACCCGGGCTGATGTCCGCCATCTCCGCGATCCTCGCCCGTCTGAAGCGCGAGGGCGCCGTCGCTGTCACCTTCGAGGAGCAGGACTACCATCCCACGCCCAACGGCGGCGAGACGTCGGGACTCGTCCTCGCCTACGCCACGGCGCAGCTGACGGACATCATGGATGGCCGCAAGCTCGGGCACTATGCGGCCACGGTCTTCCGTCCAGCGGATGCGAGAATCCCCGAGGCGCTGCTTGAGAAAGCGAAGGGCATATGCGCCCACCACATGGTGCGGCTCGAGTCCGCCACGGAGGGCATTCTCGCAGTCGCCTGCGGCTGGGGGATGGCAAAGACCGTCGCGCAGGCCCTCGGCAGGGCCTTCGTGGAATTCGGTGAAAATTCCTGCGTGGCCGTGACGGGCCTTGCGCGGGACGGCTCGTGCCCCGAAAACGCCGTCTACGTCGTCCTGCCTGACGGGACCGTGGTGGAGCACGAAATTCTTTATCTCTGGCTGGACCGCGTCCCTGGCCGGTTCCCGGAGGCGGCCGCCGACTTCGGGATGCCGTTTTGACGGTCTGTGGTATAATGGCTGTGCGCCGGACGTCTCCCGGCCATGACGGAGCATCGGCCCGTTTTAGAGTGGTCAGGCGGCGCGAAGAAATGCTGCGTAGACCATGCGTTGAAAATTGGTGCCAGGAAAAGGCCTGAGGATGCGGGCGTTCCATCGGACGCGCGGGAGCGTCGTCCGGGTCGCTCCAATTGCCGAGGAACGGAGAAAGACAGTGCCGAGAGGGAAGAGCAGGGCGAAAGGACAGGCGTCGACGGGGCGTGCCGCAGGCAAGGGGAAGCCCCGGAAGCCGAATCCCCCGAACGAGCGCCGCATGCGGATGGTCCACTCGAGCTACGCTTGGCTGGACGTCCCGCCGGGCGTGCGATGGGACGACCTCAGGCTTCGCGTGGACGCGTCCGGCGAAGTCCGGGCCAACGCCGCTCCCGCACTGCAGATCCTCGCCGCCTCCGGACAGTGGCGCCAGACCGGAGCGGTCCCGGATCCCAGGATCATTGTCGCGGTGATCGTCCTCTGGTACGAACAGCGCCGCCGTGAAGGGCTTCCCGAGGATCCCCTCGCCGAAATCCTGTGCGAACAGGCGTGGACGGCCGTGTTGGACCTGGCCCAGGAAGAGGGGGCGACCTTCCAGTGATGGCGGAGTCCGTGACGCGTGTCCCGTCGCGGCGAAGAATCGCGGTCGGACGGACGCCTTGCGGACGTTCCGCATAGGGACGAGGCCGTTTCAAGAGAAGACCCGTTCCACATCGGGCAAAACGGCGCCGCCGGAAACGACGCCGAGCGTTCAGGAGAGGATGCGCATGAACCCGGCAAAAATCGATCTGGTGATCCCGCCAGACATCGACTTCACCGACCTGCGCCTGAGGCGGGTTCCCGGGGGCATCGCCTTCGAGTTCGAACCCATCATGCGGGTGTGCGAGGCCTCGGGATTCCATCCCGACCCCAATGCGGACGACACCGCCGAGGTTTTCGCCATCGTCCTCATGCAGTGGCATGACCTGCATGTCCTGCGTGGCGGTTCCCCGGATCCCATCATCGAGGCCGAAAGCGCCAGGTTCGCCGAGATAGTGCTGCGGGAGGCCGAGGAAAGCGGCGTCACGTTCCACTGATGGCAGCACGCCTCTTCATCCTCGTCGACTGCAACAATTTCTTCGCCTCCTGCGAGCGCGTCTTCCGGCCCGACCTGCGCCGGGTGCCCATAGTCGTCCTCTCCAGCAACGACGGATGCATCGTCGCCCGCTCGAACGAGGCCAAGTCCCTTGGCCTCAAGATGGGCGAACCTGCGTTCAAGTCCAGGGATGTCCTCGCCTCCGGCGAGGTCGCCATCTTCTCCTCCAACTTCGAACTCTACTCCGACATCTCCTCCAGAGTCATGGGCACGCTGGAGACCATCGCTCCCGGGGTGCTGGACGTCTACTCCATCGACGAGGCGTTCATCCCGCTCCATGGAAGCATGCTGCCCAATGCGGACGAAATGGCCAGGGAGATCGTCTGGCGCGTGGCGAAGTGGGTGGGCATGCCGGTCTCGGTGGGCATCGGCACGACCAGGACGCTGGCGAAGCTCGCCAGCGAGACGGCGAAGGCGGAGTTGAGGGCCGGCCGCGGGGATGGCGTGTGGCGTCTCGATGCGGAATCCCCGGAAACCGCAGAATTGCTCAAGGCGACGCCCGTTGAGGAGGTGTGGGGCATCGGCCGTCGCATGGCCTACAGACTCCAGGGCATAGGCGTGCGAACCGCCCTCGACCTGCGGGATGCCGATCCGCCGGCGATCCGCAAGATGCTGTCGGTGACGGGGGCGGCGACCCAGATGGAACTGCGGGGCGTCCCCTGCCTCGACGACGGTCAGACCCCAGGCATCCGAAAATCCCTCGTCTCCTCCCGTTCCTTCGGGGAAAAGGTCGGGGACCGGGAATCCCTCGCCCAGGCCCTCGCGATGCACTGCGATCTCGCGGCGGCGCGGTTGCGCAAGGAAAGGCTCGAGGCGGGAACCATCGGCATCCACGTGCGCACGGGCCATTTCTCCGCGAACGCCAAATGCGATCTGCGGGCCGAAACGCCTCTTCCCGAGCGCACGGCGGACACCCGCATCCTGACCCGGCACGCCCTTGCGCTGCTGGATGCCACGTACAAGCCCGGCTACGCATACGCCAAGGCCGGCGTGGAACTCTCCGACATCGGACTTGCCGGGAAGAGGCAGCCGCGCCTCTTCGAAAAGGGCATGGACGAGGAGGAACGGCGGAAGGGCGCAATGCTCATGGCGGCCATGGACGACGTCAATCGGCGCTACGGCAGGACGACCCTCAAGCTGGGCGCCCAGGGCCCCGACAATGCGGAATGGCGCGCGAAGCGGCAGATGCGGTCCCCCAGATACACTACCCATGCGGACGAACTGCCGGAGGTGTCGATCGACTTCGACCCGGACAAGGTCAACAGAAAGGAGAATCCTCCAAGGGCTCCGGGACCGGAGGTCGCCATTTTCGCCTTTGCCATAGTTCCGAAGAAGGAGAACGTCCTGGTCGTGGACAGATCCCTCGAACTGCGCCACGGGGACGTCGTCGTGGCCGAGGTCGGGAACGCGTTCGTCACGAAGCGGCTCCGGCTCTGGGACGGCAAGGTCTTCCTCGAGGACAAGGAGGGGAAGAAGCTCGAGTACGATGACGAGAGTGTCGTGGTAGGCATCGTGCTCAGGCGGATGTCCATGAAGGTCTGGGGGAAGACGGGACCGAAGGGGGAGTTGGCGGCGAAACCGGTCCGATTTGGCGTCATGGCGGACGGGCTGTGATGTGTTGTTGTCAGGATGTAGGCCGCGATGTCAACGAGAAGGGATTGAACGATGTACAATGTGCCATGGTTGTTTGCAGTTTTTGCTATTTGCTATCGTTGACGACGCATGTCGGACATTTCAATGCAGCTTCTTTTTGCTTTAACAATAACATGATGTCAGTAATCATGTCTTCATACGTATTAGATACTTGCAATGCCTTGCTGAAATATTCCATTGTCTTGTTGTAGTCATATTCTACAATGATTCCGTCACCGTAAGAAGTCCCGAGTCCGATATAAGCATAGCTTATCATTGATGCTTCATCATCATTCTTTGGAGTCGAAATCTTCTTAATGCAATCATAAGCATTTTCCAAGAAGGATTCGCTTGGGTCTTTCCATGTGTCAACATATAGTCGCGCACAGGGATAATGTTTACTGTAGATGGCCTTCCCTTGTTTTAATTGTTCTTCTGCGCTTTTGAAATCATCATGCTTAGCTGCCTTAACGGCATTCTCGTAAAATTGAGAGGCACGATGTGCATCTTCTATTTCATTACAGTAGGCATTTGTCGGCAATAGCAAAACGAGCAAGCTAATGACCGTTATGAAAAGTTGGTGCATGATGGAATCTCCAATTTTATACGCAATAAAAACTTATGTGTAATAAAAGATATATATCAATAAAAGTCTCATAGGTTGAAATATATTATTTGTATGAATATTGGAGTAGTCCTTTGCAATTTGATGTGACTCATACAGCGGAGCATCAATGTCGCTGGATTCGTCTGTTTTTTTGCCTTGTCACAGAATCTTTGGGCATATGGGCCGGTGCAGTGCAAGTGCTGGCCATCCTGTGACATGTCGTCCTGCATGGCATGGGCTGCCATGTTCATGCCGCGAGATTAGCACGGGCAGGGCGAATTCACAAGATGGGGATATTCCCTCTCGCGTGCGCCCGGGAACAGTCACCCGATCCGGTGACAGCGCCCGGAGGACGGCTGGCCCTCCGTCCAAGCCACAAGGTCGCGGATTTCGAACCCACGCCGCTCACGTCGGCCATGGGGAAGCCCATAGCCAGCCGGGACGCTGGAGTCAGGGCTCCTGGATCATTGGACGGACGTGTCTCGGGGGATTTTGCGGGGGTGCGTCCGCCTGACTGGGCGGGACCGGGAAGAGGATGCGTCAAGGCGTCTGGGGGAGAGGCGTGCCGCGGTTCTGATTCACGCCCTGTGCGGCCAGTTCCAGCACGCCTGCGATGAGGTGCCGCAGCTGTTCGGGGGAGATTGCCGCCTCCTTGGGGTCGATCACGATCTCGATGCCCTGCTGGATGTGGACGTGGCTGCGCACGCTGGTCTCGCCGGGCTTGGGGCGATGCAGGACGACCTGTGGCGTGTCCTCGGCCTCGATCGTTTGCCGTATGGCCTCAAGGCTCAAGCCCCCACGGGTGAGTTTCCGGATGTGCAGGAGCCGTTCCAGATGCTCGTCGGTGTAGTATGCGCCCCGGCCCTCGCCCACCGGCCTCGGCGCCAGTCCGATCTGTATGTAGTACCGGACCGTGCGCATGGGCATGCCGGTCAGGGTGCTCAGTTCCTTCATCGAGAACGTCGTCGACTCCATGGTGTCGCTCCTTGCGAGGCACATGTCCGGCACCGTGTCCAGGCAACGGCACACAGTGGCGAACATGAGGGCAGGGTACAATCTTACAATCCTGCTGGCAAGTAGTACTGTCGCAATTTTTTGGCCGATCGGCCGTGGGGCGAGGTCAGGCGAGGTCTGCACAGCGCAGCCGCAGAACGAGGCGCCTGGGACAGCCGGGGCGTTTTGGGGAACGCGGGGATGGGATGTCGGCGCGGCCCGGACCAAGGATGGGCGCCAGTGCCTTGGGGCGACGTGGGCGTGCGCCAGACCGCGGGGTCGATGGATGTCAGGTTTGGGAAAGGTTCCTGGCCGGGACATGACCCCCAAGGGACATGAGGGGATCGCATGCGACCTCACGGCCGTCCCCACTGCCAGTCGCTCGTCGCTCTCGCCGGCCGTCCACGAAAGCCCCAGTGCCTCATTGCCGTGCAGCGGAAGGGCCCCCGGACAACCAATTGCAGTCCACGTCATCAGTGTTGCTTGAAGCGGCGTGGTCAGGTGGCCAGCAGCGGTCGTGCCAGCGGGTTCTTGCCCTGGATCTCCCAGTTCACCTCACCGGGCCAGTTCGCGGCCTGCTGTGGAGTAGCGATCCCGGTTGTCCGACATCCGGTCGCCAAAGTCGGACATCGGCCGGGTCTAGATGCTTTGGCCACATCCTGTCCGGGTGCCGTCGACCACCACGTCCGATTAGCGATGGTGGCCCAGATTCCGCGAACGGCTGACGTCCTGTGGGTCAGGCCTTCTGCCTTGGGCGGACAAGGGTACGTCAAACGTTGCGGCAGGATACTGGTCGATCGCGAGAATCGGGAGCGTCTGGCAGGCGATGTTGGGGCGGACCGGAGCATCGCCCCAGCTTTGGCGGGCGGTGGCGAGTCAGGCTTTCATATGAGGCGTTGCGCAGTCCGAGTCTGGACCGGTGTCGTGCGTGGATTGTGCTGGTGGAGGTCTGTGCGATGCAGGTAGCCCCGTTTTTGCCAGAGTCGTTCTCAAGGATGCCTGTCGGCGTGTCGCGTGGGGTGGGGGCGGACTTGCAGCGTTCTTTGCTTGCCGGACTGACCGGGAGGCAGGGCGTCCGGCCAGATTCTGCGGCGTGGCGGCTGCGTCGGCACGCGCGGATTCTTTTGTGGCGGCAGTCCCCCTCGGCCAGGGATGCTACCGCAACCTGACGGCGTCCTTGGCGGTATGGGGGCATCCGTTGCCGATCCTCTTCGGCCAAGCTGGCGTTGATCGCCAACTCCCTGAGAAGATTCTGGGCCTGGTTGCGACTTAACCGTGGTCTGCTGGCGTAGGATCGCGTCCAAGTTTTGCTCAAAGTTACTCAACTTCGCGCATTCGTCAAAATTGATAATCCACTGCAGAAGCAGATCTGATTTTTGGATAAGACGGAGTTTCTTTTTAAGAGTTTCTGGGGTGACACGAAACTTTTTGACGGCCATAGCTAGCAGATCATCTTGAAGGATTTCTCGAAAACTTTCTTGAAAGCCTATTTGAAAATTTTCTTAAAAAACTTCTCGAAAGCCTATTTGAAAGCCTTTCTGAAAACCTTCCTCGACGCCTAGTGTGCGGCAGGCACTCGGGATGCCTTGTTGCAGTATTTTTCTGGCTTTTTCAGTCATTTTGTGTCTCTCAAGCGATACAATGCATGGATTGCGATATAGTAAGTGAATAATGAAATATTTTTAATTTATGAAGCCATTTGGATTTCTCTGACAAGACGATTTTCAAGAGAATATGCTATAAGAATATGTGATAATAGATGGAATGTTTGTAACTTATGAAAGCGGACGATGCCCATGCTGGCATCGTCCGCTTTCAAAAGAACTAGGCCATGGCCTGTTGACGCAATGCTGCATCCACGTCCTGCTCGAAGTTCTTCAACTTCTTGTATTCATTAAAGTTGACCACCCATCCATTCAGTAGATCGGGTTCTTGGATAAGGCAGAGTTTTTCGCCCAAAGTTTCTGGGACGATACGAAACCGTTTGGCCATCATATCCAGCAGGGCCTTTCTCAGACCATCTTGAAGGCCTTTCTGGATGCCTTTTTCAAGACCTTCCTCCACGCCGATGGCGCGGCAGGCACTCGGAATGCCTTGCCGCAGTATTTTTCTGACTTTATCGGTCATTTAGTGTCTCTCAAGCGACACAATGCGTGAACCATGATATGGTTAATGAATATTGAAATATTTTCAGCTAGTGAAGTTATTTCAACAGGATATGTGATGACATGTGTTGCAGGAGGATTTTTTTATCTTACGAAAGCGGACGATGCCCATGCGGGCATCGTCCGCTTTCAAAACAACTAGGCCATGGCCTGTTGACGCAATGCTGCATCCACGTCCTGCTCGAAGTTCTTCAACTTCTTGTATTCATTAAAGTTGACCACCCATCCATTCAGCAGATCGGGTTCTTGGATAAGGCAGAGTTTTTCGCCCAAAGTTTCTGGGACGACACGAAACCGTTTGGCCATCATATCCAGCAGGGCCTTTCTCAGACCATCCTGAAGGCCTTTCTGGATGCCTTTCTGAAGGCCTTTCTGGATGCCTTTTTCAAGACCTTCCTCTACGCCGATGGCGCGGCAGGCACTCGGAATACCTTGCCGCAGTATTTTCCTAGCTTTCTGCGTCATGGGGATACCCCTTTTTTCAAGTTTGTTGACATTGAAATATTCAAGGATTTTGTCAATACACGAATCATTAGCTTCGTACCTGCAGAGGAATAGGAGATAGTCCGTCAGCAAGTCTGCGAATTCGTCTAAGACTTGACCCTCAGGGAATTCGAGATATTCCTCAAGTGTTTCGATTATCAGTTCTGGCTTGGGACCCATCGAATCAAGTTTGAGCAACACCAAGTCTATGCTATCGGGGAGTAACTCCTTAAGGCGCTGTAGGGAGACTTCAGTCAATCGGACTAAAATATATGACGGCTCATGTAGCCGTATCTCTTCCCATCCAGGAATCGTCTTGTACAAAGAGGAGATCGGGACTAATTCTTCAGACCCTGATCCAGTATGGATTACCAATTTAACGACATGTGGTATTTCGGTCAGCGCCCCCTTGTACAACTTTTCGTGGTTGTCTATGGTTAAAATGTGATATTTTGATATTTGCCAGAGTGTTGTCTTGTCAAAGTATGATTTGAACTCCAGCAAAATATAGTGGACTTTCCCGTCACGTTTGTCATTCTTGAATCTAAATTCAAACAGTAAATCACAAGAGTGTTCACGCAAAGCGTGAGTTATCATTGTTGATGGCAATCTTCTTACGGTGTCTCAATCAATCACATCCACAAATTTTTTGGAAAGAAATTCCTTAAGGAGCGCAACAGCGCTTCTTATCCTAGAAAATCGTTTCTTACAAAATCTGTCCGAGGCTTTCAAGACGACCTTGGGAAAGATTTTTCTTAAGGGCATCTTAGTTTCAAATTCAATCATGATTTGACCGTGGCCTTTCCGTCATTAAATTTTTTTGAATGCTACGATGTCCTTTCAAACACGATTGCATCCTGGCTTCGTCTTCCCTTAATCATTTTTGAGTGGGGACAACACGGATGTCCATCTTCCGGCCTCCCGGTGGCGGTGCTCATCCGGGGGCTCAAACGGTGATGGAGCCTTTCCTTCCCAGGCAGGGAAGGCCCCATGCCGAAGACCAGGGGCGTTGCCCATTCCGGAACGGTCAGGTGCGGGGCGTCCACGCCGCACAAGATCCGCCATGCAGTGGGCGGCAGTCGCCGTACCATTCCCGCCATCCAACAGGACATGGTGGACCTTCTTCCAACCTTCTCAAGCGCGATGCTACACGAGAGTCCACAGGCCGTAAACCCTCATTTTCGACGCCGTCGATGCCGGGCGGGATGAAGTCTTGTGGGCATGGGGGCGGATTTGTTCGGACGACCGGATGGCGGGGACGGGACGTGTGCCCGTTCCGCGGGACTTGATGGATCTGGACCAGTATCGTGCACGGTTGGTGCTGGTCGCGGCAGCGTTGGCCTGCTGATTGCTCTCCACAAGCCATTCTCCAAATTCAATGGAACTTCCGGCGTCTCCTGCCCGCGGCCGCGTGCGGGTCGATTCTGGGCCGAAATGCCTGGCTCCAGAGCCATCTGCCCGTCCATGGACGTCTGGCCAGCACATCCGATTATCGATGGCGGACCAAAATCCTACAAAAATGTGGGATCCGTAGCCCCATCGATGTGGACCCGCAAACCATGGGGCTTTATCATGTGCAGCGCCCCTGCCTGACTGGCCTCCCCACATGCTATGCGAGCGTAAGGCTGGCCGATCTTCGGCATACGGCGTATTTTTATGCAGCCTGTCGGCGGCGGCGCCCGATTCCCTCCCGGGGTGCTCGCCAGAGTCCTTCCGGACCGCCGCCGTTCTCATGTCCCATGGCGGACCGTTTCGGCCCGACGGCCAGGAGGCGAGCATGCACCCGCAGATGGAGATGATCCCTTGCGCCATCGTGCGCGGGGGCACCAGCAAGGGCATTTTCCTCAAGGAGGTAGACCTGCCGTCAGACCCGGAGAGGCGCGATGCGGTCATACGGGCCGTGTTCGGCAGTCCAGACCTGCGACAGATCGACGGCCTGGGCGGCGCCGACGTGCTGACCAGCAAGCTCGCCATCATCGGACCCTCGTCCCGGGCCGACTGCGACATCGACTACACCTTCGGCCAGGTGAGCTTCGAGACGGCCTTCATCGACTATCGGGGGAACTGCGGCAACATCTCCGCTGCAGTGGGAGGCTTCGCCATCGACGAAGGCATGGTGAGGGCCGTGGAACCCATGACCACGGTGCGCATCCATCTCACCAACTGCGGAAGGGTGCTGACGGCCGAAGTCCCCGTGGTCGGCGGCAGGGCCGCCGTGGACGGGGATTTCGTCATCGACGGCTGTCCTGGAAGCGGCGCCCGCGTCACGCTGGACTGGTCCGATGTGACCGGTTCCATCACGGGCAGACTTCTGCCCACGGGGAACCTCAAGGACACCCTGGAGGTCGATGGGAGGAAGTACACCGTCTCCATCGTGGATGCGGGCAATCCCCTGGTCTTCGTCCACGCCGCGAGCATTGGCATGGTCGGCACCGAAAGCCCTGCCGAGATCGAGGGCAACGGGGCGCTCATGGCGCTCATCGAGAGGATGCGAGGTCGCGCCGCCGTGCTCTGCGGTCTCGTGGAGAGGCCCGAGGAAGCCTCGACGAGGAGTCCCTACAACCCGTTCTTCGCCATCGTCAGCGAACCGGCGCCCTACCTGGCCATCAACGGCAAGGAAATAGCCGCGGGGGACGTCGATCTGGTCTCCCGGCTGCTCTTCATGCTCCGGATGCACAAGACCTACCCCATCACGGGCACGGTCTGCACCGGAGCGGCCTGCCGTATCCCCGGCACCGTTGCCTGGGAGGTGCTTGGCGAGCGAGGCAGGTCCGCCCCGAGCATCCTCATCGGCCATCCCAGCGGAGTGGTCCCTGTTGAGGCCAAGGGAGGCGTGGTGGACGGCGTGCCGAAGATCGAGAGGTTGGGAGTCTACCGTACGGCCCGCAGGATCATGGACGGGTATGCCTACGTGCGCAAGGGCGTCTTTTGACCTTGGCCGCGGAGATGAGTGGCGGCACACTGTCCGTTGTCGTCCATCCGGTGGGGCAGGCATTCAAGGATGGCGACTCCGTTCCAGGACGTGTGTATATGGGCAAGGGGCGGGCTGCGCAGGACGTGAGTTTTCCGGATGACCGACCGTGGCCGGCCCTGTCCGCCCAAATGACGGTCTGCGGCTCCCCACGGCGCAAACTCAAATCCACGTGAGAGTATGCTCGGCACCAGGCCTGATTCCGCCGATCCAAACGGAAACACCTTCATCCCGTCGGCATCGCTGCAAGCGCAGGTGCCGGGATCCCCTGGATGACGGAGCGCATGTGGTGGGGCGACCTATCTTGCCGTGGCCGCCGTGTCCTCGGGCGCATTGTCGTTGCGGCGCGCTATGAACCAAGTTTCATTGCTCCAGACGATGGTGCCTGCGCCCTCCTGCACCAGACACTCCCGCACCTCGGGATCGTCGCAAAGCAGCCACCTTGCACCAGAGGCCAGCCAGAACTTCACGCCGCCCTCATCGCCCAGCAACTTCGCCAGATGTAGCCATTTCTTTGCGCCTTCGAAGTCCCTGTTGTAGAGGTAGAAAGAACCGTCCTTGAAGGAATGAACCAATGGTCTATGCAACAAGTAGCGAACCGCCATGGCATCGGGAATCCCCAGGACTGGCTCTCCTGGTGGGGCGAGGCGGTCCAGAGCCTTCAGAGCTTCCAAGTATTTCCTGGCTTCTTCCATTTCCTGGACGGTCTTTTGAGACTGTTGAAGGCCAAGCACATCTCTTACCTCATAACTAAATGCTCTCATCCATCGACCCTCATCAAATGTAACAATACAGACTATGCTAATAGTTGCCATTATGAATATAGTATGTGGAAACTTTTGCATAAGACATGTTCCAGCCCCGACGACCATGAGCCAAATTATGGGAACTAGAAATCTGGCGCCACGTGGTATTTCTCGTCCCATAGGCATTCTATCGATATATACAGATAATGATGACTCTACAAATGATAAAATTAGTGCAACACATATTCCAAAAAACATTAATATGCATATTTTTACTAGTTTTTTCATTTGTGTCGTGCCTATATACATAATAACTATATATCCGATTATTGCAAGAGGGAGTAGTGGTATTTCGTCGCCGTGAAATAATTTCCCATAGTCCTTCGCGAAACGCTTGTCAAATGTTTGTTGGAGAATCTCTAGTTTCTCAGATGTAAAACTACCAGACTGTGTAAGAACTCCATGAAAGAATAGAAAAGTTGGTACTGCCCATGCGAGCACACACACAATTAAATTTTTAATGTGGTTACTTGTACTAGAGCTGTCAGGCTTACTGAACGCAAACACGACAAAGAACATACAACTGGCATTGAGAGAACTGATTCCATGTATATAAATTCCAGCGCCAGCAGCGAACATAATAATTGGTCGCAATAATGGACGATCAATTGTAAGTACAGCACCGACAAAGAGAAGTGCGAAATATGCTGAAAAGAAAACTCGTGGTGTAACATCACCTGTTGCTAATCCCCAGAATGTCCCGAATCCGACCCAGACAGTAGTCGTCATGAGTACAGATAATAAGACTGACAGAATTATGGATTTGAAAAATAGCCTCCCTACAATATAATAGGCTATGTAGTTGCCTGCGACAGCAATTGCAGCAGCTCTGAAGAGTCCGAGTACATAGTTATCATCAGGTTGTAAAAGTCTTGCAAGAAATGTCTCAATCGTGGGAAGAGTATTTGAGGGTGTAGGGACGGCTAGAATAGGATCTTGGGCGAATGGTGCACGATGGGATATGCCTGCGAGGTGTTGTGCATAGCATGCGAGATCACTGCAGATATTCACCCCATCGACTGAAGTCGGGATCATGCCGGAGTAGGCGATCCAAGTGTAGATGAGAATCGAGACGATAACAACCAGATCCCAAGGACAAGGATCAAATTGCAGCATCTGCCCGGTATTCTTTCCTTGAAATCCCGAACCTTGCGAGGTGACCATCTTGTCAGATGAATTCGATGGGGTCATGCGGCCCCTCCTAACATTATCGCATGAGCCTTTTGAGTCATGGAGATATACCTTGAGGTGGTTACAAAGAAATAGGTTAGAGTTTATCGACCATATTTGATTTGCTTCTAGACTTTAGAATTTGTAAGTGTACATAAGTATATTATGTCGTCTCACGGCGCAACATATATGTTGCCATTTTAGGATTACCAGTTATGAGCGTTGAAAATGTTGCGCTACGCTCAAGCTTATAACCACAGTCATTTGCAAGTTTATTAACCTCATCACTGTCAATGCGTAGTTTATACTCTGATGGACGTCGTTTTTCAACTGGAAGATTCCAGTCAGCGGAGTGATATTGACTGTTCTTTACTTTATCATATGCATGTGTCGCCGCAGTAAAAATTATGATGCCGTTGAGCTTTAAATATGGACGATATGTCTTAAGAAAAATCGTAAGGTTTTCATATGGCTGACATTCTGGCCATGATGTCGAGAACACAGCATCAACCCCATCGTTGAGAATTTTCTTTGTCTTCTCTTTCTCAGGGGCCAGCGCATTGTCCTGCCAGACGTCCATGTCGACATTCTTCATTTCAGATATCTTATGCGCAAGGCAGACTGCCTCTTGTGAGATATCAATGCCGTGTACGTCATGAAATCCCTGTCCCATGAGCTAGAGCAAGTTCATTCCGCCGCCGCAGGCAGGTTCAAAAATTGTTGCATCGTGGTTGAGCGTGGCGACAAGCCATTCGCATGCCGTGCAGGCATGGCGACGATACTTTCTCCGATTGACTGCATGTATGTGCCATCGCTCTGCACCGCATGATGCCACCATTGATTCGATCTCATTCGGTTGTATACCGATATCTTGGTCGATCGGTAAGTTATACTTTATATATTGAATGATATCAAGCATAATTTTCCTCCTGTAAGATATTCGCAATTGAGCACCATTGACGCATGAAATAAAAAATCCCATTCATACGCAAGGGCGTACGAATGGGATGCAAAAGAAAATAGTATTGATGTGGTCATCGTGAGATGACGCACTCGACGGAAATAGGAAGAGGCCGCGAGCGAATTTCGCTAACGGCTTTCTAAGGTAGGTAGGTAGGTAGGTAGGTAGGTAGGTAGGTAGGTAGGTAGGTAGGTAGGTGCAAGTATCGTGCCATTGCATGCACGCTCAATTGCACCCTCTTCTCCTTACCCATCTGCCGATCCTCCGCCGTGGTACGGGCTGGACTCCTCCCATCTGCAGGGAGGAACCTTGGACTTCTACACCCTGCCGGAAAACCCGTCAACAAATTTGTTTGAACCTTCGGGGGCGTCACTTGCAGGATTCTTTCCACGCCCCTAGCGACTGGCGGGATCCGGGGCATCTGGCCGATTTCCGGGTTCCGCATGCAGGGATGGACCGGGCATGCCGCCCATCCTTCCCGTGCCTGCGCGGTGCTCGGCGATGTCCTTGCGATGTGTCCTTGGGTGAGTGCACTGGAGGTGTCCGCCACGGTTCGCCCTCGTCGCATCAGGTCCGCGACAATCCGGCAGGGGCTTGCCTGGGGCGTGGATGAGAATTTCGTGCCAGCGGTTGGGCGGGCTTTTTGAAGTGAACGGTGGAGACGAGAGCAAGGAAAATGCAGCTTCCATTTTGGTCCAGTTCGCAAGTTGCCTGTGTTGGTGTGTTGGCATGCGAACCCATCATGGTGGTCCAATGGTGGAACGACAACCGGAAGAACCCCGACCTTGAGCTAGGCGGCTGATCCAAGGTTCATGGATGAATGCGACCGGTCGCATGCCGCATTTCCTGGTTGCGGCATGCTCCTTGTGAAGGCTTGCAGGACGGCGGGACGCGGGAATCCCCGCCGGCGGGGATTGGGTGCGGAATGGGGCAGGCAAGGCCGTCCAGGTGTTCCAAGGATGGCGGATATCCATTATCATCACGGCCACTGGGCGGCAGCCTTGGGGGGCAGTGCGGCGTCTGGGCACCCTATGTGGCGATGTGCGGCCTTTTCCATCCCCCCCTGCGGCCTAGGTCGTCCCAGGCCGAGAATGTCACGGCTCGCAGCATTGTTTGTCGGCCTCGCTGGCCGATCCGCTTCCATCATCAGAAGGAGTCGCCATGGCGGACAGCGTTCGCGTCGCGGTCGTGCAGGCCGCCCCAACACCCTTCGACAAGGCCTCCGCTCTCGCGAAGGTCGTATCCCTGACGCGGGATGCGGCGGCCCAGGGCGCCAGGATCGTCCTCTTCCCCGAGGCGTACATCCCCTGCTACCCGCGTGGGATGACCTTCGGGGCGAACGTGGGGAAACGGACCGACGAGGGGCGCAAGGACTTCAGGCGCTACTACGAACAGGCGGTGGACGTCCCCGGGGACGAGATCGCGCAGCTCGGCCAGATCGCCGCCGAGACGGGCGTCTATCTTGTTGTCGGGGTCATCGAGCGGGACGGCGGGAGCCTCCACTGCGCGGTCGCCTTCCTCGGCCCCGATGGGGCGTATCTCGGCAAGCACAGGAAGCTCAAGCCCACCGGATCCGAACGGCTGGTCTGGAGTCAGGGCGACGGGAGCACGCTTCCGGTGATCGAGACGCCCTACGGGAAGATGTGCGCCGTGATCTGCTGGGAGAACTACATGCCTCTGCTGCGCGCCGCCATGTACGCCAAGGGGACGACGATATACCTCGCCCCCACGGCCGACGCCCGGGACAACTGGCAGGCGTCGATGCGGCATATCGCCCTGGAGGGGCGCTGCTTCGTGCTTGCCTGCAATCAGTTCCAGACGAAGGACATGGTGCCGACGGATTTGTCGGGATACGGCGATCTGGCGGGCGAGCCCGATGTGATGTGCCGCGGCGGCAGCGCCATCATCGACCCCATGGGGAACTATCTTGCGGGCCCTCTCTACGGCGAGGAGGGCATCCTTCTGGCCGATCTCGACCTCGGGCGTCTGGCGGAGGCGAGGTTCGACTTCGACGTCGTGGGCCACTACGCCCGCAACGATGTCTTCACGCTGATCGTGGACGAGCGCCCGAAGCGTGGGGCCGTGTTCCTGCGGGACGATGATGCTTCACAGGAGGCATGAGATCGCAACTGCTGCGAAGCCGCTAAATCGATCCGCTCTCACTCAAATTCCAGTCAAAATGCAAAAGGCGTCCTTTTCGGGACGCCTTTTGCTTGACTGTTCAATATATTGTTCTATACAATAGGAGCATTGAGAATCTCGTCAATCTTTTGACGCAGTTCTGGCAATGTGACGGTAGAAGAGGTATCCGCTCCTTGGAATGGCACCACGGTAAATGCAAAATCTTCAGGTATGCCAAGTTTCTCCATCGCCCTGTAAGCCCCAGATGACAAGTGTGCGCTCGGCGATGTTTTGCACTCTATGGCTATAAGTTTCCGTCCATCATCCAGTATAAAGTCAATTTCGTTCTGGTCCTCATCCCTATAAAAGAATATATTTTCGCCGTTTGACCGAGGATACCAAGCTCGAAGATGGTTTAGCACAATCTGCTCCCACATAGCACCGTAAACTTTTGAGTTTGTTTGTGATTTAATTTCATTATATGATTTTATGTTTAATCCATTGGCCACTAAGCCTGAATCAGTAACATAAATTTTTGGTGTCTTTATCATCCATTTAAGCGAATTTTTTGTATATGGTGGAATAGAATCAATAAGATAAAGTCCAAGTAATAATTTAATGCATGCTTGAGCATCGGTTTTAGTTATTTGGAGAGAGCTGAGTATTTTTTTGAGATTCGTTTCTTGGCCATTAACTGCAACAAGCGCTTTCCAGAGAGATTCAAGAGAATCGGTATTAAATTTCCACCAACCTTGAAAATCTCTATGTAAAAATTGAAATATATAATCCTTTTCCCAAGCGAGTGAATCGTCATCACTTTCTGCGAGATAGCTGTCTGGGAATGCCCCGCGAAAAAAATATCTTTGCATGTCGCAATTAGGAATTTCTGTCACCAAAAAAGTAGAGAGGCGTCTATAGCCAATTCTTCCAGGTAGTGATTCAGTTGTCTGCCGTAATAAAATTGGCTCAGCAGACCCAAGAATGAGAAAGCGTCCAAGATGTGTTATTTTATGGTTCTCGTCTCGTGAGTGCGAAATTCTATCGCCCAATACTCTCAAAGTGGGAAAAAGATTAGGGCGAAGCTGTATTTCGTCAATGACGATAAGGCCATCCATATTATCTTCAAGGAGGTCAATTGCCTGAATGTCGTCTTCAATTTTTTTAAGATCTTTTTTGTACTGAAGATCGAGGTAAAGGCATTTCTCAGATGTATTGCAAATATTTTAGCAATAGACGATTTTCCGCACTGTTGCGGCCCAATAATTCCCGTTATGGGACGTGTGCGTAATGTTTGGTAAATTTCATCTTCAAGCATTCTGTGGATATATGTACTCATGGTAAAAACATCCTTGTAAAGGTTGTCTAGTTTATAAGCTAATGTTCAGGGTAATGTGGAAAATTATAATAAAGTAAAAACATAATAAATAAAAACAGTACAAAATTTTAGATATTATTTTTTGCTCAGCGCACTACAAATGTAAGCAAGATATTTATATATCACAACAAAAAATAATTTTAAAATTTAAAGAAATTTATATTTCGCTCGCGACAATCAGTTCTATAAACATGTATCTCAGAGCAATTACAAAATGACATGCGATAGGGATCATGCTAAAATAACGTCTAGATGGCCCTTCTTTTCGCCTCCAAAACCCTCTCGTAGCGCAAACCAGCGTCACTTCATCAAATTGCCATGGATTCGGATCCATGCGTGAACCATGTCCGGTTTGCCGACAGGATCCTTGCTACCGCGATGCCCGTACAACCCACTGCCGTACACTTGCGCAAATCATCATGTCACATGTCGGGGTTCTGCGCAAGCGGCCAAGGACGACGGCCAAGTCGATCACCGAGTGGGCGGTTGGCATGCCCCACCGCTCCACTGTCCACGTGCAGAACCTCCGCCCCTCGGGGAGCGGACGCACAAAGGGCGGCACCACAGATAACAGAGATAGCAGAACCTCCGCCCCTCGGGGAGCGGACCGTGTGTCTCATAGGCCGTGGCTGGCTTGTGTAAGCAGAACCTCCGCCCCTCGGGGAGCGGACACCGCGGACCGCCCCGGCGTCTCGGAGATCCGCGGAACCCGCGACTCTTCCGCCCAGGGCGACCGAACCCATGCGGTACATGGCATGGCGGAAGAGAACGCCTCCCACCCTGTCCGGCGATGTTTCCGATGTCGTCACCAACCCAAAATTTCACGTACTGGACCAAAAGGGCACATTCGTGGAAATGGCGCCATTGCTGGGTTGGACGGGATCTTTCGCGCATCCGGACGGACGTGTTCGGCCGGGGCATCGTGAATCCGTGATGAACTGCCGGAAAACGGCCATGGGTGCGGCATTTGGGCACTGCGAGGCCCAGCGGGTCACGAAGTCGTCCTCTCCAGGCACCAATACGGCCCTCGCGCCATACTGGTCCAAAGGGAAGACGCCGGAGAACATGAACAAAGTCCTTGTTTGCAAGGCCGGCAAGCGAAAGGGCGAAGCGGTCGGTCGCGGACGACGGCACGTCGCAGGGAACGGCCCTGCAGCGGCGACGACTCGATGCGGGGAAACCTCGCGTGAATCTGGGAGGCGATGGCGGACCGTCGGATCGCGAACCGCCCGGGCGCGACGTCGGCGCGACGTCTCCAGGCCATGAACCGCACGGGCGACATTCCCGACCATGACCATATATATGATAATGGATCCCCCCATCCGCGCCCCATGGGATCCGCCCCGGGGCCCCGCGCGGTGCCCCGCCCTCGCCCGTGGCCGGCCCTCGGGGCGTCGCCTTTGCCTCCCCGGCATGCCCTGCGGAACCTCCCGGGTTGCCTTGAGCGCCAAGCGTTGCTACCTTTGTCACGGTCCGCTCCCGCCCCGGAGCGGCCGGTCCGCAGCGGAGGAGACGCACATGGGGTTTTTCTCGGTCGTCAGGAAGTTCTTCGGCGCAGGCCCCGAGCCTGCGCAAGCCCCCCCGTCCAAGCCCGACGAGGCGACTCAAGGCCCCGCCCCGTCCGCGTCCCCCGTCGACGCCACTCGTCTCACCGTGCTGCTCCGCGAGGCCGAGCCGCGCCTTTCGGCATGGCTGGCCATCGTCCTCGACGGCGTCGAGGAGTCCGGCCCTCTCCTTGAGGAGCGCATCGGCCTGCTGCTGCGCGCCCTGGAGGTGCCGGAGGCGGAGGTGGAGGCCTTCGTCGGCGACTTCTCGGCGTGGCTCGTCCGCATGGAGTACAGCCGCGTAGAGGATTTCCGCTCGGAGTTGCAGTATCGGCTGGCCCTCGCCCTGGATCTGGAGGACGAGGAGGACGAGCGCAGCAGGCTGTTCCTGAAGGTGCGGGAGGGGCTCGCGCGCACCCGGGAGACCTTCTCCAGGGGACTGGACGCGCTCCTTGCGGGATCGGGGGAACTGGACGCCAAGTTCTGGGAAGGGCTGGAGGAGCTCTTCATCACCTCGGATCTTGGCTACGATGCGTCCATGGCTCTCGTGGAGCGTTTGCGGGCCCGTGCGCGCAAGGAGGGGATCCGGCAGGCGTCGGGGATCCGGGAGGCGCTCTGCGCCGAGCTCGAGAGCGTCTTCACCGTTCCGCGGCGCGTGTCGGCGATCAATCCTCCCGAGGTCGTGCTCATGATAGGGGTCAACGGCGCGGGCAAGACGACCACCATAGCGAAGCTGGCCCACAGGGCCCGGATGCAGGGGAAGAAGGTCATGATCGCCGCCGGCGACACCTTCAGGGCCGCCGCCGTCGAGCAGCTGCAGGTCTGGGCCGAGCGCGTCGGCGCGCTCTTCCATGCGAAAGGCCATGGCGCGGAGCCCGCCTCCGTCGCCTACGAGGCCGTCGAGAGAGCCCTCGCCGAAGGGGTGGACATACTTTTCGTGGACACCGCAGGCCGGCTCCAGACCAAGGTCAACCTCATGGAGGAGCTGAAGAAGATACGCCAGGTGCTGGGCAGGAAGCATCCCGGCGCCCCCCATCGCAGCGTGCTGGTCCTGGACGCCACCACGGGGCAGAACGCCCTGTCCCAGGCGAAGCTCTTCAAGGACGCGGCCGGCGTGGACGAACTGATCCTGACCAAGCTCGACGGCACGGCCAAGGGGGGCGTCATCGTCGCGGTCGCCATGGCCCACCGCATCCCCATCACCTACGTGGGCCTCGGGGAGAAACTGGAGGATCTGCGTCCCTTCGACGGGAGGGACTACGCCAGGGCCCTGCTGGGGGAGGAGATGCCCCGCGGGGACAAGGCGTAGCCGGCCGGGGGGGACGGGCGCGGACGCCCGTCCGCGCCTTCGGCGGCGGCCGGCCGCATGCGTCGCAGGCTCTCTTCGCCCCTTCCCGGCCTCCCGGACTCCATGCCCGTTCCGGGACCGTCCCCGTTCCCGTCCCTGGCCGCCCCCTCTCCCCCGTTTCACCTGCCCCATCCACCCGTCCCCCCTTGCGCAATCGGCACTTTCCGAAATTTTTCCCGAAGGAAAAATTTCCTCTTGACCTCCTTCCCGTCTTCGGATACAACCACCGTTTCCGCCGCCGCCGGACATGACCCTCCGGTTGCGGCGGTACATTCCTGGACGGCAGGGAAGGGCGGGGAAAAGCCCCGTCCTGCAGTGTCCGGGGCGGCCCTCCGCCGCTTCGGGCGTTGACATGTGCAGGCGTTGCCAAATGCCGACAGTGTTAGGCCGTTCCAGCCCATGCGCGGATCCCCGCCCGGTTTCATAGGATTCCGGACGGTCCGGGGCTGTAAGGTTCGGGGGCGACTCCCCCTTTGGTGACCCTGCGGGACCCTCCCTCGCCGCTCTCTCCTTGCGGCATGGCCTGGGCAACGCCGGGATGCGTCACGCAGATGGCGCGGGTTCCCACACGGGACCTCGCGACGATTCGCCGCCGCTTCCCGGGATCCGCGTCGGGCACCGTCGGAGCGCCGCTGTCCCCATGATCGTCGCGCACAAGGGTTTCACCCCGGCAGGCGGGGAGTTGTTTCACTTTCTGGGAGTTGTCGCACATGAGCACGGTTAGCAGCGATCGCATTCGGATCAAGCTCAAGGCCTACGATTACCGCATCCTGGACAAGGCGGTCGCGGAGATCGTGGACACGGCCCGGAACACCGGCGCCGGAGTGGCGGGTCCCATCCCCCTGCCCACGAACATCCACAAGTACACGATCCAGCGCTCGGTGCACGTGGACAAGAAGTCCAGGGAACAGTTCGAGATGCGGATACACAAGCGGCTCATGGACATCCTCGAGCCGACGCAGCAGACCGTCGACGCCCTGGGCAAGCTCTCCCTGCCCGCGGGCGTCGACGTGGAAATCAAGCTCTAAGCGAGGACAGGCATGGCTGAGAAGATGGGCATACTGGGCCGCAAGCTGGGCATGACCCGCGTCTTCGCGGACGACGGGGCGGCCGTGGCGGTGACGGTCATCGAGGCCGGGCCCTGTCCCGTGACCCAGGTGAAGACCAGTGAGAAGGACGGGTACGACGCCCTGCAGATCGGCTTCGTGCCGGGCAAGGAGAAGCACGTCCCCAAGCCCATGCAGGGGCATTTCGCCAAGGCCGGGACGGGTCTCTTCCGCAAGCTCCGGGAGATACGTCTCGCCGGCGCGGCGGAGCAGGAGGTCGGGCAGGCCCTCACCGTGGACATGTTCGCGGCGGGCGACGTGGTGAAGGTCACGGGGACGAGCATCGGCAAGGGCTACCAGGGGCGCATGCGCCGATGGAACTTCGCCGGCTCCAAGGACTCCCACGGGTGCGAGAAGGTGCATCGCAACAACGGTTCGGTGGGCAACAACACCTTTCCGGGGCACGTGTTCAAGGGACGCAAGATGGCGGGCCACTGGGGCAACGAGACGGTGACGGAATCCGGCCTGCTCGTCGTCGCCGTGCGGCCCGCGGACAACGTCCTCCTCGTCAAGGGGGCCGTGCCGGGCCCCAGGAACGGCATTGTGCTCGTGCGCAAGCAGTAGGGTAGGACGATGGCCAACGTCAAGGTTTACGATCAGGATCGACAGGAGACGGGCGAGGTGACCCTCGCCGACGACGTCTTCGCCGTCGACGTGCGTCCGGAGATACTGCACCTGGTGGTGCGCGGCCAGCAGGCCGCGGCCCGGGCCGGCACGCACCAGACGAAGACACGCGCCCTGGTCTCCGGGGGCGGCAACAAGCCCTGGAAGCAGAAGGGGACGGGTCGGGCCCGCGCGGGTTCCAACCGCTCCCCCATCTGGCGCGGCGGCGCCGTCGTGTTCGGTCCGGCGCCCAGGGACTATTCCTTCAAGGTGAACAGCAAGGTGCGGGCCCTGGCCATGAAGATGGCGCTCTCCAGCCATCTGGCCGAGGGGACCCTCATGGTGGTGAAGGGCATCGAACTGCCCGAGGCCAAGACGAAGCATTTCGCGAAGGTCGCCTCGACGCTGGGCCTCGAAAAGGCCCTCGTCGTGACCCCGGAGGCGGACGAGGTCCTCGAGCGCAGCGCCCGGAACCTGCCCGGCGTGACCCTGACCACCCCGGAGCGGCTGAGCGTGGTCGAGATACTGAAGCACAGTCAGCTGGTGCTGCTGGAAGGGGCCGTCGAGCCGGTCCACGTCCGCTTCGCCCGGGGGAAGGTGTAGCCATGGAACTGACCAGCGTGCTGCTGAAGCCGGTCCAGACGGAAAAGGCGACCGAACTCAGGGAGAAGAGGAACCAGGTCACCTTCTACGTCCATCCCGACGCCAACAAGATGGAGATCGCCAAGGCCGTCGAGTCGGCCTTCGACGTCAAGGTCACGGCCGTCAACGTGTCCCGCAAGGCGCCCCGGTTGCGGATGCGCCGCCACAAGCCGGGCACCGTCCCGGGCAGCAAGAAGGCCTACGTGACCCTGCGCGATGGAGACAGCATAGAGATGCTTGAGGGAGGTGCCTGATCATGGCCGTTCGCAAGCTGAAACCCACCTCGGCCGGACGGCGCTTCCAGACGGTCTCGGATTTCGAGGAGATCACCAGGAGCCGCCCGGAGAAGTCCCTCACGGAGGGGCTCTCCCGCAAGTCCGGCCGCAACAACGCGGGTCGCATCACCAGCCGCCGCCGCGGCGGGGGCAACAAGCGCCTGTACCGCCTCGTGGACTTCCGGCGCGACAAGAAAGGGATAGAGGCCAGGGTGGCGCACATCGAGTACGATCCCAACCGCACCGCCCGGATCGCCCTGCTCCACTACGTGGACGGGGAGAAGCGATACATCCTCGCCCCCGTGGGCCTGAACGCCGGCGACAGGATCCTGGCCGGCGAGGGGGCCGACATCAAGCCCGGCAACGCCCTGCCCATGGCGAAGATCCCCGTGGGCACCGTCATCCACAACGTGGAGCTCAACCCCGGCAAGGGCGGCCAGCTGTGCCGCGCCGCCGGCACCTACGCCCAGCTCGTGGCCAAGGAGGGGCACCACGCCCTGCTGCGCCTCCCCTCCGGCGAGGTGCGCAAGGTGCTTTCCGCGTGCATGGCGACGGTGGGGCAGGTGGGCAACATCCACCACGAGAACATCTCGCTGGGCAAGGCCGGCCGCAACCGCTGGCTGGGCCGCAGGCCCTGCGTCCGGGGCGTCGCCATGAACCCCATCGACCATCCCCTGGGCGGCGGCGAGGGCAGGAGTTCCGGAGGCCGCCATCCCGTGTCCCCCTGGGGCATGCCGGCGAAGGGCTACAAGACCAGGGACGCGAAGAAGCCCTCCTCCCGCCTGATCGTGAAACGCCGCGGGCAGAAGTAGCGGGTCCGTGCCAGGACCAAGACGCAGGAGTCGTACATGCCGAGATCATTGAAGAAGGGCCCCTTCGTGGACTCCCACCTGAGGCAGAAGGTGGACGCCGCCGTTTCCAGCGGCGACCGCCGCGTGCTCAAGACCTGGTCCAGGCGCTCGACCATCCTTCCGGAAATGGTCGGGCTCACCTTCGCCGTGCACAACGGCAAGAAGTTCGTGCCGGTCTTCGTCACCGAGAACATGGTCGGCCACAAGCTCGGGGAGTTCTCCCCCACCAGGACCTTCCACGGCCACGCCGCCGACAAGAAGGCCAAGGCCGGCAAAAAGTAGGTTGCTCCCATGAAATTCACCTCAGTGGCCAAATACCTGCGGGTCTCGCCGCAGAAGACGCGCCTGGTGGCCGACAACATACGGGGATTGATCGCCGAGGACGCCCTCAGCCTCCTCCGCGTCACCTTCACGAAACCCGCCGCGGCCCTGCTCAAGGTGGTGAAGAGCGCGGTGGCCAACGCCGACGAGGCCAAGGCGGATCTCGACTCCCTGGTCGTCGGCGAGGTCCGCGTGGACGAGGGGCCGTCCTGGAAGCGCTTCCTCCCCCGGGCCCAGGGCAGGGCCAACAGGATCACCAAGCGCACGAGCCACATCACCGTCACCCTGGTGGAGGAATAGCATGGGCCAGAAAGTTCATCCCTACGGCTTCCGCCTCGGGTACAACAAGCAGTGGCAGTCCAGGTGGTTCAGCAAGAAGGAGTATCCCGCCTTCGTCCACGAGGACAGCAGGATACGCACCCACGTGAAGAAGCTCCTCCACCACGCCGGACTCTCCCGCATCGAGATCGAGCGGGCCGGCGGCAAGGTGCGCCTGGTGCTCCACACCGCCCGGCCCGGCATCGTCATCGGCCGCAAGGGCGTCGAGATCGAGAAGCTGCGGAACGATCTGCGCCGCAAGTACGGCAAGGAATTCTCCCTGGAGGTCACCGAGATCCGCCGCCCCGAGGTGGAGGCGCAGCTGGTGGCCGAGAACATCGCCCAGCAGCTGGAGCGCCGCGTGGCCTTCCGGCGGGCCATGAAGCGGACCGTGTCCCTGACGCGGAAGTTCGGGGGGGAGGGCATCAAGGTCACCTGTGCCGGCCGTCTGGCCGGGGCGGAGATCGCGAGGACGGAATGGTACCGGGACGGCAGGGTGCCGCTGCACACCCTCCGGGCCGACATCGACTACGGTTTCGCCGAGGCGAAGACCACCTACGGCATCATCGGCGTGAAGGTCTGGATCTACAAGGGCGAAATCCTTGACAACGAGGTCGAACAGTAATGCTTGCGCCAAAGAAGATGAAATTCCGCAAGTGGCAGAAGGGCCGCTTGCGGGGCCTCGCATGTCGCGGCGCCACCGTCGCCTTCGGGGACATAGGTCTCAAGGCGGTCGAGCACGGGCATCTGAGCAGCCAGCAGATAGAGGCGGCCCGCGTCGCGATGATGCGGCACATCAAGCGCGGGGGCAAGGTCTGGATACGGATCTTCCCCGACAGGCCCGTGACGGCGAAGCCCCTGGAGACCCGGCAGGGTTCCGGGAAGGGGGCCCAGGTGGGCTGGTGCGCGCCGGTGAAGCCGGGCAGGGTCCTCTACGAGATCAAGGGCGTCACCCTCGACCTTGCCAAGGAGGCCTTGACCAGGGCGGCCCACAAGCTCCCCATCAAGACCGTCATCGTGACGAAGGAGGAGCTGTAGATGGCCCGCAAGAAGGATTTCCCCACGGCCGAAGAGCTCCGGGGACTGAGCGACGAGGAGCTCGTCGCCACCCTCGCCCGGACCCGGAAGGAGCACATGCAGAGTCGCTTCAAGCACGCCCTGGCCCAGCTGGAGAGGACCTCCCAGCTCAAGGCCATGCGGCGGCAGGTGGCCCGCGTGGCCACGGTGCTCGCGGAGAGGCGGGCCGGGAGCGGCGGCGGGGCCGGACAGCAATAGCCGCCGGGACGCCGGACGGACCGGCGCGCGGCGCGACAACGGAAGCAGAAAGCCGAGGGGCGAGCGATGCAATCTCTGGAGAACCGCAAGGGGAGGACCCTCACCGGGATCGTTGTGAGCGACAAGAACGACAAGACCATCGTCGTGCGGGTCGAGACCCTGGTGAAACATCCCCTCCTGAAGAAGTACGTCAGGCGGCGGAAGAAGTTCACGGCCCACGACCCCGCCAACGAGTGCGGAGTGGGGGACAAGGTGCGGATCGTGGAGTTCAGGCCCATGTCCAGGAA
Source organism: Desulfovibrio sp. (assembly GCA_031272715.1). Classification (GTDB taxonomy): domain Bacteria; phylum Desulfobacterota; class Desulfovibrionia; order Desulfovibrionales; family Desulfovibrionaceae; genus Desulfovibrio. The sequence goes on from JAISTH010000011.1 coordinate 51,595, forward strand.
CAAGCGATGGCATCTGGTCTCCGTCATCGAGAAGGCCGTGTAGGACAGTGATCCGCCGGCGGGGCGGAGGCGTCCGGGTCGTTCCGGGCGTCGCGGCCTCGCTGGAAGAGGGCGGACGTGTCCCGTCGGCGACGGAACCGCGTCCGGGGAGTTCCCCGGGCGGCGGAGGCCGGCGGGAGGAGAGCAACCCCATCAAGGAACGCAACGGAGGCCGCTTTTCCGCCCCTGTTCCGCGCAGGCGGGCGGGGGTACGGGCGGGCATGAGAAGATGATCCAGGTCGAGACAACGCTGCAGGTCGCCGACAACTCCGGCGCCAAGAAGGTCGCCTGCATCAAGGTGCTTGGGGGATCCCACCGGCGCTACGCCTCGGTGGGGGACGTGATCGTGGTCTCCGTGAAGGAGGCCATCCCCCACAGCAAGGTGAAGAAGGGCGACGTGATGAAGGCCGTCATCGTGCGCACGGCCAAGGAAGTGCGCCGCATGGACGGCTCCTACATCAAGTTCGACGGCAATGCGGCCGTTCTCCTGTCCGCCCAGGGCGAACCCGTGGGAACGCGCATCTTCGGCCCGGTCGCGAGGGAACTGCGGGCCCAGAACTTCATGAAGATCATTTCCCTTGCGCCGGAGGTCCTCTAGGCGGCGCGCCGGGGTTTCCGGCCGCGTCCCGTCCGGGGAGGGCATCCGCGAGGAGTCGAGAACGATGAAAGCCTATCGCATCCGCGTGAACGACACGGTCATGGTGATCGCCGGCAAGGACGCCGGCAAGCAGGGCAAGGTGCTGAAGATCCTCCACAAGAGCGACAGGGTGCTCGTGGAGAAGGCCAACATGATCAAGCGGCACGTCAAGCCCAATCCCTACGCCTCCCAGCGGGGGGGCATCTTCGACAGGGAGGCGCCGATACACGTCTCCAACGTGATGGTGATGTGCGAGGCCTGCGGCAAGGCCACCCGCGTCGGGTACCGGCAGGTCGAGAGGGACGGCAGGGCCGCGAAGGTCCGCTTCTGCAAGAAGTGCAACGAGGTGCTGGACAAGCACCGGCCCTGACCGGCACGTGGCCGGCGGCCGCCGGCGTCGCCAGCGGACAGGGATTTCCTCGGTCCGCAACACAAGGAATCACACGGAGGGCGCTTCCTCCCCGGATCTCGGACGGCACGGATCGCGGGGTAACGGCGCAGACAAGCCTGATGACACGCCTGGAAAAGATATACAGGGAGAAGGTCGTCCCGGTCCTGCAGCAGGAGTTCAGCTACACCAGCAGCATGCAGTTGCCCTGTCTCGAGAAGATATCGGTGAACATAGGACTGGGGGCCGCCACGCAGAACGACAAGCTCATGGACGAGGCCGTGGCCGAGCTCACCGCCATCGCGGGGCAGAAGGCCGTGGTCACCCGGGCGAAGAAGTCCATCGCCGCCTTCAAGCTGCGGGCGGGCATGCCCATCGGCTGTCGCGTCACGCTGCGCAAGGACAGGATGTGGGACTTCCTGGACAAGCTCATGAACTTCGCCCTGCCCCGGGTCAGGGACTTCCGGGGCGTGGCCGACAGGGGCTTCGACGGCCGCGGGAACTTCACCCTGGGCATCAAGGAGCACACGATCTTCCCCGAGATCGAGATCGACCGCGTGGAGAACCCCAAGGGGCTGAACGTCACCATCGTCACCTCGGCGGCCACGGACAAGGAAGGGAAGTTCCTCCTGGACAAGCTGGGGATGCCGTTCCGCAAGTAGGCGACCGCGGCGGACGCCACGGTCGCGGCAACACAACGTGAGGAGACAGACATGTCGCGTACTTCGCTGGAAGTGAAGGCGGCCCGCAAGCCGAAATTCCGCTCCCGGGCCTACAACAGATGCCCCCTGTGCGGGCGTCCCAGGGCGTTCCTGCGCCAGTTCGGGGTGTGCCGGATATGCTTCCGGGGCATGGCCCTGCGGGGCGAGCTGCCGGGAGTGCGCAAGTCCAGCTGGTAACGCCGGAGGGGACGCCCCCTCCTCCAAGGAGCACGAGATGCTGACAGATCCCATTGCGGACATGCTCACCCGCATCCGCAACGCACATTTGGCACTGCACAAGGAAGTGAACGTGCCCCGCTCGAAGATGAAGGAGGCCATAGCCGGCATCCTGAAGAGCGAGGGCTACGTGGACGAGGTGAAGAGCGAGGGCTCCGCCATCACCATCACCCTGAAGTACCTGAAGGGCAAGCCCGCCATCACGGGACTGCGCCGCATGAGCAGCCCGGGACGCAGGGTGTACGTGAACGCGGGGAGCATCCCCAGGGTCCAGAACGGCCTCGGCATCTGCATCCTCTCCACGTCCCGGGGAGTGCTGGACGGGGTGAGCGCCCACGAACGGAAGGTGGGCGGCGAACTGCTGTGCGAGATCTGGTAGGACGCGTCGCCGTCCCGGTCGACCGCGCCCGGACAGGACGCGCAGGTCCGTCGCGTCCCCGGGACGGGGCGGGCGGTCAAACAGCGTGAGGTCTTTTTCCCATGTCCAACACTGACAAGTCCAGAATAGGGAAGTTGCCCATACCCGTTCCCTCGGGGGTCGAGGTGAAGATCGGGAGCGACACGGTGGAGGTGAAGGGGCCGAGAGGGTCCTTGGCCACGCCCCTGTGCCCCCTGCTCGACTACGAGATCGCCGACGGCCACGTGCGCCTGTCGACCCGGGACGACTCCCGCCAGAGCCGCTCCCAGCACGGGCTGCGCAGGACGCTCCTCGCCAACTGCATCGAGGGCGTGACCAAGGGGTTCTCCAAGGCCCTGGAGGTCATCGGGGTCGGCTACAGGGTCGCCGTCAAGGGCAACCTGATCGAGCTGGCGGTTGGCTACTCCCATCCCGTGCTGGTGGAGCTGCCCGCGGGGATCAAGGCGCAGGCCGAGGGGCAGGTGCTGACCGTCTCCGGCAACGACAAGGTCCAGGTCGGGGAGTTCGCGGCCCGCATACGGCGCATCCGCAAGCCCGAGCCCTACAAGGGCAAGGGCATCAAGTACACCACCGAGACGATCCGCCGCAAGGTGGGCAAGTCCGGCGGCAAGAAGTGACGACGAGGTGCATCCCATGCAAGCGAGCAAGAACCAGGCGCGGCACCACCGCAAGATACGCATCCGGAAGAAGGTGAACGGCACGGCCCAGCGCCCGAGGCTGGTGGTCTTCAGGTCGAACATGCACATCTACGCCCAGATCGTGAACGACAAGGAGGGTTCGGTGCTGGCCGCCGCATCCACCCTGACGCTTTCGCGACAGGGGACGGCCGTGGGCTGCAACGTCGGCGGCGCGACGCAGGTGGGCAAGGAGATCGCGCGGCTGGCCAAGGACAAGGGCATAGGCAAGGTGGTCTTCGACCGCAACGGGTATCTCTATCACGGCCGCGTGAAAGCGGTTGCAGACGGCGCCCGGGAAGGCGGCCTGGAGTTCTGATATGCGTCAGCAGGAAAACACCGAGAGCCAGCCCAACGAGCTGGCGGAAATAGAGAAGATCGTCTCCCTGAACCGCGTGGCCAAGGTCGTCAAGGGCGGCCGGCGTTTCAGCTTCAGCGCCCTGGTGGTCGTGGGCGACGGCAAGGGCGGGGTCGGGTTCGGCCTGGGCAAGGCCCAGGAGGTGCCCGAGGCCCTGCGCAAGGCCTCGGAGCGGGCCAGGAAGAACAGGGTCCAGGTGCCCCTCGTGGACGGGACGCTTCCCTACGAGGTGCTGGGACGTTTCGGCGCCGGCCGGGTGATGCTGAAGCCCGCCTCCGAGGGGACGGGGATCATCGCCGGGGGGGCCGTGCGGGCCGTCATGGAGGCCGTGGGGGTCAGGGACGTGCTGGCCAAGGCCATCGGCACCAACAATCCCCACAACGTGATCAGGGCCACCATGGAAGGGCTCTGCTCCCTGCGCAGCGCCGAGGACGTGTCCGACATCCGGGGCAAGCGCCTGGAGGCGCCGAGGAAGTGACACGCGGCCGGATCCCCGGAGGGGACCGGCGCCCCGAGCAACAGTTCAGGAGCGAGAGACATGAACGACGACAGGAATCCCGACGCCTCGGGCGACAAGATATGTCCGCCCCTGGTGCGCATCAAGCTGGTGCGTTCCAGGATAGGCGCCACGCCGGCCCAGCGCCGCAATCTGGACGCCCTCGGCCTCAAGAGGCGCGAGACCGTGAAAACCATGAGCGACACCCCGGCACTCCGGGGAATGATAGCCAAGGTGGCCCATCTGGTGGCCGTCCTGGACTGAGGAGAGGACCATGCAACTCCACGATCTGTATCCCTTCCCCCACGAGCGCAAGACGAGGCGTCGCGTGGGCCGCGGTGCGGGCTCCGGGCTCGGAGGCACCGCCGGCAAGGGGCACAAGGGCCAGAACGCCCGGGCGGGCGGCGGCGTGCGTCCCGGGTTCGAGGGCGGACAGATGCCCCTGCAGCGCAGGCTCCCCAAGCACGGCTTCAAGAACGCCCCGTTCAAGGTGACCTACGAGGCCGTCAACCTGAAGACCCTGTTCGCGGCCTTCGAGGGCAAGAGCGAGATCGGCCTCGAGGACATCTACGCCAGGGGGCTCGCGAAGACGGGGAGCCCCGTGAAGATCCTCTCCGTGGGGGAGGCCTCCAGGGCGATCACCGTGGAGGCCCACCGCTTCAGCAAGGCGGCCGCCGAGAAGATCCGCGCCGCCGGCGGCGAGCCCCGGGAACTGGAAGTCCGCAAATCCTAGGCAAGGGCGACGATCATGGCCTTTCTACCCCCGGCTCCCGCAACGGCCGCCATGGGCGACCTGCCCAAGCGTCTGGGATGGACCTTCCTCCTGCTGTGCTGCTACAGGATCGGCGTGCACGTGCCGGTCCCGGGCGTGGACGCCGCGGCCCTCGTGTCCTTCTTCGAGAGCATGGCGGGGACGCTCTTCAGCCTCTTCGACATGTTCTCCGGAGGGGGCCTGAGCAACGTGTCGGTCTTCGCCCTCGGGGTCATGCCCTACATCTCCTCGTCCATCATCATGCAGCTGCTCCAGGTTGTGAGCCCGGACATCAAGCGCATGGCCAAGGAGGAGGGGCAGTCCGGCAGGCGCAAGATCACCCAGTACACCCGGTACCTCACGGTGCTCATCACCGTGGTGCAGGGCCTGGGGATCGCCATCGGCCTCGAGAGCATGACCAGCCCCGCGGGCACCCCGGTGGTGCCGGTCCCGGGCTGGAGCTTCAGGCTGGTGACCATGGCGACCTTCAGCACCGGCTCGGTGCTGGTGATGTGGCTGGGCGAGCAGATCACGGAGCGGGGGATCGGCAACGGCATCTCCCTGATCATCTTCTGCGGCATCGTGGTGGGCATCCCCCGGGCCATCATCCAGTCCTTCTCCCTGATCGAGGCCGGGGACATGAGCATTTTCATGGCCATCATCATCCTCGTGCTGATGGCGGCCGTGACCCTCTGCATCGTCTTCGTGGAGAGCGCCCAGAGGCGCATCCCCATAAGCTACGCGAAGCGGCAGATGGGCCGGCAGATGATGGGCGGACAGAACACGCACCTGCCCCTGCGGCTGAACACCGCGGGCGTCATCCCCCCCATCTTCGCCTCCTCCCTCCTCCTCTTCCCGGCCACCGTGGGGCAGTTCTCCACCAACGAGTACGTCAAGCGCGTGGCGGACGCCTTCTCCCCCAGCGGAGTGGCCTACAACATCATCTACGTGGCCCTCATCTTCTTCTTCTGCTACTTCTACACCGCCATCATCTTCGACCCCAAGGACATGGCGGAGAACCTGAAGAAGAACGGGGCCTTCATCCCCGGCATACGGCCGGGGGAACGGACCCAGAAGTACATCGACGACGTCCTCTCCCGGCTGACCCTCTCGGGGGCCGTCTACATCTCGATCGTGTCCCTGCTGCCCATGTTCCTGATCAGCAACTTCAACGTCCCCTTCTACTTCGGCGGCACGAGCCTGCTGATCCTGGTGGGGGTCGCGATGGACTTCATGAACCAGGTGCAGTCCCACATGATCAACAGCCAGTACAGCGGACTGCTGTCGAAGAAGGGCCGCAAGGGGTTCGCCAGACGGTGATGGGCATGTCGACGCATGGCGGGCGCGCCTCGAGAGGGGGCGCACCATGAAGCGCTACCGCGGAGGAGCGTTCCTCAAGAACCCCAGGGAACTGGAGCTCATGGCCGAGGCCAACCGGATGGTGGCCAACATGCTCGACGCCATCGGCGACGCGATCGAGGTGGGCCTCACGACCATGCACGTGGAGCATCTGGTGCAGGCCATGTGCATCAAGTACGGGGTGAAGCCCGCCTTCCAGGGGTACAGGGGGTATCCCTACGCCACCTGCTGCTCCGTGAACGAGGCGGTGGTGCACGGCTTCCCCACGGAGCGGAAGCTGAGGTCGGGGGACATAGTGAGCGTGGACATCGGGGTGGAGTACGGCGGCTTCGTCGGCGACGCGGCGAGGACGTATCCCGTCGGGGACGTGGATTCCGAGACGATGCGGCTCATGCGGGTCACGGAGGAGAGTCTCTACCTGGGCATCGAGAAGGCCCGCAGCGGCAACGACCTCTACGACGTCAGCTGGGCGGTGCAGTCCCACGTGGAGGCCGCGGGCTTCCACGTGGTCAAGCAATACTGCGGGCACGGCGTGGGGTCGAGGATGCACGAGAAGCCGGACGTCCCCAACTTCCGGCCCTCCAGCGGGTCGTTCCCCCTCGCGGCCGGCATGGTGATCGCCATCGAGCCCATGGTGGGGGCGAGGACGGGGAACGTGCGGGTGCTGGGGGACAAGTGGACGGCCGTGACGACCGATGGCAGCTATGCGGCCCATTTCGAGCACAGCGTCGCCATCACGTCCTCGGGGCCGAGGATACTCAGCGTCTCGGACAGAGGCCTGAACCGGCACACCATCCCCGCTTGACACGGGATGGGCATGGTGGCATTGTTGTTTGTTCGCGCTTTTTTCAGGACCATTCCCGGCGGTGCGCCGGGAGACTCGAACGGACGGCGCCGGCCGCTTGGCCGGGCCCGTTTTTTCTCCCCTCTGGCCCGGTCGGGGGGCGGCATGGAGCATGTGTCATGAAAGTCAGGCCTTCGGTGAAGAAGATATGCCCCAAGTGCAAGGTCATCCGGCGCAAGGGCGTGCTCAGGGTCATCTGTGAAAACCCCCGGCACAAGCAGCGCCAGGGATAGGGAGAGCAGCGGTGGCGAGAATTGCAGGCGTCGACTTGCCTCGAGGCAAGCGGGTGGACATCGCCCTCACGTACATCTACGGCATCGGCCGGGCGACGGCCAAGAAGATACTGGACACCACGGGCGTCGACTGGCAGCGGTCCATCGACGACCTCTCCTCCGACGAGGTCAACGAGATACGCAAGGAACTCGAGCAGAACCACAAGGTCGAAGGCGACCTGCGTCGGGACGTGGCCAGCAACATAAAGCGGCTCATGGACATCGGCTGCTACCGCGGCCTGCGCCATCGCCGGGGTCTGCCCGCCAGGGGCCAGCGCACGCACACCAACGCCAGGACCCGGAAAGGGCCGCGGCGCGGGGCCGTCGGCAAGAAGAAGTAGACCGGCATCGCGGCGGACGCGGCGGACGGACGTCCCCGGGACGATCTTCGGGGCCCGCCCCGGGGGGATCCCGCGGGGGACGGGATCCGGCGCGCCGTTCCGCATCGCGCGCATCGCGCGAAGGCGTCGACAACCCGTGACGCCCTGCGGGGCGTTCACCGTATACATAGAGGGGAAGCCATGGCAAGACCCAGGAAAGCGGTCAAGAAGAAGGAACGGAAGAACGTGCCGGTTGGACTGGCGCACATCCAGGCGTCCTTCAACAACACCATCATCACCTTCACGGACACGCGCGGGAACGCCGTTTCCTGGGCGTCCGCGGGACAGAGCGGCTTCAAGGGGTCGCGCAAGTCCACGCCCTTCGCCGCGCAGGTCGCCGCGGAGACGGCGGCCCGGAAGGCGCAGGAGAACGGCATGCGCACCGTGGGCGTCTACGTGAAGGGGCCGGGCTCCGGCCGCGAGGCCGCCATGAGGGCCATCGCCTCCGCCGGCCTGCGGGTCGCCTTCATCAGGGACGTCACCCCCATTCCCCACAACGGATGCCGGCCTCCCAAGCGCCGTCGCGTCTAGCCGGTGGCTCAAGGAGAGGGACATGGCAAAATACACGGAAGCCAAGTGCCGCATCTGCCGTCGCGAAGGATGCAAGCTGTTCCTGAAGGGCGACAGATGCTTCACGGACAAGTGCGCCCATGACAGGCGCCCCTATCCTCCGGGACAGCACGGCCGCGCCCGGAAGAAGGTCAGCGACTACGCCGTGCAGCTCAGGGAGAAGCAGAAGACCCGCCGGGCCTACGGCGTGCTGGAGCGCCAGTTCCACACGTACTTCGAGAAGGCCGAGAAGCAGAAGGGCGTCACCGGCACGAACCTGCTGGTGATGCTGGAGCGGCGCCTCGACAACGTGGTGTACAAGCTGGGGTTCGCGAACTCCCGCAACCAGGCCCGGCAGCTGGTGCGCCACGGCATCTTCACCCTGAACGGGCGCAAGGTGGACATCCCCTCCCTGCAGGTGAAGGCGGGCGACGTGGTGGAGGTGCCGGAGAAGCACCGCAAGATCCCCGTGCTGGCCGACGTCCAGCAGGTCATCGCCCGGCGCGGCTGCCCCGTCTGGCTGGAGGCCGACGGCGCCAACTTCAAGGGAACAGTGAAGGCCCTGCCGCAGCGTGACGACATCCAGTTCGTTGTCAACGAGCAGTTGATCGTCGAATTGTACTCGAAGTAGCAAAGGGGGATCCCATGCAGACCACTCGTGGGGCCGAGCCCGAGTCCAAGTTTGACGAAAATCTCTGCAAGAAGATCGACGAGCTGGGCTTGCCGGTCAGTGCGGAGAACAGCCTGAAGGGCAAAGGCGTCACGCACGTCTACCAGTTGCTCACGCACAATGATGACGAATTGCTCAACTTCAAGGATTTCAATCCGGAAGTGCTGAAGGACGTGGAGGGCAAGCTCTCTGAATTGGGTCTGAGCCTTGGACAGGATCTGCCCGCCGACATCGAGGAGATTTGCCAGAAAATCACGGGCAAAGACGGTGATACCATCGTCGATCCCGCATTCAACAAGAACCTCTGCAAGACGGTCGATGGGCTCAGACTGGCGGTAAAGGCTAGGGATTGCCTGAAAGATAACGGCATAGAATACGTCTACCAGTTGGTCAAGCTCTCGGAAGACGAATTGGCTGCCTTCAAGGATTTCAACAAGGCGGCAATGAAAGACGTGCTGGAAAAGCTCACGTTGTTGGGGGTGAAATTGGGACAGGAAGTGCCCGAGGATATCGAGACGTTGTGCCAGAACGTTGCGGCCGCCGCTGCCGTGGTCTCCGTGCCTGAGCCTGCGGAGCCCGCATTCAGCGAGAATCTCTGCAGGAAGGTGGACGAAATCGGATTGTCGGTTCGGGCGGTGTCCTGCCTGAATGACAACGACATCGAGTACGTCTACCAGCTCGTCAAGTGCACGGAAGACGAGTTGAATGCCCTCAAGGATTTCTCCCAGGGAGCGCTGCAGGAAGTGCAGGACAAACTGGCGGAATTCGGTTTGCATCTGGGGATGACTCTGTCCGACGATGTCGAGGAGAGATGCCGGAAGTCGCATGCGGACCTCAAAAAGTCCCCTGCAGGCGATGTCGGACATCCCGAGCCCGCGCCCGTTCCCGAGCCGACGCCCGTTCCGGAACCCGCGCCCGTTCCCGAACCGACGTCCGTTCTCGAGCCAAATCTCCTTCCGGAGCCGATGCCGGTTTCCACGCCGGAGCCCCCCCTGTACAGAGGCGACCCGCAGACCCCGAACGGCAAGAACTGGCAGGCGCTGGTCAAGCCGCGCCTCATCGACAACTCCGATCTCGACAACCGCGTCTACGGCAAGTTCGTCTACGAACCCTGGGAGCGCGGATACGGCACCACCATCGGCAACGCCATGCGCCGGGTCCTGCTCTCCTCCCTCCAGGGGGCGGCCTTCGTCGCGGTGAAAATACCCGGGGTCCAGCACGAGTTCACCACCATCCACGGGGTGCTGGAGGACATCACCGACGTCGTCCTCAACATCAAGCAGGTGCGGCTGCAGATGAACACCGACGTCCCCCAGCGCCTCGGCCTCAAGGTGACGGGCAAGAGGGAGGTGACGGCAGGGGACATCCAGGTCAACCACAACGTGAAGGTGTTGAACCCCGAGCAGCACATCGCCACCCTCACCGAGGAAGTGACCCTGGAGATGGAACTGGAGGCGCGGATGGGGAAAGGCTACGTGTCGGCCGAGGGACACGAGGGACTGAACGAGGAGATCGGCCTGATCAAGCTCGACTCCAGCTTCTCCCCCGTGCGCAAGGTCGCCTATGCCGTGGAACAGGCCCGCGTGGGCCAGATGACGAACTACGACAGACTCATCCTCGAGGTCTGGACGGACGGCTCGCTGCGTCCCGAAAGCGCCATCGCCATCAGCGCCAAGATCATCAAAGAGCAGATGACGGTTTTCATCAACTTCCAGGAAGACGAAGAAATCAGCATCACAAATAATGAAAACTTGCAGATCCCGCTGCACAACCTTTGCAAGAAGATAGACGTCCTTGAACTTTCTGTGCGCGCCACGAACTGCCTCAAGAACGCCAATATCTCCTACGTGTATGAGTTGGTCCAGCGCACAGAACAGGATATGCTGAAGACCAAGAACTTCGGGAAGAAGACGCTTGATGAGATAAGAAGCATGCTCTTGAGCATGGATCTGAATTTCGGCCAGCCGGTGCCTCCAGGCATCGAGCGCATGTGCATGGAATGTGGCCTTCAACTCGAAGTGCCCCAGCCTGGCAAGACTAAGAAGCAGCAGGAGGCACCATTCAACGAATGCCTCTGCAAGACGATTGCAGAAATGGACATGTCCGCCAGGGCCGAAAGATGCCTGAGCGACAATGAGGTCAAGTACATTTACGACTTAGTCCAAATGAGCGAAAACGAGCTGAAAAGTTTCAAGGATATGGACAGTGACATCCTTGATGAGATTCGTGATGAATTGGCGAAGCTGGATTTGGGGTTTGAGGAGACTGTCTCCAGTGACATTGTCAAACAATGCCAGAAGTGGAGAAAGGATCTCGCCAAGCAAAGCGGTGGTTTGAAAGCTCAGGAGCCTGAGTTGGACATGGAGGTTACTCTCAATGTCAACTTGTACAAGAATATCGAGGACATTGGGCTGTCAGAGCGCACGAAAAACTGCATGAAGCTCAATGGCATCGACTACGTCTATCAGCTGGTCACGAAGACCGACAAGGACCTGCGCAAGATCAAGGATGTCGGTCCTTCTGCGCTGGAGGAAATTGAGAAAGCCTTGGAAGGACTCGATCTGGCCCTTGAGCAGAAACTGCCTCCCGACATCGAGGAAAGATTCAAGTCGTGGAGGAAGGAAAACGTCCACGAGGCGGACGATGACAACCTGCACAAGAAGGTCGATGAACTCGGTTTGTCGGAGCGTGCAAAAAACTGCATGAAAGAAGCTAACATCGAATCCGTCGAGCAATTGATCAAGTACACTCGTGAAGGTCTGCTCAAGATCAAGGATTTCAACGACTCTGCGCTGAAAGAACTTGAGAAAACCTTGAAGGAAATGGGCCTGAGCCTTGCAGAATCTGCATCCTGACATCAATCGAAATGCCAGTCGTGGCGGAACGAAACCGTCCACGAGGCAGGCGATGTCCTTCAGGTGCTGCCACCAACGACATGGATGAGAAACATCCCAACACGAGGTCTATTCCGACATGAGGCATAGCAATTCCGGCAGGAAGTTTTCCCGTACGCCGTCGCATCGCAAGGCGATGCTGCAGAATCTGGCGAAGTCCCTGCTGCTCCATACGAAGGTCCAGACCACCGAGCACAAGGCCAAGGATCTGCGCGGCGTGGTGGAGCGCCTGATCACGCTGGCCAAGCGCAACGATCTTCACGCCCGGCGTCAGGCGTACAGGGTGCTCGGCAACCACAACCTGGTCCAGCACCTCTTCGACAGCGTCGGGCCCAGCTTCGCCGGCATCCCCGGCGGCTACACCCGCGTGATCAAGCTGGTCCGCCCCCGCGCCGGGGATGGCGCCTCCATGGCGATCATCCGGCTCACCAAGGACCCGATCCCCGTGGACTATTCGGAGAAGCCGAAGCGGCAGGCGGCGCCCACGGCCACCGTCTCCACGGCGGCCGAAGAACCGGAGACGCTGGCGTTCCCCACCGGCGACGCGGAATCCGGTTCCAAGGAACTGCACTTCCCCGAGTCCCCTTCGGACGATGAAGAGGGGACGACGTCGGGGGAGGAGAAGCCCGAGGACAAGGCGTAGCGACGCGTCGACGACGTGAGCGATTCCAAGGGGGCCTTGCACGGCCCCCTTTTTTGCGCCCTCGGTCCGGAAAGCCGCGCTCAGCGCGCCCCGGGGGCCATGGCCCCCAGCAGGTTCGTGAAGAGTCCGTCCATGCCGTTTATGAACCCCGACACCTGTTCGGACATGATCAGCAGCAGCATGCCCACGAAGAGGAAGCCGACGCAGATCTTCACCGGGAACCCGAACTCCATGATGTGGATCTGGGGGGACGTCCTTGATATCAGCGCCAGGGCGACCTCCACCATGAAGAGGGCGACGATCACGGGGGCGGCGATCTTCACCGCCAGCACGAATATCTGCGCCGTGATGTACAGCATCTGGTCGAGGATGGCCTGGCCGATGAAGAGCGCACCCGGCGGCACGAGCTTGAAGGACGCCGCGAATCCCTTGAGCAGGTACAGATGGCCGTCCAGCGTCAGGAAGACCAGCAGGGAGACCATCCAGAGGAAGAAGGCGGTCGCCCCCGTCTGGTTGCCCGTGAGGGGGTCGGCGAAATTGATCATGGTGAAGCCCATCTGGAAGCCCAGCAGTTCCCCGCCGGCCTGTATCCCCATGAAGAGCACGTTCACCGCAAGGCCCAGCGTCAATCCCATGACCGCCTCCCCCAGGAGCATCACCCCCATGGTGAAGGGGTGCGGGATGGCCGTGGCGGGCAGCGAGAGATGGGGCCACAGGCCCAGGGTGAGCACCAGGGAGATGGCCGCCTTGACCTGGACCGGGACGTTCTGGGTGGAGAAGATGGGGAGCAGGAACAGCACTATGCTCACCCGCATGAGGGTGAGCAGGAAGCCCATGACGATGAGGGGGCTGAAGCCGAAGACGTCCATGCCCTTCCGGGAGCAAGAACCGTGCCCGGCTCCCCGCGGTCAGGCCTTCAGGACGTGATCAGGCTCAGGGCGTAGCGTTCCGCCGGCGCGAGCGCGTCGGTCATGGGAGGGACGTCGTGGGGCACGGGATCCGGGGAGTGGGTCTTCAGCAGGACTCTCACCGTGCCGGGCAGGTCGTCGGACCTGCCTTCCAGGGCGACCGCGAGGTCCGGGCGCCGTTCCGGGAGCGCCAGGATGATGATGTTCTGCAGGGCGTCCCGGGAGGCGGCTCCGGGCATGGCGTAGACGTGGACCTCCGGGAACGCCTCGCAGATCGCCGCGTGGATGGCCCGGAAGAGCAGTCCCCGATCCCCTTCGAAGGCCGAGATGACGTTCATGAAGCACATGCCGCCGGGGGCCACGCTCCTGGCCAGGGCCGCCATCGCCTCCCGGGTTCCCATGTGGAAGGGCACGGTGTAGCAGGACGTGAAGACGTCCACGAAGACGATGTCGTAGCGCTCGACGTTGCGATTGAGGAAGCCCCTCGCGTCCTCGTGGAAGATGCGCATGCGCCGGTCTGCGGGCAGGAGGAAATACTCCTTCGCCACCTGGGTCATGCCCGGGTCCAGTTCCACCACGTCGAGGGTGAAGTCCTTGAGGTGGGACCCTCCGTCGAGCAGCCAGCGCGGCAGGGAGTAGCCCCCGCCCCCCAGCAGCAGGAGCCGTCTGGCCCCGGGGTGGAGCGTCGTGCCCACGGAGAGGTAGCGGGTGTATTCGGCGAAGAGATCCCTGGGATCGTCCAGGAACATCCCGGACTGGATCTTGCCGGGATCCGTCCGCACGAGGCGGACCCTGCGGTTTTCGGGGGTCACGCCCTCGAAGACCCGTATCGTGTTGTACGGGGTCTCCCTCAGGACGTAGCCGTGCTCGGTCCGCCATTTCCCGTAGGAGTCGGATGCGATGGCGGCGAAGAGCCCGAAGGCCAGCAGGCACCACGCCATGGGGTTTTTCCTGGGGTGGGCCAGCAAGGCGATCAGGCCGGCGCAGACCGCGACGCCGAAGAGGATCTGCGTGCTGCCGAACCAGGAGATGAGCACGAATCCCCCGAGGAAGGTCCCGAGGATGCTGCCGGCCGTGGAAAGGGCGTAGAGCCGGCCCACCGTCGCGCCGGACCTTTCGATGTCCGCCAGCTGCAGGCGTATGAGATAGGGGGAGATGGCGCCGAAGAGCAGGGCCGGCAGGGCGAAGTACAGGCCCGCGCCCAGGACGGCGCCGACGTAGATGTTGGAGAAGCCGCCAAGGAGCTTGCCGCCGAGGGTTTCGTGAACGAGGGCGGTCAGGGCCACGCCCGCCCCTGAACCCGCGAACAGCATGGACAGCGTGCGCCGGGAGAGGCGCCGGTCGGCCAGCCGGCCTCCAAGGAAGGCTCCGAGGGCGAGGAAGGCCATGAGGATGCCGATGAGGCTCGTCCAGACGATGACGGACGTGCCGAGATGGGGTGCCATCAGCCGCGCCCCCACCATCTCCAGAATCATCACGAGGGCGCCGTTGGCGAAGGCCGTGCAGCCGGCGAGGCCGTTTCCTAGCGAGGTGTCCTTCACGCGTTTCCCTCCGCGCCTGGCGGGTCGATGACGCCGTGCTCGACGAGCGTCCGGGCCAGCCGGTCGCACTGGAAGATGTCCAGCCCGATCGTCTCGGCGATGTCCAGCAGGGACGTCTTCCCGTCCACGTAGGCGATCAGGTCCATCATGTTCGTGACGCAACCGTCGGTGCTCCCCACCGTGCTGAGGGTGGCGTAGAGGCCCCGGCGGCCCATCTGCGGCTCGCACAGGATCTTCTGCCCGTACGTGAGGTTGGCCTCGAGAGCCTCGAGACATCGACGGACCACGAGATACCCACCCTCCAATCCCTTTTCCGTCACAACGTCCAGATTGTCCAGGGACGTGTGGTATTCCGGGAAGGCGCTGTACTTGGTGCGCATGACGGCGCAGAAGGGCAGGTCGATGCCGGGGGCGCAGTACTGCCGTTCGTCGCTCTGGCGGTCCAGGAACGTGTAGCGGACGAAGTCGGGGTGGAAACGCCTGAGCACGTGAAGGGCGACCTTGTCGGCCAGGGTCCCTCCCTTGCGGCTCGGGACGTAGGAATAGCTGCGGTCGTCCCCCATGCATGAGAGGTTGAAGCCCGCGACGGTCTTCTCCTGCATGTGCTTGAGGTTGCGGCTGAGATACGTGATGGCGCCGATGGTCTCCGGGGCGAAGACGAACCTGTAGGTGTAGCGCCGGGGACGCTCCGCGAGCCAATGGGCCAGGGCCACCGCGACCACGGGGCCCGAGAGTTCGTTGTTGGCCATGGACGGATGGCACACGTAGGTGGAGAGGAACACCTCTTCGGGGCTTGCGCCGGGGATGACGAGATCCGCGTACGTCATGCTGCCGGGCGCGAGGGTGGAGTCTATGAAGGCGTGGTACGTGCCCGGCCGCAGGGTCTTGCGCCGGGCGTCCGGGAGGCAGAAGCCCCAGTACCGCTTGTAGTAGGACGTCACGTAGGGGATGGCCTCGGGCAGATCGGGCCGGGAGTGGAGGTGGGGCTGCAGTTCCTCAAGATCCAGGCATGCGTCCACGGGTTCCGAGTAGCCGACGACGTGGAGGTTGTTCCAGGCCAAGTCGGCGATCACCTCGCCGTCCGGCCCGGTCAGCCGGGCCGCCCGGATGGTCCATTCGTCGGGGATGGTCCAGTCGAAGACCTTGGTGCCGGTAGGGACTTCATGCACGGCGAGGTCCGGAAGTTCCCCCCGCAGGATGTCGAAGGTCTCCCGGACGCCGTTTCCGGTCAGGCTGCGACAGATGGGGAAGAGTCGTTTCAGCAGTGCGAGCATTGAGGCCACCGGGAAGTGTTTCGGTTTGTGGGCGGCGGGAGCGCCAGCCGAGGCCGTCCGTTTGCGTCAGCGGACGTCGGCCATGTGCCGTCTGCGCAGTTGTCCGCAGGCCGCATCGATGTCCGCGCCCATGCTTTTGCGCAGGACGGCGGTGATGTGCCGGGACCAGAGTTCCTTTTCGAAGGCCAGGACGCGGTCGGGGGCCGGCGCGCGGAAGGGAGAGCCCGGCGTCGGGTTGTAGACGATGACGTTGAGCTTGAACTTCACCTTCGAAAGGACCTTCGCCAGCGTCCGCGCATCCTTCGGGCTGTCGTTGACGTCGCCGAGGAGGAGGTATTCGAGGGTTATGCGCTCCCGCGTCTTGAGGGGGTAGGCGGCGAGGGCATCGATCAGGTCGGGAAGCGGCCAGCGGGCGGCCCCCGGCATGATGCGCTCCCTCTGCTCCTGGGTCGGCGCATGGAGGGAGACGGCAAGGAACGCCAGGCCGCTTGCGCCGAGTTCCGCGAGGCCGTTTTCGACGCCGCAGGTGGAGACGGTGATCCGGCGCGGGGAGAATCCGAGGCCGTGGGCGTCGTTGCAGCACTGCAGGACCCGCATCACCTCGCGCAGATTGAGCAGGGGTTCCCCCATGCCCATGAAGACGAGATTGCGCAGGGACTCTCCGGGCCGCGTTTCGGCAAGATGGGCGCGAGCCACCTGCACCTGTCCCAGCATCTCGCTCATGGTCATGTTTCGCGCGAATCCGTCGCCTCCGGTGGCGCAGAAACGGCACCCCATGGGACAGCCCACCTGGGAGGAGAGGCACTGGGTCCAGCGGCGCTCCCCCTTCGAGGACTCGGAGGGGATCAGCACCGTCTCCACAAGGGCGCCGTCGGCGAGGCGCAACAGGAATTTCGTGGTCTCGTCCCGGCTCGTGAGCACCGTCTCCACCTCGGGCCAGACGATGCATGCCGATTGCTCCAGACGGCGTCTGCAGGCCAGGGAGACGTCTGTCATGGCGTCGAAGTCCCTCGCCATCTTCCTCCATATCCACTGCCAGACCTGTCGCGCGCGGAACGGGGGCTCGTCGTGGGTCTCCCGCATCCATGCGGAGAGTTCGGGAAGGGTCATGTCGCACAGGTCGGTCATGCGGAGGGGCGCGGGGTTTCCTGGGTGCGGCGGATGGGGCGCAGTTTGCGGCTGAAGAGGCGGTGGCGGACGAAACTTTCGAGATTCCCTTCCTGATGCGCCACCGAGAGGGGGAACTCAGCCCTGGCGAGATTGCGGTGGCCGCCGGCCTCGCCCACATCGTCGAAGCAGGACTGGGCGAGACGTCCCACGTCTCTGGAACCGTCTCCCCGCAGGATGACGATGACCGTTTCCGCCACGATGCCGCTGACGGCGATCCAGTGCAACCCGTGGACCTTGGTGAAGAAGTCGGCGATGGCCACCAGCAGGTCGCCGCTGGAGACGAAGCCGAGCCAGGCCATGGCCCCGTTCTGCGGGCATTCCGTGAGGGACTGGAACGCCCTCGTGAAGAGGGGGAGCCATGCCATCAGGTATTCGCTGCGCTGGATGCGCCGCAGAAGGGTCAGGTCCGCCTGCTTTGAGAGCCATCGGTAGGCCTGGAAGTCCTCGTCGGTACCCGATCTTCCGAAGGCCGCCGTGTCTGTCCGGATGCCGGTGAGCAGCGCAGTGGCGAGGCGCGAGGAAGGGGTGATTTTCAGCCCCTGCAGAAAGCGGGTCATGAGGGTGCTGGTGGCGCCGAGTTCCGGCCTGACGATGCAGACGGCGTCTTCGGCGAACGCGGAATCCTGGGACGGATCTTCCGACATCGGGTGGTGGTCGACCAGGAGAGAAAAGGGGACGCCGGCGAACGCCTTGTTGTGGCCGGGTTGGGAGTCCAGCAGGGCGAAGTGGGTGTACTGGTTCTTCTTGTCCGGATTCCACATGCGCATCGGGATGCGCAGGTAACGTATCATGGCGAGATTGTCCGGGCGGGTCACGTTGTTGATCCGCGCGATCTCCACGCTGTGGACCTTGCCCTGGATTATGCGCATGAGAGCCATGGCCGAGGCCATGGAGTCGGGGTCGGCGTTGATCAGGATGCACCAGCGGGAGGTCTTGTCGAGATCGTGGCGCCACTGGCGGAGTTGGGCGATTTGTTCCGCGCTCAGCATCTATGTTCCTTGCCTTCCACGGAAGGCGGCTGCCTGCGGGCGAGTTCCTGCAGGTACGGGATCGAGGCGGCGACGGCGTCCCAATCGAAGATTTCCAGAAGATGGGTCGCCGTTGGAGGAACCCGCCGGATCAGGGCCGAGGCGACCTCTCTCTGTGGCGGCGTCAGCGCCGCCAGCGGGCGATGGTCGTCCCGGACGCCCGGGGCGCTCCAGTGCACGATTCCTGCCGACTCGGGCAGCCGCGAAACTAGAAGCCCCCATTGGCCATACCCCATCAGGTGCGCGATGTCCAGACACAGTCCGAATCCCTCTCCGAATCTGAAGTCCTCGCCAAGTTCCAGCACGTCGCAGTGACGGGTGTTTTCGAGGAGCAGGGGGACGGAGGAGCGTTGGTGCCAGTGCCTTGCGAAGGCGGCCAGCAGCAGGCGTCTGCCTTCGGTCGGGCCGTCCGGCGGGTGCAGGACGGCGCAACGCGGGGAGAGGGACGCCACCCTGTCCAGGACGTCAAGGGCGAGGGCCGCGGTCGTGACGGCGGCGTTCTGGGATGGGTCGTGCCCGGACCATGGCAGGTCCAGAGGCAGATGTGCGTGGAAGGTCATGTCGAGGGAGGAGGCGTTCCGGGGCAGGTCATTTTCCGTGTAGGCGAGGCAGGAGGCCGTCTCGAAGAGGCACAGGGCCGTCTCGGGGATTCTGCCGTGGAGGTGGCGGATGTTCTCGGCCAGGGAGGCCGGCAGGACGCAGGAGGGTGCGGCCAGGGCCAGGGTGGCGTCATGGCTTCCGTAGACATCCGAGGACGTGGGCGCGTTGGAAGGGTCGAGGTGCAAGGGTGGGGCGATGCTCACGCCGACGGGGTCGCGGTCGTGGGTGCGACCGGGGGTGGTGAGGATGCCGAGGCGACTGCGGGCACCGGCCCGGATGGGGACTCGATCGCGGGTTGGGGCGCAGGTGCGGCAGCTTGGGCCGGGGCGGGGGCAGGTGGGGGTGCAGCGGTCGATGCAGGAGCTGCGGCAGGTGTCGGGGCAGTGGCAGGCGCGGGAACAGCGGCAGGTGTGGACGCAGCGGGAGGAACTGTGGTCGCTGCGGACGGAGTGGCATCTCCCGTTTTGTCGGAGGAACCCTCCGGCTCGGCGGTTTTCCCTTCCGCCGAGGCATCGCCGTCTCCCTCCGAGGTCTCATCGATGCGCCAGAGTTCGGCGATCGCCTGGCTTTCGGTGATAGGCTTGATCATGTTGTCCGCGATGTTCTCGAGCTTGCCGTCGTCCGCAAGTTCAAGCCTGTAGCCCAGAGTGGGGCCCAGGCTCCGTTGCAGCTGGTAGAATATCCCTTCGGTGGAGCAGGCAAGCAGCGTCCCGCCGAGATTGAAGAACTTCTCGACTTCGATGGTCTTTTCAGGAGTGTCGAAGCGCACGTTCATGGCGATACTTTATAGAGTTAAAATAATGTAAGGGGGTTGAGGGTTTATTGCTTTCCTTTCCAGTATTCCCAATCGAGTCTTTTTTTAAATAAATCCGGACTGTCTTTTTTGAAAATAAAGTCAATGATGTATGATGGACCAATCTTATCTTTTATTAAGATTTCAGATCGAGGATCAGTTGTGTAGTTTTGCGGTATGCCAAGGGTTTTTCTCGATAGAGCAGGAGTAATGTTTTCAAAAAGCCGTGTAAATGCTCCATATGTTTGAATCTTTAAGTTTTCAGGGTGCTGTATTAATCTGTCAGATAGATTATGTTGATAGAAAAGACATATCTTTGATGTAATTATTTGTGCGTCTATTAAAATTATGACAAACTCATCGTTGAAATTTGCTTCAAATTTTTCTAATAATTCGTAATCAGGAAATTCGACAGAGGTACTTATCCAGTCGTCACGATCGGAAATATCGTGATTTGAATTTCTGAAATATGGGATAGATGTGCGATTTAATTGATTTATTGAAAGAATGCCGTGCTCTTTTATTGAATGTATATTTGCAGACCTCGTAAAGTGTATTAGGTACTGGATATTTTTTTCCCGGATAAAACTAGCTAACATGTATTTTTTAAAAGAAGAAAGAAAATCCTCGCGTAACTTGTTGATTTTCCCTTTAAAGATGTCTATATCCTGAGGTCTATTCTGTGCATCTATATATGCTTCTCCAATTGTTTTCCATCTTGAAGGTGCATTAGTCCGATAATTATCAATTTTCCCTTTGCCATCGACCACTTCCTCCAACTTATTTAAGACGTTATCT
This sequence comes from Desulfovibrio sp., assembly GCA_031272715.1. Lineage (GTDB taxonomy): Bacteria > Desulfobacterota > Desulfovibrionia > Desulfovibrionales > Desulfovibrionaceae > Desulfovibrio. The sequence goes on from JAISTH010000011.1 coordinate 72,017, forward strand.
GGGAAATTAAGGGCATAGTCAGTATAGAGAAATTCTATGCCAGTTAATTTTGTTACGTCCGTAGATTTTATTTCAGAGGCAAAAAATTGTGGAAGGTGTTTTGGTGCAAGAATTGAATTGTAGATTAAATCTATCTCAGCGACTTGATCCCAGTAGCCAGTTTGCATAGTCCCTTTAGTTATCGCTGGTTTAAATATGTGACTACACTCCTCACAATATGAAATAAAGAGATATTGTTTTGCGCGTGTCATGGCAACATAAAGGCGGCAGAGATCTCGGAAGCTCTCCTCTTCTGGAAGGTATGGGTCCGGTATAGTATTTTTGTTGCAGTTTAAAATCAAAACATGGTCAAACTCTAGACCTTTCATCTGCTCGAAATCTGAAACAAATATTTTGTGATCAGAGAACTTGTTATGCCCATCTAAAAGGGCGAGGGAGTATTTCTCAGAAAATTCTTTTAATTCAATGAGTTTGTAGCCAGCAAAACAAATACAAATTTTGTCGTGTTCGTTAGTACCATTTTTTGCATAACTTAATGCATATTTGATTTCATCTTCAAAATTATCACATGATAGTAATTGTGGGCACGATGTGTGAAAGTTAGCATATTTAGGGTCTAGAATTTCAAAGTCAGAATTAAGCAATGAATCGCAACCTTCAATGGAACCATAAAATATATCAAATGCAGCGCTTAATATTTCCTTGCTATTTCTATAGTTCCGTAAAATGTTTTCTTTTTTTTGGGGGAGGTTTATGTGGGCGTCCTTGAAATTCTGACTTTTTGCCAGCACGGTCTGCGCTACGTCACCTGCAAAAAATAAATTATTTTGCCCCTCATGTGTCAGCGCCCTTATAATATTTAATTCAATCGTCCCAAAATCTTGTGCCTCGTCAACTAAGACATGGTGAAATATGGGTGAAATTTTATTTATGTGTTGGTGTAGCGCAGACGAGATATTTAGGTAGTCTGAAACCCCAACTTTTCTCATCTTCTCCTTCCAGTATTCTATTCCATCTAAAATTATTTTTCTATTCGATGGTGAAAATGGAATTGTCCGAGAGCTGCGTTTGCAAATTTTAGTGTCAAGATAGTAATTGGGTGTTTCTAAGATCACACTACGAGCCCAGTCAAATTCATCACGTATATAACTTTCAGCATTTATTCCTTGAGATAATAGGGACTTGTGTAATCCAAATAAAATTTTTGCATCGTCGTTGTTGAATTCTTGTCTATAAAATTCGCGCCATACGCTGTCAATATGTTCGTTAGTTTTCCATGTAATAAAATCATAATGTTTTGGATATTCAGGTTCAAACTTGCGTAGAAGTTCTTGGCAAAGCTTGAAGAAAGATTTGCATTCAATAAGACCTTTGACGCTCTCGAAAGCAATACATGCGTGGTCAAGTAAGTCATTAATAACCTTAGCCAAACTTTCATTTAATGTGAGAACTAAAATAGGTTTGTTTGTCTCTTTGGCCAAACGTATCGCTCGATGTATCACAATACACGTTTTCCCAGATCCGCTTACGCCTGAGAGGAGTGCCGCACCCTTATAATCTTTGTTGATTATTTTTCTTTGCTTTGGATGCATAAAAAGCATCCAGTCTTGGTAATAAGGCGACTCAATTAATTTCTTGATTCTGTTTTCATATTCAGCTGAGCCTATTGGCAATCCTATTATTGTCCCCCCATCATCAATCTCAATGATTTCGCTTTCTTTAATGCTAGCAATATCTTGTATTCTTTTGAGGTGTAAGTCAATGATTTTCGATGCGTTTGCATTATTGCCAATTTTGATTGAAAGTAAGATTTTAGAGATTTTTTTGGCGATGGCTTTATCATCAAGCAAATTAGATGTGCCATCAATGAGAGAGTCTGGGGTCGTGAAATCAAAATTTTTAATTAATGCTAATATGGTTCCATTTTTTATGATTTCTTTTAAGTCATCTTGGTGGGGTTTATCGAGCTGACTTATGAGTTTACCATCTAATATTGGTCTAAACTCATCTGGCGCAGTTGTTGGGTCTACGCATGTATCTAGTTCGTCTTTATTTTTTATGATGGTTAGACCTTTATTACGTTCCAGCCATCGTTCAGTCAGATTATGTGCTCCAGCAAAACAAAATAGTAAGATATTTCTATCTTGTATTGTAACAAGTCTATGTCCATCACCAATGTCATATTTTACGCAGTGTTCAATTCTATTTTCACCATGGTGCGTTTCGTGCAATTCCCTAAGAGCATTATCATCGCCGTATTTTATCTTGCTCAAGATTGCATAAACCTTATCAGCAATTTTTTGTGACTGCCCGCCAAGGCGCCATAGATTATTTAGGGATGATATGAAATCTTTGTGTTCTTTAAATATTACAGGCATATTTTTCCTCACTTGCTTGATATAACGAATTTCGCAAAACACTCTACACTAGGGAGTATTTAGCATTTTATAGTGTGTGAGCCCAAACTATTAATATAATATAGTTGATGACGAATGCATAGTATTTATCAGTAATGAATTAGATTTTTTTGCTACGCATGTGTAGTTTTTTAAATTATCGTTTAGTTAGACCGAGGCGACTGAATTTGGATATAGATGGTCTCATATTTATTTGAAGACCGCTACGCCGCATGGAAGGGGTGACGATGGACGCCTAAGCAGGCTATTCAAACATTTATGCGACCATCAATAATGCTCAAGATAGTCTTTTTGTTTTCTCAATATTTTTTTATGTGTCTGCAGAATGTTTTTTACATCACCACGCGAAACCGCAATCTTATATCCTGCGGCCGACACACGCCGCGACAGGCATGACCGGCATTCGGCCGCCTCCTCTCCCGTGCAGATCTTGTCGTCATACAATCTGTACAGGCCTCGCACGTGGACAGGGGAGAGGTTGGGCATCACGACGTTCGCCCCGGCCCGCAGGCCGAGTTCCCGGCCGTTGGGCGATATCGTGCCCAAGGCCGTGGTCGCCGGGATCAGCGCATAGGGGAACATGAGGCGCAGTATCGCAATCATGCGCAGACATGACAACATGTTCCCGCTGGGAAAATCACGAAAAGGCGTGTCCCGGTGCCGGATGAAGGGCCCGATGCCGATCATCGCGGGGCGCAGGTCCTGGAGGAAGCGCAGATCCTTCACCAGGTCCATGGCCGTCTGGCCCGGGGAGCCGACCATGAAGCCGGATCCCACCTGATAGCCGATGTCCCGCAGGTCGTACAGGCACTGCTTCCTGTGGGCGAGGCTCATGGATGCCGGGTGGAGCTTCCTGTAATGCTCCTCTGACGCCGTCTCGTGCCGGAGAAGATACCGATCCGCACCAGCGGCGAAGAACCTCTCGTAGCTTTCCCTCTCCTTTTCGCCCAGAGAGAGCGTCACCGCGCAGTCGGGGAACCGTTTTTTGATCTCCATCACGATGCCGCATATGGCGTCATCGTCATAGTGTTCGTCCTCGCCGCCCTGCAGCACGAAAGTGCGAAAACCCAGCCCCCAGCCTGTCTCGCAGCAGGCGACGATCTCTTCCGGCGAGAGCCGGTATCGTTCGAGTTTTGCATTGTCCCGCCGTATGCCGCAATAGAGGCAGTTGTTGCGACAATGATTGGTGAACTCGATGAGACCACGCAGATAGACATCGGTCCCGTATCGCTCCCGACGAACGGCGTCCCCTGCGTCAAACAACGCCTGACATGTCTCCTTGTTTTCGAGAGAGATGAGCTGGGCGAGTTCCTCATCAGGAAGATCGCGGTCCCGACGAAGTCTCAGGAGTGCATCGTGAGTATTCATGTGCAGTGTATCGTATGCGATGCTCAATATTTTGTCTTGTAGAGGCGTGCAACCTCTGCATGTTACACTTGGTCCATGGACGTTACTCAATAGAATGTGGTGAAAATATGAGCCACAGCTAACAGCATGCGTTGTTCGTGCAGTCGCAGCTCGGCTCTTTACCCGTAAACCAGCCAAAAACAATAGCGGCAGCACAGCCAACGCCAGCGTGTACGTCAAGCGCATTCACAGGGCAGTTGGACGCACAGGCACCGCACTCAATACAGGCATTACGGTCAATAATGTATGCTTTTGTTTCGTCTATGACGAATACTCCATGCGGGCATACTTCCGTACAGCGACCGCAACCAATGCACTTTTCAGGTGCAAACTTAAGGGTTACGACGTCTTTCAAGTATTCAAGTTTCATGGCGGCGTCCCGATAAACATATTTTGTATCAGCACCAGCACTGCACCGAGTATCGATGAGTCGATGATAAACGGCAGGGTGATTTTCATTTCTTTCAAGACACCGGAAGGCGAAGTATATGTTGACGAACCAGTGAAGTTCAGGGCAAACCAAGCTGACACAGCGGGAAGCAGTAGCAAGTACCCAATTGCGAGAAACGCATATCCTCGCGTGAAACAGCCAAACAACCACAGAGCCATGACCGTCCAAAGAAATCCAAGCAACCAGCCTTTCAACGAGAACGCCCTGCACGGAATCCACGGAAGCAGCAATGGTGTGATGACTGTTCCAAGTATGACCGCTCCAGTGTACAGGACAAAATCATAAAGCCCAAAAGGTCTTGCGGCGAACAAGTTCAGCAGGAACAACACTCCGAACACAAGCAGGGATTTTCTTGCCGCAGCGACCAGTTCGACAGGTGTTAGAACGAGTCTGTCCAGAATGGTAAATTTGACTGCCCTCATTTCCTTTGTCGCATGGAATCCGGCTGCGATGAATTCCTTGATATCGTTGGCGTAGACAGGACCATAGACGATTGAGAACCCCGTCTTCCGAAGGACTTCATGGGGCTTCATGCTAGATGCGCCGAGCTGTGGCAAAATCAATTTCCGGTGCGTTACTATTTTTTCCAATCCTGTCTGCTTAATACGATTGATGAGCTCGTTGGTTCCGAATGTTCCTTTTCCAGCCGCACACCAGACGTTTACTCCTTTTGTGTCGAGAATCAGAAGCCAGCAGTCTAGTCTGGAAAGTTTGCTACGCAGGGCATCAAAAGTCAACTTGTAGTTTGCGCTTACAAGTACGGGCGACTCGCTGTTCGGTGTTCCAAGGGCGTATATCCCTGGTTTTACCTTGTAATCCATCCTGCCAATGCCCAAGCGGACTTTGCATGTGCCCAAGATATCTTTTGTCGTCAGTACGGTCGAAGCGGTCAGTATTTCAATGCTGGAACAGCAATCTGAATTACTGGAACAGCAGCAATTATTCATTTGCAGCATCTCTTCTTTCGTATGTATGTACGAGATGCCGTTGTATTTTTGTTTTTGATTTATTTCCACTATTTTCGTGCCAACTGCTGTTATCTCGCCTAAATAAGTGGCACATTAAGATATAAATTTAAGATTTACAGCATACAGTGCCAGATAGATTATTGTGTTTTATCTGAAGATTTTGGTATAGACTCCAGAATACGTTGAAGGTCGCCGATGCGCTCGTATGTGTCGGGGACCCTCTTTTTGGGATTGTGAACACCTTTGTAGACATCATCATCTATGGATGCGAGGGCGATTTGTCTGCGTTTAGCGTTAATGGTGATGCAAATGGAGATAGGGTTCTTGTAAGCTTTTGCGTATTCGTCCATTTGCTCGTTAGCTTCTCTAAACTTCTTCTTTATATTGGCATCAGTGCCACTGCCTGAAACTTTCAACTCAAAAAGGATAATTTTATTTGCATGGTAAAGGACTAGATCGACACGACCAACGCTTTTGTGCTCCTCGGGGCGAATGTCAAGCCCTGCGTTCATCATGAGTAAGTAGATGGTGTTTCTATAGAAACATTCAAGTCTTAATTCATTTTTGTTGCTCTTATTGTAGTCATCGTAGACAATTTTTAAAAAGATATCGTTAAAAATTGAATATATGGCAATATAATCTTCATTGTTAAGGCACTCATGTAATTTTTTAATATTAGCATCTACTTCATCTTCAAATCTTATGTCAGTAAAAAAGTTATTTTCTGTTAATTCTATCATTGACGAGCGAACCTCATTATTTGGATATGTGAGGTAGTATGCATTTTTCTTTTTCAGGTCTTCTCGGGGTGTTAGATATCCTGCTTGGTAGAGATAGAGTGCAGGTGCGATTGATTTTTTTACCTCACCAGGCATCTTGAGTTGCCTCAATGTAATTTTGTAATGTTCAAAATCTTCGACTTTGAATTTGCTTTTAGCAATATATGACTCTATGAACTCCTGCTGTCCTGTCTCAATCCAGTAGTTATCAAATTTTTTTTCAGTAAAGAATGAATGTATGGATGTTGGGTTATATACGGTAGATGAGTCGCCGCAGAAGGAATATCCGTCATAGTATGTCTTAAGTTTTGCCAAAAGTGTGTCTTCCGTTATGTTAAAATGTCTTGAGGTCTCATGAATGTAATACTTAAAATTAGCAACCACCTCTTCATGAGTATAGCCAAGCATCGTACAGAAGTCTTTGTGAGTAGATAAGTCTACAATATTGTTGGCCGCAGAGAATACCCCCATTTTTGTATATTTACTTATCCCTGTAATGTAGACCGCATGAACATATTTATTTTTACTTTTAATCTGGTAGTAAAAATCTCGGAAGAGTTTTCTGATAGAATTTTGTAGTTTTGGTGTGTCGAAACTATCAATAAGTACACGGTCGTATTCATCGATTAAAATGACAACTTTTCCATCTCGGTTGGCCAAGCGATGTATAAGTTCTCCAAATGCGGCATGAGGCATTGAAGAAGATAGTTCTATGTTAAGATTTTCTGCTTTTAGTTTCAATAAAAGCATAAGGTCATTTTCTACGCCAGATATCCCATACGAAGGAGAAATGCTTGACAGGTCAAGGTCAATTACTGTGTGTTTCTGAAAGAGTGGGTCGTTCAGATATTTTTCAATTGCTAGGTTTTTAAATAGTTCAGTCTTTCCAAGATAGAGATTTTCTATGGTGCTGAGCATAAGGGATTTGCCGAACCGCCGTGGCCGAGAGATAAAAACACGCCGCTCTTTTCTAAACAGATTTACAATAAATTGAGTCTTATCGACGTACAGATAATTGTCGGTACGCAACACCTGAAAGTCAGACTCCGACTGTTGAAGCTGGCCCGGATATTGTATTGAGGTTTCCACTTTCTTATCGTCCTCGCTCTTATAGTTGGTGACGAAACAGTAAAAGAGTTATTTTGTACCTATTTCAATTATTTTTGTTAAATGTGAATGTCAGTATCCCCTAGACATATTTTATTATTGTGTAGACATGTCTTCAGAATTCTTAGCCCCCCCTATGCCTACACTGCGCACCATCAGGTAAGTGCAGCGCATTGCAATAAAAAGATACGCCTTATGACTGTATGTTTTATTGCATGCATCACTATTTATATAATAATATATTGCAAGGTGTACGCTATAAGTACCTATGCCATCGACTTGTACAGGATGCGTCTATCCCTCGTCCTGTCCATCATGCGTTATGGTCTGCTCGCTCCAGTTGCGCGCCTTGGCGACCTTCCCGACGGCTTCCCCTCCCAGCACGCATATGGCGGCACTCTTCCCGGCCTCGGCAAGGACCTCCCCGAAGGCTTGGAAGTCCGCCGCAGTGACGCCGAATATCTCCTCCCGCATCTTCTGGCGCATCTCGTCGCTTTCCCCGGCCATCCACATGCCAAGCGACCTCGCCCCTTTGGCGTCCGGCAGCATGTACGTGTCCAGATCGCCTATGGTTCCGACGATCGCCTGCTCAAGTTGCGCCTTGTCGGGCGGGGAGTTCTTCAACTGCGAGGCAAGGGAGTCGTAGACCTGGAGCGTGGCCTCCACGTTGGGATCCCGATAGGACACGAAGATGAGCGTGCCGCTCAGGCGATCCATCCCGCAGGTCGCCCCGTACGCCCCGCCCTTGACCCGTATCTGATCCCACAGGGCGCCCATGCGCAAGTAGCGCAGGATCACGTTGGCGGAACCGTGGAAGGTGTAGCCGATGTCGTAGAGATTGGCGCCGGAGCCGACGTAGTTGACCTGGCTCTGGGCAAGTATGGCCTCCGCGGCGGGCAGCGCGAGGGGGGCGTGGGTCACGTGGACGCCTGAGGATCTGTCCGGGAGGGCGGCCATCAGTTCCTTCGCCTTGTCGGTGGTGTGGCCGAGGGCCTCTGCCTCGGCCGTGCAGTCGAACACGGCGCCCTGCCTGCAGGCGATGCATCCGCGAACCCGGGCCAGATCCGCCAGAAGGGAGTCGGGATCGGCGTCGACGCGGGCGAGGAGCGTGCGGATGGCGGCGAGGCTGCTCAGTCCGTGGCATGCCTCGTTGAGGGCGTCGGCGCCCGTGTAGCGGGCCCGCAGACGCAGCGACACCGTGCCGTTGCCTCCGGCGACGAGGCCCTGTTCCAGTTGCGCCTTCTCCTCCAGCAGCATCTGCCGGCAGCGTTCGATGATGAAATCCCGATCCTTGGCGGGTTCGAGGAGGATCTCCGTTATGATGGCGAAGAGATCGTCGATCTTCCCGTAGACGGCTTTGCCGCCGACGCCCAGATACGCGCGTGGCGTGCGGTCGGACAGGGTCTGGGTGAAGATGGGCATCGCGCCCACGCCCCCCGTCTTCGCGGCGATGAGGGCGCCCAGCTGGATGAAGTCCCGGCGCCCCGTCCCGAGTTCCACGAGGCATCGGCTGTAGAGCGGCACAAGGGGGACGAGGTCGGGAGGAAGATTTTCCAGGGGCAATAGCAGCGATGCATAGACGATGCCCTGTGTGGGCAGTTCGTGGACCAGGATGGGCGCCAAGCCGCCATCGAGTTCCTTCCTGGGGATGATTGAGTTCTGTCGGGGGAGGTCGCCCGGGTGCAGGGCCGGGATGGTGGCCAGCGCTTCGGGACTGTCGGGGGCCAGCTGTATCTGGTGCAGGCGTTTCGTCTCCTCGACGACCTTGAGGCGCGCCGCAGGCGTCAGGGAGAGGCGGAAGGACTCGACCCTTGCGGCTTCATCCGCGTCCCGCTTCGCGCCGAGGGCGGAATCCGGGGTGAGGATCACGGTGGTTCTGTGGGGATTCTTGAGGAAATGCGTCCGGATGAGGTCCTCGAAGACCTTCTCGCCTTTTGCCAGGCGATTCTTGATCTCGGTCAGGGGGGGCTCCCAGGCCAGAGGGGCCAGCGGATCCTCGTCATAGAGCCAGGTGGAAAGGGACTGGACCATGGCGGCCAGTCCTTGGGGGAACCTGCCGGAGTTCCGTTCCCGGTAGGCGAATTCCACGCTGTTGACGGCGGCTTCCACCGCCTCGGGATCGATCCCCCCTTCGGCGAGGCTGGACAGGGTTTCGAGGACCAGCCGTTCCGCCGCGTCCAGATCCTTCTTCTGCACGCCCTTGAGGCCCGTTGAGTAGTACATCTGGCGCAGGTCGGTCTCCAGACCGCAACCGGTGGTGTCCTCGCCGAGTCCGGAGAAGATCATGGCCATGCGCAGCGGGGATCCCGGCAGGCCTTCGAGGATGTGTTCCAGCATTTCCATGTGGAGGGCCAGAGGCACGTTGCCCCGCTCGCCCAGCAGCCAGTTCACGGTGAACAGGTGGCGGGTCTCCCCGGGATCCGCGGCGTACGGCACCTCGATCCGCCGGGGGGAGGACAGGGGAGGCTGCGGGGGAATGGCGCTGTCCACGGCCTTCGGGCCGAAACCGGCCAGCGCCTTGGACAGCAGGCGCAGCCGCTCCTCCTCCGGATCGTCCCCCCAGAAGAAGAATCGGGCATTGGACGGATGATAGTAGCTGGAGTGGAAGTTCCGGAACTCCTCGTAGGTGAGCTGGGGGATGCGCTCCGGATCGCCTCCGGAATCCAGGCTGTACAGCGTGTCGGGGAAGACGGACTGCTGGCTCCGCTCGCCGAGGACGGCATCCTGGGAGGAATAGGCCCCCTTCATCTCGTTGTACACGACGCCCTTGTACGTCCAGGGGCCGTCGGCGCTCGCGGCTTCGACGTGCCAGCCTTCCTGGGCGAAGATGTCCTTGCTGATCCTGGGATGGAAGACGGCGTCTATGTAGACGTCGATGAGGTTGTAGAAATCCCGGAGGTTGGCGCTGGCCACGGGATAGCAGGTCTTGTCGGGGAAGGTGAAGGCGTTCAGGAAGGTGTTCAGGGACCCCTTGAGCAGTTCGACGAAGGGTTCCTTCACGGGGTACTTCTCCGAACCGCAGAGCACCGAGTGTTCCAGGATGTGGGCGACTCCGGTGGAGTCCTTCGGCGGGGTGCGGAAATTCACCCCGAAGCACTTGTTTTCGTCCTTGTTGGCGACGGAAAGGAGCTGCGCCCCGGTGGGGGCGTGGCGCCACAGGCTGGCGGTGCCGCCGATCTCCTTGAGGTTCCTGGTCGTGATCAAAGTGAAGTCGTGGGACAAGGTGCTCATGCTGGTGCGCCTCGAGGCGTTGCCTTGTTGGGGTGGAGGGTCGGCGGGGGAATCGAACGTGCCAGTCTACGCCACGTCGTGACGCCGGGCAAGGACTGATGCGGACGCCGGATGCCCCGCTCCCTATGTGGAGAGTGGGCCGTCCCACTCCAGCAGGTCGTGCTTCAGGGCCCAGAGGAGCAGGAAGTCCGGGTCGGCCGGAACGGCGCCATCGGCATCCCGGGCGAGAATCCTGCGCAGCACGCCGAGGGTGATGGGGTGGCGCGCATGGAAGAGCAGACGTCTGAGCCGTTCCTCTTCCACCATGTCCCCCATGGGGCCGTACAGCACGGGGAAGTCCGCCTTCCTGTAGACGGCTCGCCCCGGGGCGCTCAGGCGCACCGAGTCATCGTCCCGTGCGTCCAGCTGGGATGCGTAGTGGGAGGAGAAGACGTCCGTCGCAGGAGGTATGGCGGGATGACGCAACATCCTTTCCGGACGTTGCAGGGGATCGTCCGGAACATCGCAGGGAGCGTCGTTCAGCGTCGCCCAGAGCCGCAGATGGCCCTCCACGGCATGCCGCCACGTGAACTTTCCGAGCGCTCGTTCACGTCCCAGTCTTCCCATGTCCTCACGCCGCATCGCGTCTAGGCCGAGCCTCGCCATGGCGCGGCCGAGCCCGTCCACGTCCACCGCCGTCTGTTGGGCGAGTCGCAGATGGTACATCGCCTCGGGCTCGATCTGGGACATGGCGTCGGTGGCAGGCGTGGCCGAAGGGCCGACGGTCGGGACGAGGATGCCCGTCACGTCGGGGATCACGATATCCCTGTAACCGTCGAAATCCGAGGCGATCACGGGCAGGGCCGCGACCGCCGCCTCGAGCAGGGTGAGTCCGAAGGTCTCCTGGATGTTGTCCGAAGGGGACAGGAAGACGTCGGCCGCGGCGTAGAGCGCCTTGCGTTCCTCGTGGTCGGGCCGGGGCACGACGGTGCACCGTATGCCCAGTCCCTGGGCGAGCCTGCGGATTTCCTCGGGGTAGGTGTCCTCGTCCTTCGCCCATCCGGCGAGGACGAGTCTGTAGCCATCCCGGGGCAGACCGGCGCTTTCGGCCCGTTTGCATGCCCGAAGGATCGGCAGCAAGTCCATCTTCGAATGGAAGGAGAGGCGCGCGAAACACAGAAAGCACAGTTCCTCGCCGATGCCGTATGTGTTGCGACAGGCCTTCCCCAGAGTCGTCCGTTCCTTAGGGGATGGCATGGCCGCCGGATCCACGCCTAGAGGGATTATCCTGACCTGTGGGGCGGGAAAGGCGTCCGAGGCGAGGCCATAGGACGCCCTGATGCTCGCGTAGTATTTTTCCACGACGGCCGCGCCGCAACGGGAGGTGGCTATGATGGCGTCTCTGGCGGTGACGCCGGGCCACATGTGGTGAAGGAACTGGGGGCCGTAGTCGGGGTAGCTCAGGGAATGCGTGGTGGCGGTCACCGGGAAGATGCGGCGACTGTACCGGTTGCGCAGGGCCTGGGCGGCGACGTGCAGGACGAAGGGATCCGAGAGGTGCAGGCAGTGGTAGTCGTGGCGAGCCAGGGCGGCGGGCAGTTCGTTCCAGGTGGCGAAGCCGATGCGTCCCTGGCCTGAGACATCGGGGAAGCGCTCCGCGAGATCCCCTTGCAGTCCGTCGCAGGCGTCTCGGCTGGACAGGAAGAAATGATAGCCGTCGAAGGGGTCGACTTCGAGGAGGGCGTCCAGGAACGACCGGTTCGCCTCGCGTCGGCCTAGGGCGGAACCGGCTTCATGGAAGGGGTGCAGGGTGGCCCAGAGTCTTTTCGTACGCAATCCCTCCGGCTTCGGCCATGTGCATGGGGGTGTCGGTTCGTCCCGACGTGCAGTCCATCGCGGAAACGGTCGAGGTGGAGCGGCCAGAGGGTTCGCTTACCACAGGCGGCCCAAAGTCGCCAGTCTCTTGTGGACTTTGGCTCTGCGTGCGATCGTTGGCATCGATGGAGGAAGGTTCCAGTCCAGATCCGTCCGGGATGATGTTGTCCACGCCTATTCATCCGACAAGAAAAGACCGTTCATTTGTCACATGTAGCAGGATGTCGGAATATGTTTCGATAGTGAACATCAAATGCGATATGGAACTCGATATCTGATTCAATAGAGACTCAAAATTTTATTGGAATATGATGAACGGCATGTGTGAATTACATCTCAGTCCATTGCAGTTGTATTATAAAATAGAAATCTCTTGATTGATTTTACTTGTCTGGTCACATCTGTCGGGATGGACGTCCCCGCATCGTCCCCGAACCAAAACATCGACTGGTCCTCACCCGCGATTCCCGGACGTCGGCATCGCATACCACTCCCCCAACAACGCCGCGGCGTTCTCCATGAACCCCTCTATCTCCCCCATTGAAAGCCCTCCCATGGATTGGAGACGCTCCACTTCCTCCACCGGGTCGAACAGCGGCCAGTCCGTGCCGAACACCATGCGCTCCCTGTCGAAGGCGCCCAGCACCTGCCGCAACAAGGGCGCATCCACGAAGGGGCTGACGCTGGACGTGTCGTACCACAGATTGGGATAGCGATCCGACGGCAGGACCTCCATGGCCAGCGTCCAGTGCCTGTATCCCCCCATGTGTCCGACGATCATCGTCAGGTCCGGGAAGGCGTCCAGAATGGCCGCCATCTTGGCCGGGCAGGAGGGACTGCGCTCCGGAGGGGCGTCGGCTCCGACGTGGATCTGGAAGAGGAAGCGTCCCTGGCAGTGCTCGAAGATGGGGAGGAGTCGGGGATCGTCCAGTCGGAACCCCTGGAAGTCCGGGTGGAACTTGATGCCCCGGATGCCCGCCGCGGCGAGGCGCGACAGTTCCTTTTCCCAGTCCGGATATTCGGGATGGAGGGTGCCGAAGGGGATGACCCTGGGATGCGAGGTGAGCAGGGATATGGCGTGGTCGTTGGCGGGAACGACTTGGGATGGGGTGGTGGCGGCGCAAAGGATCACGCAGCCGTCCAGGCCGAGCCGGTCCTCTCGGGCGAGGAGCGACTCGATGGTGCCGTCGCCTATGCAGGAGATGCCGTAGGCCTTGTTGAGGTGGGCAACGGCCTTGGCGGCGATCTTCGGGTGGAAGGCGTGTGTGTGGATGTCGAACAGCATGAGTTGGGGACCGCGCCGGGCTGAGGGGATTCACGGCCCCCGCGGCCGGTGCGCGGCCGGGTCAGTCCTTCACGCCGTTGACGACGTTGACTGGCGTGCCGTCCTTCCATCGGCGGATGTTCTCGGCGGTGAGGTTGATGATGTTCTGTCGCGCCCGGGTGGTGGCCCAGGCGATGTGGGGGGTGATCACGGTGTTCGGGGAGCGCAGCAGGGGATTGCTGGCCTTGGGCGGTTCGGTGGAGAGCACGTCCGTGCCCATGCCGCCGAGCTTGCCTTTGCGCAGTGCCGCGGCGCAGGCGGCCTCGTCCACGAGCTGGCCGCGGGCGGTGTTGAGGAGGATGGCGCCTTTCTTCATCTGCGCGATGGCGTCGGCATCGATCATCCTGTCCGTTTCCGGGGTGAGCGGACAGTGCAGGCTGACGACGTCGGACTGGGCGAGAAGCTGTTCCAGGGTCACGAAGGCGAAGGGACTGTAGCCGGGAGGATTCCGGGGGGTACGGCATTTGGCCAGCACGCTCATGCCGAAGGCGTGTGCCAGTTCGCCGACCCGGCGACCGATGGCGCCGAAGCCGACGACGCCCATGGTAAGGCCCTCGAGGCACACGGGGGTGTACTTCCAGTAGCACCACTGCTTGGAGGCCTTCCAGTCCCCGGCCTTGACGCTTTCGGTGTGGCCGCTGACGTGGCGGCACAACTCCAGCAGCATGGCGATGGTGTGCTGGGCAACGTCGTCGATGCCGTAGGAGACGACGTTGCAGACCGGGATGTTCCGCTTCGCGAAGGCCTCGGTGTCGACGACGTTGTATCCCGTGGCCAGGACGCCCACCATGCGGACGTCCTTCAGCTTGTCCACGTCCTCTCCCATGAGCGGGGTCTTGTTGGTGAGGAGCACCTGGGCGCCGGCGGCGTTCTTGAGCAGCTTGCCCGGAGGCGTGTGGTCGTGCACGGTGAGGCGCCCCAGCGCCCGTATCGGTTCCCAATCCACGTCGCCGGGATTCAGGATGGCGCCGTCGAGAACAACGATGTCCATGGGCACTCCCGAAGGTTGTACGCCTCCCGGGATGGCGGGAGGAGGGATGGACGGGCGGGTCTCCAAGGGCCGTGTCACGGCGTCTGCCGTCGTCCGTGTGACGGGACCCGCTCCGCAGGCGTCATGTTTCCAGACCAGTTGACCAGCAAACGGGGACGTTGTCAATCGGGATGTCGGGCATGAGAGGGCGTTTTTGGCAAATATTCGTCGATGGGTTTCAGGATGTGTCGGCAACGTGGAGGATGTCGGACGATTGGGGATGGTCCGGGAGGCGGTTCAGAAGCTCGCCGCCAGAATCCACGGCTGATCTCGGACGGCGTTGGAAGTGGGCGCCCCGGAGGGAGCATGCGACTCGGGCCCGGAACAGGTGGGGCGAGCATCGGGAAGGTGATCGGCATCCGCGGCCGGGAAGGATGGGCAACCTTGCGCGAGGTTTGTGGAAGGGGCGTCCGGGCGAGTTCGTATTCCACGTGTTGCGCATTGGTCCAACTTCGTCGATGACTGGAGGTGGTATCACGGGCTTCTGGCATCCACCCGACCTACAAGGCACAGTGGACCAGAGGGCCGAGAATGGAAAAGCGGACGAATACGGGTGCAAAGGCGAACTGTAGTGAGGAAAACGGCAATCGGCGGGGGGTTCGGCAAATCCGGTCAACCCCGTCCGTCAACGGGAACGCAGGCGAGTCTTCGTGATGCCGCCAAGTTGGCGAGAGGCTGGGCGATGTGCCTGGAAACGGCCGTGGAGGCCGCAGGTGTGCCCTTCAACGTTTGATTGGCCGTTCGCGGGATGTGAAGATGGCACGGATTTCGCATCGCCGCCGTCCCTCCGGGACCGGCCGAGGCGGATAGGTCCCGGCACCGCCCGGTTTGCCGGCCGTTGCCTTTGCGGACCCAGGCGCCGGGGATCGCGATGCAGGAAGGCCGGCAGGGTGCCGGAAAACGATGAATGCCGCCCCAAAACGAGGAAGGCCGCCCCGGAGGGCGGCCTTCCCAGCATCATTGACGGCCGGGACTAGTGGGACACAACGCGGAACTCGTCGCGGCGGTTCTGCTGCCACGCGGACTCGCTGCTTCCCTGGACGGCGGGATTCTCCTTCCCGAAGCTCACCTTCTCCATCTGGCCGGGGTTGACGCCCAGCTGGGTCAGGTAGTCGTAGGCGGCCTGAGCGCGGCGTTCGCCGAGGGCCAGGTTGTACTCGACGGTACCGCGTTCGTCGCAGTTGCCTTCGATGCGCACCCGGATGCTCGGATGGGCCTTCATGATCTCGGCCTTGTTCTTCAACACGTTCTTGTACTCGGGCTTGATGTCGAACTTGTCGAAGTTGAAGTAGATTTTCCCGTCGGTGATCTGCTGGATGGCCGAGCGCAGGTCGGCGTTCATCCCGTCATCGTAGCCGGTGCTTTCGGCAGATTTCTTGGCGCAACCAAAGCCCGCGGTCAGGGCCAAGACCAGGGAAAGAATGAGGGCATACCGTTTCATCGTGTTCCTCCTGAACAGCTTCTCCAAAGGTGTTGCCTTCCTTGTCTTCACATGCGTGGTCTCCCAACCGCGCAACCAATGATGGTATCCCGACGGCCGTTTTTGTCAAGGGGTCCGATCGGGGACGAACTTTTTTTTTCGTCTCGCCATTTTCGCGCCTGTGGCGGCCCTGGGCGGGGTGCCGGCCTCAGGATCGGGGTTGCGGGCCGGGCATGTTCCAGCGCGGGAAGGACGCGCTGCCACCCGTAGGGACCTGTTTGGCGTCGCCGCCGTGTCGGGTCGTCAGGTAGATACCTCGTCGCCCCCCGCGGGAGGAGGAGAAGGCGATGAAGTAGCTGTCGGCGCAGAAGGACGGCTGCTCGTCGCTGCCCGGCCCGAAGGTGATCTGCCGCTCCGCCCCGGTGACCATGTCCTGGACGAAGATGCGGTGCCCGAAGTCGGTCATGCGGCTGTATACCACCAGCGTGCCGTCGTGGGAGATGTTGGCCTCGGTGTTGTACGAGCCGTTCTGGCTGACTCTGGTGACGGTTCCGGAGCGCAGGTCCTTCATGAATATCTGCGGCCCGCCAAGCCTCGAGGAGGTGAATGCCATCTTTGTCCCCGTGCTGTCGAAGGTGGGGGAGACGTTGATGGACGGGCCCTGCTCGAGCACCCGCTCCTTCTTGAAGGCGTGGTTCAGCAGGAAGATGGCGGGGTAACTGCCGCTGGAGAGGGCCACGGCGACCTTGTTGTCGGGCATGAAGGAGGGGCCGATGACGACGTTGCCCAGGAACGGTATGCGCTGCACCTTGTGTGAGGAACTGTCCCAGACCCCCAGGGCGTGGGACCGTTCGTCGATGTTGGTGAAGACCACGAAGCGGCCGTCGGGGGACCATGCGGGAGACAGGGCCTCCCCGGGCATGTTCGTGATCTGGCGCAGGTCGCGCCCCGTCGGCTTCACCAGCCAGACGTCCGCGCGCATCTTCCCCGACTTCCTGACGAAGGCCAGTGTGGACCGGAAGAAGGCGCCGTTGCCGGTGAGGGCCTCCAGAAGATCCGCGCAGAACCTGTCCGCGACCTCGGGCAGGTCCTTGGAGTTGACCTTGGGATATTCCTTGCCGAAGATGCGCCCGCCGGTGTTGGTCTCGAAGGCGCGTATCTGGACGGCCCGGGTGCCGCTGTCGCCGTTCGGCCAGAAGGTCGTAACGAGGATGTCCGAGCCGGCCAGCTGGAAGCGTTTCCAGTCCAGGTTGGGCTGCTCGTACCCGGGCAGGAGCGTCCCCCCGAGGACGGTGTTCGGCGGGGTCAGGCGCATGAAGGGCAGGAAGCTCAGGTTCTGCTCGACGAGTTGCTGCAGGCTCTTCCCCATGCCTGCCGCTTCGGTCTGCGGGGCCGTGATGGGGGTGGCGAGGGCGAGGTTGACGATGTTCTGGCCGGGACCGTAGATGTCGACGCGCACGGCGGCCGTGACGGGGATCGACCAGAGGCAGAGCGACAGCAGGGACAGGAGCGTCAGGAACTTTTTCATATTCTGCTGCAACGCCCGTCCCATGGTGCATCGCGGGACGGGTGGATGCCCTCCGTGGATTTTCTCAGTATGAGGGTTCGCCGTTCCGGACGCCATCGGACGGAGTCCGTGGACCGCGCCGGGACGGGGCAAGGTGGGCCGGCACCGCTTCGAAAGCGGCGACGTCGGCCCTTGCGACCACAAAAAGTCTAGACTAGCCCAGATGGGCCGTAAAATCGAGTCCCACGTGAAGACTTGGCCCCGGCTTGTCCCGGGATGCGGGAACCGGGCCGGATGCGGGCCGTCCGATCGGGGCCGTGGCGGATCACCTGTCCGGGGTCTCCCCCGCGTTCTGGCTGCGGGTCGCCTTCTTCCCCATGCGCTTGAACTTCAAGGGGACGTCCACGACGGTCTCGGCTCCGTCCGGGGGCGGGGGGAGTTTCTTCATGGCGCCTACTTGTTCGAGGATGCTCCGGTCCAGGACTGCCTCGCCGGACTCCCGCTTCAGGCCGCTTTCGACGAGGGCCCCGTCGGGGGCGACCCGCACGGTCACCGTCGTCTGCCATGTCCCGGAAGGGAGGGACTTGGGAAGGATGATGGCCTTGCGCAGGGTGCGGATGAGGGTGGAGAGGTACTTGCCTTCGTTCCCTCTTTCGGGATTCGCCTTGTCGGGAGATTCCGGGTTGGCCTTCGCGGCGTCTTTCGCCTTTTCGGCGTCCCCGGGCTTTCCGGCCTCGTCTCCGGCCGCGCTCTTCCCGTCCTGCCGGTCATCTCCCTCCTCGGCCTTCCGGGACGCGTCCACCTGGCCGTCCGGCGCCGCGTCCGCAGGTTCGCTCTTTGCGGACTCCGGAGACGCCTTGGGCCTTTCGGGCGTGGCCTTCGTTCCGGACGGGGCGATGACGAGATCGGGCGCCGGTTCGGCCGTCGCCGCGCCGGGAGGGGTCTTCGTGTCGGTCTTCGCCGTCCCCCCCTTCTCCCCGTCCGCGTCGCGTCCCTTCCTGATCTTCGCCGGGGGTGCCGGGGGCGGGACGACGATGTCCGGAACGTCCTTGCCGGTCTCCTTGGCCGCTGCCTGCGCCCGTTCCAGGGCGGAACGCTCGGCGTCGTCGGCCATCTGCTCGGCCATGGCCCGTTCCGCCTTGTCCCGCGCCTCGATCTCCGCGCGCAGGGCCTCTTCCGTGGACAGCTTCTTCGGCCGTTTCTTGCCCTTGGGCGTGCCGGACCAGAAGACGAGGTAGACCTCCGTGGGATTGCCTCCCTCGGGCTTGCCGAAGGATGCCGCCTGGGTCACGGCGCCGCAGGCGGAGGCGTCCATGGCCTCGAGTCCGGACGTCCTGGTGGTCTCGCAATCGACGACCTTCCCCGCGCCGTCGACGGATACCGTGACCTGCACCTGGAAATCCCCCTTCAGGGCGGGCGGGGGAGTCCAGAGCTTGACGACCTTGGAAAGCACCCGGCCGCTGTAGCCCTTGACGTCGTCGGCCGCGGCGACCGAGGCGCAGGCGGCGTCCCCGGGGGAGAGGAGTGCGACGGCCAGGGCGAGAAGGGGGAGCAGGCGCGGGAGGATCGGCATGTGCATGGTTGATCGCTCTGTTGTGGCGTCGTGTTGATTGCAATGGCATCCCGCACATACGGCGCCCCGCCGTTCCCGGTGAGGCGGACGCAGGCGTGGCGCATGCATCATCACGGGCCGTTGTCTTCC
>JAISTH010000013.1 GCA_031272715.1 Desulfovibrio sp.
CAAGAGTTCGGGGCTCAAAAAATATATTTTTAACTGTCGAGATGCATTTTTTCGTCATCTCGGCACCCTCTGGGCCACCAAGGGAGGGAGGGCCCCACCCCCGTCACGGATTTGGGAGAGATCGTTTTTGGGAATCTCTGCATAATGATTCCAGAGCTTTCGAGGATCCTTTAGGGCAATCTAAATCTTTAGATGCTGGTTATCTCGATAATTTCCAACCCTCGTTCATCTCTATTACCTGTAAAACGACCCAGCAGTGCAAGCGTTGCGGAATTGGGGTCCTTATGATAGCAAAGAAACGCCACTTTTTCTCGCTGAAATGAGTCGAAGTATGAACCGCTACTTAGAGCAAATTCCTGAATATCGCTTGAAGACTCGATCCTAGCGATTGTCGACTTCACAGTGGACTTATCTCTAACAGTCAGCGCGAGATATCTTTGTGATGCCATCAATGCCTCACAGCGGACAGTGTACATTTCAACCAATTTCCCTGAGGAAGTTGACAGCAGGATGCTCTTTGAAGGCTTCCTTCAAGACCGCATCTGAGAGATCCTTGGGAAAGTCTCTCAGCATATTTCTGCGCAATCTCTCAAGTGGAAAAACCCCATAGTGGGCATTGACAAAATATAACACAAGCCGCTCGTCTGGCGCAAAGCGGAGAATAGGCTTCGGCAGCCCCACATCTGCTGGTTTCAAGGGACCTTTTGAGGACAGACCCCCATAACGTTCCCAGAGCTTTCGAACCACCGACCCCCTCCCAAAATCCTCCAACGACTCGCCAAAGAGTCGTCTTCCACGCAGTCCTAAGGAAAACGCTTGGGCGTATGCACACAGTCTCTGCAGACGAAGATTGCTCAGCGGAACACCGTCAGGTCTATCCGAGAGGAAGAAGTCAGCGACATCCTGAACATCGGCACATTCTCCTTTGGGGCGCCAATCTGCGGGATTGAAAGACGGTCGCCCCGATTTCTGGGGAGCGGATGGCGAGGACTCAGGACGCAATCTCTCGCTGTCGGGCCTTTCCAAAATCTCGGCCTGGCTCATTTTCCTCCTCTTGGCGTCCGGGGTTTGTTTGGGGACGCCTACCTCTTCATGACACAAAGTCGCCTTGCAGTCAGGTCCGCCACCACCACGGCCAGCGAACGTCAATCGACCGCAGTTCGGAGCAACGGCCTCGCACGCTCGACTTCGTCGGCGATCTGCGCCTTGAGCGCCGCCGCATCCTCGAACTTCCGCTCATTCCGTTCCGTGGCCACTAAATCCACACTGGCATCGACGCAGTAGAGGTGGCAACCGGCACCGTCCGGCAGGAAACTCTCCATCGTCCTCTTCTCCTCTCCGAAGGTCGGCCGGATGGCAACGTTCTTCATGGCATTGGCGGCAACGCCGTTGCCACGAAACGAGACGCCATCAAACCTACCGAAACCTATAAATGCTGGTGATTTCAATAATCTCCAGACCTCGTTCGTCTCTATTACCAGTGAGACGCCCTATCAGTGCAAGCGTGGCGGAGACTGGATCCATTTGGTAGCAGGGGAAAGTCAATTTATACCGTTTGAATGAATCGAAGTACAAACCACTACTTCCGGCAACACTTTGAATTTTGTCAGATAACTCAAGTCTTGCAATTGTTGCCTTCACTGCGTTTTTTTTCCATGGCTGTCAGGCCAAGAAATCTTTGCGATGTCATCAATGCATCGCAACGAACAACGTACATGTCAAGAAATTTCCCAAATAAATTTGACAAAACGATGCCGATAGAAAGTTTCCTTCATGACCGCATCAGAGAGATCCTTGGGAAAGTCTCTCTTTACGTTTCTACGTAATCTATCCATCGGGAAAATCCCATAGCGTGCATTGACAAAAAATAACACAAGCCGCTCGTCAGGCGCAAAGCGGAGAATAGGCTCTGGTGGTCCGACATCAACCGGCTTCAAGGTATCTTTTGAGGACAGACCCGCATAACGATCCCAGAGCTTTCGAACCATCGGGCCCTTCCCAAAATCCTCCAACGGTTCGTCGAAGAGTCGTCTGCCGCGCAATCCGAAAGAAAGCGCTTGAGCATAGACATACAGTCTCTGCAGACGCAGATTGTTCAATGGGACACCGTCAGGCCTTTCGGTGAGAAAGAAGTCGGCGACATCCTGAACATCGGCATATTCTCCCTCCGGCCGCCAGGCATCCGGATCGAACGGCGGTTTCTTCGGCTGGGCAATGGGGGCCAAGGACTCGGGGTGCAAGCCCTCCCTGTTGGGCCATTCCAAAATTTCGGCTTGGCTCATCTTCCTCCTCCCGGCGTCCTGTTTGCTTGGGACGCCTGCTCCGTCATGTCGCAACATCGCCTTGCAGTCAAGCCCGCCGCTCCCCACGGCTTGCGGGCGTCAATCGACCGCGGCCTGGAGCAACGGCCTCGCACGCCCGACGTCGTCGGCGATCTGCGCCTTGAGCGCCGCCCCGTCCTCGAACTTCCGTTCGTCCCGCAGCCTGGCCACGAAATCCACCCTGGCGTCGACGCCGTAGAGGTCGCGACCGGCCTCGTCCAGCAGGAAGCTCTCCACCGTCTTTCCCTCACCCCCGAAGGTCGGCCGGACGCCGACGTTCGTCACGGCATCGGCGGCCACGCCCCTTGCCACGAACCGGGTCGCGTACACCCCGGACGCCGGCAGGAGACAGTCGGACGCCTCCAGGTTCGCCGTGGGGAAGCCCAGTCCCTTCCCCCTGCCGTCCCCGTGGACGACCTGGCCGCAGACCCCGAAACGCCTGCCCAGAAGCCCGAAGGCCCCTTCCACGTCCCCGAGCCCGATCAGCCGCCTGAGCCGCGTGGAACTCACCGGATGCCCGTCCACCAGCACGGGGGCCAGCTGCTCCACGTCAAAACCGGACGTCCGTCCCACGTGCCTGAGCACGTCGACGGTGCCGCTGCGATCGCGGCCGAGGGTGAAGTCGTGGCCGACCACGAGGCGTCGGACCTGGAGAGGGACGAGGAAGGCGGTGGCGAAGTCGTGGGGGGTGAGACCCGCGAATTCCCTGGTGAAGGACAGTTCCAGCACCCGGGGCACGCCGAGCCCCTCCAGCAGTTCCATGCGCCGCCGTCTGCCGTTCAGGGGGGCGTGGGGCTTTTCGGGATGGACCACCTTGCGGGGGTGGGGCCAGAAGGTGACGAGGACGAAGTCCAGCCCCTCCTGGCGGCTGACCTCCATGGCCCGCGCGATCAGCGCCTGATGCCCTTTGTGGACGCCGTCGAAGTTGCCGATGGTGATGCCGGTGGGACGGGAATCGAATTCGTCGACGGAGGAGAGGACCTGCATATGCACCGATCGCGTGGGACGTCAGGTTCCAAGGAGTCCCGAGAAGATGTTCTTGTAGAGCTGGCGCATGTGCAGGGCCAGTTTCAGGCTCATGGCCTTTGCCTGCTGGGGGGTCAGGCGGAAGAAGGAGACGAGGTGTCGCGCCGCCGGGGTGAAGTCGCTGCCGGCGTTGGAGGCGAACATCCCCCAGTATTCCACGGCGCAGGTGACGCTTTCGGCGTGCACCGGATCGGGATGGAGGGCGCGGTAGCCCGCGACGAAGTCCGCGAAGATGTCGTCCGCATCCACCGGGAAGGAGTTGGCGAGGACGAGACGCCACAGCGCGATGTAGAGGGCGCGCCACTCGACGAGCATGCGCTTGCGCAGCAGGAAGTTCAGCCGGCTCACGCCCATGGCCTTCAGTTCGTAGGCGAAGTCGCTGTCCTCCAGCATCGCCGCGAAATTCCGCCTGGCGATCTCGCCGGCGCTGGCGTCCTCGAGGAATTCGTGATCCACCGGCAATGCCGCGGGATCGCGATGGGGGATCTCGCCTGCGTTGGCGTCCTCAAGGGGGTCCCCCTCCTCCGCGATGGACTCGGGGACCGGCCCGGCGGCCTCGTCGGCGTTGGCATCGACAAGGAGTTCACGTTCCTCCGCCACGGACTCGGGGACGGTGGCGGCGATCTCGCCGGCGTTGGCGTCTTCGAGGATTTCGCGATCCTCCGGCAGGGGCGGGGAATCGCTCCCGCCGATTTCGCCGATGCTGGCATCCTCGAAGGATGCCCGTTCCTCCGTCATGATCGGGGAGCTCCGTCGCCCTTGCCCTTGCGCCGTCTCCGACGCCGTCCGCCTCCGCCTCCGCCACCACCGCCGCCACCGCCTCCCGAGCCTTCGACGCTTCCAGGGGTCTCCTGGGCCACGGCGGGCAGTCGGTTACTCTGCAGGCTCTCCTGATGGCAGGCGTCCAACAGCATGGCGACGAGCAGGGGGCCGTCCTCCTCGACGCCCTCGACGAGTTCGCGGGCCAGGGGCACGTAACGCTGGATGCGGAGCTGCTCGAGGCCGGTCAGGGTGCGCAGCCGCCCTTCGAGGATCGCCGTCAGTCGCGTGCCCGCGACCTTCGCCACGTCGTCGTCCGTCGGCAGGGGGAGTTCCACGAGATCGATGTGGTAGTGGGCGGCGATGCGATCCAGTTCGAGTTTCTGGATCACGTCCACGAGAGAGACGACGGTGCCAGCGGCCCCCGCCCTGCCGGTGCGGCCGGCGCGGTGTATGTAGTCCTCCCGGTCCTCGGGGGGCTCGTAGAGGAACACGTGGGACAGGGCCGGGATGTCTATGCCCCTGGAGGCGACGTCCGTGGCCACGAGGTACTGGAGTCTGCCCTCACGTATCCGGGCCATGACCTCCTCGCGCCTCGCCTGGTTCAGGTCGGCGGACAGTTCCTCGGCATCGTAGCCGAATCCCTGCAGCACGCCCGTCACGTAGTGGACGTTGGCCTTGGTGTTGCAGAAGATCATGGCGTTCGGGGGATTCTCGGTCTCGATCAGCCGCACCAGGGCCCGGTCCTTGTCCATGGGTTTCACCTGGCAGAAGAGGTGCTGCACCTCGGCCACGTGCACCTGGGTCCGGGAGAGGGAGAGCAGGGAGGGACGCTCGAGGAACTCCTCGGCAAGTTTCAGGACGTGGGCCGGGTAGGTTGCGGAGAAGAGACAGGTGTGGACGTGGTGCCTCGGGAGGTACCGCTGGATCTCCTTCATGTCGGGATAGAACCCGATGGAGAGCATGCGGTCAGCCTCGTCGAAGACCAGGGCCCGCAGGTCGTCCAGCTGGAGCGTGCGCCGCAGCAGGTGGTCGAGGATGCGTCCCGGGGTCCCCACGATGAACTGCACGCCGCGATGCAGCTCGTCCATCTGTTTCTTGTAGCCCACGCCGCCGTAGACGACCGCGGCTTCGAGGCCGGTCCCGTCGAAGAGGAGCCTGGCCTCCCGCTCCACCTGCAGAGCCAGTTCCCTCGTGGGGGTGAGCACCAGGGCCTGCACGGTCCGCTGTCCCGGGTCGAGGCGTTCCAGCAGGGGCAGCAGGTAGCAGCCCGTCTTGCCAGATCCCGTGCGGGACTGCACCATGACGTCCTTGCCGGCCAGCAGGGACGGGATGACCAGGGACTGGACGGGCATGAGGGCCGTCCATCCGGCCCGTTCGCAGGCCTTGGCGAGCGCCGGGGGCAGTTCCGAAAGTTCCACCCGGCGTATCTCCTCCTCCTCCAATGGCTGGAAGCCGTCCTGGATGCCGGATGGCCGGGCGTCGTCGCCCTGCTGGCCCGCAGTTTCCCCGGCGTTCCGCGCTTCTTCGTCGCTCAAACCGTTTCCCCCCGTTTGCATGCTGAAACAGTCCGCCGTTCGGCAAGATCGGCGAACCGAACATTGTACCCGTTTTTCGAAGACGGCGCCACATGGCGCCAGCGGCCTCGCCGGGGCGCTTCAAGAGGAGAGGCGGCCACCATGGCCGTCTCGAGGCATGTCTGCATGGGGGAGCGGGATGCGGACAGGCTCGGATGGGGGATTCCTTCCTGGAGGCGAGGGAGTGGAGGATTTCTTGGGGGCCTGCATATGCGGGAGGTGAACGGCCTTCAAATATACTTTTGAGGTGTGATGAATCGTCCATGTTTCTGTCGTTGCAGCAGAGGCTCGCCAACAGCAGAATGTCTCTTGCGTCGAATCTATTGCTGATCGCAGTTTGCGTTTTTCGTTAATATGCTATTGCAAGACAATTTAATGTTCTATTGAATATTACAGTTAATCGAGAGAATATTTTAGGCATTACAGATGTTTTATAATAATAGCATTCGCAATACCAAAACAGTATTATTGTTGGGCAAGGAAAATTTATTATTACTTTTTAATCATTCTATTGAATAATAAATATTATTTTTAACAATTTTTATGTGAGGTATAATACTCTTAATGCAACAAGGATTGTGACCTAGATATATACATATCATTTTTTCAATGCAGATCACCATCTCAATACTTTTTGGATATTCTCAAGAAAATTTAGTCTAATTTATCACAATTTTTTTGCGCCATAGAATAGAAAGGGCGATCGCCTGCCACATGCTACTAGAAAATCTCTAGAGAGTTTATTGACATAGTTTTATAGAAATTATTTACAGAGCGTGCCTAATATTCTAATTTACTTCATGTCTATTTACAAAGAAATTTATAATATTTTTTCTGAATTACAAACATAATTCTCAATTTTTCTTATAGTTATACAAAATATCTCACATATAATTTCAAAAGAATAGTACAATTTTTTCTGCATGATAATGATGTAATTGATTTTTAATATACTTGCACTTAGACAACATTACTTTTTATCTCTATTCATGTATTATCATATTTTTGATTTTAAATGCTTTATGCATACAACAACAACATACTGCTATATCAGAAATTGTGAAACACGGCAAAATTAGTGAGTCGTCACAGATTTGATAGTTTCAATATTCAACCCATTACTACTAAGACTGACATCGAGACTGGCAAAACCTTTTCCAAAAGCCCAGAGACACTCTTCTTCCCCACAAAGTGCACTCCTCGCCCATCTTCTCCGGGATATGCGAAAGCCCTGACGCCCCGGCACGGTCTCCATCCCCAAGGCACATCACCTGCATGTCCGATTTGCCTTTTTCTTTCTTCTGGGCTAAACCTTCGCCATGTCACAGGAACCTTCCACGGCAACGCCCACGCTGGACCCGAAACAGATCGCGGCCTGCATCGCTCCCCTCCCGGGAGACTCCCCCGCCGGCACCGATGCACGCTACGATACCGACTACGGCGCCATCCTCACCGAGATCGAGAAGCTCAGCTTCTCGGGAAGCGGCGCCCCCATCGACTGGCGCATCGTGGAAGACAAGGCATTCTCCCTGCTCGGCACCACCACGAAGGACTTCCAGTTGGCGTCCTACCTTGCGGTCGCCATGCTGCACAACCACGGCGTCTCCGGAACGCGGCCGGGCATCGCCGTCCTGGCATCCCTTTGCAAGGACTACTGGGACACGGCGTTCCCACCGGCAAAACGTCTTCGGGGACGCATCAACGCTCTGGACTGGTGGCACGAACGCTGCCGCCTCTTTCTGGAGGACCGGACCCAGAACGGCGATTCAATGGATCCCGACGAGATCGCCGCCACCCTCCAATCCCTGTCGGAACTGGACGAACAGGTCGCACAACGCATGCCCGACGCGGCGGCCTTGCGCGACCTCGTCCCCCTCGTCAACCGCCTGGCCCCATCACATCCGGCCCAGACGCCCCCTCCGGCGGAGGAGCCGCCCGCACCCGCCGAACAAGCCAAGGCTCCGCCAAAGACCGTCACGGATACCGCCCCGCCCGCGGACATCCCCGAGGATCCCGCCCTTCTGCGCAGCCGGTTTCTGGACGTCTCCAAGGCCTATCTCGCCCAGGCCCGCCGCACCGACGGTCGCAACCCCGCATTCTGGCGCCTGTCCCGCATCATCCTGTGGAGCGGAATCACGCGACTCCCCCAGGCCGACAACGGCACGACGCAACTGCCCGCGCCTGACGTCACCCCTCTTGCGCAGGCCTCACGGATGCTCGAAAGCGAGGGCGGCCTGCAGGCCGCGCTGACGGCCGAGGACACCTTCATCGATGCTCCGTTTCTCCTGGACTGCCAACGGATGATCCACGCCGCCTTGAGTTCCCTCGACGCCGGATACGCCGAAGCCGCCGAGGCGGTCCGGCAGGAGACCGGACAGCTGCTGCGCAGACTCCCGGGACTTGAGAATCTGCGTTTCGCCGACGAGACCCCCTTCGCCTCCCCGGAGACCAAAAGCTGGCTGCAGGAATGCCGGCAGACCCAAGCATCCCAGTCCTCCCCATCCGGTTCTCCATCGACACCGGGCCAGCGGGACGAACGGACCTTCGTTGAAGCGCAACGACTGGCGGACGCGGGACAATGCGCCGAAGCGCTGCATATGCTCGAACGCGCCAAGGGATCCTCCCGGGCCGCGAACCTGCGCATCGACGTCCACGCGCTGCAATTGCTGACAGGGGCGGGGAAAGGCGACACCGCATTGACGCTGGCCCTGGCGATCGCCGAGAAGACCGCGGCCCAGGGGCTGGACGACTGGGATCCCTCCCTTGCCGTCCTCGCCCTCGACGCCGTCCGGGAGGCCCTGCATCGCTTCGATTCCGAGAACCGTCAGGAACTGTCCCGCATCGACCGACGCATCGCCCTCCTCAAACCCTCGGACCTTCTGGGATGACCGCCGAATCCGCCACCCCCGGCATCATGGAAGCCATCGCCGCGGCCGCGGGCATCAAGGGGCCCGGCCGGGACATGGATGCCCTGCGGAAGGGACTGCGCGCCCTCGTCCGCCTCGCCGGCATCGAGGCCCTTGCGGAATGCTCCCCGACATTGCCGGACTGCCTCACCGCATGGGTGGACGGCAAGCTGTCCGACCAGCTCAACGAGATCCTCCACCACCCGGAATTCCTCGCCCTGGAAGCCACGTGGCGCGGCCTGCGCTTCCTCGTGGACCGCATCGACTTCTCCCAGAACGTCAAGCTGGCGTTCCTCTCCATATCCAAGGCCGACCTGCTCCGGGACTTCCAGGACGTCCCGGAGGTGGTGCAGTCGGGCTTCTACAAGCACATCTACACCGCGGAGTTCGGACAGTTCGGCGGCGAACCCGTGGGGGCCATCCTCGCCGACTACACCTTCGGGGCCGGCCACGAGGACATACAGCTGCTGCAGTACGTGTCCTCCGTCGCATCCATGGCCCATGCGCCCTTCTTCGCCGCGGCCGGCAAGGAGTTCTTCGGGCTGGACAGCTGGAGCCGGCTCCCCGACATCAGGGACCTGAAGAGCCTCTTCGACATGCGCCGCTACGACAGATGGAACTCCTTCAGAGACTCGGAAAACGCGAGATACATCGGCCTGTGCCTGCCGGGCTTCCTGCTGCGCCTGCCCTACACGCGCCGGAACAGCCCGTCCGTGGCGCCCTTCGACTTCGTCGAGGAACACTGGGACGAGGACTGGTACTGCTGGGGGAACACGGCCCTCGCCATGGGGGTGTGCCTCGCGGGAAGCTTCGCCCTTTACAGATGGTGCGTGAACATCGTCGGCATCGACGGCGGCGGCGTCGTCCCCGACATCCCCTGCGACCGGTACGACGCCATGGGCGACGTCCAGCGCAAGATCCCCACAAGGGTGCTCATCACCGAGCACCAGGAGTTCGCCCTCGCGGAACTCGGCTTCATCTCCCTGGTGCCGGACAGGGATTCCGGCAAGGCCGTCTTCCTCTCCGCGAACTCCGCCCTCCGTCCCAGACGCATACCCGCCACCCAGGACGGGCTCGCCACGGAACTCGGCTACATGCTCTCCTGCCGATTCCCGTACATGATGCTCATGAACCGGCTCGCCCACTACATAAAGGTCCTGCAACGGGAAAGCGTCGGTTCCTGGCGCGACCGGGAGTCCGTCTCCCGGGAACTCAACAGGTGGCTCGGCCGGTACGTCACGGAGATGGACACCCCCGACGCCCAGACCAGAAGCCGGCGCCCCTTGCGCATGGCCCGGATTGAGGTTAAGGATGTGGATGCGAACCCTGGCTGTTACAGCATAACGCTTCTGGCCCGCCCCCATTTCACCTACATGGGGGTCAACTTCACGCTCTCCTTGGAAGGCAGGCTGGACCGGCAGCCGCAGGTCGGCTAGCGATCCGGGGAGACAGGCGCGGGACTGGCATGCGCTTCCTCTACTCCAGAAAACCCCAGCTTCTGCTCCTCCTGATCTGGTTTTTGGGGCTGGCGTTCCTCTTTGGCGTCATCACCAAGGGCGACATCTCCTTCTTCCGGACGCCCGTGGTCAGTCAGACCGCCCCCACCCTCGGCAGCGTCCCGATGCCCAAGGAACCGACGGCCACGGCCGAACCTCCCGCAAAGGTCCGGGACGAGCCCGGCACGGCCGGCGACCCGATACTGAACCACAGCACGGCCCTCAGGATCATCCCGAACGCCGACGGCGACGGGCACGTGCTCGTCCTGGAACTCGACTACGTCCCGGCCGCGACGAAAGGGTTCACCTTGAACATGGCCAAGTGCTACTATATCGAGAGTCCCCCGGCCTTCGTCATCGCCCTCGGGGAGCCATGGAGGACGGATCTGCAGGTCGACACGTCCTTCCACGCGGACATGAGGCAGGTCAGGGCGATAAACGTGATCCTCACCCACTCCCGGAATCACCGGCTGATCGTGTCCACGAGGTCGGAGGAGCAGGCGCGCATGGCGCATGCGCAACTCTCGGCGACGGGCACGGGCCTCAAGGCGGAGATCTATTTCCCCCGCTGACGGGCGAGGTCGCGGTATGTGGCGAGCACCTGGGAAACGTAGTTCAGGGTCTCGGGATAGGGGGGAACGCGTCCCCCATGTTGACGCACGGCGGCGGGCCCCGCATTGTAGGCGGCGAGGGCGAGATCGATCCGGTCGAATTCACGGAGCATGGCGGCGAGATATCTGACCCCGGCGTCGATGTTCGCCGCGGGGTCGAAGAAGTTCTCCAGCCCCAGTTCCCGCCCCGTCGAGGGCATGATCTGCATGACGCCCAGCGCACCCTTGTGTGAGACCGCCGCGGTGTCGAAGTTGGATTCGATGGTGATGACTGCGGCGATCAGCGCCGGGTCGACGCCGTAGCGGCCGCCCGCCTGGCCGATGAGGCGCTGCCATTCGGAATCGCCCAGCTTCACGGCCACGGGGATGCGCAGAAGGGCGGGAGAGCGCCCCTGCCCGAGAGCCCGGGGCCGACTCCCACGGCCCATGGGGTCGATGGCGAGAGGCGGTGGAGGCGGACCTCCCTGCCGCCAGGCATTCAACTGCGCGACCCGCTCCCGCCAGGCCGGGGTGGCGTTCAAGGGCGCGTCTTTCGCGAAGGGCGCCAAGGGCCACGAGAGGAACAGCGCAAGGGCGCAACAGGCCGCTGCAGGGAGCGCAAGCTCCCGGCGGCGCCCCAAGGACGGACGTCCGGTCTCCACCGGAGGATGATGCGTGTCGCCGAAAAGAACGCCCATGACGGGACTCTATGCAAAGGACGCCGGCCTGTCCACGCCGCCCGCGACATGCCGGGCCCTCCTGCACGGTCTGCTGTGCTGCCTGCTGTGTCTTGCCGGCCTGGTCGGTTGCGGCGACAAGCAGCCCCCGAAGCCGACCCTCGAGGCCGAGACCCCCGACAACATCCTCTGGCCATACGGCAGCAAGGCGATAACCCTGCACCTCAACGCCGACAAGGATCTCAACGCCTACCAGAGCAAGGCCCACAGTCTGCAACTGTGCGTCTACCAACTGGACAAGCGGGAGGCCTTCGACAAACTCGTCATGTCGGACGGCCTCGCGACGCTCCTGCAATGCGGCCTCTTCGACCCTTCCGTGAAGGCCTCCACCCGCATCTTCCTGCAACCCGACGAGGATGCCGTGCATATCCTGAACAGGGCCGAAGGGACCGTGCTCGTCGGCATCGTCTGCGGCTTCTTCGACTCGACGACCGATCGGTCGGTGGGAGTCTGGAGCATCAACCCCAAAGTGACAAAGAGCGGGATGCTCTTCTGGAAATCCACGTCCTACAGCGCCGGCACCCTCGATCTCTCCCTGCACCTGAGCGCCAACGCCATGGAGGAGGACAGCCTCCGGGAAAAACGCCTCGGACTGGACGCGGAGACCATCAAGAAGAAGCACACCCCGCCCCGAACGCCCGTGAGACACGCCACCGACCCGGAGAATAGATTGTGAACGGACACCGTCCCGTCTGCTGGAGCCAGGGCCTCTTCCTCCACCCCCAGCATTTCCAGGCGGCCGACGAAGGCTTCCGCCGCCAACTGGACGTCCTGCGCTGCCATGGATTGCCGCACTTCTGGGGCGTGCATCGACTCGCCTTCCAGGGGGGCGACATCGTCCACGCACTCGAGGTGGAGTCCCTGGAGGCCATCATGCCGTCCGGGGCCGCCATCAACGTCCCCTTCGACACCTCCCTCGCCCCCATGCCCCTGGACAACTGGCCCGAACCCGACAGGCCGGGAATATGCTATCTGGGGCTCGCCCTGCCCGACAGCGCCGGCGGCAACGCCTCGAACGACGCGACCGCCGGCAAGCGCTTCCTCGTCCCCGAAACGCCGGAGACCCTCCCCGATGCCTACGGCAACGCGCCCTCCGCCCCGGTCAGTCTGCTCCGCTACGCCCCAAGACTCATCAAGGACGTGGACAAGGACCGCTATCCCAACTTCGAGATGCTCCCCCTCGCAAAGCTCCGCCGCCTCGGGGAGCGCGTCGAGCTGGATCCGGACTTCCTCCCCCCGGTGCTCTGCATAGACGCGAGCCGGCACCTCGCGGCGCTGCTGCAGGAGGTGCAGGACATCGCCCTTTCCTGCGCCGGACGCCTTGCCAGCTACAAGAGCGTGGACGGCAGCGAGGTCATGGATGCGGACTTCCTGCTGAACTTCACCGCCCTCGGCATACTGAACCGCCACATCCCGCTGCTGACACATCTGCGGGAAGCCCCCGACACCCATCCATGGCACGCCTACGGCGCATTGCGCCAGTTCGCGGGGGAACTCTCCCTGTTCTTCGACGACATCGACTGCCTGGGGCGCAGTCCCGCCTCCCTGGACATCATTCCGGCCTACTGCCACGAACGGCCCGGGGAATGCTTCGACCCGCTGTGCGCCCTCCTGCGCAGGCTCATGGGAACCTTGGGCCTCGGCGTCTCCAAGACCCTGACCCTCGTCCCCGATCCGCCCTACTTCACTGCCGACGTCCCGGAGAACTTCATCTCGCCCGCCAGTCGATGCTGGCTGTCCGTGCGGGCCGAAGGGCTGGGGGACGCCCAGGCCGAGCAGGTGTCCCGTTTCGCGAAGCTGGGCTCGAAGGAGCGGCTGCGCACCATCATCGCCAAGGCCGTCTCCGGCGTTCCCCTGACGCGGACCAAGCATGCCCCTTCGGGATTCGTGAAGCGACCGGGCACGGCGTGGTTCGCCATCGACATGGCCCATCCCCTGTGGCAGGACATCGTCGATCGTCAGGACATCTCGCTGTTCTGGGAAGGGGCGCCGGAGGGGACGCAGGTGCAGCTGGTCTCCACGGGGCGGTAGGTTCCGGATCGAAATCTTCGTTCTCGATGCGTCCGATGTTTGGGAGCGGGCGAAAGTGCCAGTTCGCCGTACGGTCGTCCGATTGGACGGAAGGTCCGGAGTGAGGGCATAGAGTCTATCTTTTTCGCTATGTTTCCAGAAAGTGTTGACAATCTTCTCCTGACCACATATCATCCATCCCGAGCATGAAAAACGGTATCCAGAGGCAACCATGGAGCACGTCAGTTTTGAGGGGCAGGAGGG
>JAISTH010000020.1 GCA_031272715.1 Desulfovibrio sp.
TCGCCAAGGCGCGACCATAGGCACTCGCTCTGCCGTCCAGCCCTGCGGGGCCGTTGCGGAACGGCAACGAATCCATAGCCTGAACCTTGCGGAATCCCCGCATGCGGCAAACTGGACCAGGGTTCCAGCGGAGCGTGATGCAACGCCCTGCGGAGGCCTGTCTTAGGGCGTTCGGAGCGGAAAATTTTCCACGAACGGCCCTCCAACAAGTGCTGGCTGTGATCGCCGATTTTACCAGCACAGCCTTTCGGCGACATTGGTCCACGTGTTCCAAATGTGGAAAACCCCAACCTGAGCGGAGACGCGTGCCCGTGTCCTTCGGTGCGACCTGCTCCTTTGCATCCGCAGCGTTCAACACCGGATGTCGGCCCATCCCCGGCAAGATCCGACATCGGGCCGGGATCGGCTGCGAGAGTCTCATGGCAGCTTAGAAGACGGCCTCGGCAAATCCGGGGTGGCGGGGATGTCCTTCACCGCGGCGCCCGGTTGCAGGCCGGGAGCGCGTTGGGATGGCGTCCTGGGCAATGGGCGGTGCACCCGTCCGTGGAATGGGAGGACGGCCGTACCCGTGTATGCGTGCGGTCAGGATGCTTGACTTCTCGGCTCAGGATGCGATAGTTGCATGTACCCTGTTAAAGTTGCCCAAGAATCAAAGCCGAGATCGTCGTGGTGAGGTCCGCCACGACGATCTCGGCTTTTGAAGCGATTGTCCCAGACCCTCGCCCCATCGCGTCAGGGGGCTCAGAGCCTGCGCAGGAACTCCCTGTAGGCGTCCGCCTGCATCAAGGCGTCCACGTCGGCGGGATTCTCCGGCCGCACCCGCAGCATCCACCCCCGCTCGTAGCAGTTCGCGTTGACGAGACTCGGCGTGTCCTCCAAGTCCCCGTTGATGGCCGCCACCTGCCCCGTCACGGGCATGTGGAGCTCGTTGACGGCCTTGATGGACTCCACCGTGCCGAAGCTCTCTCCGGCGGCGAAGACTCTCTCCGTCTCCGGCAACTCCACGAAGACGACCTCCCCCAACTGGTCCTGGGCGTAGTCGCTGATGCCCACCAGCACATCCTCGCCATCGACGCGGGCCCAAGTGTGCTCCTCATGAAAACCGCAGCCATCAGGCAAAATCAGCTCGGAAACGTCCTTCACGCCTTTCTCCTTCCTGTCCGTAAGGATTCGTCGATGGATGCCGGCCCGTCCATGGGAGGGGATCGCCCTCCGGGCAGGGTTGGCCGCTACAGTTGCATTGCCGCTTCGAAGACGCCCTCCGCGAGGGTGGGATGGGCGTGGATGGTGCCGGCGATGTCCTTCACCGTGGCCCCCATTTGCAGGGCAAGGGCGGCCTCGGCGATGATGTCGGTTGCGTGGGCCCCCGCGAAGTGCGCCCCGAGGAGCCTGCCCGTCGCATTGTCCACCACGAGCTTGAACACTCCCGGAAGGGATCCCATGGCCTGGGCCTTGCCCAGTTCCCGGAACAGGAAGAGGGGGCACGCGACGTCGTGCCCCTTTTCCCTCGCCTGGGCCTCGGTGAGCCCCACATCGGCGATCTCGGGGGACGTGAATATCCCCCCGGGCACGACGTCGTAGCTGACCGGCCTCTCGGCCCCCAGGCAGTTGTCCGCCGCGGCCATGCCTTCGAAGGACGCCATGTGCGCCAGCATGATCCTTGATGGTCCCAGTGCGTCGCCTATGGCGTAGATGCCCGGCACGTTCGTGGCGAGGGTCGAGTCCGCGAGAACGTATCCCCTTGCGTCCAGGGCGACCCCGGCGTCCTCCAGGCCCATGTTCCGGGTGTTCGGGGAGCGCCCGGTGGCCACGACGAGGACTTCGGCGTCAATCGTCGTCTCCGCCTTCGCGGAGTTCGGAAGGCTTTCGGCGGGCACGAAGGGCGACGGGGCGAGACGCGCCTTCACGCAGTTCCCCGCGACCTCGGCCGAGGCGATGATCCGGCACAGTTCCACGCCGATGCCGGCCTTCTTCATCTCCCGCTGCAGGAGCTTGCTCATCTCGGCATCCACGGAGGGCAGGGGAAGGAGTCGGTCCAGGCCTTCCACGACGGTCACGCGGCTGCCGAAGGTCCTGAAGATGAAGGCCAGTTCCGCCCCGACGACGCCGCCGCCCGCGATGCACATGGATTCCGGCACGCGGTCCAGTTCCAGGACGTCGTCGCTGGTCATGATCCTTGCGTGGTCGAGGGGGATGGAAGGGGGCACGGCCGGGCTTGAGCCCGTGGCGACGATCACCCTGTCGGACGGGATGTCCACGACCTTGCCTTCCGGCGTCTCGCATCGGACCAGGTCCTTGCCGACCACGGTCCCCCGACCGGCCATGTAGACGACCTTGGCCTTGGCGCAGGTCTTCGCGAGGCCGTCACGCAAGGTGTCCACCACCTTCCGCTTGCGGGCGAGGACCTTGACCATGTCGATGGCCCCGGCCCCTTCCAGGGTCACCCCGAACTCCTCGGCCCGCCTGATCGTTTCCAGCGCCTCGGCGCTGGCCTTCAGGGTCTTGGTGGGGATGCAGCCGCGATTGAGGCAGGTGCCCCCCAGCCGACCCGCCTCGACGAGGGTGACCTGGGCTCCGCCCCTGGCGGCCCGGAATGCCGCCGCATACCCTCCCGGGCCCGCTCCCACTATGGTGATGCGCATGTCAGTCCTCGTAGTTCGCGTTGAGTTCGTAATCCATCTCGATGCCCTCGTGCAGGGATCCCGTGACGAGGCACCCTCCCTTCATGATGCGCTCGACGCGCTGGAAGGTTCCCTCGTCCTCTCCGTCCAGGGTCACGGTGGCGCTGACCTTGATCTTGCGCACCCTGCCCTGCCCCTTGTCGTTGTTGCCCGTCTCGAGATCGGCCTGGCCCTCGATCCTGTGATACCGCACCCCTCTGGCCTCCAGGGCGGCGGCAAGGGATCCGCAGTAGCAGTAAAGCGCCGATGCGGCCAGCAACCGCTTGGCCGTGCCGCCCCGGTTCTCCTGGGGGACGTCCCTGTTGTCCACGACCAGCGTGCCCAGCGCCTGTCCGCCGGTCTCGATGCTGTGCACGTCCCCGTCGCGCGTGTACGTCACCACGATCTGCGCCATGGCCTTGTCCTTTTGTTTGGATTCGCGAACGGCCTCCCGCCTCGACGGACGCGGCGACCGCGTCCATCACCCCCCATGCGGGAGGCCATGGCGCGCCGGAGCATATTCCATACCAACGCCGCAACACAAGCCGCGGCATCCGCCCCACATGAGGCTGCGGGGAGGCCGGGAGGGGTCGGGCGGCCCACGGTTTCCGCCGGCATGCCCGGCCGCACGGTCATGCCCGGCGCAACGCCCAAACCTCCACCTTGACGGGGGGACGGATGGGGGTAGCATGCGACACAATTGTCGCATCCCTTCCCATCTGTCGTATCCCTTCCCGATGCACCATTCAGGGGAACCGCCATGACGCCCTACGCCAGCGACCAGACCCTCCGGGAGATGCAGACCCGCCTGAACCAGGCGGAACGGAGCCTCGCCCGGCTGCTCAACCACCTGCCGGGACTCGCCTACCGGTGCAGGGTGCTCCCAGGCTTCAACTACGTGCTGGAATTCGTGAGCAAGGGGTGCGAGGCGATGCTCGGGATGTCCCCCGAGGAGGTCCTGGCGCAGCGCACCAACATCATCGAGCAGATGATGAGCGAAGAGGACAGGAGCCACGTGCGGGACACCATGGAGAACTGCATGCTGACCCAGCTTCCCTACGAGGTCTACTACCACGTGACGAGCCCGGTCACGGGGAGGACCATCTGGGTGTGGGACCAGGGCGAGGGCGTCTTCGACGATGCCGGGGAATGCGTCGCCATCGAGGGGATCATGATGGACGTGACCGAGCAGAGGAACCGGGAACAGGCCCTGCGCAAGGAGAATCGGCAGTTGCGCTCCTCCATCAGGCACTCCCACGGCCTGGGGGACATCGTGGGCAGGAGCGACGCCATGCAGCGGTGCTACCGCCAGATACTGCTGGCGGCCAGATGCGACCTCAACGTGGTCATCCACGGGGAGACCGGTGTGGGCAAGGATCTCACCGCCCGCACCATACACGAGCTTTCCGGGGTCGCGGGCCGTTTCGTGCCCATCAACTGCGCCGCCATCCCCGCCGAACTGCTGGAGAGCGAGTTCTTCGGCCACGTGAAGGGCGCCTTCTCCGGGGCCGTGGGGAACAGGGCGGGGCACCTCGCCGCCGCCAAAGGGGGCACGCTCTTCCTGGACGAGGTGGGGGAACTGCCCATGCGGCTGCAGGGGAAGCTGCTGCGGGCCATCGAGACAAGGACCTTCTCCCCGGTGGGCTCCAGCGAGGTGCGTCAGGCGGATTTCAGGCTCATCTGCGCCACCAACCGGAATCTGGCGGAACTCGTCGAGAGCAAGGGGATGCGGGAGGACTTCTACTTCCGCATCCACGTCCTCCCCCTGGAGATCCCCCCGCTGCGCAACCGCACGGAGGACATCCCCCTGCTGGCCGACGCCCATGCGAAGCACAGAGGGATCGACGGGGCTCTGCCCCCGGACGCGCTGTCGGCCCTGGGGCGCCACACGTGGCCCGGAAACGTCCGGGAACTCCACAACGTCCTCGACCGATACTGGGCGCTGGGGGAACTGGGGCCGCAGTTCGCCGGGACGGAACTGCGGGCCTCCCGGGGCGGCCGCCGGCACGAACGGCGCGAGTCCCGGCCCGCCCCCGCTCTCCCGGACACCGCGGTGGCGATGGAAGGTTCCCCGCCTCTGGACGACGTCCTCGCCTCGGCCGAGCGCAAGACCATCCTGGCGACCCTGGATCGGCACCAATGGCGCAAGGGCGAGACCGCAAAGGCTCTGGGCGTCACCATGCGCACCCTGCAGCGCAAGCTGCTGAAGCACGGCATCCGGGAACGGGCCGCCCTCTGACAACCCTCGCGACAGAATTGTCGCCTGCCGATCCCATCCGAAAGCTTGCCACGCCTCGCTTCGATCGCCTCCCCCTCCCCTCGATGCGACAATCATGTCGCACTCCGGGAAGCCGGCCACCCGGGCCATCCGCTCCGGCCCACGCCCATCGCGGTTTTCCCGAAAAGGGGAATCCCGGGAACGCTTCTTGCTCAAGACATTCTCCAGAGGACGGCCCTTCGGGCAGCCCGCACGCGAAGGGCCACTCCCCCACCCCACACCTGGAGACAGCCATGGAACAGGCCCATGCCACCTCACCCCAGGTCGATCTGCGGCAGGACCGCAAGATCGTCATCCCCGCCGCCATCATCCTGTGCCTCATCGTCATCGCGTCCATCGCGGCCCCCGTGGCGACGGAGAATTTCCTCAAGAGCATCTACGGCCCCTTCGCCAAGCACACCGGCACCTACTACCTCTGGGTGACCTTCATCATGGTGGCGCTGTCCGCGTTCTTCATCTGCAGCCGCTACGGCAACATCCGCTTCGGGGACCGGGACGAGAAGCCCGAGTTCGGGAACGGCGCCTGGATCGCCATGATGTTCTGCTCCGGCGTCGCCGGGGCCGTCATGTTCTGATCCATCGTGGAACCCCTCTTCAACCTCGCCTTCCCGCCCCAGTACGCCGAACCCCTCTCCCGGGAGGCCTACGACTGGTCCTGGTCTTCCTGATCCTCAGCCTCGCTCAACGGCCCTCTCCCGGGAGGCCTACGACTGGTCCCTCACCTACGTGCTCCTCCACTGGGGCCCCGTGACCTGGCCATGGTACGCCGTGACCGCCCTCCCCATCTGCTACATGTTCTACCGCCTGAAAAAACCCGTCCTGCGCATCGACGCCGTGGCCGAACCCGTGCTCGGCAAGAAGCTCATCGACGGATGGGCAGGCTCGGCCCTTGAAATCTTCTTCATCGTGGGACTCATCTTCAGCAACACCGCCGTCATGGGCGTCTCCCTCCCCATCGTGGCCCAGGCCCTGAGCGCCCTCACCGGGATACCGCCCACCTTCGGCATGCAGGTCTGCATCCTGGCCGTCAGCACCGCCATCTTCACTACCAGCGTCACCCTGGGCCTCAAGAAGGGCATCAAGGTGCTCAGCTGGATCAACGTCTGGATCGCCCTCGCCATGGTGGCCTTCGCCTTCACGGTCGGCCCCACCACCCAGATCTTCAACAGCTTCACCAACGCCATCGGCAAGATGACCAGCAACTTCTTCCAGATGCTCTTCTGGACCTCCCCATGGAAGGCCGACTCCTTCCCCCAGGACTGGACGATCTTCTACGCCCTCTGGATGGCCAGCTACGGCCCCTTCATGGGCCTCTTCATCGCCCGCATCTCCCGGGGCCGCACCGTCCGCCAGGTGACCCTCATGAGCATCTTCGGCGGCATGGCCGGCGCCTTCCTCATCCACGGGGTCTTCGGCAGCTACACCCTGAACGCCCAGCACACGGGCCTCGTGGACGCCGTGGGGATACTCAAGGCCTCCGGCGGACCCACCGCCCTGATCGCCGTGCTCCAGACCCTGCCCCTGGGAGGGGTGGTCCTCGTGGGCTACTGCCTCTTCTCCACCATATTCCTCGCCACCAGCGTGGACTCCAGCGCCTACATCATGGCCTGTTCGGCCACGAGCAGACTCGCCCCCGGCGTCGATCCCTCCCTGTTCAGCCGCTTCTTCTGGGCGATCCTGCAGGCCGGTCTCGCCCTCGCCGTCATCAGCCTCGAGGGGCTCGGGGCGGCGAAAATCTTCGCCAACTTCGCCGGCGCGCTTATGCTGCTCCCCATCGGCTTCGCCGTTTTCTCCTGGTTCATTTTCATCAGGTCCGACGACGTACGGCGGGAGCTTCGCGACCCTTCCCTGTAGGAACGCCGGACCGCCCCAACGCGGCGATGCGCCCCGATCCCATCCGGATGCGGGATCCGGGGCGCACCGCCGCACAACCCCAACGAGGACATCGCCCATGAGCAACACCAAGGCGCGCCGCGCGGCACTGCTCGGCTTCGACTGCGCCATCCCCCGGAGAATGGAGGCCCTCGTCGCCGAGGGCGCCCTGCCCAACTTCAAGAAGTTCCTCGAAGAGGGCAGCTACATCCCCGAAGGCTACAACCTGCCCACCGTCACCCCCCCATCCTGGGCCACCATCGCCACCGGCGCCTACCCCCGCACCCACGGGGTGGAGGACTACTACTACTATCTCGAGGGACGGAGCCTCGAACACAAGCGCACCGTCCAGGCCTTCGGATCCGGGATCGTCACCGCCCAGACCATCTGGGACCGCTGGGACAAGGCCGGGAAGAAGTGCCTCGTGGTGAACTATCCCATGTCGTGGCCAAGCTCCATGCGCCACGGCGTCATGGTCATGGGGCAGGGCATCTCCCCGGCCGAGACCCGCTGGAACATGGAAAGCAACGCCCACAAGGAGTTCCTCGCCTCCGAGGGGGTCCTCTCCACGGAGTTCTACCCCCTCGGCGTCCAGGTCTCCTTCGACCGCGCAAAGGGCTGGCGCAACCTCCCCGACTGCGACGAGCCCCTCGACTTCACCGTGAACATGACCTTCAAGGAATCCATGCGGCCGCTGAAGAACCAGACCTGGCACGGCCTGTGCTGGGAAAGCGGCGACGACGGCTTCGACACCTTTGCCCTCTGCCCCGACAAGGACTACTCCACCGCCTTCTTCACCCTGAAGCTCAGGGAGTGGAGCGACCCCGTCACCCTCGACTTCCCCCTCGCCGAAGGCGGGACGGCAAAGGGCACCTTCCGCTGCAAGCTCATGACCCTCTCCGACGATGCCGAGGAGTTCAAGCTCTACATCTCGGGCATCTCGGGACACGAAGGCTTCATCAGCCCCCCGGAGGCCGGTGCGGCCATCGACTTCTCCCAACAGATCGTCGCCAACGACATCGGCCTCGTGGGCTTCATCCATGGGGTCCTGGACACGGAGACCGTCGTGGAACTCGCGAGATTCCACTCGGACTGGCTGCTGAACGTCGCCCTGGGACTGCTGAAGAGCAACCCCGACTGGGAACTCTTCTACATGCACTCCCACCCCATCGACTGGTTCTACCACGGGTGGCTCGCCGAGATGGACAGCCCCGACCCCGCCGTGCGCAAGGCCGCCCGGGACATGGAACGCCAGATCTACGCCATCGAGGACCGCCTGCTGGGCAGGATGCTCGAGGCCCTGGGGGAGGACACCCTCACCTGCGTCTGCTCCGACCACGGCGCCACCCCCATGGGCCCCATCCTCAACACCGCCGAGGCCCTCAAGGCCAAGGGGCTGTGCAGCTACGAACCCAAGAAGAGCGACAACTACTGGGACATCTATCTCGAAAGCGAAGGCCTGGCCTACGAACTGGACGTGTCCAAGTCCCAGGCGATCCCCCAGCGCTACATGTTCGTCTACGTCAACCTCAAGGACAAATACCCCGGCGGCATCGTCGAGGCGAAGGACTACGAGTCCGTGCGGGACAGGATCATCGACGCCCTGCTGGACTACAGGCACCCCGAGACCGGGGAGCGCCCCGTGCTGCTCGCCGTGCGCCGGGAGGACGCCAAGGTCTTCGGCATGGGCGGCGCCCAGGCCGGCGACGTGGTCTACGTGCTCAAGCCCGAATACATGTCCGAGCACGGCTACGGCCTCCCCACGGGGACGTCGGGATGCGGCAGCCTGAAGAACGTCCTCTGCTTCAAGGGCCCCAACGTCAGAAAGGGCTTCGTCTATCCCCGCCCCCGCTGGCTGGCCGACATCGTGCCCACCCTCTGCTACGCCACCGGAAACCCCATCCCGGAGGACGCGGAAGGCGCCGTCATCTACCAGATCCTCGAGAACCCGGACCTGGTTCCCCACTCCTGACCCATCCACCTTCAACCAACGCAAGGACTTCACCACCATGGCCGAAAAGAAGACCGTCCTGATACTCGCCCCGGCCGCGGACACCTCAGGCGGCCGCGACATCATGGACAAGCTCCTGAAGAAGGGCGCCCTGCTCCCCAACTACACCCCCGGCCCCCTGCCCGACGAAGGCGTCGAGCCGGGAACCGCCGTCTCCATCGCCCCCTCCGACGTGGCCAAGGGCGTCGAGGCCGGCACCGCCCTCATGCTCGTGGACATGGGCAGCGCCTCGGCACCCGAGGTGGACGGCGCCCTCGAGACCATCCTCGACGCCATGGACAGACGCACGACCCTCGCCCTCGTCGCCAAGAACGCCCTGCTCCTCCACGGCTCCGGCATCGACACCAAGGCGGGCACCGTGGACCGCCCCGTCACCTCCAAGGACGTGCTCCCCACCCTCGCGGCCATCGGCGAGTTCCCCCTCGGCCGCGCCTGCACCGGAGCCGTGATCTACCAGGCCCTCAAAAGCCCCAACGCCAAGCTGGACGAGGTGCGCAAGCTCAAGGAGGCCGTCCAGCGCATGGAAGGCGCCCTGGCACGGGACAACCGGGAACCGTGGGAAAAACATGACTGCGCATGACACCGCGGATTCCCGCTCCTTGGCATACATGCGCAAGGGCCTGTTCCTCGCCGTGCTCTCGGGGATGATCTTCAGCCTCGACGGCCTGCTCATCACCCGCGCCGGCACCTTCGCACCCTACGACGACGTCGGGCTCCTGCTCCTCGTGACCATGGCCTGCGCCGGCGTCCACGACACGTGCGCCGGCGTGTGCATCACCATCTACAACTGGCGCACCGGCCGGCTGCGGGAACTCGTCCGGAGCGCCGCAAGCCGCCCCGGACGGGCCGTGCTCGGCGGCTCCGCCATAGGCGCCGCCCTCGGCTGCGGAGGCTACATGGCCGGACTCCAGATGGCCGGCCCCGCCTACACGCTCCCCATCACCACCATGTATCCCGCCGTGGCCGCCCTCCTCGCCTTCTTCGTGCTCCGGGAACGCATCCCCCCCAGAGGGTGGATCGGCCTGTGCCTGTGCGTAGGGGGCGCCGCCCTCGTGGGCTACGTCCCGCCCTCCGGACAGCCGGGAAGCTTCTTCTACCTGGGTCTCGCCTTCGCCGGCCTCGCCGCGCTGGGATGGGGAACCCAAGGCGTGTGCGTCACGTCGGGGATGGATTTCGTGGAGCCGGAGATAGCCCTGAACATCTACTACATCCTCTCCGCCTGCTTCTACGTGGGCCTTGCGGCGCCGACGGCGGCGCTGCTGAGCGGCGTGGACGCCATGACCTTCGTCGGCGACATCGTCACGAGCCGCGGCACGGCGTTCCTCGCCCTGGCGGGGTTCCTGGGGATGACGTCGTATCTCGCCTGGTACAAGGCAATGAACATGGTCGGCGTCAGCCGGGCCATGGCCCTCAACATAAGCTACGCCCTGTGGGGCATCGGCTTCACGGCCCTGCTGGGGAACGTGGAGATCACGAAGACGCTGCTCGTCGGCGCCGTCACGATCTTCCTCGGCATGTGCCTGGTCATCGGCAACCCCAGGGAGATGCTCTCCCTGCGCAAGGACGCGGCGTCATGATGCAGCCATTCCGGCTCGCCCTGGGGGAACTGCTCCTGGACAGGGGGGCGATGGACGGGGAGGAGGTCTTCACGACCCTCGCCCCGAGATACGAAGGGGAAGGCTTCTTCTCTTCCGGCGCCGTGCTGCAGGGGCTTCAGAGCCTTGCGGCGACGGGCATCGTCAGGGAGGCGTGGGGGAAATGGTCCCTCACACGGTACGGGGAGGACCGGGTACGACGCAACCTCCCCAAAACGCGGCAGGCGTGAGAGCCGGCATCCGGCGGCTCGACAAGGCGGTCACGTGCTCCGATGGGACAGACACGCGGGAGCACGCAAACATCCGAGGAGGATGGCGATGAGGCGAGTGCTTTCTTTGTTGCTGGCGGCGGTTCTAGTCGCGGCGTGGGGGAGTTGCGCCCAGGCGGTGGATTTTGCCGTGAAGGGGCAGTGGCTAATGGGATTTGGGGTTGGAGACGGGCATCTGATCGCGAAGAAAAAGGAACGGGGTGGCGAGAGCGTGGCGACGAACGCCGACGACAAGTTCAACGCCCGGCAGCGGGTGCGGGTGCGTTTGGACGCCGTGGCTTCGGAGAACCTGTCCGGGACAGTGCACTTCGAGATGGGGGATTCCGTGTGGGGCAAGGCAGGGCGCCGCAACGGAGCAGCACTCGGCGCGGACGCAACTGACGTGATCGAACTCAAGCATGCCTTCCTTGACTGGACGGTACCACAAACGGCTTT
Organism: Desulfovibrio sp.; assembly: GCA_031272715.1. Classification (GTDB taxonomy): domain Bacteria; phylum Desulfobacterota; class Desulfovibrionia; order Desulfovibrionales; family Desulfovibrionaceae; genus Desulfovibrio. The sequence goes on from JAISTH010000020.1 coordinate 11,121, forward strand.
GAAGTTCCGGATGGGCATACAGGCCGTCACTTTGCCAAACAAGGCCGGTGGTTCCCCCATCATGGACGATGATGTTGCCGGCATCGTAGCATCCTACAAGTTCAATGATAATGTCGCATTGACAGCGCTATGGATGCGTCCGATAAATGATAATTTTAACGATAAAGATAAAACCACACAAACTGGCTACCTAGATAATACCGACATCTTATTGGTGTCCTTACCACTAACGTTTGATGGTTTTGAAGCGACACCGTGGTTCTCTTGGGGAATGGCCGGGAAGCATGCCATTGACAGCTACAACGATAATGTGGGTGGGACATGGTATCACTGGAGCACCATGCTCCCAGAACAAAAAAATGATACAACTATTGCTGGACGTGGTGACAGAGGCACAAGCAAAGCCTATGGGACCATTATCTGGGCCGGGTTGCCTCTAGCCGTCACTGCTCTGGACCCATGGAACTTCGAACTTGACCTGAACTATGGTTACTATGAAGCGATGGGGCGATTCGATGCAATTAAGCATGAAGGTACCCCTGACGAGTCCGTGCGACGTGCAAGTTCACAGCGCCAAGGCTGGCTTGCCAAGGCTCTCATAGAGTACAAGCTGGACTGGGGCATTCCAGGCATATTCGGATGGTACGCCTCGGGTGATGATGGAAATGTCAAGAATGGCTCAGAGCGCATGCCAGCACTTTCAGCCTGTGGAAACTTCACCAGCTTCATGGGGGATGGTCCATATGCTTGGTCAGCTGGTGCATCCACAGCCTTCTACGACCAAAAGCTAAATTACGCAGGAACGTGGGGCATCGGAGCCCGGATTAGCGACATGAAATTCCTTGAAGATCTCAAAACTACATTCACAGTTGCATGGTGGGGTGGCACGAACTCCCCAGCCATGGTCAAATATATGGATCATGCATATGATTGGTATGAAGGGTCAGGTCCTGGAGACTGGTGTGAAGGACCATATCTCACGACAAATGACGGATTGCTCGAGTTCAACTTGATTAGTACATATAAGATATATGAAAATCTGAATCTCGTCTTGGACCTTGGATATATCGCCAACTTCATGGATAATTCAACATGGAGCAAGACAAACAGCGGAAAGTCCACGAGCTTCGAAAAACAGGATGCATGGAAGGCAGCCTTCTTCCTTGCCTACAATTTCTAGACTTGAGTTGATTTTGACACGAGTTTGATAGTACCGCCAGTTACAGTAGCTCGAAAACAGCTGCGGCCGATGGGACGTTCCCATCGGCCGCATTTATTTTGCAAAAAATAATTGTGTAAAAGCTTTGATAGGCTAGAATTATGTGATTGGAACTTTGCAGGAGTAATCAATCAAGTATCAAATCTGTGCGATTATATCAACATCAACGCATCAATGATGTCAGATGCCGATATCCGGAGGCGGAAAGGGAAGTTTCAAGTCGTCCCTGAGCCTGCGCCAGTCCGGGATATGGGCTTCTAGCAGCGCATAGAACTGCGGTCCGTGGCCGGATTCGAAAAGATGCGTCAGTTCGTGGACAAGAACGTATTCCAAGTACCTTGCGTTCCTGTGCACAAGATCCGTGTTCAGAGTGACCTGCCGTTTGTGAATCGCACAGGAACCCCACCGCGTCTTCATGGCCTTTGCCACCAGCGAGACAGGCGTCAGCCCTAGTTTGTTCTCCCAGAATTTCAGATACTTGGACCCTGTGTTCAGGACACACTGTTTGCCCCATCTGCGAACGTAGAGCAGAAGATGCTCCATTCTCCCGGTATGGACGTAAACGGTGAGGGTTTTCCCCTGCTCGTCCACATCGGCCAAAGCGACATTGGCCTTCTTGTCGTCTTCAATCCCTCTCAGGGAAAAACGCTCTCCCCAAAGCCAGAATATGGCGTTGCTATCCATTGGGACACTCTGTGTCATTTCATCTATATGATGAGAAAGATCCAAGACAATTCCTATTCATGATAGGAATAACTTCAGCCTGTCAACGACCCGGCAAAGGTGCGACCTTTCTCATGATCTTCAAAAGCCCAAATTAGCAAAAGAGCTTTTACCATTCTCTTCAGTTTCCTGATACCTATTGCAGTAGGCATCTTTTTTAGCGTACCCGCTACAATACGTCTATTAGGCATCTCGTCTGTATAAGGTTCATCGCAGGATACTTTTCGAACCCTGACACGGAAGCCATTTACCGTAAATGAAAGACTCATGGTGCAAATACCAAAATTTAAGGGTGTTAAATATTGTTGTCTATGGTTGATAAATGCTGCTAATGCCCTGTCTTTGCGAGGGCTTCTGTTCGAATAGTAAGTATTTCATCCTTTTTAAGTGACATTGCTTCATAAAATGATAGCTTATCCGTGTCTGGAGGAATCGTGACTATAACGATACCATCATCCCGCGCCTCAATTTCATAATCATCGAATAAATCTTCATCGTGTCTGACTTCAATGGGAATTTCATCATATGTTATTTCACAGGGTTCCATGCGCTCTTCTTGCAGTTTTTTCCATAATTTTTGGACTCTGGTAACGATCCACGTTGAATGTCTGTCAAGAAATTCATATACTACTCTTTTGGGTATGCCGCTAGGAACGGTCGCGACAGCAATTGCATCCTCGCCTATACGCAAAGTGAGAGCGGGTACATCTTTTATGATAATTTTTACCAGGGCATCTCCCCTGTTAATTTCATAGTAATCTTCGCCAGAAAGCGGATAATTTTTTGAATTTCCAGAAGAAGCCTGCGCCTGTCGCCGCCAGTTCTTAAGCTTCACTTCAGAAACTGACGATTGTATTACTTCTGCTTCACTAGCCTTCTCAATTTTTTTTCTTCCTTCACAAATTTCATCAAAGTTCGTTAAAAGCATTATTAAATGTTCGCCTTTATTCATGGTGCCTGGCACATAAGAGACAACTGTGCCATCAGTCTTCATGCGCATTTCCCAATCACGATTCTTGTCATCAAAAACTATGACTTCGACAGGAACGCCCTCATATGTTATTTTGCCAGGCTGTACAGGTTCGTAATATGAAGGGTCGGGAAAATATTTTTTTCGTAATGCATCAACTCTTTTACGATAAATGCTTGCCTGTCCTCTAAGGCTTGCCAACACCAAAGACCGTTTCACATCCGGATGTACTGTTGCGATAATTTCACATGTCTTCAGAATTTCTACATGCAACCCTTCCTTCCTCACGTTTCTGTTGTATTTAATACGTATAGGGAGGCCATCAATAACTACTTGTTCCTCAGGTTTTACTGATGGCTCGTCAAATACAGTCGTATGGTCGGGGTCATGCAGCTGTTTCTGCGTTTCGCTGACCCATCCCAGTCGTTCTTTTATGTATTCCCTAACGATGTATCGTGGAATGGGGCCGCTTACAAATGCCTCCACACGTTCACTTGAGAACATGGAAATTTTGAACTCATCATCTGGCTTATAATTGATATATATTGGAACACCCTCAACATCAATGATCTCGCCATCTAGCAATGGGGGTTCCTGCGGTATTGCACCCTTTGACAATTTAGTAAATTGTTTGATAAGTTGCTCGATTTCATATTTATCCAAGCTTATTTTTCTGGCTTGGGATGTATTCCTGGTGGCTGATGTAGTTGTCGGGGCACGTCTGCGCAATATTTCCTCGACCATAGGTTTCAGCTTTGCAACAGCTAAAGGATAGGGCATGTTCTTCGGGGCAACGCCTTCCAGACGCCCATTTGCCTTCTCGATGACATTGGGTTGTGCGCCGCTCTGGAAGCGTATCTTGACGGAAACGCCGTCAACGATAAATGAAGTGCTCATGTTTGATTTTCCCGACAGATGTTACGGAAAGTCCGAGGCATGCCGCTTCAGGCATGGATGCCTTGTACCTTATCCCATGGAATCCTGATTCAGCATGATATCAGGGGTTTGCCGCATGTGGTAACAGTTTTTGTACTATAGGCAATATTAGATATTGAATTGCGTTTTCCTGTATGCCAAACAAAGGATGGATATACTTCCTCATTCGTCGATGCTAAGTGGCGGAAATGGGTGCTTCAGACTCTCAAAGACATCTGGCCAATCAGGGACATGTTCATTTAGCAGCTCTTTATAGTCAACTTTTGCTGATGGGTCAAAGAGACTTAATAATTCTCTCATTATCAGCAATGCCAGACATCTCGGATCTCTGTGAATCAAATCCGTGCTCAACGTGATGCTACGCTTTCGTTTCGAATTACTGCTCCATTGGCTTTTCAACATTTTTACGCATAACGAAATCGGTGCGAAACCTGGCACTTTCTCACATAGTTCAAGAAATTGACGACATTTGATGGCAATGCTCTGTTCGCACCATCGTGCAACGTCCGATTCGATTCGATCCAATTGTCCGGCACGAACTGGGATTTCAATCGTTCCCAGATCCGTGATGACCTTTATATCTTGTGCTTCGGCACGGATATCATCCACAATTATGTCAATGACGTACTTCTCGCCCCAGAGCCAGAAAACCATGCCATTGTAGTATACCTTCCCCACTTTGTCTTCTGATATACCTGCATCTCTGTCTGCACGGTCTCTTTGGAGCTTGTCGACAAATTTTGCCATTTTCTCGAGAAATATGCTTTTTGGCGTTCCCGAAAACGTCTTGAACTTTATGGTGCCATCGGGCATCAGCTTGATGGTTGAACTGTCATGTCTTCGCTCGTCTAATTCAACATCAATAGTGTAGTTTTCATAGGTTGTTCTGCCCGGCTCCAATAATTCAATAGGCGGCCGAGATTTCACATCCACAATTTTTTTCCGCAGCCAAGCGATCTTATCTCTGACAAATTCCCGAACAAATCCTCTGGACGCAGTCGGGGGAATTGAGACCTCTGGAATGCCTGGCTGTATTGCTCTTAACTGGCCATCCTTCAAATTCTTTACAACGACCCTTACGTCGAAGTCGTCTACATTCATTGTATATTCGCCTTTTCCAAGATAATTTCTTGCTTTTTCAAATGCCGATTTTTTCAAGGCGACGAGATTTTGATCTGCTTTGGTATTACGGGTAAGCGTATCAAGTGTCTCGATGGATTCCAACAACTTCTCTTCGTCTGGCTTTAGAAAAAAACTATCACTTAGAACTTCACGGATAGCATCTTCCTGTTGTTCAAGGTAAACGCGAACACCCTGAAGTGTAATTGTTAATGGCACTTTTATCATCGCAACGCCATCTGGCCTTAGGCTTAACTCGATACCCACTCGCTCGGTGGGTATAATTTCTGCAAGAAAATCCTTATAAGCTAGGATGCAAGGCTTGATGGGTTCACTCTCAATCGGTCTTGCATCTTTGTCGGGAAATGTTTCGTCTATATATTTTTGCAGAATATGTGTATTTGCTTCTAAAAATTTGATAACATCGGATATTCTATGTACTTTGTAAATACTTAGCAACAAATCTCCGGAAAATGAGGTATGGATAACCGGTTCGAATTCATTAGTGTAGGTGACATACACCATCAGCCCATGTGTTCGATGACCGGTTGCATCCAAATCATTTATTCTCGAACTTTCGTAGTATATCACGGCATCCGATGCTTCAGTATTTTTATTCAATTCATCTATTGATCTTCGTATTTTTTCTATATTGTCACAAAAGAAGTCAGTCACTTCCTTCCGCTCGCTTCCACCAGTGACAAACGCTTCAACACGACCTGAAGGGGACATGTGGAAATATCTATGCTTCTTTGTGCCAAACGTTACGTGAATGGGAAGTTCATTAACGACCAGTTCAAGTTCACCTTTTTGGGGGAAATAATCGTCGGAATTTTGATCGATCGAGGTTGGGGCCTTTCTTTTCAGGTGCTTACCCTTGACTATGCCATCCCCTTTCTTGTTGTCAGATGCTCGGGCCTGGGCGCGTTTTTGCAGGAGCTCCTCGACCATCGGCTTCAGTGCCGCTACGGCGACAGGGTACGGCATATCCTTGGGGACCACTCCTTCGAGACGCCCATTCTGCTTCTCTACGACTTGGGGCCGATTCTTGCCGTGAATGCGTATTTTTACGGCGACCCCTTGAACAGTGAAGGATGCGCTCATGCTTTGTAAACTCTCCTTGCGGGCTGCATGACATCCGCCCTAGGGCGAAGATTGTAGATTCTTTGGTGATTATATGGCCAGACAAATGACATTGATGTAGTATATCAATTATGAATCGTATTTCTTTTCACGCTGACGACGAATGTGTATACTCCTTCAGCAGCCTGTGTCCGGCGGTGGAAAGGGACGACTCAAACTTTCTAGAATTTTGCGCCATTCAGGTATATGTTGATTCAAAAGTTCATCGTAGCTCGCGGCATTTGGTGTTTCAGAGAGATTCATTAATTCGCGAGCGATGAGAAATTCCAGACACCTTGCATCTCTATGAATCAGATCCGGGCTCACTGTGACGCGATGTTGCTGTTCCGAGCAACTACTCCATTTTGTTTTCATCATCCTTACGTGTAACGAAACCGATGCAATACCTAGATTCTTCTCCCACTCATCAAGATATTGACGCCCTCTGATGGCAATGCACTGCTCGCTCCACCGTGTAACGTACCATGCAAGTTGATCAAATAAGCGTCCAGTATGGACTGGAATTTCAATCGTCTTCTGATCCTTATTGACTTTTACATCATGGGCATCTGCACGGAGGTTATCTTCGACCGCATTAAGAATATATTTTTCACCCCAGAGCCAAAAGTCCATACCGTTGCTATATACCTTACCCTGTTTATCACGAGATATACCTGCCTCAGTGTCAGCGAGTTTCTTTTGAAGGCGATCGATAAATCCAGCCATCAACTCATTAAACGTTTCACGTGTCATTCCGGGTGCCACCTTGAAAACTATGACGCCATCGTGTCTCTTTTGAATGCTGGCTTTTCTACTTCTTCGGGCATCGAATTCAACGTCCACAGTGTAGCCCTGATAGGTCGTCCTGCCTGGTTTCAAGAATTCTTTATCTTGCTTGGACTTCACTTCTTCGATCGCATGTCGCAGCCAAGCAATATTTTCTTGAATGAACCCTAAGACATCGCTCTTACGTGTATTTGGGGGCACAATCATCAATGGAGTTCCGGGTGATACCACTCTTAAGCACTGTTTAGAAATATTATCAACAATGACATTCACTTTGATGCCATCAACTACTTCTCTATATTCGCCAAGGCCTACATACTTCATTGCACGCTCTATAGCTGAATCTTCAATAGGACTATTTTTATCGATATCTTGGTTACAATTAATGGTGTCGATTGTTTCAATTGGCGCTTGCAACTCTTGCTCTGTCGGTTCAAGGAAATACCTATCCTCAAGCATGCTTTGCATTTTGTATTTGCATTCCTCAAGGAAATAACAAAAGTCGCTTATCGTAAACATTACTGGGACCTTGGTAAATATTATACCATCCGTCCTAGCTCCATAGTCAACGCTTAGGCCATGTTGAACAGGTATAATTTTTATGAGAAAGTCCTGATAAGCGAGTAAACAAGCTTTAATGGATCTATTTTTAAACTCACTTGAATTTCGACTAATCTTTGCCTCATTGATTTTATCTTTCACTAGGTGCATATGTCGTTTTAAAATATTAATAATGTCATGTGTTCTCAAATTTTCGTTAACGCCGAGCACTACATCACCGCCAAATGATACCTGAAGAGAGACCTTGTGATCATTAATAAATTTGACATAAACTTTCAATCCATATGTGCGATACTCTTCATTTGCGTCAGCATATTGTGTATTTGAGCCGTCATCGAATATTATCACCTCAGAAATATCTTCTAGGTAACTCAATTCATCAATTGATTTTCGAACTCTCACAATGTTGTTCTGGACAAAATCTACCACATCGTCTCTACTGCTTCCACTAGGGACAACTGTCTCAACGCGACCCGAGGGACATATGCGCAGGAATCTATACTTTCTGGAAACAAATGTGACGTGGACGGGAAGACCGTCAATATTCAGTTCGAGTTCACCTTTGGCTGACGGAAAGTAGTCGCTGGGGCCCCTTTCTTTTGTGGATAGGGGACTATTCGATACATGTCTGCCTCGGGAAGTTTCGCCGATCGTTGTGCGATCAGGCGATGCGGGTTGGGGGCGCTTGCGCAGCAACTCCTCGACCATCGGCCTCAAGGCCGCCATGGCGATAGGGTACGGCATGCCCTTGGGAACCACTCCTTCGATACGCCCACTCGGCTTCTCGATGACGTGGGGACGCTTGCTGCCGTGCACACGAATCCTGACGGCGATCCCTTGAACGGTGAATGATGCGCTCATGTCGAGGACACTTTCCTTGCTAGTCGCATACCATGATTCCTAGAGCGGGAATGGGAATTTCGTTGGTGATTATATGGGCAGACAAATATCTGTGACACAGAACATCTAACATCTATCGCATTTCTTTTCATGTCAAGCGACAAGTGCGTATACTCCTTCAGCAGCCTATGTCCGGCGGTGGAAAGGGACGGCTCAAACTTTCTAGAATTTTGCGCCATTCAGGTATATGTTGATTCAAAAGCTCATCGTAACTTGCGGCATTTGGTGTTTCAGAGAGATTCATTAACTCGCGAGCGATGAGAAATTCCAGACACCTTGCATCTCTATGAATCAGATCCGGGCTCACTGTGATGCGATGTTGTTGTTCCGAGCAACTACTCCATTTTGTTTTCATCATCCTTACGTGTAACGAAACCGATGCAATGCCAAGACTCTTCTCCCACTCATCAAGATATTGACGCCCTCTGATGGCAATGCACTGCTCACTCCACCGTGTAACGTACCATGCAAGTTGATTCAATAAGTGTCCAGTATGGACTGGAATTTCAATCGTCTTCTGATCCTTATTGACTTTTACATCATGGGCATCTGCACGGAGGTTATCTTCGACCGCATTAAGAATATATTTCTCACCCCAGAGCCAAAAGTCCATACCGTTGCTATATATCTTACCCTGTTTATCACGGGATATACCTGCCTCAGTGTCAGCGAGTTTCTTTTGAAGGCGATCGATATATCCCGCCATCAGCCCATTAAACGTTTCCAATGATACTCCCGGAGCTACCTTGAATTCTATGACGCCATCGCGCAGCATTTGAATGCTGACGCTTTTACGTCTTCGGGCATCGAATTCAACGTCTACAGTATACCCGTCATAGGTCGTTCTGCCAGGCTTCAATAACTCTATACTTTGCATAGACTTCACTTCTTCCATCCTGTCTCGCAGCCAATCAATGTTTTTTCTGATGAACTCCAGCGCATCAGATTTACATGTATTTGGAGGAACTTCCATCAGTGGAGAGCCGGGCGGTATTACTTTCAAGTTCAATGTAGGTGCTTTTCTAACAACTATACTCACATTAACACCGTCCACTTCTTCAGTGTATTCGCCCTTGCCAACATATTTCATTGCTCTATCCAAGATTGACTTGTCTATTGCATTATTGTGATTGACATCCTGGTCACGAGTGATGGTGTCGATTGTTTGAATGGAAGAAAACAGTTTCTGATCATTAGGCTTTAGGAAATATCTATCCTCAAGAATCATTTTCATTTTTGCTTTACAATCATTTAGAAAGTTGTAAAATTCATCAATTGTGTACATTTCTGGCACGTTAGTGATTATTAAACCATCAGGCCTGACATCATACACAATACTAAGGCCTTGTGGGACGGATATAATCTCTATGAGAAGTTCTTCATACGCAAACACACACGATTTCAATAATCTATCGTTCAACCCTCTTGAGTTTTGCATGGCTTTCGCCTCAACAATTTTTTTTGCACTAAATCGAAATTCTGTTTTAAAAAATATGCAATATCTCGTGCTTCCAAGCAATTATTAATGCCTAATATAACGTCACCGCCATATGACACTTGGAGAGAAATGTCTTGTCCATTTATATATTTTATATACAGTTTTAGTCCACGTGCGCCAGCTTCGTTAGTTGCGCAAATATTTTGTCTATTTGTGCCATCGTCGTATATCATCACCTCAGAAATATCACCAATGCGGCCCACTTCATCAATCGATTTATGGACCCTGTCGATATTGTTCTGGAGAAAATCCAACACATCATTTCGCCTGCTTCCAGTAGGGACAACAGCCTCTACGCGACCAGAAAGAGATATATGAATGTATCTATTCTTCATCGGGGCAAACGTGACGTGTATGGGAATATCATCTATATTAAATACAAGTTTACCCATCGCTGGAAAACAGTCATTGGAATCGCTATCTTTTGAGGATGGAGAACTTTTCTTCGGATGCCTATCCTTGGTCGTTTCGTGAGCTTGAGTAGTGTCAGGGGCTGTGACTTCCAGACGCTTGCGCAGGAACTCCTCGACCATCGGCTTCAAAATCGCAACGGCGACAGGATACGGCATGCCTTTGGGAACCACTCCTTCGAGACGTCCATTGGGCTTCTCGATGACGCGGGGACGATTTTAGCCATGCACACGTATCTTGACGGCCATCCCTTGGACGGTGAAGGATGCGCTCATGTCGGGAACAGTCTCCTTGCGGATTGCTTCGTATTGATCTCTAGGGAAGGATTTGGGCTTCGGCGTGATTCTGGATGTTGCGTCATCCGACAGTTACCCTGTCAAATTCCTATGTCCGCGGGCGGGAAAGGTTGCTCCAGGCCATCTTTGATTTTGAGCCAATCAGAATCAATTTGAATGTTAATTGCAGCGTAATTAGGAGACTCAGAAGCTTCTGGAAGATCACGCAATTCACTTGCAATAAAATATTCCAGGCACATCGGATCCCGGTGAACCAGATCAGTGTTTACCGTGATGCGGCGATGCATTTCTGCGTAACTGCACCATTTCGTTTTCATCTGCCTGACATGTAACGAAACCGATGTAATGCCAAGTTCTTTACTCCATTTATCAAGATATTGACGCCCCCTGATGGCAATGCACTGTTCCATCCATTCCGTGACGTACCATGCAAGTTGACGCAAGTGGCCTGTACAGACCGGGATTTCAATAGCCTTTCGGTCTTTGTCGACTTTTACGTCACGCACATTTGCTCTGAAGTCATCTTCGACTACGTTAAGGACGTACTTTTCTCCCCAAAGCCAGAAGTTCATACCATTGCGGTATATATTTCCATCCTTATCAAGAGATATTTCCCCTTCACAATCAGCCTCTACCTCTTGAAGATTCCTCACAAAGTTTGCAATTCCCTTGAGAAACACCTTTTGGGGTGTCTTTGGAGGTGCTTTGAATAATATGCTACCGTCAGTCAACATTTCCATGGTGCAACTTTTACGTCTTCTGCCGTCGAATTCAACCACTACAGTGTATCCCTCGTAGGTCGTCCTGCCGGGCTTCAAAAATTCTAGAGGTGGCCGCGATTTCATTTCTTCCAATGCTTGCTGCAGCCAAGAGAAATTTTCTCTAACGTAATTTAGGACATTCGGCTTACGTGAATGCGGAGGGACGTCCACCACAGGGATGCCAGATAGATCTACTCTCAACTGTCCTACTTTTACATTGCTCACGACAACTTTCACTTCAATGCCATCCACATCTAACGTATATTCACCCTTGCCAAGATATTTTTTTGCTCTTTCAAATGCCGCCGCTTTTACATAAGGACTCTGACTGGCATCTACATTACGAGCAAGTGTGTCAACTGTTTCAAGGGAGGCTAACAACTCCTTTTCATTGGGTTTATAGAAGTAGGTAATCCCAAGCAATTTTCGTAGTTCGTCTTCTCTTTTGTCAAAATATTCAACAAACTCTTTAATCGTATGCGAGAATGGCACACGAAATTTTATTACACCATCTGATCTTATGTCTGATTCTGTAAAAAGACCATGCCGAAGATGTGTAACCTCGACAAGAAAATCCTTGTAGGCAAGTATGCACGGTCTGACTAATTCATTATTCTTTAGTTTTACCTTTAAGTCAGCATATCTATCATTTATTTCAAATTTTAGCGATGGCATATCTTGTTTCACTATAGAAATGATTTCTGATATTTTTGTGTTTGCATTCGCTTCTACTCTGATTTCACCTTGATTTGATAATGCAACGATAGTGTCCCCTTTATTTGAATACTTAACATATACTAGCACACCTGAGATACAATCGATATTCCTTATACCACTGCTAATTGTATTCGAGTTATCGTAATATATTATTGTATCAGAGATGTCAATATTCCTTAAATCTTCAATCAATCCTTGAATCCTTTCGATATTTCCCACGAAAAAGTCTAGTACATCCTTTCGTCTGCTTCCACCGGTGACATGGGCTTCGACCCGGCCTGTGGAACGAATGCGTAGGTATGTAAATGGCTCTGATGTAAATGTTACGTGTATTGGTATGTCCTTGATATTCAACTCAAGTTCGCCGCTGGCTGGGAAATAGTCGCCGGGATCTCGAACTGTCGAAGAAGAAGAGTTTTCCATTTGATGTCTGTCGCTGGCCGTTTCACTTGCCATTACGCTATCAGGCACCGTTGGTTGGACGCGCTTGCGCAGGAACTCTTCGACCATCGGCTTCAAAATCGCAACGGCGACAGGATACGGCATGCCTTTGGGAACCACTCCTTCAAGACGTCCATTTGCCTTCTCGATGACGTGGGGGCGTTTTTTGCCGTGCACACGTATCTTGACGGCCATGCCTTGGATGGTGAAGGATGCGCTCATGTCGGGAACACTCTCTTTGCGGGTTGCATCGTACTGATCTCAAGGCGGGGTTGTCGGTGTGATTCGGGATGTTGCAGAATCCATCCTATTGAACTGAAACTATGAATAATCGACGTCATGTCGCTTTATGCTATATGACGTACACGACAAACAGTGGAATTTAGACTTGATGTGATTTCGATGGTCTTGAACAAATTATTCATTTGATTTTCATCAGTCTGATGCATAACGATATCGTGCAATACCAAGCACCTTTCCCACTTATCTGATGGCAATGTACTCCTCATTTCACCGTTGGCGCACCTGGGTTTGGTGTATAAACATTTCTGCTGGATTTCAACAGTTCTACCGGTCGCGGTGCCTGCATTTTCTATCTTTCGGCCTCACAAATGTAAAATTTTTCTCATGTAATCAAGAATAAATGATTTTGGCGTATACGGGGGAACGGATATCTCAAAATTGTTGCGTGACTCCTCTTTCAGATAACATTTAGAGACATTCTCTACGATAATCTTTACATCTAAACCGTCGATGTCCATTGCGTATTCGCCCTTGCCGATGTATTTCATTGCTCGTTCTAAGACTGACTTGTCAATGACATGATCCTTAATGGTTTCTGGAACGGAAGTAAGGGCCTCGGGTGTTCTAATGGAGGCCAATAACTTTTGCTCATTTGGCTTAAGGAAAAATCTGTCCAAGAGAAGATTTAGCATATTGTCTTCACAATTCTCAAGAAATTCAGAAATTCTTTCAGACGCATATCTTATTGGCACGGAGGCCTGTATTATACCATCAGGTCTTGAGTTATAACTTATACCTTCACCTTGTTTGACAGGAATAATTTCTACAAGAAAATCCTTATAGGCAATTAGGCAAGGCTTGATTGATTCACTACCTGTTCCCTCTTCATTTGGATTAGTGTATAGCATATCTATTTGTTTTTGCACGTATCTTATCTCAAGTTTTAATGTTTTGACGATATCGGGTATTTTAATGTTTTTGCCAACCTGAAATAAGATAACGCCATCATTTCTCGCCTTAAAAAAACCATCTTCAGCATAAATGTCATCGTATTGCAGATGTACCAAAACTCCATATGCGCGAAAACAATCATTCGTATTAGCACTAACTTTAATTGAATTATCGTAGAGAATTACTATTTCCGAGATGTAGCTGTATTTCCTCATTTCAATGATGGAGCCCAGAATTCGGTCTTTATTATTTGCAAAGAAATCTAGTGCTTCCTTTCGGCTGCTTCCACCAGTGATAATGGCTTTTACCTTACCGGAAGACTTTATTCGCAAACATTTACGCCGCTTTGCGACTAATTTGACGTGTATGGGAATTCCATCAAAATCTAAGATGTATTCACCGCTATCAGGGAGACAGTCGTTGACGTCAATATCCCTAGAGGCAAAGGAATTTTTCGCTGGCCCCTTATCCTTGACAATTTCGCCATATGCTGTGTCGCCATCAGCTGAAAGTTGAGCCCGTTTGCTCAAGAATTCCTCGACTATAGGCTTCAGTCGGGCTATGGCGACAGGGTACGGCATGCCTTCGGGAACCACTCCTTCAAGATGGCCATTCGGCATCTCGATGACATGGGGCCTGCTGTTGCCATGCATACATACTGACGGTGATCCCCTGAACGATTAAAGATTCGCTCATGTTGAAGACACTCTCTTTTGGGGCAAGCACTATGGGATTAAGGACAAGAATCAGGCCGCTTTAATGGTTCAGGATGTTGCGAAATTCACACCATTATACTAAAATTAAACAAAATCCAGCAGCTTTACTGCTTAAGTCATTGACGCCAAGTACGGCGACCGATTGAATTCGGATCCAATTTGATTCCAGAGATCTGCAACATATGGGGAGTCGAATTGACTCTATTACTCCGGATCATATATGGAATACTTCTTTTGCCGTATACTGCACGACAGGTATTGATATTCTCTCAACTACTGCCTTTTTTTCCGAGAAAATGCTGCAGATCATCTTGAATCTTGGCCCAATCAGGTATATTTTTATATATACTATTCAAGTGTTTTTGAAGCTTTGAAGCATCTGCGAGATTCGCTAATTCTCTTGCAATGACAAATTCCAGATACTTCGGTTCCCAAAGAATCAGGTCGGCGCACACTGTGAGACGTTTCCATTTTTTTGCGCTGCTAACCAATTTCGTTTTTATCGCTTTTGCGTGTAATGAAAATGATGTAACGCCAAATTCCTTCCCCCACTTATCAAAGTATTCACTTCCTTTGATAACAAGACAGTGCTCGCACCATCGTAAAACGTATGCCTCGAGTAGAAACATGTATCCGGTTGGGACTGCAACTTCGATCGTCTTCTGAACCCCGTCTACTTTTACGTCAAAAATTTTTGCTCGGGCGTCATCTTCGACTGCGGTAAGGATATGCTTCTCCCCCCAAAGCCGAAATTCCATGCCACTGTAAAATGGTTCACAATCCTTGTCATGAGATATATCTGCATCTGTTCCTAGTTTATTTTTTTTAATGTGTTCTATAAATTCCGCCACCATTGCGTGAAATTTCTCTTTAGGCATTGCCTGCCTTGTCTTGAATAGCATCACGCCGTTGGGCTGCATTTGGATGCTGGATCTTCTGGTCATTCGACCATCGAATTTAACTTCAACAGTGTACCCTTCATAGGTCGTTCTACCTTCGGTGATCAATTCTACATGTTGCTGAGCCTTCACTTCTCCCACTGTTTTTTGCAGTAAATCAATCATTTCCCTAAGATAATTTAGAACATCTGATTTAGGCGAACTTGCCGGGACGGACATTTCAATGCCTTTGGGTGTTACCTTCCTTATATGACCATCAGTCACATTTTCAACGATTATCTTTGCCTCAATGCCATCCACTTCTACTATATACTCGCCCTTGCCGACATATTTCATTGCCCGTTCCAAGACTGATTTGTCTACGGCAAAATTCTGGCCAGGCTTTGGTTCACAATTGATGGTGTCCAATGTTCTAACGGATGTTAGCAACTCTTGCTCATTTGGCTTTAGAAAAAACTTGTCACTAAGGAGCTCTATTATTTTATTTTTACAATCTTTAACAAACTCTGAAAAAACTTCGGCCTTAAACATCGCCGGTACTTTGGCTTTTACTATGCCATCAGGTCTTATGCTATAAGTGATACTTACACTTTGTTTGACGGGAAGAATTTCAATTAGAAAATCCTGATAAGCAACTATGCAAGGCTTGATGAGTTCGACTTCACTCTTTTCTTTGCCTAGGTAAACGCATAACGCATCTATGTGTTTTTGTACGATATGTTTATTCATGCTTAATATGGCAACGAGATTAGTTATTTTAAAATCATCGTTAATAGATAATATAATGTCACCAGAATCAGTCATGTCAAAGCGAGACTTATCTTTTTTAATATTTGGGTCTTGTCGGACATATACTTTTACCCCATGTGTACGATAAGTGTCATTTGCACTAACGTTAAGCGTAATTAAACTGTCATAGAATATTACTATTTCAGATATATCCTGGATGTCTTTCACCTCAACAATAGATGTCTTAATCCTGTCGATATTGTTTTCAAAAAAATCTATCGCGTTCTTTCGCCTGCTTCCACCAGTGATATAGGCCTTCACGAGATTCGGATGAAATATCCGCAGATATTTACGCTGCCTTGAAACCAATTTGACGTGTATGGGAACATCGTCAACCACCACATCGAGTTTGCCATGGGCCGGAAAATACTCGTCGGGATCTCCCAGTTTCGCGGATGGGGAGATTGCCTTCGGTTGCATTTCTTCAAGCGTCACGACGGTTTCTTCGACATCAGGCATCGGGGTCTGGGAGCGCTTGCGGAGGATCTCCTCGACCATCGGCTTCAGCATCGACATGGCGAGAAGAGACGGCATGCCTTTGGGCGCAATTCCTTCGAGACGCCCATTCGGCTTCTCGACGACATAGGGACGCTTGTGGCCATGCACACGTACATTGACGGTGACCCCTTGAACGGTGAAGGATGCGCTCATGTCGGGAACTCTCTCCTTGCGGGTCGCATCCCGTCGGCTCCGGGGCGATGGCCGGGGATTCCGGGATGCTTCGCGGACTGGCGGAACCCGCCTCTGGCGACGGGACCCGGCGCGGACGGAAAGTGGCGCGGTGCCGCCTCAAGGGGCGCGGGGCGGGGGGAAGGGAAGGGGAACGTAAAAGGGAAGGGGAGTCCCGCCGCCCCGGAGGGCGGCGGGGGGGAAAACGGATCGGCGGGGAAGGGGGTCACGCCTTCCCGCCGGAAGACCTCCCCTTGCCGGCGGCGGGCTTTTTTCCGCCCGCGGACGTCCCGGCCTGAGAGGGTGGCGTTTCGTCGGCGGCCTTGGGGGCGGTCGAGGCCTTCTTCGTGGCGCCGCTCCTGCCGGCCGCGGAGGAAGTCCCGGCCTTCGCCGTCCTGCCGGCGGCCTTCCCGTCGCCTCCGGCTTTTTGGGCCTTGGGAGGCGTCTTTCCCCCATCCTTGCCGCCGTCGGCGGCGTCGCCGTGGGACGCCTGGGACTTGGCGGATTTGCCGCCTGCGGCCTTCCCGGTTCCCGCCCCTTCGGCGCCGGCGCCGGCGTCCTTCCTCTTCGCCCCCGGCTTCGACTTCCCGTCCGTGACGGAGGTGTCGAACACCAGCGCCAGCATCTCGTCGTAGTGCTGGATCTGGTGCACCTCGATGCGGGACAGCAGATCCTTCGGCACGTCCTCGAGATCCTTCACGTTCTGCTTGGGGATGATGACGTGCTTGAGGCCCCTGTTGACCCCGGCAAGGATCTTCTCCTTGATGCCGCCCACCGGCAGCACCCTGCCCCGCAGCGTGATCTCCCCCGTCATGCACAGATCCGCACGCACGCTCCGGCCGCTCAGGGCCGAGACCAGCGCCGTGGTCAGGGTCACGCCCGCCGAAGGGCCGTCCTTGGGGGTGGCGCCGGCGGGAACGTGGATGTGGATGTCGTTCTTGGACGCGAAGCCGGGATCCACGCCCAGCGCCTTCGCGCGGCTGCGTATGTAGGTCAGGGAGGCCTGGGCGCTTTCCTTCATCACGTCCCCCAGCTGCCCCGTGAGGGTCAGGGTCCCCTTGCCCTTGGTGACGCTGGCCTCGACGGTGAGCACGTCGCCCCCGACGGGCGTCCATGCGAGTCCCAGCGCCATGCCCGGCATGAGACGCTCCTCCTGCTCGTCCTCCAGGAAACGGGGCACGCCCAGCAACTCGAGGACGTCCGGGGCGTCCAGCCTGAAGGGGCCCTTGGCGCCCTCGGCCTTGCGCCGGGCGACCTTGCGACAGACCGACGCGATCTCCCGCTCCAGGTTCCGCAGTCCGGCCTCCCGGGTGTAGCACTTGACCACCGTCTCGATGCCGAGATCCGTCAGCGTCATCTCCTTGGGCTTCAGGCCGCAGTCCTTGATCTTCTTGGGCAGCAGGTGCTTGCGGGCGATGGTCACCTTCTCCTGGAGGGTGTACCCGCTCAGGGCGATCACCTCCATCCTGTCCCTCAGGGCCGAGGGGACGGGCTCCAGGTGGTTGGCGGTGCAGAGGAACATGACCTTGGAGAGGTCGAAGGGCAGGTTCAGGTAGTGGTCGCTGAAGGTGTTGTTCTGCTCGGGATCCAGCACCTCCAGAAGGGCCGACGACGGGTCGCCCCGGAAGTCCGTGCCCATCTTGTCCACCTCGTCCAGGACGATCACGGGATTGCGGGTGCCGGCCTGCTTGAGCGCCTGGATGATGCGCCCGGGCATGGCGCCGATGTAGGTGCGCCTGTGGCCCCGTATCTCCGCCTCGTCGTGCATGCCGCCGAGGGAGAGACGCTGGAACTTCCTGCCGAGGGCCCTTGCGATGGAACGGCCCAGGGACGTCTTGCCCACGCCCGGAGGACCCGTGAAGCACAGGATGGGGCCCTTGGACTGGGGATTGAGCTTGCGCACGCTCAGGAACTCCAGGATGCGATCCTTCACCTTGTCCAGCCCGCAGTGATCCTTGTCCAGCACCTTCTTGGCGTTGGCGATGTCCAGTCGGTCCTTGGAAGCCTTGTTCCAGGGCAGTTCCACCAGCCAGTCCAGATAGGTGCGCACGATGTTGGCCTCCGCGGAGTCCACGTGCATGGACTGGAGCCTGCGCAGCTGCTTCTTCGCCTCCTTGGCCGCGTCCTTGGGAAGGCCCGCCTTGTCCAGGGCCTTCTTCAGCGTGTCCAGATCCTCCTCCGCCTCCTCGTCCTTCTCGCCCAGTTCCGAGCGGATGGCCTTGAGCTGCTCCCGCAGGAAATAGTCCTTCTGGGCCTTGTCCATGCCCTCCTTGGCGGAGTTCTGTATCTTGGCCTGGACCGTCGCCACCTCCACCTCGCGCCGCAGCTGCACGTTGACCAGGCTCAGCCGCTCGAGGCAGTCGAGGGTCTCCAGGATGCGCTGGGCGTCGTGCATCTTCATCCGCAGGTTGGCGGCGATCAGGTCGGCCAGTCTGCCCGGATCGTCCACGCCCTGGAGGATGGCCATCATGTCGTGGGAGGACAGCCCCCGCAGGGAGAAGACCTTCTCGCTCTGCTCCCGGGCGGTGCGCAGCTGCGCCTCGATGGTGGCCGCCTGCCCGCCGGGGGTTATCTCCGACAGCATCTCGTACTTGGCCTCGAGGTAGGGCTGCTCGCGGACGAACCTGACGACCCGCACCCGGTTGATGCCCTGGACGAGGATCTTCACCCTGGAATCGGGGAGCTTGAGCATGCGCAGCACCTGCACAACGGTGCCCACGGTGAAGAGGTCGTCCGGGCCGGGCTCCCCCTCCACCTCCGCCTTCTGGGCGATGACCAGCAGGTGCTTGCCGTCCTTGATCGCCTTCTCGACGGCGTGGACGGAACGCTCACGGCCGATGAAGAGCGGCAGGATCATGTAGTTGAAGATCACCACGTCCCGCACGGGCAGCACGGGCAGCACCGGGGAGAACCCGGGCGTCTGGATCTCGATCTCGGGCTCGCCGAGTTCCTGGTCGATGGGCCCGTCCTGCAGGGAAGCGTCGTCCTGCCCCGAAGCGCCGTCCTGCTCCCCGGCAGCGACCTCGCCCCCGACCTCGGGCTCCTCGGCGGGCGCCGCCGTCTTCCTGGCGCGTCCCTTGGGCTTCGGCTGGGTCGCCTCGGCCGATGCGGTCTCGTCTTCGACGGGCTTGTCCTTCTTCTGGCTGGCCATACTGCTTCTCCTGCTGCGCCGTTCGTTCGCGGCGCACTGTCACATTCGGATCGCTCAGGGGAGCCCCGTCAAGGGACGATTGCTGAACGCTGCGTCCCTATAAGATAAGACCGACTGCGGGTTAGGCAAGGGGGGGTGCAAGAATTCGCCGATCAGAGGCGGACGGTGACCGCGTCCGCCGCGGCCTGCGCCCTCTCCCGCGCTTCCTGCACCGTGCCTCCGAGAGCCAGGGCGACGCCCATGCGCCGCCTTCCGGACACCTCGGGCTTGCCGAAGAGCATGACCGCCGTGT
Organism: Desulfovibrio sp.; assembly: GCA_031272715.1. Lineage (GTDB taxonomy): Bacteria > Desulfobacterota > Desulfovibrionia > Desulfovibrionales > Desulfovibrionaceae > Desulfovibrio. The sequence continues at coordinate 31,291 of JAISTH010000020.1, forward strand.
CGCACGCGGCCAGCGCCTTGTCAACGTTCTCGTAGACCAGGGCGCGGCTTTCGCCCCTGGCCAGTATCACCGCCGAGGCGGCGGGCTCCCGCCGCCGTATGCACGGGACGGGCAATCCCAGCAACGCCCGCACGTGCAGCGCGAATTCCGACAGGTTCTGCGAGATGCAGGTCACGAGCCCCGTGTCGTGGGGCCGCGGGGAGACCTCGCTGAAGAGGACCTTCATGGGCGCGCCGTCCCGGGCCTCCTTCACGAAAAGCTCCACCCCGAAGATGCCAAGGCCCCCCAAGGCCCCGGTCACCTTGCCCGCGATGTCCCGGGCCGCGGCCAGCACGTCCCCGGGCATGGGCTGCGGCTGCCAGGACTGGCGGTAGTCGCCGTCCTCCTGATAGTGCCCGATGGGATCGCAGAAGCTCGTCCCCCCGACGTGACGCACCGTCAACTGGGTGATCTCGTAGTCGAAGTCCACGAACCCCTCGACGATCACCCTGCCGCGACCCGCCCTGCCGCCCTCCTGGGCATACTTCCAGGCCTTCTCCACGTCCGACGCCTCCCGGACCACGCTTTGCCCCTTGCCCGAGGAACTCATGACGGGCTTGACCACGCAGGGGATCCCCACCTTGACGACGGCGGCCTCGTAGTCCTCCCGGGTGTCGGCGAAGGCGTAGGGCGAGGTCGGGATGCCCAGTTCCTCGGCCGCGAGACGCCGTATGCCCTCGCGGTTCATGGTGAGCCTGACGGCCCGGGCCGTGGGGACGACCCTGAAGCCCTCCCCCTCCAGCTCCTCCAGCGTCTGCGTGGCGATGGCCTCGATCTCGGGCACGATGACGTGGGGCCGTTCCAGTTCCACAAGCCGCCGCAAGGCCTGGCCGTCCAGCATGGAGATCGTGTGGCAGCGATGGGCGACCTGCATCGCCGGCGCCCCCGCATAGCGATCCACCGCGACGACCTCGACGCCGAGACGCATGGCCTCGATGGCCACCTCCCGTCCAAGCTCCCCGGAACCCAACAGCATCAGCCTCGTGGCCGTCGCCGTGCCGGGCGTCCCTATCTCCACCATGTTCCCTCCAGCGAATTCCCCCCGCGACCCTCGGCCGCGGACACGTTACGGTCAGGCCCGGGAAACCAATCCCCGCGGCCCCTGGCCGCACAGCAACGTCATGTTGATCAGGAAATGGTCGAGAACGTGCGTGTCCTGAAGCGCGCCGCTCTTGAGCTTCAACTCGGTCTCCACGATCAGCGTGAGCCCCCGGGCCACCCCTTCCAGCCCGAGCCGCGCCGCGAGAGAACCCAGGGTCTTCAGGACGAACGGCTGCACCCCCTGCAGCGAGTCCTCCACAAGGATGTCCCACATCGTCTTGAAACGGTTCTCTATCATGCTCATGAGCTTGAAGAGGAACGACACGTCCCCGGCGTTCCTGGCCACCTCCCTCCAGACGTTCGCCAGATTGCCCGCCTCGATGGCGTTCAGGCATCCGAAGGTGTTGACCTCCGCGGTGCTGTACATGGCGCTCACCATGTCCACGGTCACCGTGTCGGGCCTGTCCTTGCGCGGCCCGCAATAGGCCCGCAGCTTCACGAGTTCGCTCTCCACGATCCCGGCGTCCATGGCGAGAAGCGAACAGATGCACTCCATGGCGTCCTGGCTCAGGGCGAGCCCCAGGGCCCGGGCGCGCGCCTGGACATGGGTCCTCATGAGGGTGTACTCGACGCCCCCCCGGCGGGACTCCGCCGGCATGCGATCGACCAGCCCTCCGTGGGTCCATCGCCACCCCTTCCCGTCCGCGAAGGACCAGAACTTCAAGGGGGAGATGTCGGCGACGCACTTCGGCATCCTGCCCCATTCCCACTCCGCCTCGATGCACAGCATGGGCCACGCGTGGGGCAGGGGGCGCGCCAACGCCTGGGAGATGCCCTCCCAGGTCTTCTTCTTCCACAGATGGGCGTTGCGCACGACGATGACCCGCTGCCCGCCGAACATCCCCCGCATCAGCAGAGTGTCCCAGAAATTCCCGTCGGGCGCCTCGTCGCCCCAGAAAATGCGACGCTCCCAGGACCCGCCCTCCTCGGGAGGATGGGCCTCCATGAGCCTCGCCACCTCCGCCATGACGAGGAAGGGGTCGGGGCACAGCAGGATGTTGAAGCCCGGCCGGGCCATGTTCGCCTGAACTCCCACGGGATCCTCAACCGACGACGACGTTCACGAGCTTGCCGGGCACCACCACCACGCGGCGCACGGCCATTCCCTTGATGTGGCGCTGGACGGCCTCGTCGGCCAGAGCCGCGCGCTCCATGCCCTCCTTGTCCGTCCCGGCGGGCACGGAAATCGTCGCCCGCAACTTCCCGTTGACCTGGACGGCCACCGGGACGGTGTCCCGGGCGAGGGCCGCCTCGTCCCAGACCGGCCACGGCTGGTGGTAGACGCTTTCCCCATGTCCCATGCGCTCCCACAGTTCCTCGCACAGATGGGGCGTGACCGGGGAGAGGAGCGTCAGGACCGTGGCCATGGCCGAGGAGAAGACGCGACGGTCCGCCTCGGTCCCGGCCAGCGCCTCACGGGCCAGATACATGGCGTTGACCAGTTCCATGACCGCGGCGATGGCGGTGTTGAACTGGAACCGCTCCCCGATGTCCTGGGTGGCCTTCTTCACGGTCTGGTGCTCCTTGCGCCGCAGGGACGTCCCCCCCTCGGAGACCGCGTCCCCGCTCCCGGCCCCGCAGGCCACCATGGGCACCAGCATGTCCCGCTCCTCCACGAAGAGACGCCAGACCCGGTTCAGGAACCGGGACGCCCCCTCGATGCCCGCGTCGGACCAGTCGAAGTCCCGCTCCGGAGGTGCGGCGAAGAGACAGAAAAGACGCACCGTGTCGGCCCCGTACCGGTCGATCATCTCCGTGGGCCCCACCACGTTGCCCTTGGACTTGGACATCTTGCCCCCGTCCTTGAGCACCATCCCCTGGGTGAGCAGGCAGGTGAAGGGCTCGGAAAGATCCGCCGGGAAAAGGCCCATGTCCCTAAGGACCTTGGTGAAGAAGCGGGAGTAGAGCAGATGCAGGATGGCGTGCTCCACGCCGCCGATGTACTGGTCCACGGGCAGCCAGTAGGACAGCTCCTCCATTGAGAAGGCGGACCTGTCGTTCCGGGCGTCGGTGTAGCGGGCGAAGTACCAGGAGGACTCCACGAAGGTGTCCATGGTGTCCGTCTCCCGGCGGGCGGGCCCGCCGCAGGAGGGACAGACGCAGTCCACGAAGGACGGGGTGGTCGGCAGGGGCGAGCGGCCGTCCTCGGAGATCTTCACGTCCAGGGGCAGCACCACCGGCAGGTTCTCCTCCCGCTCGGGGACGAGGCCGCATTTTTCGCAGTAGGCCACGGGGATGGGCGCGCCCCAGTAGCGCTGCCGGGAGATGTTCCAGTCCCGCAGCCGGAACTGCACCGTGGCCTTGCCGTGCCCCGTGGACTCCAGATACGTGGCCACGGCCCGCTTCCCCTCCTCGTTGGGAAGACCGTCGAACCGGCCGGACTGCACCATCACGCCGGGTCCGGTGTAGGCCTCGGTCAGGGCGATCCCCGCGGGATCCTCCCCCTCGGGGACGATCACCACCCGGATGTCCAGGCCGTAGCGCTTCGCGAAGTCGAAATCCCGCTGGTCGTGGGCCGGAACGCCCATCACGGCGCCGGTGCCGTAGTCCGCCACGACGAAGTTGCCCAGCCACAGGGGGACGCGCCGTCCGGTGAGGGGATGCACGACATGGGCGCCGGTGAAGATCCCCTCCTTCTCCAGGAGGTCGGACTGGCGGTCCAGGCGATCCATGTCCCGTATCCTCGCCACGAAAGCCATGACCTCCGCCTCGTTGGGACGCCCCCGCATCAGGGGCTCCACGAGGGGATGCTCCGGGGCGAGGGTCAGGAAGGTCACGCCGCACAGGGTGTCCGGACGCGTGGTGAAGACCTCGAGGCTCTTCACGTCCCCCACGGGCTCCTCCAGATCGAAGACCAGGGAGGCGCCGTGGGACTTGCCGATCCAGTTGCGCTGCATGGTCAGGACCCGCTCCGGCCAGCCCCCCTCGAGAAGGGAGAGGTCGTCCAGCAGCTCGTCCCCGTAGGCCGTGATGCGCAGGAACCACTGGGTCAGCTCCTTCTGCTCCACGCGGCTCTCGCAGCGCCAGCAGAGACCCTCCACCACCTGCTCGTTGGCAAGGACCGTGTGGCAGCTCGGGCACCAGTTCTGGGGGGCCTTCTTGCGGTAGACCAGCCCCTTCTCCAGCAGGCGCAGGAAGAAGAGCTGCTCCCAGCGGTAGTACTCGGGCCGGCAGGTGGCGATCTCGCGGCTCCAGTCGTAGGAGCATCCCAGGCGTTTCAGCTGGGCGCGCATGGTGTCGATGTTGCCGTAGGTCCACGTGGCGGGGTGGGAGCGGTTCTTGATCGCCGCGTTCTCCGCGGGCAGCCCGAAGGCGTCCCAGCCCATGGGATGCATGACGTTGAAGCCCTGCATGTGCCGGAACCGCGCCACCACGTCGCCTATGGCGTAGTTGCGCACGTGCCCCATGTGGATGTTCCCGGAAGGATAGGGGAACATCTCCAGGACGTAGCACTTCCTCCTGGTCTCGTCGCGGTGCACGGCGAAGACCGACCCGGCCTCCCACCGTTCCTGCCACCGCCTCTCCAGGCCCCCCGGCTCGTAGCGTTCCGCCTTGCGTTCCTGACTCATGTCTCTTTCCCTGGTGCTTCGTTCCCTGCTCCCGCCCGCATGTCCGACTTGCCCATGGCCGTGGCCGCCGAATGCAGGATGCCGTTGACAAAGGGTCTCGCGTCGTCCATCGCGAACCTGGCGAGAAGGTTCAGCGCCTCGTCGATGGCGACCCTGGTGGGGATGTCCTCGCGATCGCGCATCTCGTGCAGCGCCAGCCTGAGCACGGTGAGTTCCACGCGGCCCATGCGGTCGAGACGCCAGTTCCGGGCGTGGCTCTTCACGGTCTCGTCGAGTTCGTCCCAGTGGCTCCAGACGCCCTCCACGAGCTGCCAGGCGTACCTGGAGCCGGAGGATCCGCGCTTCCTCCCCCCAGGCGGCGGGGCGGCCCTGTCGGCGCCCTCCGCGGCATCGTCCTCCCCGTCGTCCTCGGGCACGCTCTGGAAGGCCGCATACAGTTCGTCCAGGGTCGCGGCCTTGGCGAAGCTCTGGCCGTACAGCACCTGGAAGGCCTTGAGGCGGGAATCCGAGCGGCTTGCCATGGACGTCAGACCTGTTCGAGCACCCGCAGGGTCTCGAGCATGGCGGCCGCGGCATCGACGCCCTTGTTGCCGGCCTTGGCGCCCGCCCGTTCGATGGCCTGCTCGAGGCTGTCGCAGGTGAGCAGTCCGAAGCCCAGGGGCACCCCGGTGGCGAGCATGACGTGGGCGAGACCCTTGGCCGCCTCGGCGCTGACGTAGTCGAAGTGGGGGGTTTCTCCGCGGATCACCGCCCCCAGCGCCACGATGCCGTCGTACTTCTTCGACGCCGCGACCCTCTGGCAGACGAGGGGCATCTCGAAGGCGCCGGGCACCCGGATGACCGTCGCCGCCCCGGGATCCATCCCGTGGCGCCGCAGATAGTCCATCGCGCCGCCGATGAGCCTGTCCACGATGAATTCGTTGAACCTGGACGCCACGATGGCGACCTTGAGACCGGTGGCGTCCATCCGTCCGGCAATGGTGCGGGGGGTGCCCGTCGCTTCGCTCATGTGATCTCCCTCTCTCATGTGCGTTCCCTCTCTCATGTGCACTTCTCCGATCGTTCTTCCGTCGCCCCCGATGCGGCGACCGACGGTTCCCGGACTATACCACGCCTCGAATATCCCCGCGCCCGGCTCACAGGTCAAGGAAGCCGTTGCGCGCCAGCAGTTCCTCGGTGACGCCGGAGGGGCCGGCCGCCCGTTCCCTCAGTTCCCACTGCCGCGCCGCGTACTTGCCGAGGACGTCCGTCTCCATGTTGACCCGGGTCCCGACGCGCCAGACCTCGGCCGTGGTGCGCCGGCAGGTCTCGGGGATCAGGTTCACCTCCAGCCAGTCCAGCCCGCAGGCGACAACCGTCAGACTGATGCCGTCCAGGGCCACGGACCCCTGGGCCGCCACCTGGCGCGCAAGGACCTCCGGGAAGGCCACCCGCACCACCCTGGAGGATCCCCGGCCGTCGGCGCCCACGATCCTGGCCACGCAGTCCACGTGACCGCTCACCATGTGCCCGCCCATGCGATCCACAGGACGCAGCGCCCGCTCGAGATTGACGAGCTGCCCCTTGCGGCCGTCCTTCAGGGTGGTCATCGCGAGAGTGTGGGCCGACACGAAGGCCGTGAAGCGCTCCCCGTCCCCCTCCTCCACCGTGAGGCACGCGCCGTTCACGGCGACGGACTCCCCCTGGATCACGTCCTCGAAGGGCGCCGCCGGCCGGATCCCGATCCGCGCGTCCCCCTCCCGGCGGTGAATGGCGAGTATCTCGCCCTGCGTCGCGACAAGTCCCGTGAACACGCTATCTCCCGAGGGGCCTGAGCTTCAGGTGGACGTCCGGGCCGCACATGGCCGCTTCCTCCACGCGCATGCCGAGGGTCTGGTCAACCGTCGCGGGAGACCGGCCGTCGAAGAGGGGCACGGCACGATCGTCCGCGAATATCCTCGGCGCCAGATGCAGAAGGAACTCGTCCACGAACCCCGCCCCGAGCAGCGTCAGGGCCGTCCTGCCGCCCCCTTCGCACAGCACGTAGCGACACCCCTCGTCCTTCCACAGACGGTCCAGCATGGCCGCCACGTCGAGTCCGCCGCCGGGGGCCTCCGCCGTGGAGTACACGCGGCACCCGATCCCGCGCAAGGCGTCCGCCCCGGAGGACTCCGCAACCGGGGCGGGGACGAAGAACGCCGTCTCCCCGGGACGCTCCCGCAACAGCCGGAAGGGCCCGTCGGGATCGGGAAGCCTGGACGCGAGGACGCAGGCAAGAGGCTGCGTCCCCTCCCCGACGCCCCGGGCCGTCAGCATCGGATCGTCCTTGCGGAACGTGCCGCCCCCGACCAGCACCGCGCCGCCCGCCCGGCCCACCCCCGCGCGCATCTCGTGGACGCGCCTGCGGGACTCCTCACCGGTGATCCACCGGGAACGCCCCTCGCGCGTCGCGATGCGCCCGTCCAGGGACGCGGCCAGCTTCAAGATCACATAGGGACGCCTCGATCCCGTCCACACGTCAAAGTCCGCCACCATATCCCGGCACCTGCCCTCAAGCACCCCCAGGACCACCTCCACCCCCTGGTCCCGGAGCCGCTCCGCGCCCCCCGCCGCCTCAGGGTTGCGATCCCGCGCCCCCACCACGACCCGGGCTATCCCTTCCCGCACAATGGCCTCCGTGCAGGGGGGCGTGCGGCCATGGTGGCAGCAGGGCTCCAGGGTCACCACAAGGGTCGCGCCGAGAGCCGGGACACCTCGCCTCCGGGCGTCCTTCAGACACGCGATCTCCGCATGGTCCTCCCCGGCCTTCGCATGGAAGCCCCGGGCCACGACCTTGCCGTCGCGGACCAGCACCGCCCCCACCACGGGGTTCGGACAGGCGGTCCACCGCCCCTTCTCCGCCTCCGCAAGGGCCTCGGCCATGGCCGCCTCATAGCCGCATCCCCGGCCGTCCGCCGCCTCGGACAAGTCCGCCGCCTCAGACAAGGTGGACGTCCCCGGGACGAGGCAGGTGGATCAGTTCCGTGCCGGCCTGCCGCAAGAGATCCGTGGCCAGTTCGTCGTCGTAGTGCTCGGCGTACCAGATGCGGTTCACGCCGCAGTTGATGAGCATCTTGGCGCAAAGCGAGCAGGGACGCGTGGTGCAGAAAAGCTCCGCCCCCTTGATGCTGATGCCGTGTATGGCCGCCTGCACGATGACGTTCTGCTCCGCGTGCAGACCCCGGCATATCTCGTGGCGCTGCCCCGAAGGAACCCCCAGCTGCTGCCGCAGGCATCCCACTTCGAGACAGTGGGGAACGCCCGCAGGGGCCCCGTTGTACCCCGTGGCGAGGATGCGCTTCTCCTTGACCGCCACGGCCCCCACCCGACGCCGGGTGCAGGTGCTGCGGCCGCTCACCATGAAGGTGATGCCCATGAAATACTGCGGCCAGGGAAGTCGTTCCACGGGGATCTACCAGGTGAAGAGGGGGAAGCTCCGGGCGAACTCCTCCACCTCCCCCCGCAGCTTCTCCAGGGCCGGCACGTCGTCCCGCACATGGAGCGCCTTCACGATGAATCCCGCCACCGTGCCCATGTCCGCCGCATCCATGCCCCGGGTGGTGAGCGCCGGCGTGCCCAGGCGTATCCCCGAGGTCACGAAGGGGGACCTGGTCTCGAAGGGCACCGTGTTCTTGTTCACCGTGATCCCCGCCTGGTCCAGTATCGCCTCGGCCTCCTTCCCCGTCAGGTCCGTGGCGGAGAGATCCATGAGCATCAGGTGGGTGTCCGTCCCCTTGGAGACGAGGTCGTACCCCGCCGAGATCAGCCCCGCGGCCAGGGCCTGGGCGTTCTCGAGGATCCGGCGCTGGTAGTCCTTGAAGGCCGGGCGCAGGGCCTCGCCGAAGGCCACCGCCTTGGCGGCGATGACATGCATCAGGGGCCCCCCCTGGATGCCGGGGAATATCTGGCTGTTCAGCGTCTTCTCGAGTTCCGGGTCGCCGGCGAGGATCATCCCGCCCCTCGGCCCCCGCAGGGTCTTGTGGGTGGTGGTGGTGACGACGTGGGCGTGGGGGATGGGGCTCGCATGGAACCCCGTGGCCACCAGACCCGCGATGTGGGCGATGTCCACCATCAGCTTCGCACCGACCTCGTCGGCGATGGCCCGGAACCGCTCGAAGTCGATCGCCCGGGGATAGGCGCTGGCCCCGGCGGTGATCATCCCGGGACGATGCTCCCTGGCGAGGGCCGCGACCTCGTCGTAGTCGATGCGGCCCGTCGCCCGCTCCACCCCGTAGGCCACCACCTTGAACAGCTTCCCGGAGAAGTTCGCCGGACTGCCGTGGGTGAGATGCCCCCCGTGGGACAGGTTCATGCCGAGGATGCAGTCCCCGGGCTTCAGGAAGGCGAAGTAGGCGGCCATGTTCGCCTGGGAGCCGGAATGGGGCTGCACGTTGGCGTAGGCGCAGTCGAAGAGGCGGCGCGCCCTGTCCCGGGCGAGGTCCTCCACCATGTCGACGTATTCGCAGCCGCCGTAGTAGCGCTTGTGGGGATAGCCCTCGGCGTACTTGTGGGTCAGCACGCTCCCCTGGGCCTCCCGGGTCGCCGGGGAGACGAAGTTCTCCGAGGCTATGAGCTCGAGCTTTCCCACCTGGCGGTAGGATTCCAGGGTGATGGCCTCGGCCACCTGTGGATCCTGCAGCAGTATCTCGTACATCGCAGCAAACTCCGATGGGGCGCACCCCACGCGTCACGAGGGTCGTCGCGGACGGGAACGGGCAACGCCCCCGCCATCCTCCTTCCCGATGCAGCCCTCCGGGACGCTCCCGGACGCGCATCGCCCCTGCCTTCCGGGGATCGTCCGCCGCCCGGGACCGGGGCGGGCCAACCCCTTCAATAACGCTGCCCGCGGCAGGGGCGGGCAGCGACAAGGCCTTGCATGTGCCTCGGGAGACGCGGCGTCGCCCCGTCAATCCCCGTCCCAACGCCTGAGGATGAGGCTGGCGTTGGTCCCCCCGAAGCCGAAGGAGTTGCACATGGCATACTCGCAGGCGACCTTCCGGGAGCCGTCGGCCAGATAGTCCAGATCGCACAGCGGATCGGGATGCTCGAGGTTGATGGTGCCCGGCAGCATCCCCTCGTGGAGGGCGAGGGTCGTGAAGACCGTCTCGATGCCGCCCGCGGCCCCGAGCAGATGTCCCGTCATGGACTTGGTGGCGGATATCTTCAGCCGCGGCGCATGGGCGCCGAAGACCTGCTTGATCGCGTGGGTCTCCGTGCTGTCGTTGAGCTGCGTCGAGGTGGCGTGGGCGTTGATGTGCCCCACCGCCTCCGGCGGGATCCCCGCCTCCCGCAGCGCATTGTACATGGCCCGGGCCATGCCCTCCCCGTTCTCCTGGGGCGCGGTCATGTGATAGGCGTCGGCCGAGGCGCCGAAACCCGCGATTTCCGCGTAGATCCTGGCCCCCCTCTCCTTGGCCTTGTCCAGCCGCTCCAGCATCACCATGCCGGCCCCCTCGCCGATGACGAAGCCGTCCCGGTCGGCGTCGAAGGGCCGCGAGGCCTTCGTGGGCTCGTCGTTGTAATGCGTGGACAGCGCCTTCAACGCCGTGAACCCCGCGACCCCCAGAGGCGTTATGGTCGCCTCCACGCCCCCGGTGATCGCCCCGGTCGCGCGGTCCAGCAGTATCTCGCTGAAGGCCGAGCCCACGGCGTGGATGGCCGAGGCGCAGGCCGAGGTGGTCACCACGTTGTTTCCCTTGGCCCCCGTCACGATGGAAAGCTGCCCCGGCCCCATGTTCGCGATGAGCATGGGGATCATGAAGGGGGAGACCTTCCCCGGCCCCGAGGCCAGGAGCTTGGCGTGATAGGTCTCGATCGTGTGCAGTCCGCCCAGCCCGACACCCAGGATCACCGCCGTGTCGTAGGCGTTCTCCGGCGTCACCTTGAAGCCGGAGTCCTGCAGGAGCATGGTGCCGCAGGCCACGGCGAACTGCGTGAACCGATCCATGCGCCGCGCCTGCTTGAAGGACATGCACGTCTCGGGGTCGAACCCCTTCACCTCGCCGGCGATGCGGGAATCGTACGCCGACGCGTCGAAGAGGGTGATGGGGGCGATGCCGGACTCCCCCGCAAGCAGCTTCGTCCAGGTCGTCCGGACGTCGTTGGCGAGGGGGGTGATGGCGGCCACTCCCGTGACCACTACCCGTGGGCGTGCCATGAGGACTCCTTGGAAAATGCAATGCGCGCCGGAACGCCGTCCCGGCGCTTCCGTCAGCTCTTCTTGGACTCGATGTAGGACACGGCGTCCTGGACCTTCAGGATCTTCTGGGCGTCCTCATCGGCGATCTCGATGTCGAACTCCTCCTCCATGGCCATGATCAGCTCGGTCAGGTCCAGGGAATCCGCCCCGAGGTCCTCCACGAAGGACGCCTCGGGCTTCACGTCCTCGGGGGCGACCCCCAGCTGCTCCACGATGATCTTGTAGACTTTCCCCTCAAGCTCCGACATGCGTCCCTCCGCGATGTTCGTGACGGGCCGCGGCGTCCTTCGGACGGCCTGCGGCGTTCAACGGTTCAACAATACATCCCGCCGTTCACGGCCAGCACCTGGCCCGTGATGTACCCGGCCCTCTCCGACACCAGGAAGGCCACGGCCTCCGCGATGTCCTGAGGCGTGCCCATGCGCTTGAGCGGAATGGCTTCCACATAGCTCTTCCTGACGTCCTCCCCGAGGGAGGCGGTCATGTCCGTCTCCACAAACCCCGGGGCCACGGCGTTCACCGTCACCTGCCGGGATGCGAGTTCCTTGGCGCAGGACTTGACCAACCCGATCAGGCCGGCCTTTGCGGCCGCATAGTTCGCCTGGCAGGCGTTGCCCATCTGCCCCACCACCGAGGTGATGCAGACGATGCGGCCATACCGGTTGCGGCTCATCAGCCTGCCCGCCTCCCGGGTGCAGCAGAACGCGCCCCGGAGATTGACGGCGAGCACCCGGTCGAAATCCTCGTCCTTCATCCGCACGAGGAAGCCGTCCTTCGTGATGCCGGCGTTGTTCACCAGCACCTTCAGGTCGACCTTGTCCTTGATCCTCTCGGCGAAGAAGGCGGCCACCTGCGCCCCGTCGGACACGTCCAGGGGACATGCGGCGGCGCTGCCCCCGGCGGCGCGTATCTCCTCCACGACGGCCCCGGCCTCCTCGGGCCTGCTCACGTAGGTGAGCATCACCTGGAAGCCGTCCCGGGCGAGGGTCGCGGCGACGGCCCGGCCGATGCCGCGGGACCCCCCGGTCACCAGCGCAGTGGGGCGATCCCCGGCAAGTTCGTGATCCATACTACGGTCATCTCCTGTTCCCGCATGCCGCAGACACCGTCGCCCAGCGGGAGGCCGACATCCGGGGCGCCGCCGGCGCCCGGACGAATCTGCGCAACTTACGCCATCGGCGGGAAATTTTCAACGTGCGCGCGGCCGGCGGACGCGGCACGGACGCTACGCGTACTTCAGCAGGGCCGCCCCCCAGGTGAGTCCGGCGCCGAAAGCCGTCACCAGCACCCTGGATCCGGAAGGTATCCGGCCCTCCTCCGCCGCCTCGTGCAGGGCGAGGGGGATGGACGCCGCCGACGTGTTGCCGTACCTGTCCACGTTGACGAAGACCCTCTCCCCGCCGATGCCCAGCCTTGCGCCCACCGCCTCTATGATGCGCAGATTGGCCTGATGGGGGACGAACACGTCCACGTCCGCCACCGTGAGCCCGTTGCGGGCGAGAATGTCCTCGCACACGTTCACCATCTGCCGCACGGCGTGACGGTAGGTCTCCCGGCCCTGCATGTGCAGGAAGAAATCCTCCCCGACGGCGTCCCCGGGCCCGTATCCGCGCCCCGTTCCCCCGCCGATGGTGATGAGGTGGCGCTGCCCGCCGTCGCTCCTGCACAGGACGTCCTCAAGCACCGCGCCGGAGCCGCCGGGGGACGACGCCCCCTCCAGGATGCACGACGCAGCCCCGTCCCCGAACAGGACGCAGGTGGACCTGTCCGTCCAGTTGACCCGGCGGGAGATGGCCTCCACGCACACCAGCAGCATCCTCGCCTCGGGCTCCCTCTGCAGCAGTCCGCTGCAGACATACAGCGCGTAGAGGAACCCCGTGCAGGCCGCCCCGATGTCGAAGGCCGCGACGTTGCCCGCGCCCATCTTCCCGGCCAGGATGCAGGCGCTGGAAGGGGTGAGCATCTCCGGGGTGCAGGTCGCCACCACGATGTGCGTGAGATCCGACGCCGCGACGCCCGAAGCCTCAAGCGTCCGCAGGGAACAGTCCAGCGTGAGGTCCGAGGGAAGCTTCCCGTCCTCAAGAACGTGGCGCCGCCGTATCCCCGTCCGGGAGACGATCCATTCGTCCGTGGTGTCGGTGAGCCGGACAAGATCTTCGTTGGTGAGAATCTTCGGGGGCGACGTGGCGACGAGGGCCGACATGCGGCAGGTTGCGTCCATTTTTTCCTACTGCGCTGCCACCCGTCCCCGGGACGGACAGGGCGGCCAACGGCGCGTTTCCGGGGCGTGGCGCGATCCGCGGCCCGCCGCCGGCAGTTTGATCCCAAGATCCCGGACCGTCATATGGCCCGGGAAAAACGCGTCAGTTCCTCGTTCGCCAGGATGATCTCCGCAAGCCGCCCCGTGGCGCCCTTGCGGACGTACTCCCCGCCCATCCTGACGGCGTTGCCCATGGCGCAGGCGTTGGAGCGTCCATGGCACACGATGGCGAGCCCCTTGAGGCCCAGCAGGGGGGCGCCGCCGTACTCGGCGTAGTCCACGGTCCTGGCGAAACGCATGAAGGCCTTCCTGGCCAGCATGCCCCCCAGCATGGGGAACACCCCCGAGGTGAACACCCTCTTGAACATCCTGACCAGGGAGCCCGCAATGCCCTCGCTGAGCTTGAGCACGACGTTCCCCACGAAGCCGTCGCACACCACCACGTCCAGCTGTCCCGTGAAGATGTCCCGCCCCTCGGCGTTGCCGACGAAATTTATGTTCTGGGCGATCTTGAGCAGATCGTAGGCCACCTTGACCTGGGAATTCCCCTTGCCCTCCTCCTCGCCGATGCTCAGCAGGCTCACCCTCGGGGCGGAATAGCCCAGGATGTCCCTGGCGAAGGCCTCCCCCATCAGCCCGAACTGGAAGAGATGGTAGGGCTTGCAGTCCACGTTGGCGCCCACGTCGAGCACCACCACAGGGCGCTTCTCCGTGGGGAGCATGGCCGCGAGGGCCGGCCGCTCCACGCCCTGGAGCCTGCCGATGATGAACATCCCGCAGGCCACCGTCGCCCCGGAATGGCCCGCGCTCACCACGGCGTCCGCATCGCCGTCCTTGACGAGGCGGCAGGCGATCTGGATCGAGGAGTTCTTCTTGCGGCGCAGGATGTCCGAGGGCTTCTCGTTCATGTGCACGACGTCCTCGGCATGCACGATGTCGAAGTCCGCACCGCCTGTGTCCAGCTTCGCCAGTTCCTCGCCTATGGCTTCGCGGTTCCCCACGAAGAGCACGCGCAAGCGGTGGCGCTTCGAGGCGTCCAAGGCGCCCGGGACGACCTCGGAGGGTCCGAAGTCCCCACCCATGGCGTCCACGGCAATGACGGGAGGTTCTCGCATGCGTTACCCGGCAGCCCGGAAGCCGCGGCCACAAGAGCCGGCCTTCCTCATGCGCCCGCGCCGAAGGCGGCACGGGCGTCGCCTCTCCCTACGCCTTGCTCTGCTTCACCTTCTTGGGTTTGACCAGGACGTTCTTGTAGTTGCCGCAGCTGGGGCAGACGCCGTGGGACAGGGTCGGTTCCCCGCACCCGCAGTAGATCACGTTGGGCATTTTCGCGTGGTCGTGGGACCGGCGCATCCCCTTGCGGGAACGGGATTTCTTGTTCTGCTGGACGGCCATGGACAGCGCTCCTTGAAAGGTCTCCCCGGTCCTGCCGCGGAAGCGGGCCCTCCGTGGCGCAAGCCGCGGAGGCCGTTCCCGGATCGGAGAGGCCGGATGTTCACGAATAGCGGCGCAGCCAGACAAGGCAGGACCTTGGGGACTGCGGGGGCAGAGGATAGTAGCCGAAGTGGCGTGGCTTGTCCATAGGCCGATCGCGCCGGAAGGGGAAGCGGAATTTTGATGCGGGTGGGGGGATTTGGCGGGGGTGTGGGGGAGACGATGTTGCGGGTTGCGGCCGGGAGGGGCAGTGAGGAGAGGAGGCGCAGGGATAGGGAAACGTGCGGGGCCGGGGAGGATTTTCGAGGGAGCTTGCGAGGCCGGGGAGATGCAGGAGGGGAAAGCAACAGGGGACGGGGACGTGGAGAGGTTCGTTGCGGACCTGCGCCTTTCGCGCCGCGGACGTTGCCGGGTGGGGGGGCAAGGCCGGCGAGGGTGCGGGGCGGAAGATGGGGATCGGAACGTTCGCCGGCCTTCGTCAACGGCCAGGTGGCGGGGGTGCGGGGACGATCTTCCGGCGCAGCGCCCGGGTGCGGAAGGCGCAGCGCAGACTCCGGGGGGACATCTGGGGACGCCGCAAGACTGCGTACCTGGCGATGCCTGGAAGCCGGGCATTGTGGCGGATCGGCCCGGGTTCGAAGTCGCAAGGCAGGTTGCGGAACAGAATCTGTGATGCGGGGCAAGAGACCGATATGTCCGCCACTGTTGCTCATGTCGTTATTTTAATGGCAATGGATGGTCTCCGACACGAAATGATATTCTGTATTTGTTTTACATATTCTTTAATATTTGCTTTCAAATTATTTTGTAATATTTGTATCCGTTCCCCATTATATAGACGAGATCTGTCACGCTTAGGAGTGTGAGGCATTAGAAATAATTGTGATATTATTATAATAAATTTGCGATAGATACTCATCTTCCAAAACTGGACTAGCCAGTCTCTGATGAGTACTTGTGTAAGGCTAGTTGTCGAGGGAAACCATTATCTGAATCGCACATCATTCAGGGGCATAAGTCTACTGTTTACTCTGCTGTAGCAGTGTCATGTCTACGGCCTTCTCGAAGGCCGACAGTTCATTGTAGGCAAAAAAAAATTGTTCACCAACCCCTGTAACAGATCGGGTTCCTTGATGCGATTGAGTTTTTCGCCCAGAGATTGGGACGTTTCATGGAACCGCTGGGACGTCAGGGACAGCAGAGAATCCCGCAAAGTCCCCTGATAGGCTTCTTGGTAGGCTTCCTTTCTAGCCTTGGACAGCCCTCAAAACTCATCCACATATTCTTCATAAGTCATGGTGGTTTCCCCCATTCGTTTGTAGGTTCCCTTGAAAATAACTTCTTTCGTAATCCCCTCATTAACACTTGCGATATAACTTCCAGCTTCATGGAGAATTTTATCCAGAAGTTCTCTGTGAACTCCTTTATGGTCAGGATATGATATTATTTTATGCTGATCATTTACAAATATGTCTAAAATATTTGATTTATTGACGTTCATCAAGATAGCATGGGAAGCCCAAATCCGTGACCCAAAATTCGATAAATCTTCTATGCCGTTACAGTCGGAGCCGCCACACGCAAGGATTTCGGAAGCATGTAAAAATGGGCCGATTTCGCACCCATTGGGTGCAA
>JAISTH010000037.1 GCA_031272715.1 Desulfovibrio sp.
ATGCAAGAGTTCGGGGCTCAAAAAATATATTTTTTACTGTCGAGATGCATTTTTTCGTCATCTCGGCACCCTCTGGGCCACCAAGGGAGGGAGGGCCCCACCCCCGTCACGGATTTGGGGCACATTGCATAAAAATTCCCCTCAGCATTGATCTTTGATGCTAAATGTCGCAGTAACGTTGTCTTTCCTGAGTAATTCGGTGCATGGATTGCAAAATAGTAGTCTTCTTTGGTGAGGTCTAGGGCTTGAGGGAGTCGCTCAAGCGGATCTACCATATAGTGTTTGTCAGATAGACAAGGACCAGTGACATTGAAAGATTTTTGAATATTATTAGGTGTGAACATGGCCAACCTCCATGTTGTTAATAAATTTAGGCTTTCTGCTTATTCGTCGAACAATCTGCACAAAGTTTTCTGCACGACAGGGAAATCATAATGAATGACATAATTCATTTCCATGCCATCGTGCCAGTGCCGAAATAATTATCATCGGCCGACTTCTTAGGGATTTCAGGTGTCTTTGTCTCAGCCACTTTCACATCAATATGATAGAGGGTGATGTTAAAAATATCTGGCCCCAAAATATTCAGCACGGATACATTTATGTATGATAGGTCACCAACTCAAGATGGAAGAAAGATTAAAATGAGTTAAACTTAATACATAGCCATAAAGAGTGGAGCACGGACGACTGTGCTCTTTATAAAACGCACATGTTCATTCGGACATTAGAACGCAATGAAAAAACGCCAATAGAAAGTGATGGATCTATTGCCGACTTAAGTGACGAGGCCCATCTGCAAAAAACTAATGCATATGTTCTAAATCAATAGTAATCGACCAAATTCATTTTCCGATGGGGCAAACTTGCAAGTTCTCTCTTATATTCACGGTTATACTCCTCAAATACCTCACGTAGAGTTTTCTGTACAACCGGAAAAGTGTATAACAAATTTGGGCTCTTCTTGATCGTCAAACTGATTTTCTGTATGCGGATTTTGATGCCTGTCAGTCTTCTTTATCTCAGCCATTTTCTCCTACTATTTATACTTCACTTGCAGTGCACGCCCAAGTCGGTACGCATAGATTGCTGAGCCGCCGTATGTCGTCAGTATGATAACACATTCTGAATCGTGCTCAGCTGGCGATCTGCACCAATCCAAAAATTCACCAGCACTAGAGTCAATCCAACCTGCGTAGATTGCAACATCGGTAGGCGTATAGAGGTATTTATGGCATCCGTTTCTACTATTTTATTTTCATCAATATGCTTATCATCACTATTGAATTCCATCATGATCACCTAATGATTTTAAATGTTTGCAGAACATGTGTGCCATCCAGAGAGATTTCGACAAAACAACTTGTCAATTAACCTCTGTCTTTACACAAAACACTTATATGTAAACCCCAAATATCTTTGCTTATACTGGAGTGATTGTCCGATCCGTCTCAACAAAAGAGTGTCTCACACGTATTAGGGGCAGAGTCTCGGTGCAGGACAAGATGATCGGCGGCCAATCGCACATCATAGGGCATCCCCGGCCAATCGCTGGCCGTAGATATCCTCATCATCCAACCGTCGAGGACTCACGTGTCGCCCTCTGCAGCACTCTGAGCCCCAAGCGAAGCACTCGAACGCGACGACCTCGGGAACGTTCTGCTCATGCCTATGGGGGTGGTGACCCGGACGTGACAGACCTGCCAGGAACCAAGACATCAGGAATTGCGTTCCTGGCGTCACCTTTCGCCTCAATCCCGCAGGAGCGTGGAGCCAGCTCGGGGACTTGAACCCCGGACCTGATGATTACGAATCAACTGCTCTACCATCTGAGCTAAGCTGGCCTGGCCGGCGTGCCGCCGACTGTACGCCGAATTTCGGCATACACCCGCACGCTAACCCAAAAACCCGCAAAAGGCAAGGGGTGGCGCCACATTTTTTCCGTGGCGCGCCCCGGGGCCATCCTGGGGACCGGCATCGCCCCAGGCCGCCGCCGGCAAGGCCCCCCCTCCATTTGACCTCGCCCCCCGAGGGCCATATTATGCCTCCCGCGACGGTCGCCATCGCCCGATCCGCAGGAGCGTGGAGCCAGCTCGGGGATTTGAACCCCGGACCTGATGATTACGAATCAACTGCTCCACCACCGAGCTGATCTGGCCTGGCCGGCGTGCCGCCGACTGTACGCCTAACTTCGGCATGCACCCGCACGCTGACCCAAAAAACCGCGGCCGCCCTCCGCCACCCGGACGCCAAGGATCCAGCATGCCCAAACGCACCGACCTCCACTCGATTCTGGTCATCGGGGCCGGCCCCATCGTCATCGGCCAGGGCTGCGAGTTCGACTACTCCGGCTCACAGGCCATCAAGGCCCTGAAAGAGGAAGGCTACAGGGTCGTCCTCGTCAATTCCAATCCCGCCACCATCATGACCGACCCCCAGATGGCCGACGCCACCTACGTCGAACCCATCGAGCAGGCGACGCTCGAGGCCGTCATCGCCAAGGAGCGTCCCGACGCCCTCTTGCCCACCCTCGGCGGACAGACGGCCCTCAACGCCGCTCTTGGTCTTGCCAGGAGCGGCGTTCTGGCGAAGTGGGGCGTGGAGATGATCGGGGCCAGGGCCGAGGTGATCGAGAAGGCGGAAAGCCGGGAACTCTTCCACCGCGCCATGGAGAACATCGGCCTGAAGGTCCCCGCCAGCGGCATCGCCAGATGCATGGAGGACGTGACCCGTCTCGCCGGCACCCTCCCCTTCCCCGTCATCGTCCGCCCCGCCTTCACCCTGGGCGGCGCCGGGGGCGGCATCGCCCGCACCCCCGGGGAACTGCCGAAACTCGCCGCGAGAGGCCTCGCCGCAAGCCCGACCTCCGAGATCATCATCGAGCAGAGCGTCCTCGGCTGGAAGGAATTCGAGATGGAGGTCATGCGGGACAGGGCGGACAACTGCGTCATCGTCTGCTCCATCGAGAACCTGGACCCCATGGGGGTCCACACCGGGGACTCCATCACCGTCGCCCCGGCCCAGACGCTGACGGACGTGGAGTACCAGGCCATGCGGGACGCGTCCCTGCAGATCATGCGGGAGATCGGCGTCGAGACCGGGGGCAGCAACGTCCAGTTCGGCGTGAATCCCAAAGACGGGGAACTGGTGGTCATCGAGATGAACCCCCGGGTCTCCCGGTCCTCGGCGCTGGCCTCCAAGGCCACGGGATTCCCCATCGCCAAGATCGCGGCGAAGCTTGCGGTCGGCTACACCCTGGACGAACTGCGCAACGACATCACGAGGGAGACCGCGGCCAGCTTCGAGCCCGCCATCGACTACTGCGTCGTGAAGGTCCCCAGATTCACCTTCGAGAAGTTCCCGGGGGCCGAGGACGTGCTCACCACGTCCATGAAGAGCGTCGGCGAGGCGATGAGCATAGGCCGCACCTTCAAGGAGGCCCTGCAGAAGGGGCTGCGCTCCATGGAGATCGGGGCTCCGGGCCTTGGCCGCGACTTCAGGCGGGATCCGCCGTCCCGCAAGGCCCTGCTGGCGCAGCTGGAGAAACCCAATTCGACCCGCGTCTTCGCGATCCGGGACGCCCTGCTGGCCGGCATGACCGTCGAGGAGATACACGGGGCAACGGCCATCGATCCCTGGTTCCTCCGGCAGATGCAGGACATCGTCGCCATGGAGCGGGAGATACTGGACTTCGGCATGGCCAACGACATGACCCCGGACAACGCCGAACTCGTGGAGGTGCTGCGCAAGGCCAAGGAATGGGGCTTCTCGGACAGGCAGCTCGGGCTGATGTGGAAGCGCCCCTCCTGCGACATCCTCAGGCTGCGCAAGGAGCTGGGGATCCTGCCCACCTACTATCTCGTGGACACCTGCGCCGGGGAGTTCGAGGCCTACACGCCCTACTTCTACTCCACCTACGAGGGAGGGGACGAGCTGGACGTCGCCCCCCGCCGCAAGGTGCTGATCCTCGGTGGCGGCCCCAACAGGATCGGCCAGGGGATCGAGTTCGACTACTGCTGCTGCCACGCCTCCTTCGCGCTGCGGGACGCCGGGGTCATGGCCATCATGGTCAACTCCAACCCCGAGACCGTCTCCACCGACTACGACACCTCCGACCGTCTCTACTTCGAGCCCCTGACCTTCGAGGACGTGATGAACATCGTGGAGAAGGAGCGGCCGGAGGGGGTCATCGTGCAGTTCGGGGGGCAGACCCCTCTCAACCTCGCCGTGCCCCTGATGCGGGCGGGCGTCCCGATTCTCGGCACGTCCCCGGACGCCATCGACCGGGCGGAGGACCGGGAGCGCTTCCAGGCGCTGATCGGCAAGCTCGGCCTGCTCCAGCCCCCCAACGGCACCGCGGCGGATCTGGCCGAGGCGCTGGTGGTGGCGGACCGCATCAGCTATCCGGTGGTGGTGCGGCCGAGCTACGTGCTGGGGGGCAGGGCCATGGCCATCGTCTACGACGCCCAGGAACTGTCGGAATACTTCCGCGAGCAGGTGCCGGAGAAGCCCGAGCATCCCATCCTCGTCGACAAGTTCCTGGAGCACGCCATCGAGGTGGACGTGGACGCGCTGGCGGACGGGAAGGACGTCTACGTCGCGGGCATCATGGAGCACATCGAGGAGGCGGGGATACATTCGGGGGATTCGGCCTGCGTCCTGCCCTCCTTCTCCATCTCCTACGACCACGTCGCCAGCATCGCGGCCCAGGCGGAGGCGCTGGCCACGGAACTGAAGGTCAGGGGGCTCATGAACATCCAGTTCGCCATCAAGGGGGAGGACATCTACATCCTCGAGGTCAACCCCCGGGCTTCCCGCACGGCGCCTTTCGTGTCGAAGGCCACGGGCGTCCCCCTGCCCTATCTCGCGACGCAGGTGATGCTTGGGAAGACGCTGGAGGAGCTGGATCCCTGGAGCATGCGCCGCGGCGGCTTCACCTGCGTCAAGGAGGCGGTGCTGCCCTTTCACAGGTTTCCCGGGGTGGACGTCCTGCTCGGGCCGGAGATGCATTCCACGGGGGAGGTCATGGGGATGGCGGAGGATTTCGCCCATGCGTTCCTGAAGAGCCAGATCGCGGCCGGGCAGGTCCTCCCCCAGTCCGGCAAGGTGTTCCTGTCGGTCAACGACCGCGACAAGCCCTGGGTGGCGGAGGTGGGGGGGATGTTCGCGCATCTCGGCTTCCGGCTCCTCGCGACCCGGGGGACGGCGCAGGTGCTTCGGGACGCCGGCCTCGAGGTGGAGACGGTGGCGAAGGTCCAGGAGGGCACGCCCAACATCGTGAACATGCTGGAGGACAGCGAGGTGGCCCTGGTGGTGAACACGGCCGCGGGCAGGCACACGGCGAAGGATTCCAGGGCCATACGTCGCACGGCTCTTCTGTACGGAGTCCCCTACTGCACCACCATCGCCGGGGCGAAGGCCAGCGCGACGGCCATCGGCGCCATGCGCCGGGACGTCCGGGTGCTGAGTCTGCAGGAATATTACGCGTTGGAGTCGGGGGCGGCATGAACGCCCCCGGGACAGCCATCAGGGAGTTGCCATGAGAGCCCTTCTCACGCTTGAAGACGGATTCTTCCTCCGGGGCCTGTCCTTCACCGGACGGTTCGAGACGGGAGGCGAGGTCATCTTCAACACCGGCATGACCGGCTACCAGGAGGTTCTCACCGATCCCTCCTACTACGGCCAGATGGTGTGCATGACCTACCCCCTCATGGGCAACTACGGCATCACGGCCGAGGACATGGAGTCCGGCAGGATCCACATGCGGGCCCTGCTGGTGAAGGAGTGCTGCAAGCAGCCCTCGAACTGGCGCTCCGTCATGTCCCTGCCGGAGTTCCTCGAACGGAGCGGGACCCCGGGCATGGAAGGGCTGGACACGAGGGCCCTGACCCGGCATCTGCGTCTGCACGGGGCCATGCGGGGCATGATCTCCACGGACGTCCTGGATCCCGGGGAACTCAGGGAACGGGCGCTGCAACTGCCCTCCATGGAGGGGCAGAACCTCGTGCCCTTCGTGGCGCCGAAGGAGCCCTACGCATGGGGCGGGAACGGTCCCGTCGCCGCGGACTTCGGCCCTGACGGGGCGTATCGCTGGAAGGGGACGGGGGTGCCGCTGCTGGTCTACGACTACGGGATCAAGTGGAACATCCTGCGGCTGCTGTCGGCCTCGGGCTTCGAGCCGCTGGCAGTGCCGCCGGGCTTCGGGCTGGAGGCCGCGAAGGCCAGCGGCGCCAAGGGCGTCTTCCTCTCCAACGGGCCCGGCGATCCCGCCACCCTCAAGGAGGAGATCGCGCTGATCCGGGAACTGATACGGCACTTCCCGGTGACGGGGATATGCCTTGGGCACCAGCTCATCGGGCACGCATTGGGGGGGACCACGCAGAAGCTGCGATTCGGGCACCACGGCTGCAACCATCCGGTGAAGGACACGACCACCGGGCACATCGAGATATCCTCCCAGAACCACGGCTTCCACGTGGTGCTGCCGGACGATCCCGACGTGGTCGCCACCCACTGCAACCTGAACGACGGGACGCTGGAGGGGCTGGCCCACAGGCGACTGCCGGTGATGAGCGTGCAGTACCATCCCGAGGCGGCCGCGGGTCCCCACGACGCCCGGCATCTCTTCGCCCGCTTCCGGGAGACCGTCGTCCGCGCCGCGGCGTAGAAAAAAAAAAAATTGCGGGAAATCCCGTCGGGATTTTCCACGAACGGTCCTTGGTCCAGTGTCGTGCGAAGGAAGGGTTGGTGGCGGGAAAGGGCAGGAACCGGGCCGCTGCGGACCGTCAATTGCCGGAGGGTTCGGGGCCTGGATCCAGCATCTCCGCCTCGGGGTCGTGGCGGCGGTGCCGGGACGCCACGACGGCTGCGCCTTGGTTGGCGTAGCAGTAGACGCAGCCGTGGGGACAGGTGCTGTAGGCGCCGATGTCCTTCGATGCCCCGCATCGGCAGTCCGGACGCGTCGGCCGCAGACCGTCCGGGATGGGCGTGCCGGCGATGCGGCCCGCGAGTTCCGGATCCACGCACCTGTTCGCGGGGATGCCGCAAAGATCCCCCGCCTCGCAGCAACTGGCGAGGGCGATGGGCCTCGGCCACGCTGCGACCCGCCCAAGCAGCCCCCGGGCGAAGGCCGTCATCTCCCCGGAAGTGAAGGTCCTCGGCGGATCCGGCAGGGCCGCGATCCTGCGGCGCATCTTGTGGTAGTCGTCCACGAAACTGATGACGAGCCGGTCCGTGTGACGGCAGAGCCGCCTCCCCAGCCTGTCCACGCGGTCCAGCAGCCTCTCCGGGGTCAGCTCCCGGGTGAGCAGGAGCGGGTCGAAGCGCCAGACCACCCGTTCCCTGCCAAGCCTCCCCGACAGTTCCACGAAGGTGGCGATCCTGTCCTCGAGGGCCGGGACGCCGGGTTCGAAGCCCTCGGACTCGTAGTCGTTCAGGGTGTACTGGAAGTAGCTGGGGAAGGCGGCCTCGATCTCGGGAAGATGCTGCAGGAAGGGGGACGCGTCCTTGGTCCAGAAGACGGCGACCTTGCAGTTGTCGAAGCGCACCCGCTGGATCTGCCCCAGGTTGTAGGGATTGCGCCACAGGCAATGGCCCGCCCGGAGCCGGTTGAC
Source organism: Desulfovibrio sp. (assembly GCA_031272715.1). Taxonomy (GTDB): domain Bacteria; phylum Desulfobacterota; class Desulfovibrionia; order Desulfovibrionales; family Desulfovibrionaceae; genus Desulfovibrio. The sequence goes on from JAISTH010000037.1 coordinate 7,614, forward strand.
GAACCACCTGCCGTAGAATGCGGGGATGTCCGTGGCGCGACTGGCCGAGACGACCAGTGGCGACACCTCTCCCTGCAGCGAGACCTCTCCGGTCACCGGCCCAGCGTCCGCTTCCACAGCATGCTCGCCCCGAACCACCCCGAGGCCACGAGGATGATGGTGGCCCCGGTGGCCATGGAGCACCACTCCTGGGCCGACAGCACGAGACCGATGAAGGCCGAGCTGGTTCCCACGGCCATGGACCACCAGAACATCCCCCCCGCGCTGCGGGCGAGATTCCTGGCGGTGGCCGCCGGCACGATGAGAAGCGCCGTCACGAGGAGCACCCCCACGGCCCAGACCGAAAACATCACCACCACCGACAGCAGCAGGGCGAAGACGTACTGCCACAGGGCAACCCGCATCCCCCAGGCCCTCGCCACGACGGGGCTGAGACTGATCTGCAGCATCCTGTTGTAGCCGATGGTCTGGAAGGCGAGGATCGTCAGGGACAGCACGCCCAGGAAGGCCGTCTCGGGCCCCGTTATGGTGAGCACGTCCCCGTAGAGGAACTGCTGCATGTCCCTGCCGAGGCCCGCCTTCGCGCTGGTCACCGCGAGCCCGAAGGCCACCACCGCCGAGAACACCACCCCCGTCGCCGTGTCGGCGCCGAGGGTGCTCCTGCGGCTGAGAGCCATGATCCCGAGACCCGTGAGCACGCCGAAAAGCGGCATGGACAGTCTGGGACTCACCCCGAGGATCAGCCCCAGGGCGACCCCGGCGAAGGCGGAGTGCCCCACGGCGTCGGAGAAGAAGGCCATGCGCTGGTGGAGCATGTGGACGCCCAGCACCGAGGCCATGGGGGCCAGCAGCAGAAGCGCCAGCAGGGCGCGGCGCATGAAGTCGGCCTCGAGGCATTCCAGGGGGATGAGTCCCACGATGTCGTAGATCCACGTGGCGAAGTCCGTCACGAGGCCTCCTGCGCGGCCGCAGGACGAGTCGCGCAAGGTTCCGTGGGCGGCGTCGGCGAGAGATCCCCCACGGCCCAGCGTTTGGGGCAGGCCAGAGGGAGGAGGGTCGGGGCCTCGTGCCCTGCGGCCAGCGCGCCGCATTCCGGGCAGGGGGGATCGGCGGTCTCGCACTGGTCCGGATAGAGATGGATGGGCACGCCGAAGAGGGTGAAGAGCATCGGGGCGGTGAGGGTCTGCCGGGGCGGCCCCTGCGCGAGGACGCGGCCGTCGAGGCAGATCACGTTGGTCGCGTAGTGGGCGGCGAGAGGGAGGTTGTGGGTGACCATCACCTGCGTGAAGCCCCGGGCGAGACGGAGGCTGGTGAGAATCTCCCAGAACCGCCGCTCGCCCTGGACGTCGACGCCGGCGTCCGGCTCGTCCAGCAACAGCAGCTGCGGATCCCTGGCCAGGGCCTGTGCCAGCAGCACCCGGCGCAACTCCCCTCCCGAGAGGTCGCAGAGGAAGGCGTCAACCAGCGACTCGGCCTGCACCAGCGCCAGCGTCTCCAGTATCCTGCCCCGCAGGCGCTCCGCGACCCCGAGCCACAGGGGGCGACGTTGCAGCCCCAGGGCGAGGAATTCCGCGACGCGCAGGGGGAGGCCCCTTGCCACCTCGAGGGTCTGGGGGACGTAGCCGACGTCGAGGCGCTTCGGCATCGTGATGCGGCCCGTGTGGGGAACCTTCCCCACGAGGCACTGCAGCAGGGTGGTCTTGCCGGCTCCGTTGGGGCCGACAAGGACCGTCGCCCCTCCCGCGGGTATCTCGATGCAGACGTCGTCGAGGATGCGCCGACCGCCCAGCGTCACGCAGAGGCGATCGAAGACGATGGCGCAGGGGACGCGGTCACTCATGGAGAAGGGCTTCGAGGGCGCGGCAGTTGGCGTCCATGACGTCGACGTACCAGCCGGCGGGCGCATCCGCCGGTCCGGCGGCAACGGGATCCAGGGCGAGGACGGGGACCCGGCTCTCGGCGGAAAGCGTCGCCACGGCCTTGGAGGGGCTGCGGGCATCGGCGAGGATGCGCAGCGGGGGCCTGCGGCGCATGCTTTCCCTGAACGCCAGAAGGCGGGCCGCGGACGGGGGGGCATCCTCGTTCTCCTGGATCACGCCCCGTATGGCGAGGCCGGTCTCGTGGACCAGATACGTCAGGGAATCGTGCTGGAGCAGGACGCCCCTTCCCCGGACGAGGGGGCGCAAGGCGCGCAGACGGGCCTGGATGTCCTCCAGCCTGCCCGCGATCTTCGCGGCCTGTGTCCGCAGGGTTTCAAGGCAGGCCGGGGACCGCTTCCCGAGTTCCTCTGCGATGGTGCACACCATGGCCGCCGCGGCGCCGGGGCTGGCGAAGAGGTGGACATTGAAGGCCCCGTGTCCATGGCCGTGTTCGTGGCCGCCGTGGGCGTGGCCGGCATGTTCGTGGTCGCCGTGGCCGTGCCCGGCATGATCGCGGCCATCATGTTCATGGTCGCCGTGCGGGCGCCCTGCATGCCCATGGTCGTGATCCCCGTCCTCCACCTCGGCATTGGAGGGCAGGGGCCGAAGATCCCGGGCGACCTCCACCACCGTCCCCTTGAAGGCGTCCCGTTCCAGGAAGGACTCGAGCCCCCATCCCTGGAGCAGAAGCACGTCCGCACGCGCGAGCCTGCGAAGGTCCGCCGGGGTCGGGGCGTACTCGTGGGGGCATCCCGTGCCCGCCGGGACCAGCAGCTCCACCTCGATGCCCTTGCAGTCGCAGGCGACGTCCCGGGCGAGGACGTAAACGGGGAACGTGGCGGCGACCACCTTGAGATTCCCGCCCCGGGCGATCCCGCACAAGGGGAAGACGAGGAGGATGGCCGCCACGACCGCAAGGACGGGGCGCCGCAAGGTGCCGCCGGGAAAGTTGGAGTTCACGGCCGCGTCCGTCCGCATTCTGTGCACATGTTGAGGAAGTACCGGTGGAACCGGGCGTCCGAGGTGAGTTCGGGATGGAAGGACGAGGCGAGCACGGAACCCTGCCGCACGGCCACGGGCTGCTCCCCGACCCTCGCGAGCACCGTCACGCCCTCCCCCACTCCCGTCAGCACCGGGGCGCGGATGAACACCGCGGGAAAGGGCTCCGGCCCCAGCACCGGGATGTCGATGTCCGCCTCGAAACTGTCCACCTGCCGGCCATAGCCGTTCCTGCGCACCTGGGCGTCCAGCGCGCCGATCCTCGGCTGGTCGGAATCCTCGATCCTGTCGCAGAGCAGGATGAGTCCCGCGCAGCTGCCGTAGACGGGCATGCCCGCAAGAATCCGCTCTCGCAACGGGTCCATCATGTCCCAGTCCGTCAGGAGCTTGCCCATGGTGGTGCTCTCCCCGCCCGGCAGGACGATGGCCCCGAGACCCTCGAGATGGCGGGGCTGTCGCACCTCCACCACCTGGACGCCAAGGGAGCGCAGGACCTTCCCGTGCTCCCTGAAGGCCCCCTGCAGCGCGAGGATCCCGACGACGGGAGGAGGAAGGGCCTCCGACACGACTACCAGCCCCGATCCTGCATCCGCTGCTCGGGACGTATCTGGGATATCTCGATCCCCACCATGGCCTCCCCGAGATCCTTGGATATCTCGGCCAGCATGGCGAAATCCTCGTAGTTTGTCACCGCCTGGACGATGGCCTTGGCGCGCCGCGCCGGATCCCCGGACTTGAAGATGCCCGAGCCGACGAAGACGCCGTCGCACCCCAGATGCATCATCATGGCCGCATCGGCGGGGGTCGCGATGCCCCCGGCGGCGAAGTTCACCACGGGCAGGCGCCCCGCCTCCCGGACCGCCAGGGCCACTTCAAGGGGCGCGCCGCACTCCTTGGAGAAATTGGCCACCTCCGCGTCCGGCAGGGCGCAGAGCAGGCGTATCTCGTCCATCACCTGGCGGCAGTGGCGCACCGCCTCGACCACGTTCCCGGTCCCGGGCTCCCCCTTGGTGCGGATCATGGCCGCTCCCTCCGCGATGCGCCGCAGCGCCTCGCCGAGATTGCGGCACCCGCAGACGAAGGGCACCGTGAAATCCCGCTTGTCGATGTGATACTTGTCGTCGGCGGGGGTGAGCACCTCGCTCTCGTCGATGTAGTCCACCCCGAGAGCCTCCAGGATGCGCGCCTCCACGAAATGCCCTATCCGCGCCTTGGCCATGACGGGGATGGTGACGGCCTCCATGATCTTCTTGACGATGGTGGGGTCGGCCATGCGGGCGACGCCGCCCGCCGCGCGGATGTCGGCGGGCACGCGCTCGAGGGCCATGACGGCGCAGGCGCCGGCCTCTTCCGCGATCTTCGCCTGTTCCGGGGTGGTGACGTCCATGATGACGCCGCCCTTCAACATCTCGGCGAGCCCCGTCTTCAAACGGATGGTGCCCTGCTGCTTCACTGGAAGAACCTCCTGAATGCCCTTCGCCCGGAAACGCGGCCGACGCCGGCCGCATCATCCCGCGCGCCCTGGGGGGTATCGGCCCATGGGGCCGCTCCCTCCGAAAAATGGATGCAAGCGGGACGTTCTACCTCCACCCTCGCCCCTCCGCAAGCACCGCCTTCCATCCGGGAAGGCGGCCGACATCGCGGGATGGCCGGGGTGGCCCCTCAGACGGAGCCGTCCGTCGACTGCTGCGAAAGGATGAGCTCCACCTCGTCCACGCTCAGACCGGCGTCCTTCGCTATCTGGCGATTGCTGAGCCCTCTGCGGCGGCCGTTCATGATGATCTCCCGCAGGAACTGCGGGGACCTGCGGATGCTCTCGGCCTGCTCCAAAAGCCTGCGCATCTCCGCGGCCCGCTCCTCCAGCTTCTCGTTGAGGGCCAGCAACTCCTTCTGGCGATCCTCGAAGGTGGCGACAAGCTCCCGCTCCAGCTTCGCATTCACCTCGATCCTGGCCAGCAGGGCCTCCTGGTTGCCCTGAAGGTTGCTGAACAGCTCCTCGGACCGACGCAGCCTGAAATAGAAGACGACGAGCACCGCCAGCAGGATGAATTCCAGAAGGGAAAAGGCGAGGATGAGGGCCAGGATGGGTACGCTCACGGGGAAATCCTGCGAAGGCCCTTCCCGCGTCCGCGGGGAGGGGCATTGGCCGTTCGGCGGAAAGGGACGCGCATCCGCCCGCTAGACGGTCACGTTCAGCAGACCGCCCACGAGCGGCGTCAGGGTGTGGGCTTCTTCAGGCTCGGAGGGAGGCGCCTGGACCCGCCGGCGTCGACGGTTGCCGAAGAACCCGCCCCGACCCTGTCCGCCGCCGTCCGCCGCGACCCTCGCCCGTTGGGCCTTCTCCGTCTTCTCGACGATGCTGGCATCCTGCTTCGCTTGATCGTGGGCGAGCACGCGCGTCATGGCCATCGCCGCCTGGGGGGCGACGGCGGCCGCGTTCGCGAACGGGGCGGCAAGCCCCGTCTGCGCATAGAGAACGGCCATCGTGGCGTCGACGCTCATGTTCGCCCCCGTTGGACGTCGCGACCATGGAACGGTCCCGCGTCACGACATTGTTCGACGATGGATCGGGCATCGGACGGACGCCCTTCTTTTAGCCCGGAACAAGGCAGGATTGCAAGCGTTTTGACGCATGCACACAACGGCAATTTCCACATTCGGAACTTGGTCCAGTCGAACGGGACTGCAAGTGCGGATTCATCCCGCGGAATCGACGACGCTGCGGCCGCCCTCCGGCCCGTTCACGCGGGGATCCGTGACGGGACGACATCGTTCCACGATGCACGGACGCACCTTTTCCACGCAAAGAAAATCCCGATGATGGCCGACGAACCTTCACGCATGCCCCTTGCGCAACATCCCATGCACTCCGCGGCGGATTTCCCGCAAGGTCGCCGCAGCGGGACGCACCGCCTTCGCACCCCTTCCTCCATCCCGCATCCCGAAACGACCATCCTTGGGTCATGTCTCCCCAACCGCCGCGCAGACATCCACCAACACCCTTCCTGACCGCCGAAGGTGCGGCCCGCTCCCCCCTTCACCCTGCGCCACGCGCGCACCCGTGCCTTCGCGGCTTCACGTCCGCAACAGGTCAAGGCACCACGGCCCCATGTCACCCGTCCTTCGCCCCCAACCTTGCCGCAGCGACGCGCGCATCGGCACGTCCTGCCTTGTCCGGCACCCCCCCCATCGCGCCACGTTCAACGGCCGTCGGCCCATCGACAGCCCTTTTGCAGCATCCTCCGAGAACGGCAAATTCCTCCCGCCGCCATGCGACACCGAACTGCAGGGATCGGGTCAACAAATGTCAACGCCACGCCAGGACGGCCACACCCGACTCCCATCCTCCGTCCGGCCGTTCACACCGGCTTTCGACTCGGCGTTGCCGCCTTGCGTCCCGACGAACGGCCTCCCCCGAACTCCGATCATCCACCCCTCGGCCATCGCGCAGAGTGCTTCAAGCCTCGCATCTTCCCTTCGCCGAATCGCATCGACGCTTCGATCCATCACGCACGGGAACGCATCGGGACGTCCGCGACACCGGGCGGCGCCATCCTGCGACGATCCGACCATGCGGCGCCATTCACATTTTTCGTCGGGAGAGGATTTTTTTTCGTTTTTTTTCGTCCGGGGCATTTTTGCTCTTGACAGGGTGAGACGACCGTTGTACATCAGCAACAACAGATTGCGATTTCAACTTTCAAAATAACCTCTTTCCAAGGAGTCCATCATGGACGAGACCCTCAAGCAAGCGCTGCAGATCGTCAAGGCCCAGGCCGGCGTGCGCGTCATGAACGTCGACGACGTCGTCGAGTTCCTCGGCACGCTGACCCGCGGCCTGCAGGCTGCGCAGACCGGCGAGGCCGCCGCCTCCTCCGAGTCCGCCGTGTCCCCCTTCGGCGATCCGAAGAAATCCATCAAGGAGACCACCATCACCTGCCTCGAATGCGGCGAGAAGATGAAGATGATCTCCCCCCACCACCTGGCCCAGCACGGCCTGGACGCCAAGTCCTACAAGGAGAAGTGGGGCCTCAAGAAGTCCGTGTCCCTGTCCTGCAAGGCCCTGACGCGCCAGCGCAGGGAGCGCATGGAGAGCATGCGCCTCTGGGAGCGCAAGGGCAAGAAGTCCGGGGGCGAATACAGCACGACCGGGTAGTCCGCACCGGTCGCCCAAAGGGAAGGCCCGTCTCCGCAAGGGGGCGGGCCTTTCCTTTTGGACCGGGTACGTGCATGGCATGTGCTGGCGAATTGGATGGAGGGGGAAACGGTGCCTGAAGCGTGAAATCGGCCTCCTGCGCAGCAGAACAGGCATGTGCAATGTCGATGGAGAGGATCAACTTGGCATAAAAATTGCGTTCCGTCGGGATGCGAAAGAGAGACATGGGCACACGTGGGATCAAGGAGAAGCGGCAGGACGGCACGAGTCGCCGCGGCGGTGATCAAGACGCCTGGAGCCGCGGTGGCAACATCAATAATATATATGGTGACGGCGGAAATCGAGAAGCTCTCTTCAGGTAGTGTGTTGATACCCCCATCCTCCCACATATACTTCTGCCCCCCCTGTCGTGCGATGCGAAATCATTACGCACCATCGATGTTTTTCTCCTCGTCGCCCATG
>JAISTH010000042.1 GCA_031272715.1 Desulfovibrio sp.
TTCTGCACCCCCTGTCGTGCGATGCAAAATCATTACGCACCATCGATGTTTTTCTCCTCGTCGCCCATGGCCTCGTTCCACCACCCGGGCAGTTGTCGAGATGTCTGTCCGCGGCGGCGGATCCAAGCGAGCGCAGGAAGCTTCATGATGCACATCGTCCGATGTCCGTGCAATGGTTGGGTTTCCTCGAGGCATTTTCGGGATCCCTGACTTCCTGGCGACAGCGGGCCACTCGGATGCACGGCATGGGAAAACCGTCGATGGTTGCATCACCGGCCATCGACCGCCCTTTGCGACTTTTTATTGGTGGGCGATTTTTTTTCGCGGGGTGGGGGAAAATTTGTTGACAAGGGAAGCGATCCGGGTAAATTAGGCCGTGCGTACAGGCATCACCCGGCACAAAAGGCGTGATTCGGTCGTCGGGCCGCCTGTCCAGCAACACAGCCGCAAGTAACCACACAGTCGCCAGTAACCACAAAGTCAGTTCAGGCCAAGCGCGAGGGTCGGGACCCGCGTCCCGGACAGACCGCCTCCGGGGCGTAAGCCCTGGAGCGTGATCGCCTTCGTCGTCCACGTCCAGAGGATGGATGCGTCCATCTCCATGGACCGATGAGGGCCATGCCTTGCAGAGACCGGCCCTCGAGGGGCGGACAGGTCGATCCGTCCCGCGGCAGCGGATTCCGGACGGCGAAGGAGATCGAGGCGGAGAAAAAGGCGGCGAGAAAGGCCGCCAGAGCCGTGAACGACGCCGACTCCGCCGAACCGGTGGACGCCGCGAACGCATCCGTGACGGAGGGGACGGAGACGCCGAACCTGAAGGGACGGAAGGGCGGCAGGCGGAAGGCGTGTTCAGGGAACGGCCGGAATGGTCAGGTGAACAGGAGATGGAAAATATTTCACATTCAGGGGCGGCTCACCCCGATGTGCCTGTGGAGCCCGGCACAAACCGGAAGGGCGCTTTCGTCCCGACGGACGGGCTGCGAAGCAGGAATCCTTGACGTGAGAATAGGAAGACAACGGCTCGTGATGATGCATGCGCCACGCTGCGTCCACCTCACCGGGAACGGCGGGGCGGCGTATGTGTGGGATGCCATTGCAATCAACACGACGCCACAACAGAGCGATGAAAACGTCTGCAGCTAAAGATAAGGCCGGATCGCGCCGAGTCAATACCGGGGGCGAGAGACGGCCGCTCCTGCGGACGGCGCGGACACCGGGAAGGTACCCGACCGGCGGGCCAAGGTCCAGACGAAGGCCGGCGTGCGTCTGCGGCACGGGCCTTGCGCACATGCTCTCCGCCCCAACGGCCGGCCGCCCCGATCCTGGGAGCCATCCGCATCGGAGGATGGACGGTTGGGGGCAAGACCGGCAACAGTGGCCGACCGGGCGCGGTTTCATGCGAACGGGCCCTGAGCGGCCAAGCCGGCCTTCATCCATGCAATCGCCCTGGATGGCACTGCCCGGCCGCTTGTGTCCATCTGGCGATGCGGCTAGAAGTACCATCGGCGTGCCGCATACCCGCCTGCACGTCCCGCGATCCCGCCACTGCACCGGCTCGCGAAACGCCACGGAGGCGGCCCTTGGAACATTCCCTCTGCGTCGCGATGGTCGGCCTGCCCGCCAGAGGCAAGTCGACGCTGGCCAGGCGCCTTGCCCAAGGCCTGCAGGCCGAAGGCATACGGGCGGCCATCTTCAACAACGGCGACATCCGCCGCGCCGTCGTCGGCGCGGAATCCACCCTCCCGGAATTCTACGACCCCAAGAACACCCACACCCTGGAGATACGGGAACGTATCTGCCGGGAAAACGTGATGCACGCCCGGGACTGGCTCGGCCAGGGAGGCGGCGTGGCCATCATGGACGCCACGAACGCCAGCAGTTCCCGCCGCGACATGATCCGCGACGCCTTCGGGGACTGTCCGCAGCTTTTCATCGAGTGCCTCAACGAGGATCCGGTCCTTCTGGACGCCTGCATCCGCCGCAAGGTGTACCTGCCGGAGTACAAAGGCTACACCGAGGAGGAGGCCCTGGACAGTTTCAAACGGCGCATCGCCTATTACGAGACCCTCTACGAACCGGTGGGGAAGGAACCCTTCTGGATGCAGGTGGACGCCACGGCCAATCGCATACTGGCCGAGCGGCCCTGCGAGCTGTCCCCCTTCTACCCCGCCATCCGGGAGATCGTCGTCAGCGTCTGGGTGGGGAGCCTCTGCCTCGTGCGCCACGGAGAGACGGAATACAACGTGCAGGGACGCATCGGCGGCGACCCGCCCCTCACCATGAAAGGCCGCGAACAGGCCATGCGCATGGCCGCGCACATGCGGGACAGGAATCTGGAATGGGTGTTCACCTCGACCCGCCTCCGGTCCCACCAGACGGCCGCCCCCCTGCTGGCCGAGCATCCGGGCGTCAACGTCATGGCCATGAAGGAGTTCGACGAGATATGGGCCGGGGACTGCGAGAACATGCGCTACAGCGAGATACGGGAGAAGATGCCCGAGGTCTCGGCGGGCCGGGCGGCGGACAAGTACGGCTACTGCTACCCCAACGGCGAGAGCTACGCCCTGCTCCGGGAGCGCGTGCAGCGGGGCCTGCGCCGCGCCCTCTTCCTGGCACGGGACACCCCTCTGCTCATCGTTGGACACCAGGCCGTCAACCGGGTGCTCATCACCCTCTTCCTGCGCCAGCGGGAGGAGGACATCCCGTACATCCACGTCCCGCAGAACCAGTACTATCACATCTGCCTGAGTCCCCAGCGCAAGATCTTCGAGCGCATCCACTACACCGCCCCGAAAGAGGCCGTGACGCCCTGCCATTGAACCGGGAGGGCCTGCGCAAGGGGCGGCCGTGACGCACACGATCGCCCATGTGGGACTCGGGTCCAATGCGCCGGACGCCCAGCGGCGCATCGACGAGGCGCTGGACCGCATCCGGGCCCTTCCAGGCGTCACCCTCCTCCGCATCTCCCCTATCTACCGCACATCCCCACAGGAGATGCGGGACCAGCCGTGGTTCGAAAACGGCGTCGCGGCGGTCGAGGTCACGCCCGACTGGTCGGCCCCGCGTTTGCTTGAGGCGCTTCTGGGCATCGAGACGGCCATGGGGAGGGTCCGGACGGGCCCGCGGTACGGCCCCAGGGTCATCGACCTGGACCTGCTGCTCTTCGGCGACGCGACATCGGAGATCCCAAGCTGTCGCATCCCCCATCCCCGGATGGTGCATCGGGCCTTCGTCCTCGTCCCCCTGAACGACATAGCGCCAGATTGCGCGATCCATGGCCTGCCCCCGCGGCACTGGCTCGCACAAATGACCTACAGGCTGGAAGGTCGGGACATCGTGCAGTAGGCGACGCCCTTGCGCCATGGTCATGGCATTTCATGAATGCTCGTGATGTGACATCAGCTTAAGTCTTGATCATGAGATAGCCATCACATAAGTTCAAACTGTCTCGAAATTCCATCGCGAAGTTACATGCCAAGGTTTTCATGAAGTTCTAGTATTGTATAGTAGCGTGAGTTGTCATTTTGAGAACCGTTCTCAAGTTTCTTCATAACATTTTCATTGGCTTTCATGTATCTGTAGACAAAATCGTTTTCGACGATGGGGAAGACGTGTATGGTTCCTCGCCCCCTTCTTTCCTGAACAAGACGCAAACGATGCAAATCCCCAACAAAACCGCCTCGTTGCCAAGGCGATGGCATGAGCGAAGGGCCGGATTGGCCACCCAGGGACTGTCCGCAGGAAACCGCGCCCGCCTGCATGGCCCGGAGTCCGCCCCCACGGCCGCATTCCCACTGGACGCCTGAGCGCCCGTGTTGACATGTGCCGCGCTTGTCGGGTATCCCTGAAGACGCCGTCCCTCGGCATGTTCCGCCCATCCTCAATCGAACGGTCGCCCCCGGGAGATAACGACAATGTGGAAGTTTTTGCTGCTGGCCGTCGCCGGCTATCTGCTCTACCGACTCTTCGCCAACGACATCGCCAAGAAGGGGAAAGCCTCCAAGACCGAGGATGCCGAGGAGACACGGCGCAAGGTGGAGGCGGGGGAGATGGTCAAGGATCCCGTCTGCGGCGTCTACGTCTCCACCGAGGGCAACATCTCGGTCCGGGACGGGGACAAGGTGTACCAGTTCTGCAGCTACGACTGCCGCGACAAGTTCCTGAACCAGCTCAAGGAGGGCGGCCGGGAACTGCCGCCCTTGGGATGAGCCGCGGAGACGCTGCCCCGCAGTTCCCCGGCCCGGATTCCCGGACCGATGCCCACCCATGCCCGGCGACCTTGCCGGAGGCCCGGCCCTGAAGGGCTCAGGGGATCCGGGAACGGCCCTCAATACAAAAAAAGGGTTCGCGACCATTGGTCACGAACCCTTTGACGTTCACCATCCATTACAATGTCCCGTCCGACGTCCCGCAGGACACGCCCCTCGCCGGTTGCGCAGGCATTGCAAGGGGGCTCACGGACCGCAGTCCCGCCGATCAATGCATCGCAAGGCCGCAAAAAACGTGCCACGTGTTGAAGCGGACAATCCGCAGTTCCGCCGGACAGTGCGTCACGAACTCTTGGACCATGCAGGTTCCCGCAGCAGGGCCGTCATGGCGTCGTGAAGACGCCCATTGGTCGCCAGCACCGGAGCCCCCAGACGCATGGGCCCCCCGTCCATGTCGCTCACCCTTCCTCCCGCCTCCTCCACCAGCAGACAGCCGGCCGCCATGTCCCAAGGCTTGAGTCCCGCCTCGTAGAAGGCGTCAAGACGGCCGCAAGCCACGTAGGCGAGATCCACCGATGCCGCGCCGATGCGGCGCACCCCCTGGGTGGCCGGCAGGACGCGCCCCATCCGCCCGGTCAGCGCGCCGATCTGCCCGTCGGAGTCGCAGGGAAAGCCGGTGCCCACCAGCGCCCCGACAAGACGATCCTCGGAGGAGACCGCCACGGGCTTCCCCGAGAGGAACGCCCCTCCCCCCTTGCGCGCCCAGTAGCACTCGTCCAGCATGGGAACGCCGATGACGCCGAGGACGACCTCCCCGCCCCGCCAAAGTCCCACGGATATCCCCACCTGCGGGATGTGGTGCACGAAATTCGTGGTGCCGTCCACCGGATCGATGATCCAGCAGTTCGACCCCGTGGGCGCCGCGCCGGCGTGGCCCTCCTCGGCGAGGAATTCGGACCCGGGCAGCAGACGGCCCAACCGTTCCACGAGGAAGGACTCCACGGCGACGTCGGTTTCGGTGACGAGATCCGTGGCCCCCTTGAACCGGATGTTCCTGGGCCTGTTCCACGCCTCGCGGATGATGTTCCCCGCCTCGGACACGATGCCGACGCATCCCCGCAGCAGTCCCTCGAGTTCGTCCACCGATTTCCCTCCGCCTCCGGATTCCCGGCCACGGCAATGCAGGCCGTCAGGCGGACGACGGCAAGCGCAGGCTTCCCTCGCCGACGTCTCCGGAGAGATTCCGTCCGGCCCGCCTGGCGTCAGTTGAGAATGACGTCCCTGTAGCCGCGCCTGTCGAGCATCACCCGGGCCGTTCCGCGCAACACCGTCGTCAGGGGTTCCTTGTCGATGTACACGTTGAGACGCGTCTCCCTGGCGAGGAACTGGTCCATCCCCTTCAGGAGGGAACCGCCGCCTGCCAGAAGCATGCCGTTGCGGTAGATGTCCGCGGACAGTTCCGCGGGCGTGGCTTCAAGCGTGCGCAGCACCGCCCCGAGGATGGCCTGTACCGTGTCCCGCAGGGCCTCCCTGATGTCGGCCTCGGTCACGCGCACCGTCTTCGGCACACCATGCACCAGATCCTTGCCGGACACTTCGAGCATGGGCGCGTTCGGCTGGGGAACGGCGGAACCGAGAATCTTCTTCACGTTCTCCGCCGTGTTGTCTCCCAGCTCCAAGCGGTAGACGTCCCGCATGAACCGCTGGACGGCCATGTTCATGGCATCGCCGGCCACCCTCACGGACTGGAAGCACGCGATGCCGGACAGGGTGATCACCGCCACCTCGCTGGTTCCGCCGCCGATGTCCAGCACCATGTTCCCGATGGGCTCGTGGATCGGCATGTCCGCACCGATGGCCGCCGCCATGGGCTCCTCCACCAGCGACACGTCCGCGGCGCCGGAAAGCATGGCCGAGTCGATGACCGCGCGCTTCTCCACCTGGGTGATGCCCGTGGGGATGCAGATGACCATGGAGGGCTTCACCAGCCGCAGTCCCTTGATGATCTTGTCCACGAAGTGGGAGATCATGGTCCTGGTGGTGTCGAAGTCGGCGATGACGCCGTCCTTCATGGGGCGGATGGCCTTGATGCGCCTGGGCGTCCTGCCGAGGAACTCCTTGGCCTGGGCGCCGATCGCGAGAATCTTGCCGGTGTCGACGTCGACGGCGACGACGGAGGGCTCGTTGATGACGATGCCATGGCTGCGGGTGAACAGCAGCGTGTTCGCCGTGCCCAGGTCCATGGCGATGTCCCTGGAGAAGAAGTTGAATAGGCGCGGAAATCTCATTGTGTGTGGTGCTCGGCGACGTGCCGGGAAGTGGGGGGAATCAGGCCGGGCCGTCCCGGAGCGCCTTGGGCAGCATGCCGCGCAACCGATGCTTCAGGGACAGGTTCTCCAGGCCCAGGGCCAGCTGGTCCACCGCTTGCTTCAGGAAGCTCAGCATGGGCTGCCGTATGTCCGTCCTGTCAAGGTTGCCCAGACAGAAGACGCCCATCGTCGACTTGTTAATGTCCAGCGGCTGGCAGATCACCGACTGGAACTCCGGCATGCCCTCGTCGTCGCTGCCGAAAAGCTGCGTCGTCTGGCCCTCGTTCTGCGAGACCTTCACCAACCTCCCTTCGCGCAGGACCCATCCCGCAAGGCCGCTATAGATGTCGAAGGTGCGGGGTTCCCCGCCTTCGAGGAAGACCGGCTCGGTTTCGGCCTCCACCGCATAGGTTTGGCCGTTGCGATCCAGCGAGGCGAAGGCGCCGTACCTGAATCCCGTCGCATTGGTGATGTAGTCGAGGAAGAGGGGCAGCAGCTGGGACCAGTTCTTGTACTGTTTGGGCAGATCGAGGACCTTGCACAACTCCTCGAAATAGTTGTGGCCGCCCCCCATGAATTCCCCTTCCGCCGGCCGGACCACCTGACGCGTGAGAAGCCTGGCGAACAGCTGCAGGATCTTGAGCTCCTTCTCGGCGAAGGAGTACGGCCGCTTGCTGTCCGCGCACAGCGCGCCCCCGTTGGGCAGAGGGCATCCCATGAAGCACTTGATGTCGGACTCGTCCTCCCCGTTGTAATAGCCCAGCCGACGCCGATGCTGATCCATGCTCTCCACCAGCAGCGGCTGGTTGTTGGTGGCTATCCAGCCGACCAGACCCTCGCCGGGCTTGACGATCGCTTCCTTGACGACCTTGTCGCCGAGGCTGAAGGATGCGCCGAGCCGGTAGCACCTCTCGTGGTCGTCAGGCTGGAAGAGGACGGCGGAATATGCGTCGAACACGCTGCTGACGATGCGCAGGACGTGCTCTTCGAAGGATTTGTCCATCATCAGG
Organism: Desulfovibrio sp.; assembly: GCA_031272715.1. Taxonomy (GTDB): domain Bacteria; phylum Desulfobacterota; class Desulfovibrionia; order Desulfovibrionales; family Desulfovibrionaceae; genus Desulfovibrio. Next base: position 7,528 of record JAISTH010000042.1, read on the forward strand.
GAAGCCATTGTTGCGGGGCGCGGGGATGCGTGGCTTCGCACCGTCCGCATGAACATGCCGGAAGAACCTCGGGGAGGGGGGCGCCCCGGAACGCATGGATAGTTGTAGCAAAGCCAACCGCAGCTTTCAACTGCTTTCGTGGCTTTCCCCGACGAACGGCCCCGAAGCCGTGCAGATGGCGGGGTTCAGGCGCGCACGCCATCCAGGGGAACCCGTTCGGCGCGGCGGCAAACCGTTCGACGGGGAGGCGGAGAGGCGCCCTTCCCCGGGTTGGAAGCGGGACAAGCGGATCCCGGTGACCGCATCCGGGACGCGCCGAGGCATGCATCCGGGGATGTCCCGCCGGGGCCGCCCCGGAAAAGGCCGCGGCACCCGTTCCCATACAGGAGGCGGGTGCCGCAGGAACCTTAGAATGTGGCGTTCCCGGACTAGGAGGCCTTCTTCTTGCGCTCCCACAGGCGCATCTTCTGCATGCGCTCCTGGCATTCCTTCACCCGGGACTTGCAGGAGAGGGGCGTGCCCTTCTTCAGGCCGAACTTGACCCGATAGGCGTCAGGGGTGAGACCGTGCTTCTCCAAGTGACGGCTGGTGAGCACCTTCACCTTGGCGCCGCACACCAGGCACGTCACGCTGGACTCCCTGATGGACTTCTTGGGGTCGCCGTGGAAGGCCTGCGCATCGGCGGGCACGGGCTCGGTGACGTTCTGCAGCCCCGATGCGAGGCTCTTGGCGTAGTTGAGGATCTCCTCGGCGCTCATGACACGCACGCTGGCCTGAGCCTTGGCAATCTCCAGGGCCTTGGACATGAAGTCATCCATAATGACAGCTCCTTCCCCTCCGTTGTTCGGAGAGTTTGATGTTGCAACAACGCATGTTGTTCGTTGCAGTGCAGATATACCTAAGCAACATGTCTGTCAACCCCTCCGAAGAAAAAAAATGAAATTTTTTTTCGAGCCATAGGATCTGCACGCCAATCTGTCTATCAGGAGGAAATTCGTGGGCGCCAGCACCATGTCGATGCATCGCGTCGGGTATGAACCTGGGGCGGTCCTCTAGACACAACGACCTGCCACATCTGGACACCTACTCGAAATGCCCGCAGAAGGACGAGGCCAGACGGCATCGGACCGACATGCCCCATGCCGCCGCCGACACATCCTGTCGTCCGCATCTCGAACGGGATGGTGGCATTGCGAAAATCCCGGATGCGTGCGCACCCACGATTTTCTTGACCTTCCTCCATGGCCGGCGCGGATCGACGTGCATGTAGGGTGCAAGGCAGGCATGGCGTGAAGACGAGACGTGCGCTCGCATGTTGGAACGGTCGCCCATCCGATGTTGGCGATGAACCCATGGCACCTCTTGGCGACGTGAATTCCTGCGTGGCGACACAGTGCCTAGAAATGCTGCCACGCCTTCTGGTCGTCGCGAGCGGCCTTCCACCATGCCGGAAGCAAGGCCGGAAGTCGCATTCAGCCGATGTCCGGTCGAACTGCCGCCCCTCGTCTTCCTGCGTCCCTTCATGCGTGCCAACAGAGTCGCGAGGCATTCCGGGGAAGGTGCGCGATCCGGAGCATCCCATGGACACGGGCCGCCGCCTCGGAGTGCGGCATCGAGACTGTCGCCAGTGACGACGGAAGGGACGCCATGCCGCATCGTTCCGCGGGACAGCCTGATCCCCATGGTTCGCAACGGATGAACGCAGCAACCGTGCCACAAGGCATATGATGTCCGGGGCTTTTCGGGATGTTCGGGAAGACGGGCACCGGGCCGAAGAAGCATGCGGCAGAGAGACGTCAGGCACGCTTCGCGGCGACGTGGCGGACGGCATGCAGCGAAGGTCCCGCATGGACGTTCATGGGGATGCTGCCTTCATGCATCCTCTGGATGAGGCTTGTCCGCAGCATGTGCCGGCGCATGCCCACATCTCTCCGGATCGGGACAGGTTGAAGAAGTCAGGCGTGGATGGCTGTGCGATGCGCCGTCCGCTGCACGTGGAGGAAGGCATTCCGTCTGGGATGCGTCCCATGATCGTCAAGTGCATGCCATGCGCCCCGACCATTGAAGGACGCATGCGAGTCCGCCACGATGCCATGGCATCAACTTATATATATATAATGATAAGAGGAGCAGGATGACTGATGGGAATGTCGTTCTGGATGGACTGGATGTCCCTGGGCAACATCAAGAGAGGAGGGAAGGGGATGCCGTGCGGGTTGTTCGCCGTGCCGTCATGCGCCGATGACGGGAGAAGGGTATGGTTCGCAAGGAGTGACGCAGGCGGGACTGCCGGGTGATCAAGGTGATTGCTTCGCGGGGAAACCTGTATGCGATATATGACTCCCGCGGGTCAGGAGCCTGCCAGCATTATAGCGAAATTCTGGGCAAACGGCTCCAATGCAAAGAGGCATGTCTGCCTGCCGCATCACTCCAAGCAGCCGTATCCGGAGGGTTATCGTGTTGATATTTTGAAGCTCACGCACATGAGGCTCAGGGACAACACTGCATCCGTCACGCCGTACAGGTTCACGGGATGCGGCGCCCGCTTGCTGCGCGGAAGAGGTATGTACGGAAGACGGCGACATCCCGGGAATCGTGTCAGACGGCCCGGCACGCATCTACCCTCGAGACGACCGGATGTCCGTATCCCGCACGCCTTTGCGTCCTTCCACGTCTTTTGAGCCACTGATTCAGACCGCCGAGGCTCATGGCGATGCCGAACCGATCCGCAATGGACTGCCGCAGCCGCTCCAGCGTCCAAGCCGTTCCGTTGCCATCGGGATCTTTCCGATTGTCGATCCAGTCGAGGATCGTCGCCTCGGCCGCATCCAGCTTCCCCTTCCTCGGGGAATATGGCCTGTTCAGGAGTGCCTCCGCTCCTCCCGACCGGTATCTCGTCGTCCAGTCCACGAGCGTCGCTCTCGAGACGCCAAAGGTCTCGGCGGCCTTGTCCTGCGTGCTTCTGTAGGCCTCGGCGATGGCCAGCAGCCTCAACCGGACAAGAGGCTTCGGATTGCCGGCCAGGTCGTCCTGCACTCTTGCGGCCAACTCGGCCATGTCAGCGGCTTTAGGTCTGCCCATGCAGCGTCCGTCCCTCGTTTCGGAAAAGGGTAGCACTCTCTAGACTATTTGTAAAGTTTTTCATGTACAGCCAGGGCGATTGCATGAATGAAGGGCCGGTTTGACCACACGGCGCCCGTCCACATGAAACTGTGTCAGGTCGCCTTCCGTGCCGGTTTTCCTCGCTGTCCATCGCCAGAAGGAGGCGGTTTCCAACTCGAGGCGACTGCTCGTTGGGGCGGAGAGCACATGTGCAGGCCGGAGTCGCAGACAGCATGCCGGTCAATATGGCTTCGGTAAGGAAGACCCGGTTCCATCGGCATCGGCATTTTTTCCTGCAACCGCCCTGCCGGCGGGGGACCTAGGGAAAAATGGCCAATGGCGTTCGTGGATCCTCCCGCATGGCACAGCATCGGGAGGGGAGACCGGTCCTTGCGCGGCGGATAGCCGGACACGTTTCCGCATGTTGCGGCACGATGTCTAGAATGCGCACACAAACGCACACGGAGTCAGACAAATACAGGAGAAGCTCTGCTCCAGGCGAAAAATCGTGACCTGAAGAGCAAGCCTGCGTCCACCGTCACGGCGATGTCGTCCATCGTCCCATCGACGCAAAAGTTTCCCCAGGGTTACCCCAAGGGGTCGCCGAAAGTGGGCATCGGGAAAGCGGCGATGTTGGCCGATGAAAGGGATAGCCCCCGCGCCAGATCGGCTAGCGCGGGGGCGGGAGAGTTCTAAAAACCAAACGGAACCCGGTGGCCAGGAGTACGTGGTCAACCTGCGTCCACCGCCGGCCTCTCGTGCTGACACACGAGGGTCGTACTCCGACTAATATACGCTGGTTCCGGGGATGTCAAGCCCCTCTTATCACCAGGGCGATTCCATGAACGAGGGCCTGCTTGGCCACCAAGGGCCTGCCCGGATGAAACCGCGCAAGGCTATCCGCCGTGCCGGTTTTTCCCCGTCGGCCGTCGCCAGAGGCGGATCGCCCCTTGCGAACGAGGCGTCTGGCCGTTGGCCGGAGAGCATGTGCGCGGCCGCCGCCACGGACGCAATGCCAGGCAACGAGGCATCGGGGAAGAGGGGCCTGTTCCATCAACGGCATCTCTTCACGCAGTCGCCTTGGTGCGGCCTTGGCGGCGGCGCAGCGACGATGGCGTCCTTTCTGTGCATGTTCTTGTCTGGGGGGCGTGGATTCCGGATCGCGGGCGTCACGCAGAACTGGGACGCATCCCATACCTTGGCCTGCAGAGAGCCGTGGCGGCCATCCTCCCGGATCCCGATCCGCAAGTACAAAATGCCGTCGTTGACACGGGCACGGCTTCGAAGTACATTGCTGGGTTCCGTTCGGCGAGGTTCCCCGGACAGCGAGGACCTCGGCCGCCGGACAGGCAGGGCGGACAGTGCCAGGGAGCACGGTCTGCCGTCATGTGACCATGATGCGCGAATGCGCTATATCAGAGGAGACGACCGCTTTGGCCAATCACAAATCCGCCATCAAGCGCCACAGGCAGAGTCTGGAAAGGGCCGCGCGCAACAGGTCCGCGCGCACCCGCGTGAAGCACGCGGTCAAGGACGTCCAGGCCGCCATCAAGAGCAAGGACAAGACCGCCGCCGACGATTCGCTGCGGGTCGCCGCTTCCATTCTGGCGAAGGCCGCCGGCAAGGGCGCCATCCACAAGAGGAAGGCCTCCCGCAAGATGTCCCGCATGGCCCGGTCGGTCAACGCGATGGCCGCTTCCTGAGTCCCTCGGCGCACCGATTTCGACGTTGCGGGGATCCGCCCCGGATTCCCTTCCCTTCCCGAAGCGCCGGCCGGACCGACATCGGTCAACTGTCGTTGCGCTCTTGTTCCGACCCTTCCGTCCCCTCCGGCGCATCCTGCTCGTCGGAGGGTTCCGATCTTCCGCGTCCGGCCGCGGCTTCGGCCATGGTGAGCCAATCCGTCGGAGGCCGTTCCCCGACGTGCTTGAAGGCCTTCGGCGTGGCCATGCGCCCCCGGGACGTCCGCTTGATGAAGCCGCTCTGGATGAGGAAGGGCTCGTAGATGTCCTCGATCGTCCGCACCTCCTCCGAACAGGCCACGGCCAGCGTCTTCACGCCCACCGGCCCCCCTCCGAAATTGTTGACCAGCGCCTTCAGGAGTTTCCTGTCCATCTGATCGAGGCCGCTGTCGTCCACGCCCATGCGCGTCAGGGCCGCCGACGCCAGTTCTCCCGTCACGGTGCCGTCGCCGTGCATCACCGCGAAATCCCGCACCCGCCGCAGCAGGCGGTTGGCGATCCTCGGGGTGCCCCGGGCGCGGCGTCCGATCTCGATGGCGGCTTCCGGCCGCAGTTCCACGCGCAGGATGGTGGCCGTGCGCCGGACCACCCGGGCCAGGTCCTCGGCGCTGTAGAACTCGAGATGGGCCACGATGCCGAAGCGATCCCGCAGCGGCGACGAGATGAGTCCCATCCTCGTCGTGGCCCCCACGAGGGTGAAGGGGTCGAGATCGATCTTCACGGTCCTGGCCGCGGGCCCCTGCCCCACCACGAGATCCAGCTTGAAGTCCTCCATGGCGGGGTACAGGACCTCCTCGACGACGATGGGCATGCGGTGGATCTCGTCCACGAACAGGATGTCGTGCCTGCCGAGGTTCGTCAGGATGGCGGCCAGGTCTCCGGCCCGTTCCAGCACGGGCCCGGACGTGGAAACGAAGTTGACGCCAAGTTCGACGGCCATGATCTGGGCCAGCGTGGTCTTTCCGAGACCTGGATTGCCGCAGAAGAGGACGTGATCCAGGGCGCGGCCCCGTTCCTTGGCCGCGCCGAGGTACACCCGCAGGTTGGCGCGCAGTTCGTTCTGCCCGATGAAGTCGTCCAGACTGCCCGGCCTGACGCTGTCGTCGGCCGCGGCGGCGTCCATCTCGGCGACGGGCTCTTCCTTCGGGGCTTCCTTCGGGGGAACGGATTCGGGAGATTCCGGCATGTCTCGCTCTTCTCGTCGCGACGTCCCCGCCATCCGCGCAAGGGGACGTCACGCGCTTCGGTTTTTTTCCAGGGTCGGAAGGACCCGGATCGCTCGGTCTGCAGGGATCGCTCGGCCTGAAGGTATCGCTCTGCCTGCAGGGGCGCTCCAATCGCCGGCCTACCCCTTCCGGGAAGCCGCGTCCTGCTTCGCCTTGGCCAGCAGCTTCAGCGCCGCGCGCAAGGCCCCTGGCACGTCCAGATCGGGTTCCTGGCACAGCACGTTCCGCACCGTGTCGGCGCACTCCTCCTCCGCATAGCCGAGGTTGACCAATCCGTCCACGGCGTCACGGAAGATCTTCGTCTGCGGCGAACCATGCTCCCCGCCATCGGCGCCTTCCAGCTTCAGCTTGTACTTCAGCTCCAGGAATATCTGCTGCGCACCCTTCTTGCCGACGCCGGAGACCCGTTGCAAGGCCGCGGCGTCGTCCTCCAGCACGATTCGCCGCAGGTCGTCGGGCCTGTACAGGGAAAGGATGGAGATGGCCGTGCGGGGGCCCACCTTCGCGATGGTCAGCAGCATGTCGAAGGTCTGCCGTTCGTCGAGGGTGGGGAAACCGTAGAGGGCCTGGGCGTCCTCCCGGATCACGTGGCTGATGTAGAGCGCCGTCCGCTCTCCCGCCGCAGGAAGCCTGGACAGCGTGTAGGCGGACACGGCGATCCCGTACCCGATCCCGGCATCCGTGACCAGGACGCAGGTCCCGTCCTCGACGTGGAGCAGACGACCTTCGATGTAGGCGATCATTGTCGAAACTCCGGCTTCTGCATCAGAAGCCCACTTTTATTGGTTGCGGGCGGACGACAGTCTCCCATGTCCGCCCGAGGCGGCACTGCGGCCACCCCCACGAAAAAACCGCGGCTTTTGCGCCCGTTGCCGGGACACCGCCCAGGAACGTCATCCGCCGATCCCCGTCATGGCCTTGCGGGAGACCGCCACCCCCTTGCGCCCCTGCAGGATGTCCGCGCCGACGGGTTTGCCGACGCACAGCAGGCCGAACAGACGACGAAGATGTCCGTCCCCTATCCTGCCGTGACGCAGAAGTCCCCGCAACCGGTATTCCCGGTCCGAGAAGAGGCAGGTGCGAAGCCTTCCATCGCTGGTGAGGCGCAGTCTGTTGCAGGATTTGCAGAAATGCTGCGACATCGCCGATATGACCCCTATCCGCCCCTTGCCGCCGACGATGCCATACATCCTGGCCGGCCCGTCCATGTCCCCCCGGGACGCTTCCGGCACGAGCGTCGCCAGGGCACCGACATCGGCGAGGATGTCGTCGGCGGACCAGAACCGTTCCGGTTTCCAGGCGGTGTCGCTCCCCATGGGCATGAACTCGATGAACCGCACGTCCACGGGCATCGTCCGCGCCGCATGGACGAAATCCTCCAGTTCCCCGTCGTTGACCCCCTTGAGGGCCACGGCGTTCAGCTTGACGGGGATGCCCGCCGCCAGCAGGGCGTCGAGACTCTCCAGCACCCGCGGCAGCATGTCCCTCCCCGTGACCCGCATGAAGGTCTCCCGGCGGAAGCTGTCCAAGGAGAGATTGACGCCCCCGATGCCGATGTCCTTGAGCAGCGGGACGTGCTCCCGCAGCAGCGTGCCGTTGCTGGTGACCCGCAGGTCGATGTCCGGGAAGCGGCGCCGCAGGCGCGCGAGAAATTCCGCGCAGTCCCTGCGCACGAAGGGCTCGCCCCCGGTGAGGCGCACCTTGCCGATGCCCAGGGACACGGCGATGTCCACCACCCGCAGCAGTTCCTCGTAGCGCAGGATGTCGTCGTGGGCGATGCTGCACTTGCGGGCGTTGCTGCGGCAGTAGACGCAGCGCAGGTTGCACCGGTCGGTCAGGGAAAGCCGAAGGTACCGGACGGTCCGGCCGTGTGCATCGACAAGCATGAGGGATGAGGCCCTATTTTTCGGATCCGTCCGGCTCACGTTCGTGGCCCGGCAGGACGATGCCGAGTTCCCCATCGCCGCGCCCCTTGGGACACTGGGGCAACAGGTGGCAGATCTCGCAGCCGCCCCGATAGGGGTAGTTGGTCACCATTGCGTAGCGCAGGGCGAGTGTGTCGGCGTTCGTCTTGTACGGCAGCCCCTGCGCGGCCAGCGCCTCGCGCAGTTCCGGGGTGGGGTCGGGGGCAGGGGCGCACCCGCCCTCCTCCACCTCGGGCAGAAGTTCCTGGATGGCGGACATGCACAGATATCGGGCGAGGTTGTTGTGCAGCCAGCCTTCGGAGGGAGACTGCACCCACGTCCCGTCCACGTCGGCCTCCACGGATTCCGGGAGCCAGACGGCGAGATGGGAGGCGTCACCGGTCTTCACTTCGCAGACCCGCAGAAGCGGCACCCACGCCTCCCAGAGATTGGCCAGCCGCTCCAGGCTGGCTCCCCCCAGACGCGTCTCCTGGCTCATCACCATGAAGGGCTCGATCTCGAAGTAGGGGGCGACGCGATGTTCGACGACCTGTGCCGTGCTCATGCAAACATGTCTCCAGTGGGGATTTTTCTCGCCAGCGGCCATCCGTGCGGGTTGCGGGGTCCCGGATCCGGATGGCGGGCGGCGCCCTTGGACGCCGTCTGCGCCAAGCCACGGATTTCACGGCCGGGGCCGCCCCGAGAGCGGCGGATGCGATGCAGTGCCGATGCGCGGACTTTGCAAAGACTTCCCCATAGGTGTACAAGGCACAGCGCCGGCAGTCAAACGGACGAAGACACATGCGGCACCCAGGCGTCAGCAACCCCCAGGAGAACGCTAGATGAGCAATGCCCCCCACAAGATCCGCTTCACGTACGTGGTACCTCGCGAACTCAAGCCCATGGAAGTGCATGGCGTCTGGGGGGGCGTCAACGATCACGGCGAACTCGAGGCGAACGTCTACACCGAATTCGAGGCGCTGCCCCGGGAGACCGAACAGATCATCGCGGCCGACGGTTCCCTGGATCACGAGGTGATCCCCGACGGTCCCACGGAGATCAAGCGTTACGTCCACGGCCAGCTGCTGTTCAGCTACGCCTCGGCGAAGTCCTTCCATGAATGGCTGGGCATGCAGATATCCTCCCTCGAGGAGTCCATGAACTTGCCCGGCGATTACATCCCGGACGAGATCCCCCAATAGACCGGGGGCGGAGGATGTCCGTCCCCTCCACGCCGGACGCGGCTGCCAAGGGTTTCCACATAGTCACCTTCGGCTGCCAGATGAACGTCCACGATTCCCGCTGGCTGGAGCAGGCCCTGACCTCCCGGGGATTCGTCCCCGCCCCCGTCGAGACGGCCCGCGTGGTCGTCGTCAACACCTGTTCCGTCCGCGAGAAACCCGAGCGCAAGGTCCTGAGCACCCTGGGACGCATCCGCCAGGCAACGGGCGGCAATCCGGACGTGCTGGTGGCGGTGGCCGGGTGCGTCGCCCAGCAACTGGGGGAGACCTTCTTCGATCTGGAAGGCCAGGTGCGGCTGGTCATCGGCAGCGACGGCATGGCAGGCGCGCCCCAGGCCATCGAGGCCCTTCTGGAGCAGCCAACGAAACGGCTCGCCCTGCTGGATTTTTCCAGCCGGTATCTCGAGCGGGAAATCCCGGCAACGTCCGGCCAGGCCGACCCCGTCGCCCTCGTGAACATCATGCAGGGTTGCGACAACTTCTGCGCCTACTGCATCGTGCCCTTCACCAGGGGCCGGCAGAAATCCCGCCCCACTTCCGCCGTCCTCGACGAATGCCGCCGGCTGCTGGATGCGGGGGCCCGGGAGATCACCCTTCTCGGCCAGAACGTCAACGCCTTCGGCAAGGACGCCCAGGCGGACGGGGTCAGTTTCGCGGAACTGCTGCGCAAGGTGGGCGCCCTTCCGGGACTTGCGCGCCTGCGGTACGTGACCCCCCACCCCAGGGACATGGGGCCGGAGGACGTGGCCGCCTTCGCCGAGATCCCCGCGCTGTGCCCCCGGTTGCACCTCCCCCTGCAGTCCGGGGCGGACGCCGTCCTTGCGCGCATGGGCCGCGGCTACGATCGCGCCGCCTACCTCGGGCTCGTGGAGTCCCTGCGGACCGTCCGGCCGGACATCGCCGTCTCCGCGGACATCATCGTGGGCTTCCCGGGCGAGACCGAAGGGGACTTCCAGGACACCCTCGATGTCATGCGGAAATGCGCCTTCGCGACCAGCTTCTCCTTCTGCTACTCGGACCGTCCCGGGACCCGCGCGTCGGGGTTCGCCGACAAGATCCCCCTGGAGACGAGCCGCAGACGCCTCATGGAACTCCAGTCGCTGCAGGAGGAACTGGGGGGCGCATGGCTGGAGGGCCGGGTGGGGGAGACGGTCGATCTGCTCATCGAGGGGAGGAGCCCAAGGCAGACGCCAGGACTCGACAGCTGGCAGGGCCGGGATCCCTACGGAGTCCCGGTCCACGTGTCCCTCGCCCCGGACGCGGATCACACGGGGGAGATGCCCGTCGTGCGGATCGTCCGGGCGGGAAGGCACTCGCTCATCGCCGAGCCGGCCTGAAGGTCCTCCCTCCTCACCTCCTCCCGACGCCCACGCCGACGACCGTCTGCCCCTTGGCCTGCACGGTCACGCCCTGACCGCATCCGCCCAGGAACAGGATCGCCAGGCAAAGCGCGAAGACGCACAGAAGCCCGCGTCCTATCATGGCGAACCTCCTTCGCGGACGGGATCAGGCCGTCCGTCGTTCCATGGACACCTTGGCGCCGGGAGGGACGTCCTCCGTGATCCAGACGTTGCCGCCGATCACGGCCCCCTTGCCCACGGTGACCCTCCCCAGGATCGTCGCGCCGGCGTAGACGATCACGTTGTCCTCAAGGACGGGGTGCCTCGGGATGCCCTTGGTCAGGCTCCCGTCGGGGTTCTTCGGGAAGGAGAGGGCCCCGAGGGTCACGCCCTGATAGAGTCTGCAGCTGCGGCCTATGATGCACGTCTCGCCGATCACGACGCCGGTGCCGTGATCGATGAAGAACTCCTCGCCGATGGTGGCTCCGGGATGGATGTCGATGCCCGTCCGGGAATGGGCCATCTCCGAGATCATCCGGGGGATGACGGGGACTTTCAGGCCGTGGAGGGCGTGGGCTATGCGGTGGTGCAGCATGACCCGCATGGATGGGTAGCAGAAGATGGCCTCCCCGGGGCTGGTGGCGGCGGGATCCCCCTCGTAGGCCGCGTTGGCGTCTCCCGCCAGCAGACGGCGGATTTCGGGGAGCTGGTCCAGGAAGGCCATGGAGGCCTGTTCGCTTTCGTTTTCGCACCCGGACCTGGAGTCCCGGCGGTTGTCGCAGGAGAAACAGAAGCCGCGCCGTATCTGCTCGGCGAGCTTGCGGTATATGGAGTCGAGGTTCGCCGCGAGGTGGTAGGCCATGGACTCCCGACGTACCTTGGCGGAGCCGAAGTAGCCGGGGAAGATGGCGGCGGCCAGCCTGCTCATGATCTCCTTCAGGTCCTCCAGGGAGGGCATCGCGGCGCCCTGGGCGGGCTTGTGCCAGACCTCGTCCAGGGACGAGGGGTGGCACAGGCGTTCGACGACGCTGACGAGATTCGGCATGGACGTCGGTTCTATGCGCAGTTCCTTGTGTTCCATCAAAATGGCTCCAGATCACGCCCTTTGCGGGGCGGAGAGAGAACGGGCGTCCGGGGCGAGACCCGCCGGAACGCCACCATGCCGGAGAATACCGCCCCGGTACGGAAAGGACAAGGCTCTCTTCAGGTAGTGTGTTGATACCCTCATCCTCCCACATATACTTCTGCACTTCCTGTCGTGCGATGCGAAATCATTACGCACCATCGATGTTTTTCTCCTCGTCGCCCATG
>JAISTH010000055.1 GCA_031272715.1 Desulfovibrio sp.
CGACTCCTCCGAGGGAAAGACGGCGATGGGCGTCATCGTCTACTTCAGCCTCAAGAAGTTCCGGCTGGTGAGCGTGCATGACGTGTCCGGACTGGTCGACGACTGCGGCTGCCTTCCCGGCATGCCGGCGGGAGCGTCCGCCTGACGGGCCGCGCGCTCTCGGGTGCCATGACACTTGAAAAAAACCCATGACCTTGCGGAGATGACCCCTTGAGAACGAAGTTTCGCCTGTTCTCCTGGACCCGCCCCTTCCTGCCGGCACTGAAGGACGAACTCAAGGACCTGACCAACGGCAGGCCCGGCAACGCCCTCGTGATCGTGCCCCACCAGCGGCCCCGGCGGTACCTCTACGATCTCTACAAGGAGAGCGGCAGGTCGGGGACGCTTCCCATGCTCTACACCGTGACCGATGTCATGCATCTGCTCCACGCGACCTTCGCGGGGCAGCTCCTGAAGGAGGCGAACCCTCTGGACAGGGTGTGGCTGCTCCACGAATGCGTCCGGAAACTGGGGAAGGACGACGAGTCGCTGGGAAAGCACTTCGCCGACATGGACATCGCGAGCTTCCTGCCGTGGGGGATGCGCCTCGCAGGCCTGCTCGAGGAGATGCTGATCCACGGCGTGAAGGTGCAGGACATCGCCGGCATGGAATACGACGTCGGCCCCCATGCGGCGGCGCTGCTGGGAAGCCTGGGCAGGATAGCCAAGGCGTATCTGGCCGACATGAACGAACGGGGGTGGTGGACCCACGGGATGGACTACGCCGCCGCCTGCGGGGAAGGGGAGCTGCCGTCCCTGCTCAAGTCCTCGCCGGGGAGCCCTGTGGTGATCGCGGGATTCTACCAGCTGTCCAAGACCGAGGATCACGTGCTGCGCAGGCTCTGGGAGGAAGGGGCGATCGTCTGCCTCCACACCGAGATCGAGGTGCCGAAGGACAGTGCCCCCCACATGGCCTGCGCTGCCCACGTCAGGTGGATGCGCCGATGGGGCGTGGGCGCGGACATGGTGGAGAGGATCCCGAAGGGGGGCGACACGTCCCATGAAAAGCCCGAAATCCGCTTCTTTCAGGGAAGCGACGTGCACACGCAGCTCGATGGCGTCAGGAACGCCCTGAAGGAGGGCATCGACAGCACCGTGATCGTCCTCAACGACGACGGGATGCTCGTCCCCCTGCTGCATCACCTGCCGAAGTGCGAAGTGAACATCTCCATGGGGTACCCCCTTGGCAGATCGCTTCTGTGCCAGTTCATCGAGAACCTGCTGCGCCTCTACGAGACGGCCCAGGAGGGCGACTGGCTCCACTGGCGGTCGCTGCTGCGCTGCCTGCGCCATCCCTTCCTGAAAATGCTGACGGTCCAGAACGAGCAGGGCGTGACGACGCGGCTCGGGACGGCGCTGCGGGAGATGGAGCGCAAGGTCAAGAGCGGGGAACGGTTCGTCAGTCTCGAACTGCTCGTCGATGACGTGGTGAAAGAGAAGAAAATGGACGAGACGGCGGCGGGGCCGTTTCGAGAGGTGATGGAGACGATTTTCCTGAGGCTCGCCAAGGTGCGGAATATCAGGGAGATGTCCGAATGGCTCCTGGGCATCTGCGACCTTCTGTCGGAGCGAGGCGACGAGGTCTGGGGGAGCGATCCGGAAGCGTCGCAGGAGGGAACTGTCGATCTCGGGCTTGAGCGGAGCGGCGACGCCTGGTGGGGCTACCTTCTGGACAGCGAGGCGCTCTATCGGCTGCGCACGCAGATAGTCCCCGTGCTCGCAGGTTCGGGGATCGCGAACGAGGCCTTCGAGGTGCGCAACGCGCTGTTCGAACTGCTCCGGGAACTCATCGCCAAGGAGCGCGTCCCCTTCGAGGCCGACCCCCTGACGGGCCTGCAGGTGATGGGGCTGCTGGAGACCCGGATGCTGCACTTCGACAGGGTCCTGGTCGTGGAGGCCACGGACGGCCGCCTTCCGGGCGCGGCGCCCACGGATCCCCTCCTTCCCCAGTCCCTGCGCCAGGTGCTGGGACTGCCCGATGTGCGGGAAAGAGAGGGGATGACCGCGCACGCCCTCTTCAGGCTGTGCACGGGGGCGAAGGACGTCCGATTCTTCTGGGAAGAGGGCGGTTCCGGGACATCGCAGATCATGGACGGCCGGAACGTGAAGAGCCGCTTCGTCGAACGCTGCATCTGGGAAGCGGAGCGGGAGCAGAAGAAGCTGCTCGAGGCCGGCGACTCGCGGCTGGAGGTCGCGCAGTGCATGGCGAGGCCATACAACCGGCCCGAAGTCCCGTCCCTCAAGTGCACGGGGGCGCTCAGGGAGAAGCTGGACGAAGTCCTCAGCCTCCACCTCTCGCCCTCGGCTCTCGACGACTACCTTAGATGTCCGTTGGCGTTCGCGAGGCGCAGGCTCGACGGACTCAGCTCCCCGGACGAGGTCAACGAGGGGGACGATCCCGCCGCGGTGGGGACGTGCGTGCACTCTGTGCTGGAGCAGCTTTTCAGTCGCTTCGCCGGGAAGAAAGTGTGTCCCGCCAGGGACATCAGCAGGAAGTATTTCGACGAGGTCATCGACAGGGAGATATCGCAGTCGGAGGAATTGCACAAGAAGCTGCCGCCGGCGAGCTGCTTCATGCTGGAGGCCGCGGCACGCTACAGGATATGGCGTTACCTCCAGTCCCAGAAAAACACCGTGACCTTGCTGGAACTGGAACGCTGGTTCGATGTGGACGTGCCTGTCTTCGGCAGGAACTACCTGCTCCGTGGCAAGCTGGACAGGATAGAGAAACGGGAGGAAGATCTGTTTGAAGGTGGTCTGCTGTACATCCTGGACTACAAGACCGGAACCGTACATCCGCCGTCCAAGGAGCTCTGGAGCGTCGATGGCGTGCTCTTCCCCATGATCGAGACGCTGGGAAAGGACAGCACCCCGGAGGACTATGAGCCGGTGCTGCAGGCGATGCGGGACAATCTGCATTCGTTGCAGCTGCCCTGCTACGTGCTCATGCTCGCAGGGAAGTACCCAGCCCGTGACATAGGCGGAGCGTGTTTCGTGAGTCTCAAGGAGGACGGGAAGGAAGTGCCGCTTTTCCCATTTGCGGAGGTTCTGGAAGCCGAAGCGCGGGAAGCCGTGGTGAAGAACTGCGAGAAACTGGTCGCGACTGTCATAGGGAGCCTTGCCTCTCTCGAAGTCTTCAATGGGGTGCGCGGGGATGGTGAACGCAACTGCAAGTATTGCGACTATGCGTGCATGTGCTTCTAGGCGCCGGCACGCCATGATCCGCATCTTCGCGGCAGTAGCGGCGATCCTGTGGCTTGTGTCGGGCGTGGGGGCCATGTGCGCCGATGTCGCCGGCGCATACGCCTGGGAGTCCCTGGCCGACCGGATGCGAAGCGAAGGATGCTGGGACGGGCTTGCGGCCACGTCTCTCGCCGCCCTGCCGAATCCCAGCCCCGAGCCCATGGGGCGCAAGGTGAAGGAGCTCTACTTCTCGAAGTTCGTGCGGCCGTTCCTGAAGGGGCCCAAGAAGAAGCTCCCCCCTCTCTACCCGAACGTCGTCCTGCCGGAGAGCGCCGCCCGCTGCAGGGAGTACATCGCCGCCAACAAGGCGGCCTTCGACGAGACCGAGCGGCGTTTCGGGGTCCCCCCGGACATCGTCAGTTCCTTGCTGTACGTCGAGACACGCCTCGGAACGGCCCTGGGCACGCGTCTTGTGCTGTACACCCTTGCCAGCATGGCCGTGACGCGGCAGGCGGACCAGCTCGGGACGTGGCTGAACGGGCTGGACATCGGCGACGACAGGCGCCCGTGGCTTTCCGAGGTCCTGAAGAAGCGTTCGGACTGGGCCTACAAGGAGCTGAAGACCTTCCTCGACTACTGCCGCGCCAACAACATCGACCCCCTCACGGTCCCGGGCTCCTTCTACGGCGCCCTCGGCATCTGCCAGTTCATGCCTTCCAGCATCGCCGGCTATGCAGCGGACGGGAACGGGGACGGCGTCATCGACCTGTTCGACCCCGACGACGCCGTGGCCAGCGTCGGCCGCTACCTCTCCCTGAACGGATGGACGCCGAACGGCGGCAGGAAGGAATGGCACGCCGCCCTCAAGCGATACAACCACGAGGACAGGTATGCCAACACCATCCTGGCCTTGGCCGATCTCGTGCGTGGCGACGCGCCCAGGAAGAAGGCCGCCGTCAGCAAGCCCCGCAAACGCTGAGTTTCCGCCGGCTTTACATGCGTCGGCCGATGGTGTAATCAGGAACCATTCTCGATAAATAGCGCACGGGATGCCACGGATCCGGCCGCCTGACCCCGGACATGGCTCTGTGCGCCCCAAGATGCCTCCCTGTGCGGGGGATGCAAGGAGCGATAGATGAGCAAGACCCAGGAAAACCTCATGACCGCCTTCGCCGGGGAGTCCCAGGCGAACCGCAAGTATCTCGCCTTCGCCAAGGTGGCGGACAAGGAGGGGCTGCCCCAGGTGGCCAAGCTCTTCAGGGCCGCCGCGGCCGCGGAGACCGTCCACGCCCACGCCCACCTGAAGAACGCCGGCAAGATCGGCGACACCGCCGCGAACCTGAAGTCCGCCTTGGAGGGCGAGACCTACGAGTTCACGAAGATGTACCCGGAGATGGTGAAGGACGCCAAGGCCGAGGGGCAGGACGCCGTGGCGAAATACATGGAGTACGCCAACAAGGTCGAGGAGGTACACGCGAACCTCTACAAGAAGGCCATCGCGAACCCCTCCGGCCTGCCCGCCGTCGACTATTACGTGTGCAGCGTGTGCGGCTACACCCACGAGGGGCCATGTGACGAGTGTCCGGTATGCCGGGCCAAGGCGGCGGCCTTCTTCAAGGTCGGCGACGACTGCTGCAAGTAGTCCCCTTCCGGTGCAAGTGGTCCCCTTCCGGGGATGTCTCGGGGCCGCCTGTGAACAGGCGGCCCTTTTCGTTGCCGGGGCGTCGCGGGCATTCATCCATGCCTGCGATCCGGCATCGCGGCCATGCAGGCCGGTCATCCCATTGCAAGGGATCCGCTGGCGCCTCCACAGGCCGATCCTTCATCAATTCACGTTAGACTCCGGGGCGTACGTTGCAATTTGGAAGGAAAAGATGCAGTATGCCCGTTTCTGCCCAATTCACGGCAGCGATTCGTCCATGCCGCATCGCCGTCGTCCCGTTCTGTTCCTATGCTCTGCGGAGGCCTTGATTATGCGCGTGTTTGGTTTGTGCTGTCTTCTCGGACTGCTGATCTGCTGCGGCATCGACGTGGCGGACGCCGCCGCTCCGGCTCCCGCCCCGACTCCGGCCCCAGCCCCAGCCCCCGCTCCGGCCGACGGGGCGCAGAAGGCGGCCGTGAAGGTCAATCCGAGCAAGTTCGAGGCTCTCAAGCGCTTCAGTCAGGTCCTCGACCTGGTGGAACGGTTCTACGTACGCGACGTCGGCCAGGGCGACCTGATCAACGGCGCGGTCAAGGGGATGCTCCAGGGGCTGGATCCGCATTCGACCCTGATGAACGCGGAAGAGTACAAGGAGATGCAGCAGTCGACCTCCGGAGAGTTCTTCGGGGTCGGCATAGAGATATCCCTCGAGAACAACCAGGTGGTGGTGGTGGCCCCCATCGAGGACACGCCGGCGTACCGGGCGGGGCTCCTGACCGGCGACATCATCGTGTCCATCAACGGGCAGCCCACCCAGGAACTCTCCCTCCAGGAGGTGGTCTCCCGGATCAGGGGGCCCAAGGGGACCGAGGTGGAGCTCGTCATCATCCACAAAGAGGCGAAGTCCGCGCAGACCGTGCGGATCGTCCGTGACGCCATCCCCCTCATCAGCGTCAAGTCCAAGCAGCTCGAAGAGGGCTACTACTGGATGCGGCTGACCCGCTTCTCGGAGCGCACGACCGAGGAACTGCGCCATGCGATAGTGGCCGCCGAGAAGGACTGCAAGGCGAGCGGCGGGATGAAGGGGATCGTCCTCGACCTGCGGAGCAACCCCGGCGGGTTGCTGGATCAGGCCACCAGCGTGGCGGACATCTTCCTGCACGAGGGGGTCATCGTCTCCATCAAGGGACGGCTCGACGTCACCGACCACGTCTACACCGCCAACGCCCAGGACGACGACGTCAAGGTGCCCGTGGTGGTCCTCATCAACGCCGGATCCGCCTCCGCCTCGGAAATCGTCGCGGGCGCCCTGCGGGACCAGAAGCGGGCGCTGCTCGTGGGAGAGCGCTCCTTCGGCAAGGGGTCGGTCCAGAAGATCATCCCCCTCGCCGATGGCTCGGGCCTCAAGCTGACGGTGGCCCTGTACTACACGCCCAACGGAAGCTCCATCCAGGCCGAGGGCATACAGCCCGATCTGGAGGCCGCCTTCGAGCCGCCGAAGCCCGAGGACAAGGACAGGTTCCTTGTCCGCGAGCAGAATCTGAATCGCCATCTTGAGACCAAGAAGGACAAGAAGAAGACCGACAAGGACAAGAAGGACGAGGGGAAGGAGCAGTTGGCCAGGGACAGCCAGCTTCGTCTGGCCCTTCAGATGGTGAAGAATCTGCCCAAGATCAGCGAGTTGCACAGCAACTGACGATGTCTGGCCGGAGCGTGGGAGTCCCCGCTCCGGTGGAGGGGTGAGGTCGATGTCGATGGAGGCCGTCGGCTGCATTGGTTGCGGGCGCATGGGAGGGGCGTTGCTGTCCGGATGGGCGATGCATGCCCGGGGTGCGTGCGTCCTGTGCGGATTCAATCGTTCCCCGGGGCCCATGGCGGATCTGGTCGCCAAGGGGATCCGGGCCATGCCCGATGCCGTCTCCCTGGTGAGGGAGTGCCGGATCGTCATCGTGGCGGTGAAGCCCCATCAGGTCGAGGAAGTGCTCGGTTCCGTGCGGGATGCGCTCACTGCCGACAAGGTGGTGGTGTCCGTGGCGGCGGGGGTGACGCTGGAGCAGCTGGGGGATGCCGTGGGGGGCAGGTGCGCGGTGGCGCGATGCATGCCCAACACGCCGGCTCTGGTGGGGCAGGGGGTGTTCGCCCTGTGCCTCGACCGTGTCCCCTCGCAGGACGACCGGAGCGAACTTGTCGCGCTCTTCGGACGGCTCGGCATGAGCCTCGTGCTGCCTGAAGGCCGTTTCGCGGCCTTCTCGGCCCTCATGGGGGCCGGACCCGCCTATGTCTTCGCCATGATGCAGGGGCTGGTCCAGGCGGGGGTGACATTGGGGTTCCCTCACGCCCAGTCCCGGGCCATGGTCACGGCGCTTTTCCAGGGGGCGTCGGCGATGGCCGCCGAGAGTTCGGCCCCGCTTCACCAGATGCGCGACGATGTGTGTTCCCCGGGCGGACTGACCATCGCGGGGGTCAATCATCTGGATCGTTGCGGCCTGACGGGCATCCTGGTCGACGCCGTCCTTGCGGCGGACGCCAAGGGACGGGCCATGGAGGCGCCGACGGGCCGCTGAAGCCCATCATTCAAAAAATGATGCGCCCGGAAGATCCCATGGGATTCCGGGCGCATTTTAATTTTTGGCGTTCCGCGACCGGGGCTACGGATCGATGCGAAGGTCCAGCACCGTGCCGTTCTTGGACAGCACGGGGGTGAGCTTGCACTTGACCTTCAGGTCGATGACCACCTGCGTCCCGCCTCGCCAGTTCCCCATGCGCACGTTGGTGACCACGGGATTGCCCTTGTTGACGCCGGGGGCCTTCAGCATGGGCCATTGCCCGTCCAGGTCTATGGTCGCCCGGAAGGGTGAGGACAGCAGGGTGGTCTTGTAGGAGATGGGGGCGTCCGCCGAGAGGCGGACGTTCGCGCCGGTGTCCTTGGTGGAGACGACGAGCTTGGCGGTCGTTGGGGTGGCGGCTTGCTTGCCCGCCTGCGTCGCCTTGTGTTGTGCCGCCTGTTGTTGCGCGGCCTGCTGTGCGGCCTGTTGTTGAGCCGCCTGTTGTTGAGCCGCTTGTTGTTGGGCCTGTTGTTGAGCGGCCTTCTGCTGAGCCGCCTGCTGCGCCGATTGCTGTTGCGCAGCCTGTTGCTGTGCGGCCTGCTGTTGGGCCGCCTGTTGAGCGGCCTTCTGCTGAGCCGCCTGCTGCGCCGCCTGTTGCTGTGCGGCCTGCTGCGCCGCCTGTTGCTGAGCGGCCTGCTGTGCCGCTTGCTGCTGCGCCAACTGCTGCTGCTGCGCCATTTGCTGCTGTTGCGCCAACTGCTGTTGCTGCTGCGGCGTCATCTGTTGCTGTGCGGCGGCCGGCTGGGGAGGCTGGGAGGGCATCTGTGGCGGGGCGGCCTGGGCCGGAGCCTCTTGGGGCGTCCCGGAGGAACTCTCCGCCACCATGGGCGGTTGACGTCCTTCCTGGTACTGCTGCACGAGCAGCAGGCCCATGCCAAGCAGCACGACGCCCAGAATCAGAATGAGAATGGGTTTGTTCATCGAACCATCCATTGCGCAAGAATCCATGCCGCGCCTGCGGGCCGGAGACGCATCCTCCTCCGAACCTGTTCGTCGCAGGAAACTCCTTCCCTGTCTCGGACCGCTCCGTGCACGGCGAGGCTTTGTCGTCGTCCGTACGCGCCTGAAGAAGGTTCCGGCGCGACTCCCTTCGCCCTCCGCCGGTGGCGGTGTTCCGGCGTTCTCTTCGAAGTCGGAGGTCATGGGGCGCACTCCGCATTCAAGACGCCACGGCCGCCCTGCAGAAAATCAGGGTGCTACGGCATCGCCCCTGAAACGTCAAGCCGCGACTCGTCCGTCGCATCCCGTCCCGAACCGGCACAGAGGCGCGCATTCCTCATCCGTGCAGAACGGTGCCTCTGCCGGCGGAGTGACGACTCTCGTATGGCAGCATCTCCAGTTGCATCCGCTTCTTGTTGATGTGGGCCATGAATTTGACGTAGGCCTTTTCCTTGGGGGATGTCCGCATGGCCTTGTCCAGGTGTTCGATGGCCTCGTCGAACATCTCCATCAGACACAGAATGCGGGCGAGATTGAAATGGCCATGATCGTCCTCCGGAGACATCTCCACGACGCGTTTTGAGCAGAGCAGCGCCTGGGGGAGGAGATTCATCTGCCGCAGAGTCACGCCGAAGTCGCGGAACATGTGCTTGTGGCTGGGGGTGATGTCCTGGCGCGTGCTTGCGATCTGCTCGATGGCCGCCAGCGCCGCGTCGCGCTCCTTGGGCCGCTTGAGCCCCGGCAGAGCCTTGAGGAAAAGATCCCGGATCTTTTTTTCCGTCCGCAGCTCCTCGCTGGACATCCCCTTGGCCTCGGCCTCGGCATCGACGACGGGCTTCGGAGGGGGCTCCTCCTTGCGGCGTTTCCAGATGTCGTCCATCCTGACGAGAGGCATGGCGAGGATGGACGGCTCGTGGGTGAAGCGTCGCGTGAATTCCTCAAGGGTGATGGCATGCTGCTGCTCGGCCGGCTGATAGGCCTTGTCCAGCTTCTGGACGATGCGGGACGAAATGGTGTCTTCCCAGGCGAAATAATACGCCTTTTCGTTGTGGGGCGGTTGCACGCACGAGTAGATGCCGAGGAAGGTTGGAGATCGCATGTGCGTCAGCATACTGCATCCTGCAGTCAAAAGGAAGTCCGGGCTTGTCGTGCAAGGCCGTCCGTGTGCGGGACCCGCGGCAGATATCGAGTTGCGGCCATTCGGCCGGAACGGTCGGAAGCGTGAGCCGGACATTGTCGGTCCGGAAAGACGGCAATGGCGATGGGCGTGAACGCCGGAGTCGTGGGGGGCGAAGAGGCCCGACATGATCCTTGCCATCCGCGTCGAGGCGGCGACGTGCCCGGGAACGTGCCCGCCGTCCCCGCAACCGACGGGTCCGCGACGTCGGCCCAAGGCGACCGATGCTTGACAGGCGTCGGCACCTTCAGTGAAGCTATGGCTGAAGGACTCGCCCGTGGACTCGCGGCCCTCGCCGGCTCCGCCATCCCGCGGCGCCCGAAGGGACGTTCCACGTTGGGGGCAATGCATGCATGAAATGAGCATCGTCGAGAGCCTGCTCGCCATGGTCCAGGCCGAGATGGACAGCCGCGGGTGCGGGCGCCTGGAGTCGGTGCACGTGGTCTACGGGGCCATGGCGGGCATCGTCCCCGAATCCCTGCAGATGTGCTTCGAGATCATGACGAAGGACACCCCCAACGAGGGCGCCCGGCTCGAACTCACGTGCCTGCCCGTGCGTCTGCGCTGCGGGGGGTGCGGGACGGTCTTCGGCGGCGAGGGGCGGGAGGCCCTGTGGCAGCCGTGTCCCGTCTGCGGCGAGACCTTCGGCCATGCCGTGGAGCAGGGGAGGGAACTCTATCTGAAGAGGCTTGAGGCCTGGCCGGCGTAGCGAGCATTTTCTCGGGACGCTGCGTGCCGTTGAAGTCGCAACGGACCTTGGATGGTCATGTGTGTGAGCTATTGCGACTTCCTGTGGCGAAACGGATTGCCCTCGGTTGCAACGAACTCGAAGATGAAGCGGTGCAGTAGGTGGAAATCGAAGCGAGGACTGTAGAGCCATTCATGAAGTAGCTTGTTCGTTCCCGATGGGGAGAAGCGTTCCAGGATCGGGATGTCAACCAATGCTGCGTCATCGTGATAACGTGCGCAGTTGGCAGATCCAGTCAGTACTGCCAATCGACATTTGCATCAAGTCGCCCAAAAGCATGATATTTCAATGGCTCCTCTTTTGCGGCAGGCAATCCCAAGCCGCCGCCAGGCCCAGGGCGACTGCATGAACGAAGGCCGGTTTGGCCACGCAGGGCCTGTCCACACGAAACCGCCCTCATCTGGCCGTCCCATCGGTTTTCCTCCGCCGTCCATCCTCGGATGCGGGTGACTCCCGGGATCGAGGATGCCTGACGTCGGGGCGCAGAGCATATGGTATGCAGGCAGGTGCCGCAGGTTCCTTGCCGGCATGGGGCTTCGGGGATGAGGAGCCGGTTCCGTCGACGCCGTTTTCATGCAATCGCTCCGCCGCCAGGCCGTCCCGTGTTTGCCTTCACGCCCGCGGCGGCGTACAAGGCCCCTGCCATCAACACCCCCGTCCGCGGGGCGGCGTTCGGCCTCGCCCAAGGCGCGGACCGGCATGGACGCCCATCCCCGGGGAACGATCAGCAAAGGAGCCCCCGATGCCCACAGTGGACATCCCAGTCATCCGCAACGTGCTGGAAGCCAACGAAAAAAAGGCCGACGCGGTGCGCCAGCGTCTCGCGGGGTGCGGGATCCTGGCCCTGAACCTCATCAGTTCGCCCGGGGCCGGGAAGACATCCCTGCTGGAACGCACGCTGCGGGACCTCTCCGGGAAGCTCTCCATGGCCGTCATCGAGGGGGACCTGCAGACCAGCAACGACGCCATGCGCGTGGCGGCCACGGGCGCACGGGCCGTGCAGATCAACACCGACGGCGGCTGCCACCTGGACAGCGCCATGGTGCTGGCCGCCATGGACAGGCTGGACATGGAGGGGATCGACGTCCTCTTCGTGGAGAACGTCGGCAACCTGGTCTGCCCGGTGGAGTTCGACTGCGGGGAGGACGCCAAGGTGGCGCTGCTGAGCGTCGCGGAAGGTGACGACAAGCCCGAGAAGTACCCTCTGCTCTTCAATCTGGCGAAGGTCATGCTCCTGAACAAGATCGACCTGCTGCCCTACGTGGACTTCGACATGGACAGGGCGCGGAGCTTCGCCAGACGCCTGAACGCGGGCCTGGAGATATTCGACGTCTCCTGCCGCACGGGGGCGGGCCTGGACGGCTGGTACGGCTGGCTCGAGCGGGCCGTGGCCGCGAAGCGATCCGGCTCCGCCTGACCCGGTCCCGAAGGCCGTCGGGCCGCGATGGTCAGCGGGACTCGGCCGTGGCGGTGTCCAGTATCCTTGCCTGACGAGGTTCGGGAGCGGCGGCCCTGCGTCCGGGCGAAGAGCTCTCCCCCGGCGTTCCCTGCGGGGGCGATTTCGTCTGCAGATAGCCCGTCATGGGGATGAAGTACACGCCGGAATCCTTCCGGGAGTGGATCTTCCCTTCCGTGTCCCTGGTGAACACGTAGAGGAACTGCCCTCTCTTGAAGGGCTGTCCTATGGGCACGATGAGCCTGCCCCCCGGCTTCAGCTGCTTGAGCAGCTCCGGCGAGACGTAGCTGGCGGCGCAGGTGAGCATGATGATGTCGAAGCCCTCCTTCACCTCCGGCCATCCGAAGTACCCGTCGCCCACCCGCGTGTGCACGTTGGTGTAGCCCAGCGGGCGGAAAATCTCCTTCGTCCGCTCCCCGAGGGGGGCGATGATCTCGATGGAGTAGGCCTCCTTGACCAGGCGGGAGAGGAGGGCGATCTGGTAGCCGCTGCCGGTGCCGATCTCCAGCACGACGTCGTCGGGCTTGGGGGCGGCGAGCTGGGTCATGTACGACTGTCCCAGCAGGTCGCTCAGGGCGGAACCGTAGCCGATGCCCCAAGGTTTGGGGGACGGCTCGTAGGCATTGGCGGCGGTGCTGATCTGGTGCTGGTAGTTGTAGTGGAAGTATTCCCGGGGCACCTTGGCGAAGGCCGCGACCACGGCCGGATCCGCCCTGCCGAAGCGGGACGCCAGGTAGTGTTCCACCTGGGCGATGGACTTCGCCTTGCGGGCCATCAGGGTCGCGAAGGTCTTGGAGCCGATCTGCAGGTCGCGGCCGCTCTGGGCGCAGGCCTGCAGGAACCGTTCGTAGGTCCACGACGGGGAGTTGCCGTCCACCGGGAGGATGTCCCCGGGGTCGGGGGATGCGGCGAAGGGCTTCGTGATGGGCGTCGCGATGGTCTCGGCGGCTGGCTGGCCGACCGCCGTCGGGAAGATGCCTTCGTCGGCCTTGTGGGTGGCGGATCCCGATTGCGTCTGGGGGACGGACAAGATGTTCGACGACGAGGTCTTCCCCGGCGTGGCGGTCTCCTGCTTCGTGGGGACGGTGCCGGTGGACGGGGGGGCGGCGTGGGGGGCGGCGGGAGGGACGGCCCAGGTTCCCGTCGGCGGGGTCTTCGTTCCGGGCGTGGCGTCGGGATTCGTCGGCGGGGCCGCGGCGTCCGTCGTCGGCGGGGCGGTTTCCTGCTTCATCGGGACCGTGCCGGTCGATGGAGGGGTGGCGTCGGGGGCCGCCGGAGGAACGACCCAGGTTCCTGGCGCGGCGTCCTTTCCCGGCACGGCGGTGGAACTCGGCAGCGGGGGCGGGGTGCCCGCCGCAGGCGTGGCGGTTTCCTGATTCGTGGGGACGGTGCCGGTCGTCGGCGGTGCGGCGTGCGGTGTCGCCGGGGGAACGGCCCATGTCCCCGGCGCGGCGTCTTTCCCCGGGGCGGCGGCCGGACTCGGCAGCGGTGGCGTAGTGCCCGCTGACGGCGTGACGGTTTCCTGCTTCATCGGGACCGTGCCGGTCGATGGTGGCGTGGCATCGGGCGTCGCTGGAGGAACGGCCCAGGTTCCTGGCGCGGCGTCCTTGCCGGGAGCGGCGGTCGGACTCTGCAGAGGGGGCGTGGTGCCCGCTGCCGGCGGGGCGGTCTCCCGATTCGTCGGGACGGTGCCGGTCGTCGGGGGGGTGGCGTGGGGTGTCGCGGGAGGAACGGCCCAGGCCTTCGACGGCTGCGCGCTTGTCCCGGATGCGATGGGCTGGTTCGCCGACTGGGCGCTGGGCGGAACGGCCAGCCTGCCCTGTGGCAGGGAACCCGGGGATATGGCGGACTGGTCGGAGACCCCCATGTCCGGCGACTGGGCGGGCCGATCGACGTGATTCGCCTGCGGCGAAACGGCCTGCCGTCCCTTGGGCTGCTTGCCTGCCGTATCGTTGGACAGGGCGGTCTGCTTGTCGTTCGCCGGTTCGGCGGACCAGTTTGCCGGCCGGTTGCCCGTCACTGCGGAAAGATTGCCGATTGGGAGCGCGTTTGGCGTCTTCGCCGAGTTTGCGATTTCGCCGCCGCCGACGAAGACCGTCGCGGCATGGGCCTCCCGGGCCGGGACGTTGCCGGGAAGGAGCGGAAGGGATGCCAGCGCGATGGAGATGAAGACGGCGGACGCTGCCTTCGAGGGACAACATGTGATGCGACCCATTGTGGCTGCCGTCCGTTAACTTTTCTTGTTGGTGGAACCGCCGGAGGTCACGTCCGGCGTGGGGCAGACTAAAGCTGCGATTATATACAGGACCGATGCCGAAGCAAGTACGAGCGTGTACCCCTGCGCGTTCGCCGCAAGGCTTGCCAGAGGGGTGGCGACGACCGACATGGCGCCGTTGATGCTCCACGCCCAAGGCAGGAATGCGGGGTTTCCCCGAATGGCCGACAGCCCCAGAGGAAAGGAGAACCCCATGAAGAAGGCGGGGACTCCGGAACATGCGGCGGCGAGGAGGCATCTGGCGGGCAGGGACCAGTCGAGGGTGGCCAGGACGATCTGGGGGAGGAGGAAGACGAGGCAGCACAGCAGGCCGGCCGTGACGCCGGCGGCGAGGCGCATCCCCCTGTCGGGGCTGTCGGCGAATTTCCCCGCGCGGGCGCTGCCGAGCCCGGAGGCGATGAGCATCGACGCCAGCACCAGGGAGAAGGCCATCACGTTGTCGCCGAGGAGGAAGGAGAACCGCTCTATCAGGGTGATCTCCACGAACAGGAATCCCAGCCCCAGACAGATGAAGTAGAGGACGTCCTTGAGGAATCTGCCCGGCGGCGCGGTGACGGTCCCCTTCTTGAGGAGCGGCAGGGGGAGGATGAGCAGCGCGAAGAGCGTGGCCTGGAGCAGCACGAGGACGTTCACGAGGCCGTTGATCTCCGGGCGGGGGATGATGTCGATGCGGTCGAGGAGCGCCAGCGGACGGCCCAGGGGCAGGATGTTGTGGAAGAATGGCCTGTCGAGGGTCCCAGGGGCGAGGTCGAAGAAGGGTTCCGCCACGTCCCCGTGTTGCGCGAGGTGCTGGATGTCCTCCCTGAGGGCGTCCCTTGGGGCCTCGCCGTCGGCCGTCGTCTCGGCGAGGAAGGAGACGGGCGGCAGGTCGTTCCAGACGGGAAGCCCATCGAGGGGGACGCCGGGGACGAAGGAGACGTCGAAGGACCGCTCGTTGCAGAAGGCCATGGTGACCTCGGCGTCCCGCCGGTCGAAGGGGGACGGGCTGGCCAGTATCCGGGCGCGCCATGCGTTCCGGTAGACGATGACGTGGTCCTCGGGCCTGTCGATGCCCATGTCGCGCAGGGCGTCGATGAGCGTCGCCACGACCTTCACGGCGTAGACGGTGAATTCCCCGATGTTCACGGACAGCGAGAGGATGCCCCGGGGCTCCAGCGCCTCGAGGGCCTGGACCATGGCTTCCGTGGTGAAGAGATAACGCCCGGTCGGGCTGCCGTCGATGTATTCCGAGGATGCGTCGATGATCGAGCGGGTGCCGCGGTCCTCGGCGAACTGGGCGAAGGGCGCCGCGCCGACGAGCAACTCCTCGGCGTCGGGGTGCAACGCATAGCGCCTGCCCTGGTCCGGCTCGCGGATGACGAGGATGTTCCTCGGGTGGCCGTCCGGTTCCTGCAGCAGCAGGCCGAGGCGCTCCCGGGCCAGTTCCAGCAGTTCGGGCTCCGGCTCCAGCGCCGTGACCCGCTGCGCCCCCAGTTCCTTGACCTCCCGTATCCTGAACCCTCCCTTGGACCCGACGAGCAGGACGTCCTTGGGGGTGCGCAGCAGATAGGGCAGGTTGTCCAGGCTGGCCCCGACGTAGTCGACGGTGGCGTCCTCCGGGGCCCCCGTGGGCAGGGCGGCCTTGCGCTCCCCGTCCCGGTAGACGCCGAGGGCCCTGGGAGGTCCGTTCGTCCCCAGCGTGGCGTAGTTGTGGGAAAGATCCACGTCCAGCCGTTCCAGGGGGCTTTCCATGACCTGGTAGAGGCCTCTCGGGGAGAGGATGCGCAGGACTTCCCGGCTCCCCGGGGCGTTGACGGAGGCGAAGAGGGGCTTGAAGGCGCTGGGGGTGGCGTTGTTGCAGGCGACCAGCCACCACTCCCCGCCGGCGAGGAGCAGGGCCCCCAGAAGCAGCAGCCATGGCCGGCCGGGAAGGCGTGATTTGGGGAGTCCCGCCGCGAGGGCGCAGAAGAGCATGGGGGGGACGAGAACCAGCAGATGGAAGGGATGGAGAAGGTGCATGGCGGCCAGCATGGCCAGGCTTCCCAGTCCGGCGCCGACGAGGTCCGCCGTGTACACGGCCGTTATGTGGTCCCGTCCGGCGATGAAGGCGAGGCCGACGAAGCAGCCGCAGAGGAGGAAGAAGGGGAACAGCGCCAGGTAGTACCTGCCGATGTTCAGGAGCTGGTCCGGCCACAGGACGGCGTTCTGCAGCTCCAGGGGATTGAAGTCCACGAGGTTGACCAGGTGGAAGGCCGCCGGGGTGTAGGCCAGCAGGCCGAGGACGAGGAGGGGGAGGATGTCCCGGGCGCGTCGGGCCATCCTCTCCCCGGCGAGGCAGATGAGGACGCCGCTGGCGGCGTAGCCCACCATGGCGATGGAGATGATCCAGTAGCCGTATTCCGACCAGCAGGTCACGGCGAAGAGCCGGGTCAGGAATATCTCGAAGGCGATGGACGCCATGCAGACGAAGAAGATGTCCACGCAGGCGGCCATGATGCCGAAATCTTGGGCGGGTGCGCTGTGCCGTTGCCAGGGGGGTGGTCGTCGCATGGAGCCGCCGGGGGTTGGCGGGGCAGGCGTCCCCGCGCATCGTGATGCCGCCGCGTCATCCCGCATCGGGAAAGGGCGGCGACGGTCGCCTGGGACGCCGGTCTGCTAGATGTCTTCGCCCTTGATCAGCTTGAGCATGTCTTCGGAGGAGAGCTTGGCCGGGGCCCCGGATTCGTCCAGCAGGCTTTCGGCGAGATCGCGCTTCCATGCGTGCAGCTTCACTATCTTCTCCTCCACGGTGTCCCTGGCCACGATCCGGTAGATGGTGACGGGCCTGCTCTGGCCGATCCTGTGCGTCCTGTCGGACGCCTGCTCCTCAACGGCGGGGTTCCACCAGGGATCCATGTGGATCACGTAGTCCGCGGCCGTCAGGTTGAGTCCGGTGCCGCCGGCCTTGAGGCTGATGAGGAAGCAGTCCCCCTTCCCGGCCTGGAAGGCGCTCACGCTGGCGGCGCGCTGGGCCTGGGTGGAGGAGCCGTCCAGATACTGGTAGACGATGCCCATCTCCTCCAGCTTCTTGCGCAAAAAGGTCAGATGCCCGACGAACTGGCTGAAGACAAGGGCCTTGTGCCCCCCATCCCGCAGTTCCTCGATGATCTCCGCGAAGGCGTCCATCTTGGCCGAAGGTCTCGCCTCCTCCTCGTCGAGCACCAGGGCGCTGTTGCAGCAGGCGCGGCGCAGCTTGACCAGTTGGGCCAGGATCAGCATGCGCACGTCCCCGTCCGCCGCCTCTATGGACGCGATGGCGTTCTGGCGGATGGCCTCGTACGTGGCCCTCTCCCCCTCGTAGAGATCCACGTTGCGGACCGATTCCGTCTTGGCGGGGAGTTCCGTGAGGACCTGGCCCTTGGTGCGGCGCAGGATGAAGGGCGAGATGAGGCGCTTGAGGCTCCTGCGGGCGTTCTTGTCGTTGTCCCGTTCGATGGGTTGGGCGAAGCGCTTGTTGAACTTCTCCAGCGACCCCAGATAGCCGGGGTTGATGAAGCGGAAGAGGTTCCAGAGTTCGCCCAAGTTGTTCTCGATGGGGGTCCCGGTGGTGACCATCCGGAAATTCCCCTTGAGATGCATGGCCGCGCTGCTGCGCTTGGTCTCCATGTTCTTGATGGCCTGGGCCTCGTCCAGGATGATGGTGTTCCACTGCACCTCCGCCAGGAGCTTCTCCTCGCTGACCAGCAGCCCGTAGGAGGTGACCAGGACGTCCATGGGCTTCAGATCCTTCACGATCGACTCCCGATCCCCCATGCGCATCTCGTGGAAGTTCAGCGCGCCGGCGAAGCGGGCGGCCTCGTCCATCCAGTTGTTGCAGACGGATGTCGGGGCGATCACGAGGGCGGGGCCGTCGGCCCCCCTCGCCAGCAGCAGGGTCAGCGCCTGGATGGTCTTTCCGAGCCCCATGTCGTCGGCGAGGCACACGCCGCAGCCGCAGTGGGCCCGGCGCGTCATCCAGGTGAAGCCTTCCGCCTGGTATTCCCGCAGATCCCCGGTGAACGTGGTGGGGATGTCCGGCTGGAGCGTCTCGGCCTCGTCGAACTTCGACACCGCATTGCGCCACTCCTCGCATTCCTCGAGGCTGTCGACGTCGTCGCCAAGATTGGGCAGCAGGGCGGCCGCCAGAGGCGGCAGGCGGATGTCGTCCCCATGCTCGGTCCCGAGGGCCGCGATGGCCTCCACCCTGCGCTTGAAACTCTCCGTCAGGGCGAGGAACCTGCCGGCGCCCAGCTGGACGAACTTCCCGCCGGAGCCGGCCTTGCTGACGAGTTCCTGCATGCTCATGACGAGCCCGTCGTCCACCTCGATCTCGCCGGACACGGAGAACCACCCCTGGGTCGTCCCGATGCGCATCTTGAGCTTCGACGGGGTGATCTGGCTGATCTTGCGCTCCCCTCCCTTGGGCCATTCCACGATGGTGCGCTCCTGGTCCAGCTCCTGGAACTGAAGGAGCAGGTCCAGGCAAAGATCCGGGGAGGACAGCCACCACCTGTTGGTCTCCTGCTGCTCCGCCGAGGCAAGGGCCGGGCACTTTTCCACCATCTCCTCCAGGGAGCGCTGCTCCGCGGGGAGATTGCGTCTGGTCCTGACGCGCCTGCCCTCCACCGTGCCGAAGATGTTCTCCCCTCCCTCGCCGGGAATGCAGGAGACGCTGGCGTTCCCCAGGGGCCGGGTCCTCACCTCCAGATCCAGGCCGTCCTCGATGGGCTGCAGCTGCGCGTAGAGCCGCATGTCCGGCTCGATCTTCTCCGCGCCGGACTCCACGCCGGCGACGTCGGAATGCACCGTGACGAAGGATGCGAGCCCCCCAAGGGCGCGGAGCAGGTTTTCCTTGCCTTCCACGGGGACATGCAGGCCGTTGCGTCCGAGGACCCGGGCGATGCGCATGTGGCTCTCGCCGAAACGGTACACCCGCAGGCAGTTGCGGGTCTCCTCGCGGATGATCACGGCGCTCTTCTGGTCGAGATCCTCGGGGCAGGGATCCAGGGCGACGACGTATTTGCTGTCGGACTCAAGCGCCGACACCTTCGGCTCCTCGATGGTCACCTCCACGCGCTCCCCGGACGCCCCCCGGAAGAGCAGGGGGTGCCCCTCGAGCGCGAGCATGATCTTCGAGATGTCGTACGTCCAGCTCGTCCCGTAGTAGTAGCTTCGCTCCATGTGCATGGTGCCGATGATCACCCGGTCCTGGTCCGTGGCCGCCGTCTCCCCCTGGGGATTCTGGGCGAACTTCGAGATCGCCACGGACTGGCCGGTCGACCAGCCCTTGGCTCCCAGCGTCTGCCGGAACGGCATGACTTCGATGTGCTCGATCCCGCCCTGTCTGCCCTCGCTGGGGGTGTTCCAGACCAGCCGCCAGATGATGCGCTTGTCCCCGGTCTTTCCCGAGCCGTCCCCGCCCTTCCCGGCGGTCAGCATCACGAGGTTCTCCAGCGAGGACTCCCAGGCCGGCTTGTAGCGGAGCAGATTCCTGAAGGGATGGTCGGGCTCGGGGATGTCGGCGAGGGGTTTCGCGGCTTCGGGATCCAGTTGCCGCAGGACGCTGGCCATTTCCCGGGCGATGAGATGCAGTCCCAGCCTCCTGGCCCACAGGCAGGCGTCGACGCCCATTCCCACGTGGGGGGCCATGCCCTTCGGGTCGGCCCAGGTGCCCAGGAGGAAGAAGCAGAGGAGCACGGCCGGAGGCCGGTTCTTCGCCTCGAAATCCTGGACGAACGGCAGGGAGAGGACGTCGTCCCGCTGGCCGTTGGGGTCGGTGAACGCGTCCATCATCATGAAGATCGTGTTGGTGAAGTGCCTTCGTTCCGACGTAATCGTCGCCGTCACGTAGTTGCGCACTTTCCCGGCGTTGCCGGTGGGGTCGAAGTGCAGGAGCAGCAGCGGGTAGAGGACGCTGTACCAGGACGTGAAGCAGACCTTTTTCTTGCCCGAGACCTTGCGGAGCCGCTTCAAACCGTCCTCGAAGAGTTCCAGGGCGGTGGCGTTGTCGCCTCGCATCGCGGCGACGACGCCGAGGGCGGCCCAGCTTTCCGGAGTGTCGGCCAGCGTGGGCGTCGCGAAGAGCTCCTGCGCCTCGGCCACCCGCTCCTCGTCCAGAAGGCTGTCCATGAGATAGGTGGCGATGGGGACGTTCGCGGGGTCCTTCTTGTGCATGTCGGCCAGCAGCCGGCCGAGTTCGGGGCGCAGGACGCTGTGGGCCCAGCCGAGCCGCCAGAGCAGTTCGAAGCACGTGTTGCGGATGTCGCCGGTCAGGTTCAGCAGCAGCCCATCGTCCAGCGGGTTGCAGAGGATCTCGAGCAGGGGTTCCGAGAAGCTCGGGATGCCGGCGTGGGTGAGGGCGTGCATCTGTTGGTCGGACCGGAAGGAGTGGGAGCGGTATATGTTGTTGAAGTATCGCTGGTCGCCGGCGTAGAGGCCGGCCCGCAGGTCGCGCATGTACGCCTCGCGGTTGGAGTACTCGCTGAGGAAGTAGGTGTTCCGGTCGCGGACGATGTCGGCGATCTGGGTGATGACGTTGAATATCGGCACGAATTCGCCGAAGGACAGGGCCTCCCGGGTCAGGGGCTCGGCGAGGAGCCGGTGGCAGAAGAAGAGCTGCGTCTTGGGGGAGATCGCCCCCTGGACCGCGAGTCCTTCCCTGACGAGCCGCTCGAGGCTCGCAAAGACCTGGGTCGAGGAGAGGTCCTTGGGGAGGTTCGGGAGGGCCTTGACGAAGGCCGGCTGCTTCAGGGTCCCCATGGCCTTCATCAGGACGGGGAAGGACACCGGGGTGAAGACGATCGACAGGATGCGCAGGATGGCGCGGTCGTCCGGCGTCTGTTCACTGTATTTGGCGAGCAGCTTCTTGCGTTTGGACTCGTTGAAGAACATCGTGCCGCTCCTGTCGATTCTCGTATCGTCGCCGATCCCCGCGCATCGGGCGGTGTCGGTTTGTCATGGGCGCATTTCCCGTGCATTCGACGGCATCGGCGCAAGGCCGGGAACCATCGCCCCCCAAGGCGTGGGGAACCGCCGGACGCGCCTGCGCCCATGGCGCGTCCTCGGAGTCGGTTCCATCGACGGCGTGCCCGCGCCGCCGGGAACGCCCTCCCGCTAGAGGGAGGACAGGCCCAGGATCGCCCGGGTCGAGATGGCCACCTGCATGAGCACCTGGGAGATGTCCTTGACCGTCTGCATGCTCTTGGATTCCGCCTTTGGCAGCACGAGCAGCTGGTCTCCGGGGCGGATGTCGTCGCCGCCTCGCGAGACCGCGCCGTTCTGGTGTACCACCAGCACGCCGTTCCTGTCCGCCCTCGGGGTGTAGCCTCCGGCGCCCTTGACGTAGTCGTCCAGGTCCCGCCCCTTGTTCCACAGCAGCGCCTGGGGGGACATGACCTCGCCGCCCACCATCACCACGTCGCTCTTCGCGGGGATGACGATCACGTCGCCGTCCTCGAGGACGATGTGCGTCTCCCCCTTGCCGAGGACGACGATGCCCTCCGGCTCCACGTTCTTGGCCCGTTCCACGAACTTGGTCACCATCTCCGCTTCCTTGGCCCGTATCTGCGCTTCCTCCGTGCTGGAGGATCCCGCGGTCAGGGCGGTCTCCTCAAGCCGGCGCAGGGACTCGGCGATGGCCTTCTTCTGTTTTGCGGCAACGCTCTTGCGCTTGATGTGGACGGCGTCGAGGTTCGCCTGGCCGGGCTCCACGGCGATGAAATGCAGCACGTCCGCCAATCGGGACCCCTTCTTCACGGGGAAGCGGGAGGCGCCCCGTATGGCCCCCTGGACTTCCACGGTCATGGTGTCGGCGGTGGCGTCCGCCTGGACCTCGACCTTGTCGCCGTCCTCGAGCTGCAGGGCCCTGAACGCCTCGACGGGCAGATAGGCGGTGTGTGGGGCGCCCTTCCGGGTGCCGCTCAGACTGACGTGGGTGGCACGCTTCTTGGGACGGGCCAAATCCATCAGTGCCGCCCCGGTGGCGCCGTCCTTGGGGAATTCGAATCTCGCCTTGGTCGTCACCTCGCCGGTGACGGCGACGGAGGTGCCTCTGGGATCCACCACGAGGGTGTCGCCGTCCTGCAGCCGCAGGGCGGGAAGCGTCCCCTGGCGCACGAAGGGGTAGAGGTCGACGGTCTCGATTTCGGCGCCTCCCCGCAGCAGGCGGACGGACCGGTAGCTGCCCCTTTCGGGGTCGATGCCGCCGGCCTTGTCGAGGAAGGTCAGGACGCCGTCGTTGGGGGCCCCTTCATAGCGTCCCGGACGCACGACGCCTCCGGTGACGAGCACCGACACCGCCTTGGCGTCCAGAGGGGCGACGTAGACCTGGACATCGGACTTGCCGGCGGCGGCGAGCTTGCTCTGCACGTCCTGCATCAGCTTCTCCCGGGTGAGTCCGGCCACGGGAAGCTCTCCCAGCTGATCCAGGGTGATGGTCCCCCGGTCCGACACGGCGACGACGCCGTCCTGATTGAAGCCGCCGCCCCACATGCGCAGGACGAACCGATCCCCGGGGGCCACGGCGTCGGTTCCCTGGCCCTTGGAGAAGTTGCCCTGGAAGAGGTTGGCCCCGTATGGCTGAAGCGCGTCGGCCCCGAAGCAAGGGGCGGCGATCAGCATAAGGAGGAGGGGCAGCAGGTGGAGCGCGATCCGCATGACGATCCGCGCCTATTCCGGCTGGAGGCGCTGGCCCATGATGCGGGGCGCCATTTTCCAGCGACCGTCGGCGTCTTTGCAGACGACCACCGTCTCGGAGTCCTTGCGGGCGGCGAGCACCGTGCCTCTGCGGCAGTCCTCGCCGTTTGCGGAGGTGAAGACGGCGTCCAGGGCCACCTCCACGTCCTTGCCGAAGGCGTGGTCGTCAAGGCGCGTGCGGTCCCCGATGTTCCCCTGGGAGAGGAAGGCCTCGACCGGACCCAGAGGGGCGGGTTCAGGCGGGGGCGGGGAGGAGAACATGCCGCAGCCGGCGAGGGAAGCGGCAAGGGGGAGGATCGCGAGGCTCTTCCATATATTGAAGCGGCCTGTGCAGGCGCGAAGGTCGGCGGGGATGTGGGGCGTTTCGGTCATGGGAGGGGCTTGGGGAAGGGGTTTTCAAGGCTTTGGGGAACGTGTGCCGCAGTGCGGGCGTTGGCTCTATGCGAACAAGGCGAATCGAACATTGTCGCCCTGGGTGGGGGCGTTGTCAATGCGCAAGTTGCGTTGTCAACGGAGGTGGCGTCCGTGCGGTTCGTGAGGAGGTGCTCCGTGGCCTTCGTCAGGGAGGGTGTGGAGGTGTGGTCGTGCGGGGTGGGGACGGGCTTTGAGATCGTGGGCAAATCGGCCTTGAGGGCCGCCCGGAGATCCGGAGAGGGTGGATCGAGGCCGAGGGAGGAGTGGCTATGGGAAGGCCACTCCGGGGGGAAGTTGCGCTGGCTTGCCGTGGCGGATTGCGGCATTTGCAAGGCAAGGGCGCCTGCGAAGGGGATCGTCAGGGCATCGTGGCGGCCCAGATCGCCATGATGGGAGGTTCCGCTGCAACCATTGCCGCCGGGGGCAACGCAAGGGCATGCAACGAACCCCAACGTGAGGGATGGCATCCGCGAACGCGGTCCCGGTCCTGTCTTCGCCTTTGATGCCTGTGACAGGGGCCGCTTGTATTGTTGACCTGACGTCCGCCTACATGCCCCATCCGGGACCACCGCCTGGGCGAACTGCAGGGGACGCAGGAGGGCAACTGGCCAGGCAGGAATATGGCGATGTCGGGAATCCCCGCGGAACCGGCGGCAACAATTTTTCCTTGCAAGTGGTTTTGAAGCGATGTATTATCCCTACGAGAATCCTCCATAAACACTCAGTTGCACGGAACAGGATGGTGGATAAGCCATAACATCAAGCAAGGATGGAGGCAACCCGAACTTGCCAAGGGACAAATACCACATCTCTGTCAGATGTGAGTATGCTGTCGAATCTCTCTGAACTACTATGCTATAGCGGCGACAGATGATGAAATGCTATCGTCAGACCACAACTTAGTATTCTAATTTTTTATGTCTATTATTAAACGGGAAGATCAATCAGTAAATGTTCTTTTGATATAGATTGATGTAATTTTAAGAAATATTTAATTTTAAATATAAATTGAGTTATTTTGGACTAAAATGATATCTAAACTAGAAAAGATAAGTTCATTGATATTTCTTTCCTTCTCTCTTTTATAAACGAAAAACTTCATTCCACGAACAGCACAATTATAAAGGATACAAAGTAGGTGCATATGACGATTCAGTTTAGCCGGACAGGCATTTTGCTCGTTGGGATTGCGATAGTTATCTTTGGCGTATTTTTGGTCTGGTGCAATGACCATCCAGATAATAAACCTGATTAGATACCCAGAGAAGGCGACGTATTGATTTACAATGTACTGCATTGCATGCAGAATATCCGTATCTGTCTAGTGTGTGGTCTCTTAATGCATCCGTACATGTGGTCGGTCTTGGCCTCTCTGCATTTTGAAGACTCGACAACTTCAGGTAAATTATATATGGGGGTGAAATGGATCAACTTAGCGAGACAGGCGCATTGCTCATTGGAATTGTTGCGGTTATCTTTGGCATGTTTTTGATCTGGTGCAATGACCATCCAGATAAAAAACCTGATTCAACGCCAAAGAAAGATGCCGCATAGGCTAACAATGTACTGCATCGTAAGCTGAATATCCCTGCCCGTTCGGTACGTGGACTACCATTGTGTCCGTTCATAATGTTGGTTTTTATCTTTCATCATTTTGAAGGCAACTAAAGTTGAATCATATGTATTGACAACTCTCATTGCGTTGAAAGCGATGGGGGTTTTTTACTCATCATGGTACTGTCGATCAGCACATTCGCATCAGCTAAGCGCTACACAGGGTCGGATCAGAATCGACGATACGTTCCCGCAGGAAATGGCACATTGACCGTATCGTCGGTATGCCCCCATTTTCATGGGTGTGAACATTTTTAAGCCGGACGGTTTGAGGATCCGTCAAGGCCCCGAAGATATTCAACGAGGGTTGGCCGGCGGTTGAAGTGCGGGCGGTCGTGGGGGCCTGCGAGGAAATCCTGAGGAGTGCCGAATTGATGGAAATTCGCCTCCGTGGCCGATCCGGTGCATTTTACCTGTGTTCGGATTTCCATATTCGGCCCTCGGGCATCTCTCGGAGAATCCCCTCCTCACGTCCGGAATATCCGCCAACTGAGCCGACCAATCCCTCTTTTTGCGTTCTGGACCAAACCTTCCCCGCTTCCTGCTGCACTCCCCGCAGCGAGATCCACCAATTGCTCAGGTAGTTGCGCCCTCCCTCAGGAAGCTTCTCCCGCAGGAAGTGCCATGGGGGGATTGCAGCCGTCCTCTCGCTGCCAGCGGGCGACGTGTTCGCCGATGTACTCGCAGATGGCGGCGTGGGTTTCCCTGCCTTGCCCCTCCACCCGCATCGGAGGGGCGAACTGGTAGTGCACGGGCAGGCTGAGAACGATCTTCCCCAGTTCCTTCACGCGCTTTCCGGAACCCCATATGTCGGTCTTCAGGGCGATGGGCACGATGGGGACATCGGCACGGCGGGCGAGCTTCACGCCGATGGAGTTGAAGGCCGCGGGATCGAAGCCCGGGGACCGTGTGCTCTGGGGAAAGACGATGACGGAGACGCCGCGGGCGAGCCGGTCCTCCCCTTCGATCAGCACGCGGACGAGGTCATCCCGGGGATTCTTCCTCCCCACCACGATCGGATCCCGGGAGCGCATCACCGGCCCGAAAAGACGCATGGTGGTCAGGCTCTCCTTCACCACGAAGGTGACGGGCCGCCGGGGGCGGATGATTGCGGGGAGGGTGAAGGTCTCGAGGGTGCTCATGTGGTTGGCCACGAAGACGCAGGGGCCGCCCGCGGCATCGATGGCGTCCATGCCCTTCACCTCGATGCGTCCCCCCATGCGTTCGAGGATGTCGGTCACCCAGACGCTGGCATAGACCCAGGCGGCATCGTCGCACCGTCCGAATCTCGCCCTTCCGCACAGCCAGAGCACTGGCCCCAGGAAGAGCCGAGCGATGAAGGACATGGTGGGGAGGATCGGGCCGAAGAGGCGCGCGGGCGCGGCGGGGCTCAGATAGCTGTCGCCGGTGAGGAACTTGTCCGGGATGACGTTTTCGACGTGGGGTTTCATCAGCGTTGTTCGCGGATGTTGTGGAGCCTGCGCCACCACTGGGAGAGCCGCGGCTCCTCGCCGTTGTTTCTCGGATGGTAGAACCGGGCCCCGGCGATTTCCTGGGGCAGGTACTCCTGGGGCATCCAGCCGTCAGGATGGTCGTGGGGATACACGTAGCCGCGGCCGAAACCCCACTGCCGCTGCAGGGCGGTGGAGGCGTTGCGCAGGTGCAGGGGGACGGGCTGGGGGCCGTTGCGTTTGACCTCCTTCGCCGCGTTGAGATAGGCGCCGTAGGTGCTGTTGCTCTTCTTGGCGAGGGCGAGGTACGTCACCGTCTCGGCCATGGGGATGTACCCTTCGGGCATGCCCACGAATTCCACCGCCTGCTGGCAGGCCACGGCCAGGGGGAGGGCCTGGGGATCGGCGAGGCCGACGTCCTCGGAGGCGGAGAGGATGAGGCGGCGGCAGATGAAGCGGGGATCCTCCCCGCCTTCCAGCAGGCACGCCAGATAGTAGAGGGCGGCATCGGGGTCGCTGCCGCGGATGGACTTGATGAGGGCCGAGGCCTTCTCGTAGTGGCTGTCGCCGTCCCGGTCGTGGCGCACCAGGACTTCGGGAAGCGCCTGCTTCACCTGGTCGAGTTCCCTGCGGGACTCGGGCAGGGAGCAGACGAAGTCCACGAGGTTGAGCATGTTGCGGGCGTCGCCTTGGGCGACCGTCGCCAGGAGTTCCAGCACCGGTTCCTCGAGGAAGGTCCCGAGGCTCGACGTGCCCCGTCTGCCGAGTTCCACCAGCACCTTGACGTCCAGGCTGCGGAGTTTCAGGACGTGGAGCCGGGAGAGGAGCTGGCGGGTGATGCAGAAGGATGGGTTTTCCGTGGTGGTGCCGAGCAGGGTGAGTTCCCCGGACTCCACCAGGGGGAGGAAGAAGTCCTGCTGGGTCTTGGAGAAGCGGTGCAGTTCGTCGAGGATCAGGATGTCGTTGCCGGACAGGGTCCTCCGCAGATGTTGCAGGCCGCCCTCCTGGGCGCTCATGCGCAGGAACGGCTTGCCCGTGGACTTGGCCAGGAGCAGGGCGATGGTGGACTTGCCGCAGCCTGGGGGGCCGAAGAAGAGCAGACTTGGGAGGGTCTTGGTCTCCAGCAGGGATTTCAGCCGGTCGAGAAGGTGCGCCTGGCCGAGAAAAAGGGAGAGGTCGTCGGGGCGCAGGCGTTCGGGAAGTGGCTTGGGGACGGGCATTTCACGACCCTCCTTTGCGCGGGAGGTGGCTGGCCCACCAATGCAGGCCGAGGCACAGCATCGCCGCCGTCTCGCAGCGCAGCACTCGCGTCCCGAGGCTGAAGGGCGTGAAGCCCTTTTTCTGCAGCGTCTCGAGTTCGCGGGGGGAGAAGCCCCCTTCGGGCCCCACCACGTAGACGGTCCGGCCGGGCCGACCGGCCATGTCCGGCGTCAGCAGGGGGATCCCCTCCTGACTCTCCCAGGGCAGCAGCAGACGGTCGTCCGGGGCGCAGGCGGCGACGACCCCGTCGACGTCCTTGACGTTCGCGATCTCGGGGATCCAGGGATTGCCGCACTGCTTGGCCCCGGCCTGCAGTCTGCGTTCCAGCGCCGTGGGGACGTTCGGCGCAAGCTTGCCTTGGCTGTAGTCCGCCCGCCAGAGCCAGATGGTGTCGGCCCCGAGTTCCACCGCCTTCTCGAAGAAAAATCCGCTGCGAACGGCGTGGCTCAGGGCGATGGCCATCACCGCAAGGGAGTCGGGCTTCGGGACGAAGGTCTCTTCGATGCGGCGCAGGCGCACGGCGCGATTGGCCTTTGACGTCACTTCGAAGCGTCCGGATCGGCCCTTGCCGTCCAGCAGGACGGCTTCGCTGCCGAGGTGGAGGCGCAGCACAGTGGAGAGATGGTGCGACTGGTCCTTGTCGAGGATGACCTCGTCGCCCCAGGATGCGGGTGGGAGATAGAATCGGTGCAGATCCATTGGGTGGCGGACTCCGTGGAAGGGGGAGACAGGGGGCGACTCTAGCAGAAGTCACCGAAGCATGGCAACGCAGCGCCCGGGGCAAGGCAATTGCGCGAACGAAAGGCCGGCATGGCCATGCAGGGCCTGCCCGCATGAAACTGCGCCCAGCTGGCAGTTGTGCCGGTTTTCCCCGTCCATCCTCGGATGCGTGCGGTTCCCGGGATCGAGCCGGCCGGCCGTTGGGTCGGAGAGATGCGCGCAGATCGCTGCCGCAGACGCCACGTCGGGCAACGAGGCCTTGGGGAGGGGGAGTCGGTTCCGACGTCGGCATTTTTTCGCGCGTTCGTCCCGTCTCGCCCGGTGGCTCCCTCAGGACGTTTCCGTTGCCCGGAAGGCGAAGGCAGGGGTACAGGCAAGGGCAGGGGCGAGAAATCGCCGCCCGGCCAGACGCCTTGGGATACCGCACGGAGCCGTGTCCAGACGTGTCCTCTGCGCTGAGGGCATCGGTGTCGCTGGCCTGACGACGGGTATGTGTCCCCGTGTCCCCATGCCCAGAACCCCGAAAAATGTGGACTGTGGAAGGCATGCCTTTTTCGGAGGGGGCGTCCATATATTAATAAAGATGCAGCTTCATCGGCTACATGCGCCGTTGCGCGGGGATGGGGTCGCAGGAGGGGGCGTTGCTCAAGGTGTGCCTCACGAGACCGAACCCGGAACTCCGCAGGCTCCGCAGGAAGGATCTGAATCGTGGGATCCGGTAGGCAGCGGCACTTTGGCAAGAAACGTGCCAGGGCGTTTCTCCGGATTTTTCCCATTCTCATTTCTCGTGGCGGAAATTTTCATTTTTCGCGGCGGGCCGCAGCCGTCAAGGGGAACCGGTCGCGCTTGTCGGCGTGGATTCGCAGGTTTGGCGCGGATGTCCTGTGGACCAGAACATGCCGCAGATGTGCTGGTCCGGTATCGTCCAAAGATGATGCTGGTCCAGCACATGCCACAGATGATGGTGGACCAGCACGGGCCGCGGACGATGATGGACCAGAGGAAGTCGCTGCCGTTTGCGGTTCTCCGACGAATCCAGAGGTGCGTCCCGTGGCGTCCAGACGCCGCTCGAGCAGGCATCAATGCCTGTGTCCAAGGGATCGGCGCCAGTCGGGGCAAGGTACACCGGTCCAAGCCACGTGCGGGCGTGGGATCGGCCGTGGACGTCAGGGGCCGACATGTCGATCTGGCGCCGATGTCCTTGCATCCCAG
The DNA here is from genome assembly GCA_031272715.1 of Desulfovibrio sp. Classification (GTDB taxonomy): domain Bacteria; phylum Desulfobacterota; class Desulfovibrionia; order Desulfovibrionales; family Desulfovibrionaceae; genus Desulfovibrio. Next base: position 29,428 of record JAISTH010000055.1, read on the forward strand.
ATGGCATCGGTGTTGCCTGCCGCCTCGCTCACCCAGCAAATCCATGTGGCCGTGTGCATATGTGTGGGTATGAATCTCCGGGATGTGTCCATGGCTTTTCATCTGTGGCGATGGGGATCTGATGGCAGATGTGGATTGTGCCAGATGTCACGTTGTGTCCGGGAAATCGTCGATGGAGTGGGACGAGCACTACGGGCGGCCTAGACGACCAGATGGGTGAGGCCTCCAGCACGCCGGCCTGGAACGCCAACGATGACACTGCGGAGTGTAGGCGAAGGTGCCGCCCATCATGGTCGCGGCGGAGGTTCTCAACGGCGAGGGATCGACCAGTGGCGACGGGAAGGGCTGCTGGAGCCGTCGAGCTTGGCAGGCGAAGGGGGAGAGCCGTCAGAAGTCGTTTTTTGTAACGGTTTTTTCTTGAAGGCCGTCGAAAAAGCTGGTAGGGTGCCGCCAGTGGCGAGTCCTCCGGAAGGAGGTTAGCCCCGTGGCAAAAATCCTTCGGGAGATCGCCGTGTTGGCGGTCGGTTCGGCCATCGGCACGGTGATCGCTGCTTACTGGCTACGGTGTTTCTTCTAATGGCGAGAGGCGCCATCACCGTAAACTAAGTGCCCCCTAGGACCATGCCACGGTCCTAGGGGGCGTGTCATTTCGAGTACTCTATACTCGGAGGACTTGCCCTAGGAGGGGTGGGACTGTTGAGCGCATCCTGCCCCTCCGCTTTTTTATAGCACGGCACCAGTCGAAATGTCAAGCCCCTCGTCGGGGCTCAAGGCGGTTCGAACGAAAGGCCGGTTCGGCCGTTGGCACAGCGATCCCAGAGTCTGGACGGTGTCCCTGCTGATGGCGCAAGGCGCCATCAGCGCTAACTAAGTGTCCCCTAGGACCAAGCCACGATCCTAGGGGACATGTCTTCTTGAGAATATAAACTCGTAGGGCCTGCCTCAGGAGGGGTGGGATGTTCGTGCATCCTGTTCCTACGCTTTATTTTAGCACGGCACCAGTCGAAATGTCAAGGCTCTCTTCAGGTAGTGTGTTGATACCCTCATCCTCCCACATATACTTCTGCACTTCCTGTCGTGCGATGCGAAATCATTACGCACCATCGATGTTTTTCTCCTCGTCGCCCATG
>JAISTH010000078.1 GCA_031272715.1 Desulfovibrio sp.
AGAGTTCGGGGCTCAAAAAATATATTTTTTACTGTCGAGATGCATTTTTTCGTCATCTCGGCACCCTCTGGGCCACCAAGGGAGGGAGGGCCCCACCCCCGTCACGGATTTGGGATTTATGTATACTGGCAACTTACTGCGTGGTGCCTTTTGAATATGAATAACTATGACCCATTTCCCATTGATTTCTTCATGAGAAATATTCGTTTGAGATAAAATATTTGCGCTCACCTTCATCGGATTTTGCAAAGAGCTCCATAAGTTCGTTTCTATCTTATCGATATCAACGATACCACGCGCATCAAATGAGCCGTCTGCACGCTCCGATGCTCCTAGCACAATAATGCCGCCATTGGTATTTGCAAATGCGCTATAAGTCTCCCAGAAAGACGAAGGCAGCTCGCCGCGTCCATCTGGGCCTTGGGCTAGCTTAGCCTCAATGGACCAACCTTCACGTAGTAAATCCCAATCCATTTTATTCATGATTACCTCAAAAGGATGAATGATTAAGTATTGTTCCGCATAAATAAGTTGACAAATAGTCAATCACAATGTTATCACGAAGGCTTAATTTATGTAATGCATAGATCAGACCTCCATGCATCGTCAATGCCTCATATTTCGGCATCACTCTCACCGCATCATGGCACGGACATCGTAACGTCTCGCTTGGCCACGTATGCTGAAGATGATGTGGCGCCGACTGCCGCATCCTGCCCTGTCATGAAGACCGCCATGCTCTTTCCAAGTCAGTTTCGGCTAGGAATCCGATCATCCGGAAGTCCAAAAAACGACAACACTGGGGTTCTGAACCCTGGACCACAGTGGCCCGTGTTTTGTACACAAGAGAGACAACCGGCCCCGGCTCGCCCCGGGAAACCTTGCCCATCGCCGAGCAGGGCACTATATCCGGGGTTGTTCAGGGTGTTTCAGGGTGCCTGGTCGTCCGAGGCCCCCGCCGTCCGGAACCGCCCGGTTGCAGGCTCTCCGCCGTGTTTCCTGGAAGCCGGCATGCCCGCGACGCTGATGCAGACACTACACGAATGTTTCCGGCGCGTCAAGCCTTGGGGCGTCACGCCAGGGCGGTCGCATGAATGAAGGGCCGGCTTGCCCACCATGGGCCTGCCCGGGAAACGGCGCCCATCTATCCGCCGTGCCGGCTTTTTCTCGTAGTCCATCGCCAGAGGCGGATTGCCCCTTGCGAACAAGGCGCCTGGTCGTTGGCTGGAGATCATGTGCGCGGCCGCTGCCACAGACGCCATACCGGGCAATGAGGCATCGGGGAAGAGGGGGCTGTCCCATCAACGACATTTCTTCACGCAATCGCCCTGGGCGTCACGCCGCCCTCCTCCGGCTCGGCACACACGGGGCGGCCGGAGTTTCCTCCGTGGCCGGGAACCAGGAGGATCCCGTGGCGCATCGGCATCGCCCGCTCATGTCGATGGTGGCCGGCAACGGCATGCATCGACCGCGATGGTCCCTGGTCTTCCCGGATCGCCCGGACCCCGGGCCCACCACGGAAACGGCTGTCGGCCGCACGCAGAACGCGGCGGGATGCCCGGGACGCATGCAGAGCCTCCCTGACGAAGACGCTACACGATCGCCCCGGCCGTGTCAATGTCTGGGGAACGGCCGGATGTCCCCGGATGGCCTGCTCCCCGCTGGGCACCCCCTTGTCCCCTCTGCGGCGGGAACGAGGGGGATCCCGCTGCACGACGCACCCCGCATGCCCCTTCCTGCAAGCGTTTTCTGCACGCTGCACGAACCCATGGCCAGCATGCGTGATTTGTGCTAAGATATGCGGATCGGACGGGATTGCAAGCAGGCAGGACGCTCCGGGGACCGTCCGCCGGACGCCGGCGGCAACGCCTGGGGCGACCTTCGGCAGGATGCAACGCCTGTCCGGGACGACCCGCCCCTGGCGGACTGACGTCACCCCAAGGCATCCCCGGATCCAGATCCTGCAAGGAATCCGAGCCCCACAGGAGCCAGCGTGCCGAACTACCCCATATGCCTGTCCCTCGCGGAACGCCGCTGCCTCGTGGCGGGCCTCGGACGCGTGGGACTGCGCAAGCTCGCCGGACTCCTCGCCTGCGAACCGGCCGAGGTCGTCGCGGTGGATCCCGCGCCACCCTCCGACGCCGCCCTGCCCCTTCTCGCGGACCCTCGCGTCGTGCACCGCCTTCGCGCCTTCAAGGACGACGACATCGATGGCTGCTCCCTCGTCTTCGCCGCCACCGGCGATGCCGGGGAAAACGCCCGCATCGCCCGCCTGTGCCGGGAACGGGGCATCCTGTGCAACTGCGCAAGCGCACCCGACCTCTGCGACTTCCTGGTTCCTGCCGTCGAACGCATCCCCCCTCTCGAGGCGACCATCTCCACGGGCGGCGCGAGTCCGGCCCTCGCGGCGAGACTGCGCCGCGAACTCGGCCGGTGGCTCGCCCCCCGGGCCCGCATGGCGGAACTCATGGGACGCATCCGTCCATTGGTGCTTGCCCTCGGGGAGGAATCGGTGCATAACACCACTCTTTTCAAGACGCTTGCCGCATCCCCGCTGGAGGACGCCCTGTCCGGGAAGGACGGGGACGCCTGCGCGGCGATCCTGCAAGACACGCTGCCGGCCCCGCTCCACGGGCGCATTCCGGAGTTGCTCCATGGCCTTTTCTGAAATCGCGGCGCAACACTCCACCATCGTCACCCTGTGTCTATACGGGGTGGCCACGGTCGCGGGGTTCGCGGGCATGCTCCTGCGATCCCCGGGACTGCGCCGCACGGGATGCGTGGCGGCCGTGCTCGGTCTTCTCGCCCAGACCTTCGCCATGGCCCTGGGCTTCCACAAGTCCCTCCCCGGGGGGCTCAGCATGGGGGCCTACCTGCAGCTGATCGCATGGTTCGCCCTGCTCTGCGGGACGGCATCCCTGATAAAGCTGCGCCGGGACTCCCTGCTGCTCCTCTCCGCCCCGCTGGGACTTGCCCTCTTCCTCATGTCCACCCCGTGGCTGGGGACGCCGGTGAAGGTGCCGGACTCCCTCCACGCCTCCTTCTACGCCCTGCACATCGGCTCCCTCTTCCTCTCCCTCGGCCTGCTCGTCCTCGCGGGTGCCGCGGCCGTGCTCTTCCTCTTCCTGGAACGGCGCATCAAGGCCAAACGCCCCATGGAGGGCTTCTGGAAGGACATGCCCCCCATCGCCCTGCTGGACAGCATCAACGCCGTGACGACCGTCACGGCGTTCCCCCTCTACACCATCGGCCTCATGGCCGGACTGCTCTGGGCGGAGCCCCTCTTCGGCGCGCGGGTGACGGGGGATCCCAAGCAGATCGTGAGCCTCGTCATCTGGATCCTCTTCGCCTTCCTCTTCCACGCGCGGGTCGCGAGAGGCATGAAGGGCCGCAAGCCCGCCAGCCTGACCCTGACCATCCTGTGCCTGTGTCTCTTCTCCGTCGTGGTGGTGAACACGGTCATGCACACCCATCACGCCTTCCTGCGCGACTGACGGCATGGATCGCTGCACCATCCAGCTCGTCGGGCTGAACCACAGGACCGCCGGGGTCGACATACGGGAGCGATTCGCCCTGGCGAACCACTGCACCCGGGAGACCTGGGCCGTGCCCTGTACCGCGCCCGTCGCGGAGGCGCTAATCCTTTCCACGTGCAACCGCGTGGAGGTCCTCACCGCGGGCCCCGCCGACATGGAGGAGGCCGTCCTCGCCGCGTGGGCCGCCTCCCGGGGGGCGCCGGTCCGGGATCTCGCCCCCTACGTATACATCCACAAGGATCTGGACGCCGTGAAGCACGTCTTCACAGTGGCATCGAGCCTGGACTCCATGGTGCTGGGAGAGCCCCAGATACTGGGGCAGCTGAAGGCCGCCTACCGCGCCGCCGTGGAAAGCCGTTGCACCGGGACCATCCTCAACAGGCTCCTCCACAGGGCCTTCTCCGTGGCCAAGCGCGTCCGGACCGAAACGGCCATCGCCGCCAACGCCGTCTCGGTCAGCTACGCCGCCGTGGAACTCGCGAAGCGCATCTTCGGGGACATGGTCTCCCGCAAGGCGCTCCTCGTGGGAGCCGGGGAGATGGCGGAACTCGCGGCCACGCACCTGCTCCAGGCGGGCCTGCGGGAACTCATGGTGGCGAACCGCACCCGCTCGAGGGGCGAAGCCCTGGCACGGCAGTTCAAGGGACGGGCCATCGACTTCCAGGAACTCGAAGGGGCGTTGGCCGAGGCGGACATCGTCATCACCTCCACCGGTTCCCCCGAGCCCCTGATCAGGGCGCGGGACGTCAGACAGGTCCTGAAGCGCAGGAAGAACAGCCCCATGTTCTTCATCGACATCGCCGTCCCCAGGGACGTCGACCCCGACGTGAACGGCCTGGACAACGTCTACCTCTACGACATCGACGACCTGCGGGAGGTCGTCGAGGAGAACCTCGCCCAGCGGCGGAACGAGGCGGTCAGGGCCGCGGCCATCATCGGGGAGGAGGTGGGGGCCTTCGACGTCTGGCTCAGGGGCCTGGACGTGCAGCCCACCGTTGTGGCGCTCATCGACAGGGGGCGACGCATCGCCGGGAAGGAGCTGGACCGGACCCTGAAGCGGCTGGGGCCCGTGGGGGAGGAGCAGCGCAAGGCGCTTGAGGACATGCTGGAGGCGCTTCTGAGCAAGCTCCACCACGACCCCATCATGTACATGAAATGCCGGGACGCCACGCCCGAGACCTGCGCCAGCCGCATCGAGACCGTGCGCGATGTCTTCGGCCTCGAGTGAGGCCGGGATTGCGCAGGACACGAACACGCACAAGGAACGGGACCCCATGCGCTACTACCTGATCGACGACCTCCAGGAGAAGGAACTCGCCCAGCTCACGTCCCTGCTTCAGGACATGGAGTTCTCCGCCGGCATGGACGGCGTCTTCTGGATACCCGTCCCCGACGAGAACCTCGAGCCCATCCAGCGGACCCACACGGAGACCTGCGGCCCCTTCGTCATGACCCTGGAGGTGGAGGAACGGCGGGTGCGTCTGGAACTCCTCGTCCGGGCGCGGGGCCGCATGCGCTGCGAGTGCGTCTGCTACGCATCCCCCGCCCTGCAGACGCGGATGATCGCATGGCTCGACGAGACCCTCCGGGACCTCGGGATAGTCATCTGACGCGTCACGTCCTGACCCCGATAGATTCCCGCCCAATCATCCATTGCGGAATGACGCATCCATCGTGCGTCTCTTCCGCATCAGGTACATGTCTCGCCGATTTGACAAGGCAGTTAGATTATTGCGTGGAGTGTAATGACTGCAAGTGTCAATGCACGGTATTTTCCAAAGGGCTAAGCATAACCATTTACGTGTGCTGACAGACCCACGTCAATTCAACTCACCATCGACATATGTTGACTCGAATACCTGCGATTTTGACAATATAATACTGAATTCATGAGATTGGTACACCGTTGGCCTTATGTATGAAATGTGTAACGATATCAAATCCATCTCACGGAGACATTCAAGAATATCCAAAAAACTTTTAGGCGTGAAGCGCCAATTATGGCAGTCGACATTTCGATCGTCAGTTAAAGACATCGTCTCCATTGCGTTTTTTAACCTTTTAGCTTGTTCCGTTATATTCATTCTGCCATGGAGGTTTTTCCAATGCATTTTAGGGTTATTGTGCGTTGCAAGTGCATGCTGAAGGAGTGATTTGATTCTATGTCCAGTACGTTGTTCCATATATGCTTCTAATATTTCACGTCTAGACCCGCCCTCCGGAGTCAAAGGGAATCCTGGTTAACCATGCGGACGCGATACACGTCTTCGACCTTCGTCGGGGAGCTACCCCATGGCCATGATGGTAATCGCACTACAAGCACCAATCAGATATCCGACCTTTTATGGCCTTTGTATATTTCGATAATACTTGTAGTCAGTCCAACTGTTAACCCATCAA
>JAISTH010000017.1 GCA_031272715.1 Desulfovibrio sp.
CGGAAGACGGCCAGACTGGCGGCTCTCCAGCTATTCTTCAGGCGGAGACCATCTCTCGATTCTGTTTTCGTTTCGCCTGCTTCTGCAAGCATGGATGACGGAAGCAGTCGTCACGGCGCAATTCCGGGCATCGGTGTCGCCCAATGCCGTCCCGCCCTTGCAATCCGGGCACGGGAAGGGCGCTTGGGCATCCCGTGCCGTCTCGCCCCGCAGGACCCTCGTCTTGATGGCCTGCGGAAGAAGGCCAGACTGGCGGCTCTCCAGCTATTCTCCAGATGGAGAGCATGCCCTGGCGTCGTTTTCGCTTCCGGGGATATCGAAAGCAACGCCCTCGGCCATTCTTCGCGGAGAGGACAGGCCCCAAGCACTGCTAACGGTGCGAGGCACTCGCAAGACGAGACAGGCCCATGGCCGATGCGCGGCAGCCGCATCGGGAACCGGGGCATCTGTGAGCCCCATCCCGACACGGCTTTCCGCAATGCTCCCATGCCCGGCCCGGCGCCCGGGCCGGAACGGATCCCTCAACCCGAGAAGTCGTATCCGGCTTCCAGCGCCTTCGCGTTCACCGGGATCATCTTCGCGTAGTGGACGTTGACCACACGCACGAGGGCGTCCTGGACCGCCTTGAGGGGAAGCATGCCCGTGGCCTCCACGCAGGCCCCCAAGGCCACCATGTTGGCCATCTTCACGTTGCCCGAGGTCGAATAGAGAGAGGAGCGCAAGTAGATCAGGGGTGGGAGTTATTCGCAAGGAACTCCAAGACTTTCCCCGGAAAATTTGGCTTCTTGCCGAAACTCAGTCGAGTCAGCAGTCCCTCAAGGGTGTTGGGCTTGTGCTCTGCTCCAAGTTGATTAAGGAGAATCGTCAAGAAATCCTTAGATCTCCGGTCAAACAGAGTGCACAGGAAGTCATCGGGGATCACCGCCGTAATGCCCTTAGGGATGCCCACAAAATCTTTGGCGTTTGAAGTTACGATGATCGAGGCATCGCATTTGATGGCCACTGCGGCGACATGTCGGTCGTCCATTTCGTTGTGCGTCTGTAGGATGAATGGCTTATATTCATGCACCATGGCATCCGGGAATCGCGCGTTGAGTTCGGCACACAGTGCAACCGCCTCTTCATGGCTCATTATTTGGTAGGCTCCCCTTCGCTTCGATTCCCTATACTGGCTGAGAGTGCGCACTAATTCATCGAGGATATCCTGACTCCAGTAGGGCACAAAGAAACGCATTCTAGCCGCTTTTAGCAAGACGTCTCGAAGTGCTAGCTGGAAGAGGACATTCGTATCGAGAACGACCTTGTCCAATTCAGGATTTGGCAATAATAGCCAGGTCATCAGAGCGACTCAAGGTACTCTTTCAGGAATTCAGGCGTCTGACGCTCATAGGCACCGGTCGCCTCTGTCATGCGGATGATCTCGTCAACTGCGGCGAGGTTTTCCCTTTCCAGCGTCTCGCTGAATGTTTGAACGTCCTCGGAGCGCAGCACACGATTCCCGTCGGCGCCTTGATGCACCGGGACGTCTCCCGCTTCGATCCTGCCGGCAAGGCGCACTGCACTCATACCCAGTATCCTCGCCGCCTGTTCTACGGTTACCACACCGTTCCTGAAAGCCTCGTATGCTGCGGCATCTCTCTCCCGGGCCCGTGCGAACTTAAACTCCACCATATCGTCAAACCCTACCATGCGATGGCCACCCACCAAACTGAACGGGATCCGTCCCTCATCCAGCAGACGGTCAACCTGTTCGACAGTCAGTTCGAGGAGGTCGGCCGTCTTGCTGGCGGTCAGCATGGATCCTTCCACCTTCCCTACCTCGACCTGGCAGGCGGGGGCCTCCTTCGGCACATCACGAGACAAGGCAGTGGCCGTCCCGGAAGGGACAACGTGCTTCATTCCCTTCTTGCGGCGTGGGGGGGCCTGGATTGGCGGGGCAGGCGTGCCCTTGGGGATGTTTTGTGCGGTTTGCGACATGGCGGATCTCCCGAGGAAATCGTGGCGCCGTCCGGCGTGGGGGGTTGCGGCCATGGCCGACGGACATGTGAGAAGGATAGCCTTGTGCCGTGCCATGTCAACCCCTCGCATACCCTAGAAAAAACCAGCGTCTGGCAGCAGGGAACCTTCCGTACGAGGGACGAGTGCGGCCGGCCGATCAGGGCCGCAGCTCAAGCTTGGCCATCTCCACCGCCTCCTGCCTGAAGGCCCGGGCTTTCCCGCGGCTACTGTAAGCCCAGAAAGCCCCGTCCTGGCAAGGATCAAGTCAATCCGGGCACGGGAAGGGCGCTTGGGCATCCCGTGCCGTCTCGCCCCGCAGGACCCTCGTCTTGATGGCCTGCGGAAGAAGGCCAGACTGGCGGCTCTCCAGCTATTCTTCAGGCGGAGAGCATCTCTCGACCCTGTTTTCGTTTCGCCTGCTTCTAAAAATTAGACGCTGGAAGCAGTCGTCACGGCGCGATTCTAGGCATTGATGTCGCCCAATGCCGTCCAGCCCTTGCAATCCGGGCACGTGAAGGGCGTCCGGCCATCCCGTGCCCCTTCGTTCCGCTGTAGCCTCGTATTCATGGGGCTGCGGAAGACGGCCAGACTGGCGGCTCTCCAGCTATTCTTCAGATGGAGAGCATGTTCTGGCATCGTTTTCGCTTCCGGGGATATCGAAAGCAACGCCCTCGGCCATTCTTCGCGGAGAGAACAGGCCCCAGGCACTGCCAACGGTGCGAGGCACTCGCAAGACGAGGCAGGCCCATGGCCGATGCGCGGCAGCCGCATCGGGAACCGGGGCATCTGTGAGCCCCGTCCCGACATCGCGTCCGCAATGCCCCCATGCCCGGACCGCGACGACTCCCTCAACCCGAGAAGTCGTATCCGGCTTCCAGCGCCTTCGCGTTCACCGGGATCATCTTCGCGTAGTGGACGTTGACCACACGCTCGAGGGCGTCCTGGACAGCCTTGAGGGGAAGCATGCCCGTGGCCTTCACCCAGGCCCCCAAGGCCACCATGTTGGCCATCTTCACGTTGCCCAGGGAATGGGCGATGTCGTTGACGGGCAGATACACGGTGGTGCGGGCCGGATCCAGACGCTCCTTCGGGATGAGGGACGCGTTCACCACCTGCACCCCCGAAGCGGCGAGCCGGGGCTGGAACTTGTCCAGGGAGGGCTCGTTGAGGATGATGGTGGACTTCGGCTCCCGCACGAGAGGGGAACCGATGGGGGACGTGTCCAGCACCACGGTGCAGTTGGCCGTCCCGCCCCGCATCTCGACGCCGTAGACGGGGAGGAAGCTGACTTCCAGCCCGTGCTCCATGCCCGCCTGGGCCAGGAGGTTGCCTATCAGCATCACGCCCTGGCCGCCGAAGCCGGCGATGATGACATCGGTGTACTCAGGCATCCTTCGCCTCCCCGCCCTTCGAGCGATCCTTGAAGACTCCCAGCGGGAAGGCCGGGATCATGACCTCGGCGATGCGCTTGTTGGCCGCGATGGGGTCCATGTGCCAGTTGGTGGGACAGCCCGACAGGAACTCCACGAACCCGAATCCCAGTCCGTCGATCTGCACTTCGAAGGCCTTGCGCAGGGCCCGCTTGGCCTCCCGCACGTGCTTCACGGTGTCCAGGGCGCACCGCGCGGCGTAGGCGACCCCGTCGAGCTGGGCCAGCAGTTCGCAGAAGCGGATCGGCCCGCCCTCGTTCCCCATGTTCCGGCCCTGCACCGTGGTGGTGGTCTTCTGCCCCAGCAGGGTCGTGGGAGCCATCTGGCCGCCGGTCATGCCGTACACGGTGTTGTTGACGAACACCGCGGTGATCCTCTCCCCCCGGTTCGCGGCGTGGATGGATTCCCCGGTGCCGATGGCCGCCATGTCCCCGTCCCCCTGGTAGGTGAAGACGACGGCCTCGGGACGGGCCCGGCGCACGCCGGTCGCGACTGCGCAGGCCCTGCCGTGGGGCGCCTCGACGCTGTCCACGTTGAAGTAGTCGTAGGTGAAGGTGGCGCACCCCACGGCCGCCACCAGGATGGTCCTGGGGGCCACCCCCAGTTCGTTGAGAACCTCGCTCACCAGCCTGTGGGCGATGCCGTGATGGCATCCGGGACAGTAATGGGTGACGCGTTCGTTGAGAACGGGATTGGTGTCGAAGACCAGTTCCTCCCCCTCTCTGGGGCGGAGGTCCTCTGCTGTCGGGGCGTTCAAGGCTATGCTCCTTTGAGGGCTAGGAGGACGGGCCGGGCGAGATCCCCGGCCGTCGCGAAGATGCAGGGCATGACCCCGTGCCAGTCGACCTTCGCGGCTCCGTTGACGGCGAGGCGGACGTCCTCCACCATCTGTCCCGCGTTCTGTTCCACCACGAGGAAGCGGCGGCCGGGGGCGAGGTCGCGGAACGCCTCGTCCGGGAAGGGGTACAGGGTCTTCGGGCGCAGCAGGCCGACCTTGTGGCCTTCCGCACGCAGATGGCGCAGGGTGCTGCGCAGGATCCGCGCCATGGAGCCGAAGGCGACGACCACGAGTTCCGCGTCCTCCACGGCTTCGGTCTCGAAGGAGGCCTCCTTGCGCATCTCCTGGTACTTCTTCATGAGCAGCTCGTTGCGGGCGGCAAGGGCGCCCTCGGCGAGATAGACGGACTTGAGCAGCCGCGGGGAGCCATTGGGGCGCGCGCCATATCCCTCAATGCGCCATGGGGAGCACAGCGCGTCCAGCTCTTCCCTGGAAAGGGCGCCGGGAGGCGGCGTGCGGCGCACGGGCTCCTTGACTTGGGCTATGACGGCGTCCCCCAGGACCATGACGGGATTGGCGTATTTGAAGGCCAGGGCGAAGGCCTTGAACATGAAGTCGTAGCATTCCTGGGCCGTGGAAGGGGCGAGGACGAGGTTGCGGTGGTCGCCGTGGCCGCCTCCCTTCGTCGCCTGGAAGTAGTCGCCCTGGGACGGGCCGATGTCTCCGAGCCCCGGGCCTCCCCGGGACATGTTGACGATGACGCCCGGGACGTGGCTGCCCGCCATATAGGAGATGCCCTCCTGCATGAGGGAGATGCCGCAGCTGGAGGAGGACGTCATGGAGGGGATGCCGCATGCGCCGGCGCCCAGCAGCATGTTGATGGCCCCCACCTCGCTCTCCGCCTGGACGAAGCGACCGCCCCGCTCCGGCAGCAGGGTCGAGAGCGCCTCGGGCACCTCGTTCTGCGGCGTGATGGGATAGCCGAAGTAGCAGACGCACCCCGCGTCCACGGCGCCGAAGGCCAAAGCCTCGTTGCCCTTGGCCAGAACGCGTTCCGGAGTCCCGCTCATCGCTTGCCTCCCTTGCCCTTGGACGTCCTGAAGACGCGTATGGCGACGTCCGGGCACATGATGCCGCAGGATGCGCAGCCGGTGCATTCGCCGACCTGCTCAACGACCTCGTACCCGTGCCGGTTGAATCGGCCCGACGGACGAAGGGCGTCGGCGGGACAGGCCTCCACGCACAGGCGACAGCCCTTGCACCTCTCTTCCAGAAAAACGACGCGAGACATTTTTGCAACCTCGGTTGTATGCCGACACCCCGGGTGCGGGATCGGCATGGTGTGCGGCGCCTTCTCGGCACCAGCCGGACGGCCCCGTGGGGCGTCACCGGATCAGCATGGCGTCCCCGTAGGAGAAGACGCGGAATCCCGCGTCGATGGCCTTCGCGTAGGCGGCGAGAATCCGCTCCCGGCCGGCGAAGGCGCTGACAAGCATGAGCAGGGACGACTGGGGCAGATGGAAGTTCGTCAGCAGGGCGTCGATGACGTGAAATCGGCAGCCGGGATGGAGGAAGACGTCCGTCCATCCCTCCCAGCCCTGCATCTTGCCGCATCGGGCGACCACACCCTCCAGGGCACGTGTCGTGGTGGTCCCCACGGCCAGCACGGGGCGCCCTTGCGCCTTGGCCTCGTTCACGGCCCGGGCCGCGGTCTCGGATATCTCCACGTACTCGGCGTGCATGCGGTGCTGCCGTATGTCCTGACAGCGCACGAGGCTGAAGGTTCCATAGCCGATGTAGAGAGTGATTTCAACCCACGCAAAGCCCATGGCCGCCAGGCGGGCCCTGTGCTCCTCCGTGAAGTGGAGGCCGGCCGTGGGGGCGGCCACCGCCCCCGTCTTGTCGTCCTGTGCGTAGACCGTCTGGTAGCGTTCGGCGTCCCCTGGACGGTCGTCCCGTTTGATGTAGGGGGGCAGGGGGACGTGGCCGCAGGCGGCGAAGACGTCCCGGAGATCCCCCTTCCACGCGAGGCGGACCGTCCGGTGGCCGAAGTCGCCGCAGGCGAGGACGGTCACCCCGAGATCGCCGAAACGCAGGGTTTCGCCTTCCCGTATGCGGCCGCCGGATCTCACCAGTCCCTCCCCCACGGCGGCGGAACGGCCGCCTTCCTTCACGGCCTCGCGCAGCAGCAGGGGCAGGGGCGTGAGGAGCAGGAATTCGACCTTCCCCCCCGTGGCGCGTTTCCCCAGAAGCCGCGCGTGGAGGACCTTCGCGTTGTTGGCCACGAGCAGGGCGCCCTCCGGGAGGTGGTCCTGGAGATCCGCGAAGGCGGCGATGCGGGGCTCCACGTCCCCGTGACGGGACATGACGAGCAGCCGGGATCCGCCCCGGTCGTCGGCGGGGTGCTGGGCGATCCGGTCTTCGGGGAGTTCGTAGTCGTAGTCGGCAAGGGATAAGTCGCTGGGCATCGCTTGCATGGGGACACGTCCGGTTCGCCGGAGGATGCACGGGGGCGCGCGGGCGTCCGCCACCGGCGACGCCGTGCTTGTCAGCGCGGCGCTATTGACTAGTCTAACCCATAGGACAGGGCATCGGAACCCCGTCCCGCACCAGTGGTTAAACGCGGCGGCCTCCGTTCCCCTCCAGGCGCCCGGAGAGAGCCCGGCAATGCGGGCCCGTCGGCACGGAAAGGCCGCCCCACATCAGGGACAGTCATGCGAGCGCGCATCACCGCCTTCGACGAAAGCACGAGATTCAGGAACCAGCGCCTGCACATGGGCGTGTGCGGTTCCGTCGCCTGCTGCAGATCCCCCGGCATCCTGAGGGCCCTGCTCAGGCTCGGCCTGCACGTCGGGGTCACCCTGACCCAGGCCGCCCGGCAGTTCGTGACCCCGACGCTTTTCACGTCCCTCGGGGCGATCCCCGTGGACACGGACATGTTCGCACCCGACGGCGACGTGTTCGCCCATCTTGGACCCGGAGAGCGCGCCCAGGCCATGGCGGTGGTGCCGGCGACGGCCGACTGTCTGAGCCGTCTGGCCCACGGCGGCGCCGGAGACATGCTGAGCGCCCAGGTCCTCGCCTTCGCCGGCCCCCTGCTGGTGGCGCCGGCCATGAACCCACGCATGTGGGCGAACCCGGCGGTGCAGCAGAACGTGCGCATCCTCGTCGACCGGGGCGTGGTCGTCGTCGGCCCCGGCGGCGGCGAGGCCGCCTGCGGGGAGACGGGAACCGGGGTGCTGGCCGACGACGGCGAGATACTTCTGGGAATACTGCGATGCCTGTCCCCCAAGGACATGGCGGGCCGCCGCGTGATGGTCACGCTGGGGCCCACGCGGGAACGCTGGGACGCCATGCGGTACTGGACCAATCCCTCCACGGGGCTCATGGGGGCGTGTCTCGCGACGGCCGCCTGGCTCCGGGGCGCCGACGTTACGGCCGTGTGCGGGACGGAGCAGGAGCGGCTGCTGCCGGTCGACATCCACCGGTGCCCGGTCGCGAGCGCCCGGGACATGTTCGATGCGGCCATGGATCTCTGGAGCGGCATGGACATCGGCATGTTCGTGGCCGCCGTGGCGGACTTCTCCCCGGAGCGGGCGACGGATGCGAAGGTGAAGAAGGTGGATTTCCCCGAGGGCTTCTCCCTGCGGTTCACCCCAAATCCCGACATCCTCGCCACCCTGTCGTCGGACCGCCGTCCGGGGCAACAGGTGCTGGCCTTCGCCGCCGAGACCGCGGAGGACGAAGAGGAACTGCTGCGGCTTGCCAGGGAGAAGCTCCTGCGGAAGGGGGCCGACGTGCTGGCGGCGAATTCCGTGACGGTTCCCGGCAGCGGCTTCGGCGGAACCACCAACGGAATGTGCGTCGTGGACGCAACGGGCCGCGAGGCCGTCTGGCCCGTCCAAAGCAAGGCGGACGCCGCCTGGGAATTGTGCACATGGCTTTTGAGCGCAGCGATCCATTGAGCGAGATGTGGCAGCGGCAGGGTCTGCGGGAACTGCTCATGTCGCAGGACCGCAGGTTCGACCCGCAGGACATGGTCGCCGAAGCGCCCCGGCCGGGGAATGCTCCCCCGGCGGGCCGTCCTTCCGCTCCCCCCCGGAGCGTCCCCCCGCCGGCCCAGTATCGGCCGGCTCCGCCCAGGCAGGCTCCGGCACAGACTCCGGCACGGGGGCCGGAGTCCGGACCCGCCAGACGTCCCGCCCCCGTGGATCCCGGCGAGAGCGAGAGTCGGCTGTTCTCCATGGACCAATGGCCCCACGCCTGGCGAAAGATCTTCTCCCCCCAGCGCGCCGGGCGCATCGTGTGGACCTACTGGGAACTGGGACTGGACATGTGCGGCGCAGCGAATCCGCGACGCCGGGAGATTCTCGCCCGCATGCTCGAAGGCTTGAAGGATCCCCCCGGCACGCACGCCTTCTGGCCCGTCTGCGTGCCCATGAGCGAGGACGAACCCGAGCAGCTTGCCGCGAATCCGGACATGTTCTGGTCCGGGGCATCGGCATACGGCGCCAGGGGCGTCGTCGTCGTCGGAGAGAAGGCCGCCAGGGTTCTCGGCGTCGCCCCGGGGCAGGAGATGCACAAGCGGTTCCGCCTGTGCCTGCTGGACGAGCTTGAATCCTACGGCGACGAGGACGAGGAGGGGCGCAAGCGCCTGAACGAGGCGCTGCGACTGGTGGAGTTCCGCATGTGCACCATCCTGGGCAGGTAGCGCCGCCCAGGGCATCGGGGAACGGCCCCGGCGCATTTTGGGGTCCCTCCGGGATTGGGGGGCGGCGGCATCAAGGAAGCGTTTCCATGTTGCGACATCGCGAAGCGAAGGCACTGTTGCGGAACTGTCTGGAAGGCCCCTCGTGGCGCGAGGGCGCCGCGGACGTCTCGCGGCTCGGCATGGGGGCGGTGGGTCCCCTCCTCTCCTTCCTGCCCCAGGGCGGACGGGTCAAGCACAGGGCCGCCCGGCTGCTCGGCGAGGTCGTCGCCGCGCTGCCGTCCCAGGAGGAGGGCCGGAACGTGGTGCGTCGTTTCATGTGGCACATGAACGACGAATCCGGGAACATCGGGTGGGGGATCCCGGAGGCCTTCGGCGAGACGCTTGCGGCGAGCGCCTCCCTTGCCGGGGAGTTCCACCGCATCCTCGTCTCCTACGTCGTGGACACGGGCCGGCAGGACAATTTCTGCGACAACGCCGCCCTGCGGCGCTCCTGCTTCTGGGCGGTGGGACGGATGGCGGAGGAGCGGCTCGCGCTGTGTCGGGGCGCCCGTCCCTGGATCGTCAAGGGGCTCGGGGACGGCGACGGGGGGTGTCGGGCCATGGCGGCGTGGACGCTTTCCAGGTTTCCCCTCGATCCTGCCGCTGCATCCGCATTGCGCAAGCTTGCGCGGGAGGAGGGGGACAGCACGTGCGAACTCTTCGACGGTGACGATGTCCGGGAGAGGCGGGTAGGGGACATCGTGGAAGAGATGCTGGGGGAGTGTTGACGATTTACGTGAAAACAATTATCTTTATGTTGGCAAGAAACGCTATTTAGTGCAATTTTATAAATCAAATTATCCGACAAAGAGTGTGCATAACGATATCTTCTCTCTTTGTCTTGACATATATTGCAATATTATCGTTTTTGAGATTGACGGTTTTTAAAAAAATATATCTCAACATGTTAATAAGAAAAACGTGCAGTTTGCACAATTAATATCCTAAATCAAACCGATGTCATGGTAGGTATCGGGCCATGGTTAAGTCCCATGACTCGCAACAGCAATCAATTAAAAAAACCACATGCCTTTCCGGCATAAAAAATTATTTAATATACTCAAAAATATGGAGGCTAACGAGATGCCAGAACTGCAAAAATTACCAGATGGCATACAGTTTTTTGATGTTATACGGAAAAAGAATTTTTTTTATGTTGACAAAACACGTTATATAGCACAGCTAATAAAGCATGGCACTACCTTGTTCCTCTCACGACCTCGCCGTTTCGGCAAGTCATTGACAGTATCCACGCTTGAGATGCTTTTTTCCGGTAGGCACGATTTGTTCACCGGACTGGAAATAGAAAAATATCTTGGAGAAGAGGAGTTTCGTCCTGGACCAGTAATACGGCTAAACATGAATGAGATTTCGGTAAATAATGGTATCTCTGGTGTGCGTAAAGATATTTTTGGCATATTAAAAGGCATTGCAAAAGATAAGAAAGTAGAACTTTCTGACGATTCGTTGCATATTACATTCGGTAATTTAATCAAAGATATAAGTGACCGTGACGGCGAAATTGTGTTTCTTATAGATGAATATGATTTTCCTCTAATAGAAGCCCTTAAAGGCAAGACTAATATAGAAGATGTCAAGGACGAATTGCGAGTTTTTTTCTCTCAGTTAAAAAATAGAGGTAATTGCATACGGTTCATTTTTATCGCTGGAATAAGTAGGTTCTCACGAATGGGTATATTCTCTGCACTTAATAACATAGAAGATATTTCTCTTAATCCAAAGTTTGCTACGATGTGCGGCTATACGCAAGAAGAGATTGTTATGAAATTTAAAAAATATATCACAAGAACTGTCGAATACTTAAAAAGTTCAGAAGAAGATCTATTGAAAAAAATTGAGTCCTATTACGATGGCTTTTGTTTTGACGGAAAACAGAATGTCTACAATCCTTATTCGACATTACTTTTTTTTAAGAATCACAAATTCGATGATTTTTGGTTTAAGAGCGGAACACCTGAGTATGTTGCCAATTACATGAGAAGGCAAAATGTAACTGTCGAACAGTTTCGCATGATGCCGATTACAGAGAGATTTGCACAAGACCCTGGAGAACTAAACGAATCATCAACAGCTAGCTATCTATATCAATCAGGTTATCTGACGCTTAGATGTTTAGAGTCTGACGGTAAATATGTATTGGATTACCCGAATCTTGAAGTACATAGTGCGATGTCGTCTCTCATGACATGGAATATGTTTGGCAGTCGTATGAATGCAGAAGCGTCGATATCAAAATTGACTGAAGCGCTAGAAAAAAATAATGTTGAAGTAGTTATAAATGAGTTTAATAAACTTTTATCTAAATTGCCATATGATGATTATGTCGCAGCGGCAAAGGATAGCGTTAAAGAAAGATTTGAAGATATTGATTTAGGTGAATGGGTGTACCGATCCTCACTTCTCTCGTTCACGCTAGCGACAAATAAACTTGCGCAAGCAGAACCACATTCGAGTTTGGGCAGAGCGGATATGGTGGTACGGTGCGATAAGTACACTTGGGTTATTGAGATAAAGATTGCGAAAACTACTAAAGAGGTTAAGAAACAGGCTAATGCGGCAATAAATCAAATTTATGAAAACCGCTATGCAGAACCCTACGACCACCCCATCTTGCTCGGAATAGCGATTGACGACAGCAAGAGGTCAATTGGGGCTTATCGCTTTGAAATCGATCCACCTCCTAAAAAGATACCGCACTGAACGATGGCAAGTCATACGATTTTAACGGTATAATGTCTTCTGCAAAACTATGAGAACATAGAAGGCACAGACATCAGGCAGTTTGGAAAAGTTGGCCATCACTTTTCTTGTA
>JAISTH010000041.1 GCA_031272715.1 Desulfovibrio sp.
GCGCGGAGACGATCAGGCGGTACATGGAGGAATGCCAGGGGCAATCGGGGAGAGGCGGCGCCCCGAAGCGGGGGTGAATGCGTGGCCGGGCGCCGCCTGCCGGGTCACGCCCCCCCCCAGGTCACGCCGCAAGGGTTTCGCCTGGGCCGCTCTCATCCCGGGCCTGAAGGCCCGGGCTTTCCCGCGGCTACTGTAAAATCAACAGTCGTCCGTAAAATCAACAAAGCCCGTCACCACACAGTCGCACCAGTACCCACACAATCGCCATAGTATTGGCGCCATAGTACGGCCGGCCAGGTCGTTTCCCGTCTGCACCAGTTTTTTACCTCCGGGCGCGAGCACCGGGGATCTTCCGCGTCCACGGAACCGGAACGGCCCTCCGTTCCGGGCCGAGTCATGCGAACGGTCCGCCCTCCGGTGGCTCCGCGCCGCAGTGTCTTGCGCGCAAGGCGCCGCCGCCCTCCATTCCCCGCACCCCCAGAGCGTGTCGGGAACGGAGGCGACAGTCGCGTCTCGCCCCTCGGTCGGCGCCCATCGTCACGCCTTCGTGTCCGCGCATAGTGCCGAATCCGCGACGGCGGGGCACCCCTCTCGCAACGGCGCGGCAGGGCAAACTCGCTGCTGGAGGCTCCATGAGCACATCCCCCCAGATCCCCCCGCTTCCCGTCGGCATCGACGACTTCCCCACCATCCGGCGCGGAGGCTACGCCTACGTCGACAAGACCGACATCATCGCCGACTTCGTTGGCGGCCACACATGCTTCTGCTCCTTCAACCGGCCCTCCGGGTTCGGCACCACGCTGATGCTCTCCACCATCGAGACCGTCTATGACGGCGACCGCTCCCTGTTCAATGGACTCGCCATCGAAAAGCGTCTCGAGGAGGGCCGATTCCGCCCGCGTCCCGTGATGCATCTGGACTTCGGCAAAATCGATGTGCGATCGGGCAAAGGCCTAAAAGAACAGATAATCGCCCAACTTTTTCCTTTCGCTGAGCGATAAGCTCTTAGACTCTCCTAGGATTGCATTCATCTCCCTAATGAAGAGATGCGGCGTGCGCTCTGGGGACCTGGAGGCGTTGCGGAGCGCATGTGTCGCTGTCGTCCCTAGTGTGCCGCGTCTACAGATGAAGCTCTTTGAATACTCTCAACAAACTTCTGGCGTGCTGGATCAACGATATAGAGCGCTTCTCTCGCATTGGTGCGCTAGGAAAAATACCTACAGGAGATCCCATGAGTCCATCCCCCAATCCCCCCCCCCCCCTCTTCCCATAGGCATCGACGACTTCACGACCATCCGCCGCGGAGGCTATGTCTACGTCGACAAAACCGACATCATCGCCGACCTGCTGGGCGGTCGTCCACCCCGTTGCGCCTTCAACCGCCCCTCAGGCTTCGGCACGTTGCTGATGCTCTCCACCATCGAGACCCTCTATGCCGGCGATCGCTCTCTGTTCAATGGACTTGCCATCGAGAAACGTCTTGATGAGGAACCATTC
Organism: Desulfovibrio sp.; assembly: GCA_031272715.1. Lineage (GTDB taxonomy): Bacteria > Desulfobacterota > Desulfovibrionia > Desulfovibrionales > Desulfovibrionaceae > Desulfovibrio. The sequence continues at coordinate 1,498 of JAISTH010000041.1, forward strand.
CTTCCGCATCCCGTCATTTACCTTGACATGGGCAAACTCACCAATGTGAGATCCTATGATGACATTGACGAGCAGATGTCGCCCCAACTCCTCGCCATCGCCGAGCGTAACGAAGTCAATCTGCGCAGAGAGTATCACAGCTTCCACAGCCTTCTCGCAGGTGTCATTAACGCCATCGAATTCAAATGGAAACAAGAAAACAAAACAGACGACAGACGTTGCATAATTGTAATATTAGATAAGCACGACAAACCTCTCCTAGACGTACTGGATTCCCCTGACGTTTTTGATGACATACACAAAAGATTGAACAGTATCTTCTGTCTGTTAAAAGCACGCTCAGAGTCTGTGTATAAATTATTTGCGTGTGGATTATGTCGTTACACAACAAAAGAGTTTTGGTCTAGTTATGAACTTCCGGAAATTGAATATGATCCAAGATTTGCATGTTTATGTGGGTTCACTCATAAGGATTTAGAATCACATCCATTGCTTGACCAATACATCAAAAATCTTGGTAACAATCTCTCACCAGATGCGCCGCTTGACAAGAAATCCACAATAGCCAAATTGAAGAAGATGTATGGCGGCTATGCTTTCGATGGGCAGCAGTCTTCAATTGTTGCTAATCCTGATTCTGTCCTGAGATGTCTTGACGCAGCAGACTTGATGATTTCTGGATAAAGAAAGAATACATCCACGACACAGTCGCATCCTTCCTTTCGCGGCATGAAGAAATTACTGAAAGTGATGATGAAAAAGACAAAAAAGGCGGCGAAGATGAAAATTCAGACGACACAAAAGTATTTAAATATCTTAAAAAGATGCTTAGCCGCAAACTCTACTGCGAATTGAGATGGAGCTTTCGCAGGTGGTACCTCTCCCCGAAGATGGAGGTAATGGACATGTTGCACCAGATGGGATATTTGACGCAGCGGTTGGAGTCTCCGAGCAAATCCGACTACGTTGTGCTCAAGATCCCCAACGAGGAGGTCCGGCGGGCGATATGGGGTCCGCAAGGCATCGCGCGGCGCAAGCCCCGTGCCGTCGCGGAGCGGAAGCGCCCCGCCGCGGGACGGAAGCGCAAGTGATCTCCGCCGCGGGGGCGGCCTCCACGTGACGGATATCGTTCCTGCCGCTGCCGATGCCGGGATCCGGGATTGCCCATGCCCTCGGTCCGGGCGGGGATCGGACCCTCCGCCATGCAAGGCCGTGATGGACGGCGGATGGGGCATGGTCCGCCGGACGAGGCGGGGCGCACGAGGCGGGAACGGTCCGTGACGGCCCCTATGGCGGTATTCGTATATAGTAGGAGGTGTGATGGTCGCGGCGCAGTTTCCCGATGCCGGGGGGGAGTTCCCTCTCCTGTGTCTCGGAGAGGTGACGTCGGTGCTGGACAGCGCCCTGGATCTCGCGAAGGGGGGTAAACTGCCCCTCTTCGGCGCCGTCCTCGCAGACTCCCAGACCATGGGCCGGGGGCAGATGCGCCGCCGGTGGCATTCCCCTCCCGGCAATCTCCATCTCGGCGTCAGGCTGCCCGCCGACGGCATCTTCGCCGGCACCGCGGCATCCGTGAGGATCGGCATCGTCCTCGCCGAGGTGCTGGGGGAATTCGGCTTCGACGTCCGGGTCAAGTGGCCCAACGATCTCGTGGTCCCCTCGGCGGACGGACCGGGCATCCCCGGCAAGGTGGGAGGGGTGCTGCTGGAGGATCGGGGGGGCGCATTGCTTGCCGGCATCGGCATCAACCTTCTCCACGCCGCCCTGCCGGATCCGGCGCCGGACGGAACGTCCCCGGACGCATCCATCCCCCCGGGTGGGTCCCCTTTCCCCCCTCCCCTCCTCCCCGACGCGCCCCCCGATCCCCTCCCGGCCGCCCCCACGGCCGACGACCACCCCGCCCTGCCCCCCGCCAGCCTCGCCTCCCTCGGCCCCGAAGTCCCGGAACGCATAATTCTTTGCGGAAGTATTGTTAAAGCCCTCAATTCGGCGTATAGTTTGGAAACCGCCCTACCCGACCAATGGCTCCTCCGGGCGCGCCGCCTGCTCCTGTGGCTCGGCGAGACCGTCGTCCTCGCGGACGGCCCGGAGCGCGTCCGCGGAAGGCTTTCGGGGGTGACCCGCGAGGGGGCCCTTCTCATCGACGCAGGAGGGACGCCAAGGGAGTTCACCGGCGGCACGCTCAGAAAGGAATAGGGTTCCGACCGATGGCCAACAAGACATTCATAGACGTCCAGAACGCCCTCAGGGGCAAGACCATACTGGTGGCCAACCGGGGCATTCCCGCACGGCGCATCTGCCGGTCCATCCGTGAACGCTTCGACGCCGTCGCGGCGATGACGGCCACCGACGTCGACAAGACCGCACCGGCCGCCTCCACGGCCCAGGAGCTCATCCTGCTGGGGCCCGAGCCCCGCGCCTACCTGGACATCGACGGGATCATCGCCAAGGCCGTCCGCCGCGGCGTGGTGGGCGTCCATCCCGGATGGGGCTTCGCCTCCGAGGACACCCGCTTCCCGCAGCGCTGCAAGGAGGCCGGGATCACCTTCATCGGCGCCTCGGCCGAGGCCATGAACCTGCTGGGGAACAAGGTCCAGGCCCGGGGCATCGCGAAGCGCCTGGGCATACCGGTGGTTCCGGGCTCCGAAGGGGCGGTGGACGTGCCCACGGCCCGCGCCCTCATCAAGGAGATGGGGCTGCCCATCATGCTGAAGGCGGAGGGGGGCGGCGGCGGCCGCGGGATCTTCGCCATCCACGACGAGAAGGAGCTGGAGGACGCCTTCTTCAAGGCCTCCACCATGGCCCAGGCCTCCTTCGGCAATCCCCGCATCTTCGTGGAGAAGCTTCTGGATCATGTCCGGCACATCGAGATCCAGGTCATCGCGGACATCTACGGGAACGTCTTCGCCTTCGACGAACGGGACTGCACGGTCCAGCGCAACCACCAGAAGCTCATCGAGATCACGCCTTCCCCCTGGCGGGGGATGTCCCGCAACCTCCGGGAGCGCCTCAAGGACTACGCGAGGCGCCTGGTGCGGGCAGTGGGCTACCATTCCCTGGCCACGGTGGAGTTCCTCGTCACCCCCGACGGCTCCCCCTACCTCATCGAGGTGAACACGCGCCTCCAGGTGGAGCACGGCATCACGGAGTGCCGGTACGGCATCGACCTCGTGGAGGAGCAGATCGCCGTCGCCTTCGGGGCGGAGCTCCGGTACCGGGAGGAGACCCTGCGCCCCGGCTACTGTTCGCTGCAGGTGCGCATCAACTGCGAGGATCCCCAGAACGACTTCCAGCCGAACGCCGGCCTCATCACCCGCTACGTCTCCCCCGGCGGCCCCGGGGTGCGCCTGGACTCCAACATCAGCGCGGGGTACGACTTCCCGTCGAACTACGACTCCGCGGGCGCCCTGCTCATCGCCTACGCCCACGACTGGGAGAAGGCCCTGGGCATCATGGACCGGGCCCTGCGGGAGTACATCGTCGGCGGCATCAAGACCACGATCCCCTTCTTCCGGCAGATCATCCGCCATCCCGACTTCCGCGTCGGGGAGATCGACACCAATTTCATCGCCGACAACCCGGAACTGCGGCTCTACTCGGACTTCGCCCCGGAGGCGGAGCGGCTGAGCCGGCTCATCGCGGAGATATCCGCCAAGGGCTACAACCCGTATGTGCAGCTCGGGGAATACCGGTCCGCCACGGCGCCCCGCCTCGGTGCCTTCGAGCCGGTGCTGCCCCGCATCCCCTCGTCCCTGCGGCGCCAACCCTCCCCCTATCCTAGGGGGGATCGCAAGGCGCTGCTGGACTACATCCGGGACTCCGGCATGGTGCACTTCTGCGACACCACCCCCCGGGACATCACCCAGTCGAACACGGGCAACCGCTTCCGGCTGGCGGAGGACAGGCTCATCGGCCCGTATCTGGACAACGTGGGCTACTTCTCCATCGAGAACGGCGGGGGGGCGCACTTCCACGTGGCCATGATGGCCAACATGACCTATCCCTTCACCGAGGCGGCGGAGTGGAACGCCTTCGCCCCCAAGACCCTGAAGCAGCTGCTGGTGCGTTCCACCAACGTGCTGGGGTACACGCCCCAGCCACGCAATCTCATGCGGAAGACGGGGGAGATGATCTGCGACCACTACCATGTGGTCCGGTGCTTCGACTTCCTGAACCACATCGAGAACATGCGGCCCATCGCGGAGGTGGTCATGTCCCGGCCGGAGTGCGTCTTCCAGCCGGCGATCTCCCTCTCCTACGCCAAGGGCTTCGACGTCCCCCACTATGTCGGGGTGACCGAGGACATCCTCGCCGTCACGGCGTCCATCCTAGGCACGTCCCAGGAGATGGCCAGCAGGGAGATCATCCTGGGGCTCAAGGACATGGCCGGGGCCTGTCCGCCCCATTACATGACCGAGCTCGTCACGGCGCTGCGCAAGCGCTGGCCCGCCATGGTCCTGCACTACCACCGGCACTACACGGACGGCCTCTTCATCCCTGCCTGCGGCGCCGCGGCCAAGGCCGGGGCCCACATCCTGGACGTGGCCCTGGGAAGTTCCGTGCGCACGTACGGCCAGGGGGACGTGCTGGCCACCGTCGCGTATCTCGAGGAGGAGCTGGGGCTCAAGTGCACCCTCAACAAGGAGGCCATCCGGGCCGCCAACTTCGTGTGCAAGCAGATCATGCCCTACTACGACCGGTACTGCAGCCCGTACTTCCAGGGCACGGACTACGACGCGACCCTCCACGGCATGCCGGGGGGCGCCACCTCCTCCTCCCAGGAGGGGGCCATGAAGCAGGGCTACATCAATCTGCTGCCGTACATGCTGAAGTTCCTGGAGGGGACCCGGCAGGTCATCCGCTATCACGACGTCACGCCGGGTTCGCAGATCACGTGGAACACGGCGTTCCTCGCCGTCACCGGGGCCTGGAAGCGAGGGGGCGAGGAGGAGGTGAAGTACCTTCTCGAGGTGCTGAGCCACGTGACGCGGACGCCGGAGGAGGAACTCTCCCCGGAGATGCGCCAGGCGCGCCTCTCCATCTACCGGGACTGCAACGACGCCCTGCGCAACCTCCTGCTGGGGAAGTTCGGCAAGCTCCCCTTGGGCTTCCCCGCCGACTGGGTCTACGAGAGCGCCTTCGGCTCGGATTGGCGCCGGGCCATCGCCTCCCGCACCGAGGCATCCCCTCTGGAGACCCTGGTGGACGTGGACCTGGACGCGGAGATGGAGACCTGCACCTCCATCCTCAAGCGCCGGCCCAACGACGAGGAGTTCGTCCTCTACCTGAACCATCCCGCGGACGCCCTGAAGGTCATCCAGTTCCGGGCGAGGTACGGGGACGCCAACAACCTCCCCCTCAACGTGTGGTTCGAGGGCCTGAAGCCCGGGGAAGAGGTGAACTTCTACGGCAGCAACGGCAAGCCCCACCACATGGCGCTGCTCAGCGTCTCTCGGCCCAACGACATGGGCGTCAGCGTGTGCCGCTACGCCATGGACTCCGAGATCATGAGCCTCGAGGTGCAGGTGGCCCAGCCCGTGGGCACCGGCAAGGCGCCCACGGCCATGGCCGATCCCGGCGACCCCTACCAGGTCGCCTCCCCCAGCACCGGCGACCTCTGGGTCATGTACGTCCACCCCGGCGACATCGTAAAGGCAGGGGAGGAACTCTTCAACGTCTCCATCATGAAGCAGGAGAAGGCGGTGCTGGCCCAGGTGGACGGCATCGTCAAGCGCGTGCTGAAGACGGCGGACTTCAAGGAGAACAAGCAGATGGTCTCCGTCAAGGAAGGAGAACTCATCGTCGAACTGGGCCCTGTGCCGAAAATGTGCCACAATGCGTCGTGCGGCCGCCACATCGCCTTGGACGACATCGACTATTGCCCCTATTGCGGAACCCCCCTGGCATAGGCCCGGATACCCCGCATCCGCGAACACCGTGCTTTTCCCGTCTTACCGGAGGCAGACATGTCCACTCGTTCACAGAAACCCGACGAGAACGCAGACCAGAAGAACGTGAAACCCGCGCCGAAGAAGGCGGCCGCACCCAAGGCGCCGAAGGCCCCGTCCGACGATGGGGCGAAGGGCGCGGAAGGCAAGTCCGCGGGCAAGCCGGCGGGTTCCGCCAAGGATCCGGTCCAGAAGCGCCTCGTGCTCGACGGCGCCGACATCGTCGGCATCGGCCCCGAAGCCGAGCTGCTGGTGGGAGGCAAGAACTACAACACCGCCCTCATCAGCCAGATCAAGGGCATCAGCGCCCCCCACTTCCGCGCCATCTCCTCCCTGGCCTTCCACCGCGTGCTGGACGAGACCAAGGTCAGCGGTCGCGTGGTCAGGGCGGTCGTGGACAAGGAGTATGCCCGCATCGACTGGAAGGACAGCGAGATCAACCAGGATCCCGACTTCCTCCAGAAGCTGGTCCGCCAGCTGGGCAAGAAGATCGCCGTCGCCGCCAAGACCGAGACGGATCCGCCCAACACGCGGCTGCGCGCCTTCATCAACAACGTGGTGGACGGCTTCGCCACGTCCCCCGAGGGCATCGACCAGCTCCGCAAGCGCTCGGTGATGGTCCAGGCCGCGATCCTCTCCGTGGAGATCCCCCCTGAGGTGGACGCGGCGGTGCGGGGGGCCTACCTCGCCATCTGCGAGGAGAACGGGGACGACATGACCCCGGTGGCCGTCCGCTCCTCCGCCGCGGGGGAGGACTCCCGCAAGAAGGCCTTCGCCGGGCTGCAGGACACCTACCTCAACATGGTGGGCGCCGACCGGGTCGTCGCCGCCTACCACTGGGACTGCGCCTCGGCCTACAACCTGCGGTCCATGACCTACCGCCGGGAGGCCATCCTCGATGCCCTCGCCCGGGCCGAGGAGACGGGGGACGAGGAACTCGCGATCACGGCCAAGCAGGAATGGGCCATCGAGAACACATCCCTGTCCGTCTGCATGATGCAGATGATCAACCCGGTGGTGTCCGGCACGGCCTTCTCCGCCGACACGGCCACGGGCTGCCGAGGCACCGACCGCAAGGATCTCGTGAGCATCGACGCCAGCTACGGCCTCGGCGAGGCCGTGGTGGGGGGCAAGGTGACCCCGGACAAGCTCTACGTCTTCCAGCGGGACGACGGGAGCGAAGTGGTGATCCGGCAGATGGGGCGCAAGGACCGCAAGATCGTCTACGACGAGCAGGGCGGCACCAAGGAGGTGGAGGTTCCGGAGATGGAGGCCCTGCGCTGGGCCCTCTCCCTCGCCCAGGCCGAGATGGTGGCCAAGGGCGTCCGCGCGGTCAGCGTCGCCTACGGCGGCATGATCATGGACACCGAGTTCTGCGTGGACGCCAACGACAAGCTCTGGTTCGTCCAGGCCCGTCCCGAGACGCGGTGGAACGAGGAGCTCGAGAACCATCCCCACACCATCTTCATGCGCCGCCGCGAGGTGGACGACAAGGCCGCGGACCAGGCGGAGATCCTCATCGAGGGCAACGGCGCCTCCCGGGGTGCGGGCCAGGGGACGGTGCGCTTCCTGCGCTCGGCCCTGGAGCTCAACAAGATCGGCAAGGGCGACGTGCTGGCCGCGGAACGCACCGACCCGGACATGGTCCCGGGCATGCGGGTGGCTTCGGCCATCATGGCGGACGTGGGCGGCGACACCAGCCATGCCGCCATCACCTCCCGGGAGCTGGGCATCCCCGCGGTCATCGGCATCCAGCGGATCGACGTGCTCCGGGCCCTGGACGGCGTGGACGTCACGGTGGACGGCACCCGGGGCCGCATCTACCGGGGGCTGCTGCCCATGCACGTCGTGGGCGGGGAGATGGACCTCTCGAAGCTCCCCTCCACCAAGACCAAGGTCGGCCTCATCCTCGCGGACGTGGGCCAGGCCCTCTTCCTCTCCCGGCTGCGCACCTACCCGCAGTTCGAGGTGGGACTGCTGCGGGCCGAGTTCATGCTGGGGAACATCGGCGTCCACCCGGCGGCCCTGGAGGCCTTCGACAAGGGCGAACTGGACACGATCGTCCAGGCCAAGCTGAAGGAACTGGACGCGAAGCTCTCCAAGGTGCTGCGGGAGCAGCTCGCCACGGGCCTCATCGTCTTCAACTTCAACCTCAGGGACTACGTGGCGGAGATCACGGGCCTCGGGGCCGAAGTGGCCGGCATGGCCAACCCGGACAGCGGCCTCAGCGCCGAGGCGATCCTGCTGCAGCACAGGCGCATCCGGGAACTGGAGCACAGGATTGACCAGCATCTGGAACTCGCCACGAGGCGCGTGGAGATCCTGAAGACCTCCAACGACCTGTCCGAGCACATCCGCATCATCATGGGCTACGACGACCAGATGGCCATGCTCTCCTCCGCCGATCCCGAGGCGGGCAAGCGGGCCGCGGAGATCGACGCCATGGTGGATGCCCAGGTGCAGCGGGCGAAGGACCTGCCTCTGGTGAAGGAGGTGCTGACGCGCATCGCCAAGCTCCGGGAGGAGGTGGGCCTCACGGTGGGGCTCAAGCGGGAGATGGACGACATCCGGAACCTCACCGCGACCATCGCCGCCCTCATCAAGTCCAAGGGCTTCCGGTCCGGCAAGGAGCACTACATCCAGACCCTGGCCCAGAACCTGGCGCTCTTCGCCATGGCCTTCTACGGCAAGCCCATCACCTACAGGACCACGGACTTCAAGAGCAACGAGTACAGGAACCTGCTGGGGGGCATCCTCTTCGAGCAGGAGGAGCCCAACCCCATGCTGGGCTACCGGGGCGTCTCCCGGAACATCCACGACTGGGAGATCGAGGCCTTCAAGCTGGCCCGGGGCATGTACGGCGGATCCAATCTGCGGATGATGCTGCCCTTCGTGCGCACCCTGGAGGAGGCCCGCTCCATGCGCAGCTACCTGGAGCAGGTCCACAAGCTCAAGAGCGGCCAGGACGGCCTGCAGATCATCCTCATGGCGGAGATCCCCTCCAACGCCATCCTGGCGAAGGCCTTCATCTCGGAGTTCGACGGATTCTCCATCGGCTCCAACGACATGACCCAGATGGTGCTGGCCACGGACCGGGACAACGCCAGCCTCTCCCACATCTACGACGAGGAGGATCCGGCGGTGATCTGGGCCATCCTCGTGACCATCTTCACGGGCCTGAAGTACGGGAAGAAGGTGGGCTTCTGCGGCCAGGGGGTGTCCAACAGCGTCATCCTCCGGGGCCTGGTGGCCATCGCGGGCATCACCACGGCCTCCGTGGTCCCCGACACCTACTACCGCACGGTCTTCGACGTCGCCGCGGCCGAGGCGGAGGGCACCCCCGTCTCGAAGCTGGGCGAGTGGCTGGTGGAGCGCCACCACAAGCACCTCTCCGACCTCATGGAGAAGGCCGGATACGGGCACATCCTGAAGAAGTACACGGAGCCCCAGGAGATCCAGGAATGGTACGAGGGGGAGATGCTGCGCCGGCACGAGCAGCTCCGGGAGCATCTGGACACCCCCAAGGAGGACTTCTACCGGTCGGAGTTGCAGAACTTCCGGTCGGCCTTCCACAAGCCAGTGATCTACGCCACCTGGGACTGGAACAACACGGTGTCGGACGCCCTGCACCAGGCCGGGTTCGCCACCTTCGAGGAGCATGCCGCGGCGCTGGAGGAAGTGCGGAGCAAGCTGCACTGATCCCGTCGCCATCGGCGAGACGGGCGGGCGGCCGGAACGGCGTTCCGCGCGCGGCCCGACCGTAGGATGATACGGGGCGCCCATCCATGCGATGCATGGATGGGCGCCTTGACGTTGGATGGGGGCGAGGCGGCGGGATGGGCGGGAACCGCCGGAGGGGCGAAGCTGGAATCTCGGTGGATCGGCCGGGCCTTCAGGCGGCGCCGGATGGGGTCACTTCCGTCCCGGGCCGTGCCGGGGGCAGGAGCGTCCCGAAGGGGGCGGCGAGAAGCCTGTCCCCGAAGGGCAGCGTCTGCTGGCCCCCGTAGAGGATCACTCCACGGACGAACCTGTCCCCCAGGGCGTCCCGCAGGACCGCGAGCCCCCTGGCGTCCCGGTCGACCACCGTGCCGGAAAGCTTGACGTCCACGCCCACGACCCGTCCCGCCGTGTCCTCGAGGACCATGTCCACCTCACCTCCCCGATGGGAGAAATGGAAGAGGGACACCGGGTGGCCCGTCCAGGTCGCCTGTTTGCGCAGCTCGTTGGCGACGAAGGTCTCGAGGAGCCTGGCCATCTGCGCGGGATCGCCCGTCAGCCGCTCCTCGTCCGCGCCGCACAGGTGGCAGGCGAGCCCTGAATCCGCCACGTGCACCTTCGGCATCTTGATCACCCGTCTGCCGAGATCCCCGGACCATGCGGGCAACCGCCAGACCAGATGGAGATCCTCAAGCATCGTCATGTACCGTATGGCGGTGCTGTTGGGAATCGCGCAGGCGCGGGATACGTCGGACTGATTGAACAGCGTTCCGGACCGTGCGCTGAGCATGAGGAGCAGATAATGCAATCCTACCGGATGGTCGATATTGGCAAGATCGTGGATGTCCCTGTCCATGAGGGCGGACATGTAATTCGAGAACCATATCTTGCGATACATTTGGGAGTACTGCTGCTGGGCATCCGGGTAACCGCCGGACACAATGGCGTCGATGATTTCGTTGACGGTCCGCAATGTCCGAGTCTGACATGAAAAAGCGGTTGCGTCTTCCTCGAATAGCGATGCAATGATGTCTCCATGCACGTTGTGGAGTTCGCCATGGGAAATTGTGTGTATTGGAAGCGAGAAGATGCGTCCGGACAAGGAGTCCGCCATTTCCGAAAGTGCGGAAGAGTTGACCGAGCTTGTGAGGATGTACCGTCCGGGGTTGGGATTTCTGTCGATATCGGCCTTGATGGACATCATGATATTGGGGACTCTCTGGATCTCGTCGAGGACGACCGGCATTTTGAGTCTGGCGATGAATCCGTCGGGGTCCTCCTGAGCTGCGAATCTTGTCTGGACGTCGTCGAAGCTGAGATAGCTGCGTTGTTCCATGGGATGATCGTGGGCGGCATCCGTTCGCATCGATTCCTCGCAGATCTGCCTTGCGATGGTCGTTTTGCCAGTCTGCCTTGCGCCTTTCAGGAAGATGGCGGGAGTCTGCGACAGGACTTGCTGGATGCGAGGGAAGATGTTTCTAATGAACATGGTTGCCGGGTCTTTGGTTTTTAGAATTTATCGCAGACATTCATAGAAAGTCAAAGAAAAAAGGACGCAATGATGAGGATTAATGGATTGCAGGAAAAGGGGAGACAGTGGAGACGCAAAGGGAGATCAAGGCCTTGTTGGGTTTGTGCAACATGGGATGCGTTGGGGGATAAGTGGTTCTTCGTCAGGGTGGCTGCCAATTGCGTCTGCATGGGGGCGGAAGGGCGCAGGACGGCCGTGCCTCGGGGTGTGTGCAAATTCGCCATCGTCTGGCAAAATAACCGCCATGTTCCCGGAACCCCTCCGACACGCGAAAAATGGGCATGTCGGGCCGCATCGGGGTCGAGCGGCGCAAATTTGCCATTCTCGCGGAAGATAGTCAACACTTCCCGGGCAATTCCCCAGATATGCCAAAAGCCGCTCTACAGGCCGCTCTGTGGCTGAGCTGCGCATATTTGCCATCGCATGGCGAATTATGCACCGCATAATGGACAATCTGCGTGCACACTTGGCACGGTCGTGGCAGGCAGGCCCAAGGGGGATGGCCATGAAGTCGGCCATCCTTCTTGCGAGACCTTGTCGCCTCCTTCCGGGCGATCCACCCGGCATCCCTTGCGGAGCTTGAATCCGGCCGGCCGGGGAGAATCTGCACAAATTTGCCACTCTATGGCGAAATACACGCCATCATGTGGACACTGCTCGGCACCTTGCCCGTCGGCCTTGCAGGCCGTCCCGGAATGGGCCCATGCAAATTGACCATCGGCCGGCAAGGCAATCGCCGCCCCATGGAAAATCCCCCGATGCGCCAAAAAACTGTCGAAGGGGCACCGCCTCGAGGTCGAGGGGAGAGTCGATTTTCCCTTGGCACGACATGGTCGCACCCATCCTGTACACCTCGCTCAAGGAGTCCTGCCGAGGCCGATACTGGCCGATGCGAAGCAAATATGTGCAAATCCACCATATAATGGCGAAATTGCCACCATTTGCCGGAACCCTCGCAAACCCGCTCACCATCAGCTCTTGCGGTCCTTCCCGGGTCGATTTACGCAAATTGACCGACGATTGGCGAGATGGTCACGGATCTTTGGGCAGGTTCACCTGTATGCCGAAAAGATGGCCTGGCAGGCGGACTTGGTCAGACTCGCCACTGTATGGCGAGATAGCCACCATGGCGTGGACAATTCCATCGCCATGCCTTGCAGAGGCCGCAACAGGCCGCTTCGAGCCATGCCTTGCGCAGATTTGCCATGCCTTGCGCGATGCCCACGGTCCCTGACGACCTCCACGACACGCCCTGGGCGCACAGGTCGGGGCGCGGCTGCGGAGCATGGAGACTCAACTATATGATGGGAGACTTCCGCCATGCCGGCCGGCAAGAGCGCAGATGCTGATGCGGAGGAAGGAAAAGAGGCCGACCCGAAGCCGCAAGTCCCTGCCCTGCCAAGACAGTCCGCGGCGATGCGGTCGGCGCCGCGGCCGGACGCATGCACGGCATCCGCCCGGCACGGGGAAACCTTTGCCCCCTCCCTGACCCTCGGAGGCCCGGCGGACCAAGACGGCGGAACCCGCCAGGAAAGCCTCCCAACGGAGGCCCTCCATCCCGGCCCATCCGGCAAAACGCCCCCTCCCGCCCTGCGGGGTTCCGTCAGTCGCGCCTGCTGTTGGGGTCCGCCTTGCTCTTGAGAATGACGAAGTTGAAGTCCTCCCCGGGCGGCAGGGACCTCAGCGTCTTCGGCGTGAGCCCCCAGGTGTTCCAGCGCAGACCCCTGGCCTCCGGGATCGCCGCAACCGCTTCCACGATGCCGTGGTCGAAGGAGATGTCGGAGAAGACGCCCCAGGACGCGATCCCGACCACGCGATCCCGCAGGGCCGCGCACCGCTCCTTCTTGCCCGCGGCGCAATCCTCCCCCATCTCCGTCGGGATGTAGTAGGAGACGGAATATCCCGCATCCCGCATCCCCCTGACGCATGCGCCGAGGGACGCGTCGGTGGCGTCCAGGTCGGAGGGAAGTTCCACGAGGGTCTTCTCCGGGCGAGGCCCGTGCTCCGCCAGATGCCGCCGGAGCCGTTCGCAGTCGCCTCCCTTCGCCACGCCCTTGACGTCGAGCCACAGATGGAGGTCGCCCTTCTCGGCGATGCGGTAGATGGTCTCGGGTTTCAGGCCGACGGGGGGATGGGGGGGATGGACGACCTCGAAGCCGCCATCGGCCTGGAGGGCGAGATCGAACTCGAGACAGTTCGTGATCGCGGCGCCCCGGACGGCCTTGGCGAAGGAATTCGCGGCGTGGTAGCACAACGGCCGCCCCCCCGGCCTCATTTCCAGGGAGAGGTTGAAGATGGACGTCGCCTCGTCCGTGACGTCCCGGAAGAGACGTTCGTCCAGTCCGTCGTCGCCGGACAGGGAGACGTAGCTGAAAGGCCGTTCCTTCCCGCCGTCCTTCGCGGCCACCTGACGCACCATGACGGGGCGTTTCGCGGAGGGGTCCGGGGCGCCCATCACCAGCGCCGACGGGGGCATCCCGCCCAGGAGATCCACGATGGTGCCCGGAAGCTGCGCCAGCGTCGCCACGGCGCCCCCGTTGGCGTAGCCCCGGTATTTCTCGAAGGTGTCGGGGGCGGCGGCCCTGGCGGCCTTGTTGAAGTAAATGAGGAAGGGGATGCGGGTCATGTCGTGGATGAACCTGGTGGAATCGTGGGCCCGGCCGGTGAAGGGGGATTCCCCGTGGTCCGAGAAGTAGACGAAGACGATGGGCCGCTCGTCGGCCTGCACCGTGCGGATGGCATCGGCGATGCAGGCGTCCACGTAGCGCATCGCGGAGTCGTAGGCGTCGAGGCTGTCCTTTTCGCTTGCGATGCCGAGGATGGCCTTTTCGGTGGATTTCCCCACGAGATCGTCCACCGGGGCGTGGTAGGATTCGGGGATCAGGTCCAGGTAGGGTCCGTGGCCGGCGGTGCTGTGCAGGAAGATCGCGCCGGGGTCGGGGCGCTTGAGGCTCTCCAGGAGGCCGGGCCGCAGGTATGCGTCGTCGAGGAGCGAGGCGTCGTAGAAGGAGGTCTTCTCGGCGTAGTGGGTGGCCGCCATGCGGAAGATGGTCTTCGCCCCCAGGTTCCACGTGCCGTCCTTGAGCTGGGTGCTGAAGAGGGTGCAGGGGATGCCGGACTCCGACAGCACGTCCACGAGGGAGATGCGTTTCCGTTCCTGGATGGGAAGGTTCGCGATTTCCGCATCGGCCGGGAAGCTCAGCGCCTCGAGGAGGGATGGGGTCGTGTGGGTGTGGGTGCTGAGGACGTTCCTGAAGACGAGGAGATTTTCCTCCTGTTCCCGGATGGCGTCCAATAGCGGCGTGGTCTTTCTCGTGTAGCCGTAGAGGCTCCAGTTCATGCATGTCGTCGCCTCGCCTATGTAGACGACGAGTATCGGATGGTTTGCGGGGAAATCGATGGGATGCATCTTGTTATTGAAATTCTCCACCATTTTCTTTTTGGCTTCCTGTGCCGCTGTAATGGCAAATGCCGTATCGAGATGGAATCGAACAGATGAATATACGACCAACATGATGCCTAACCACATAAACACTCTTGCTATCACGATACGACGATCTTTTGTATATTTTTTCAGTATGGCTATAAATATGATAAAAATAAATACGGTCTCAAACGTGTGACGAAACACGTGAAAAATATATTTATCTTTGTCTATGCTTTGGTAAACAGTCCCCATATAGAAAATGAAGTCACGCAGCGCGAAGTTGTCTGCTTCGAATAATGAGTCGGACCCAGCATATAGAATGATATCTGAAAGATACGTAATTGGCGACACGAGTGCCAGAAGGATCAGGAACAGGGCCAAGACGAATCTTCTGCGCATCAGGCAGGAGATCGCGAGCAGTCCGCATCCCCAGAAGAAGAGATACATGACGCTGTGTCTGATGTCGAAGACGGCATTGTGAATGCGGATGGCGTACTCGCCCACCTGGGCGATGAACTGTTGCGGGCCCATGTTGGCCACGACGAGGAGCATCCCGAGGATCAGGACCACGAGGACTCCGGGACGCCTGAGGCCTTGCTGGGGTACGGGTTGACGCGGGATGTTCTGGGGTTCGGTCATTGCGGCGTTCCGGTCGGATGGCCCCATGGCGCCCTCCGGGAACGGAGGCGTCGGGGGCGGGGTTGGCGAAGGGGTGTGGTGACTGGTGCGGATGCGTCGATGTCGAGGGGGCGTGGCGCGACCATGGAGGGGCGGTGTACCCGAAAGGGCGATTCCGGGCAAGGACGATCTTGCCGATGCCGCGCCCCTGCATGGGGAGACGGGACCGCCGGCCGGCAAAATGCGCGATGGCCTGCGTTCGCGAAAAAAATATTGCCATCCCGGAGAAAATCGCCTATGAACGTCTGTTCGACGTTGCGCCGCGGCCCCGAGGGGATCGACGCGCCGCCGCGGGGGCCGCCTGGGCGCTCTCCGCCGCGGTTCCAGTCAAGGACAGGGAACAACATAGACAAGGAGGACGGGGCGCACGCGGCACCCCCGGGAGCGGGTCGGGACACGGCCCGGGACCGGAAGCCGCGGGAGGGTTCCCGGACATCGCGATGAAAAAGGACATCCACCCCAAGCTGTACAAAGCCACCATCACCTGTGCCTGCGGCCACCAGGAGCAGGTGCTCTCCACGAAAGGGGAACAGGTGCATGTGGAAGTGTGTTCCGTCTGCCATCCCTTCTACACGGGAAAGCAGCGATTCCTCGACACGGCCGGTCGCATCGACAGGTTCCGCAAGAAATACGCAAAGTTCGACAAGCAGTAGCTTGTCGGCCGACATGCTGTCGTCCCGCACCTGGGACGGCGACCCGCGCCCCCGCCCGGTGGTCGGCGGTCAGGCGGTGATGGAAGGGGTGATGATGCGCAACGGCGCCGTCTACGGCATCGCCGTGCGCCGTCCCGACGGGAGCATCCAGGCGAACCGTCTCGTCTGGCGCTCCATGACGGATCACCCTCTTCTGAAGCATCGGTTCCTGCGCGGGTTTCCCACCCTGCTGGAGACGCTGGTCAACGGCATCCACGCCCTGAACAGATCCGTGGAGATGGTGGCGGAGGAAGAGGAGGAGCGGCTGTCCTCCCTCTCCCTGACGCTCACCCTCGTCGCGGCGCTGGCGGTGGCCCTTGCGCTCTTCGTCGTGGCGCCGCACCTGCTCTCCCTCCTCATGCTGCAGCTGGGGATCGGCGGAGACTTGGACGGGCTGACCTTCCACGTGTGGGACGGCTTCTTCAAGTGCTGCATTTTCGTGGCGTACATCAAGGTCATCGCCCGGGCCCCGGAGGTGCGGCGCGTCTTCCAGTACCACGGCGCGGAACACAAGGCCATCCATGCCTTCGAGGCGGGAGGGACGGTGGACGCGGACGCGGCGATGCGGCAGAGCAGGCTTCATGCGCGCTGCGGCACGACTTTCGTCCTCTTCGTCATCTTCATCTCCATACTGCTCCACGCAGTGCTGGTCCCCGCGCTTCTCGCCTGCTACACGCCCGAGTCCGTGACGCTGAAGCACGTATACACCCTCGTCTTCAAGCTCCTGCTGGTGATCCCCATAAGCGCGCTGGCCTACGAGCTGGTCCGCACCGCGGCCGAACTGCCGGACGGCCCCCTTGCCACGGCCCTCCAGGCTCCGGGGCTGATGCTCCAGCGACTGACCACCTACGAGCCCGACGCCGCACAGGCCGACGTGGCTCTGGTGGCCCTCAGGGAGGCCCTCGGGCCGGCCTGGGACAATGTCAGAACACCCCCATACAGCGCCGACGACGCGCCGGATGACGCATATGTTCGCCAAACTTGAAAGTCTTGATCAGAAGTACCGGGAACTGGAGGGGCACCTGGCCAGTCCGGAGGTGCTGGGCGACCAGGAGCAGTATCGCAGGCTGGCCAAGGCCCATGCGGATCTGCGTCCCACCGTGGAGCTTTACAGGGAGCACAGGAATCTGGCGGGCGAGCTTGAGGAGAACCGCCAGTTGCTCCTGGAGGACGACCAGGATCTGCGCACTCTGGCGCAGGAGGAGATCCACAGGATCGAGGCCCGTCTGCCGGAGATAGAGCAGGAGCTCAAGGTCGCGCTGCTGCCCACGGATCCGCTGGACGAGCGGAACACCATCCTCGAGATCAGGGCGGGCACGGGAGGCGAAGAGGCGTCCCTGTTCGCCGGGGATCTGCTGCGCATGTACACCCGCTATGCGGAACTGCAAGGCTGGAAGGTGGAGCACATGAGCGAATCCGTCTCCGAGGCCGGAGGCTACAAGGAAGTGGTGTGCCTGGTGAGCGGGAACCGGGTCTACAGCCGTCTCAAGTTCGAGGCCGGGACCCACCGGGTGCAGCGGGTGCCGGTCACGGAGGCCCAGGGGCGTCTGCACACCTCCGCGGCGACGGTCGCCGTCATGCCCGAAGCTCTGGACGTGGACGTGGACATCCGGCCGGAGGATCTGCGGATCGACGTCTACCGGGCGTCCGGGGCCGGTGGGCAGCACGTGAACAAGACCGAGTCCGCGGTGCGGATCACCCACATCCCCACGGGCACGGTGGTGGCGTGTCAGGACGAGCGCTCCCAACACAAGAACAAGGCCAGGGCCATGAAGGTGCTGGCCTCGCGGATACTGGCGGCGGAACGGGAACGGCAGAACGCGGAGATGTCGGCGGACCGCAGGGCGCAGGTGGGATCCGGGGACAGGTCCGAGCGCATCCGGACCTACAATTTCCCTCAAGGGCGATGCACGGACCATCGCATCGGGCTGACGCTCTACACGCTGGACAGGATCATGGAAGGGGAGATGGGACCTTTGCTGGACGCGCTGTCCACGGCGGCCCAGACGGAAGCGCTGAAGGCCCAGGCCGAGGCCTGAGCCGGCCTTTTCGCGGACACGCGCCGGGTCGGGCGTCTTCGCCGCGCCGTGCCTTGACGCCTGCCGAGGCAGGATGTTCCGGGATGCCGGGACCGTTCACCCTGGCCACGCGCGACATCGGCACGAAAGCGGACTGCATCGCGGACGAGAACCCAATTCCGGATGCAGTGGCGCACTGTGCACGCCATTGCGTCAGATGCCTTGAAAGAATGTCTTCATCCCAATCTACCGTTGACTTCATCACGCAAAATAGCACATGGGTCTGGAAATGCCAGATGAAGAGACACAAGAGGCGATTCCGATGTGCAACACTGCCGAGCCCAAGCTGTCCATTCTCGTCACGCATTACAACTACAACAATTTTCTTCCGTCACTGCTTGACAATATCAGAGAACAAAGCTTCAAGAATGATGTAGAAATTGTCATCATCGATGACTGTTCAGATGTCTCTCCAGAGACGATCATCCATCAGCCTATATATAGGGATTTGAATATCGTCTTCAATCGTAACGAGAAACGATTATTTACGAAAGATACTCGGCTCAAGGCAGTTCAGACTGCTACAAGTGACTACATCACATTTGTGGATGCCGATGATCGGTTTTTCGGGACAAGTACGATTGAGAAACATGTCGATGAGATTACTCGTGAGGACGCAGACATTTTGCACTTTTGCACAGTGCGAAGGTTTCGTAATAGCGACAGAAGACCTGCAATATTAAATTGGCACAACCCCTTTGCAGAACGCCTTAATGGAGATGAGATTTTTCGCACATATGTTGAGAATATGTGCCGTGCACATACAGTATGGGGAAAGATTTTTAAAAAATCCTTATGGATGAAATGCATGGACATTGCAAAAATTTTAGATGTTCGCAGAGGCCATGAGGATTTTTTCTTAATTTCGCTGCTATTTTTTCATGCCAAAAGCTACTTGGGGAGCAAAGAGATCTGCTATGTGCAAAGCATCGATGCAAAACGTAGCAATGTCGCCATCACAAGGGCCCCAGGAAATCTTGCAACTGACTATCACATGGTCAATGGACTTCTACAATATTTTGTTGCAAATGGAAAAGAAATGGACATGGTCGAGAAATTTAGCGTTATAGTTCGTGGTGCAATGATATCAAATTATAATCTATTATTGGAGAGTACCCCCTCCCACAGCCCTCATGAGGATGACATCCAGGTCGATGAAATATTAAGAAAAATGTCTGAGCACACGGATACTGAAACACTCCTGAAAATTTTTCTGACATGTCTAATTATGGGAGCCGAGTGCACCACAAGATCTGAGATGCCGGGTAATAACGAATGACACCAAAAATTTCTGGGCCCAAGCTCTCCATCCTCATTGCACATTACAACCACAACGAATTTCTTCCAGCGTTGCTTGACAATATAAGTGAGCAAAACTTTAAAAATGACATTGAGGTTGTTATAATCGACGATTGCTCAGACGTCTCTCCAGAGCCCATCGTGCGTCGAGACAGCTATGATGATTTGAACATTGTATTCAAATGCAACGAAGAACGTCTATACACAAAAGATACGCGCCTCAAGGCTGTAGAGGTCGCAACAAGTGATCTTGTAACATTTGCGGATGCAGACGATCACTTTCTCGAGGCGACTAGACTTAATAGGCTTGTCAATGCAATGATCCACTACGATGTGGATATTTTACATTTTTGCACATTGGAGAAAATGCATAATACCAATAGAAGACCTGTTGCAACTGGCTGGAACGAACCTTTCGGGAAGTTTCTTAATGGGAGTGAAATTTTCCGTTTATATGTGGAGAACTCATGCCGAGCGCATACGGTTTGGGGGAAGATATTCAAAAAATCATTATGGATAAAATGTATGGATTTTGCCAAATGTTCAAAGGTTCGTAGGTACCAAGAGGACCTGTTTCTCATATCCCTGCTTTTCTCCCATGCACAAAGCTACATGGGGAGCCCGGCAATCGGCTATGTGCAAAATGTCGATGCAACGCGTGGCAATATCGCCGTCACAAGAGCCCCTGGAAATATGGCGACTTGCTATCATATGCTCAATGAACTCCCTGAGTATTTCATTGCAAATGGCATTGACATGGACATAGTCGAAAAATTCAAATCTATTGTGCTTTCTTTAATGATATCAAATTATACTATGTTATTTGACAGCATTGCCCAAAGGAATAATTCCCATCGTAACGATTACGATGCGATGATTCACGAAATACTTGAAACAATGTCTGAACACACGGACACAGAAACGCTCCAGAAAATTTTGCTGATGTGCCTTTTCACAGAGTTCAAGTACATCGCAAGACCAAAGACACTAGGTGGCGGCAAATGAGACACGATATTTTACCACCAAAACTCTCCATCCTCGTCACGCACTACAACTACAATAAGTACCTTTCGGCCCTGCTCGACAACATAAAAGAGCAGAGCATCAAGGATAATGCTGAGGTTGTTATTGTTGATGATTGTTCGGACGTCTCGCCTGAGGCAATCTTGCGGCAGCCTATATATAAAGATTTGAACATCGTGTTCATACAAAACGAGACGCGACTTTACACAAAGAACACACGTCTCAAGGCCATCGAGGCAGCGACAAGCGAGCTCGTTACTTTTGTGGATGCAGACGACCGCTTTTTCGGGACATCTGTGCTTGAAATGCTTGTTAATGTTATGATTCACGAAGATGCAGATCTTCTACATTTTAACCTGATGCATAGAAATCGTAATAGCTGCGAGGGAACGGTTACAGGCAGCTGGCACAGCCCATTTGCCGAACGCCTTAAAGGCGATGAGGTTTTTAATGCATATGTTGAAAATTCTTGCCGTGCGCATACTGTATATGGCAAGATCTTCAAAAGATCGCTATGGATGAAATGCATGGAGATTGCCAAACGATCTAAAGTCCTTCGATATCAAGAAGACTTTTTTCTCATGTCGCTGCTTTTTTATCACTCACAAAACTATTTCGGAAGCGAGATGATCGGCTATCTGCAGAACACTGATCCATCGCGAGGGAATGAAGCACACGTAAAGGCTCACGGAAGACTGGCCACAAGCTACCATATGCTCAGTGAACTTATTCCATATTTCGTTGCTAATGGCGCCGATGAAAGCCTAATCGAGAAATTCAAGAATTCTGTAATTAATTCACTAAAAATAAATTTTTTAGCGTTATTAGACGGAACTATTCAAAGTGAGAATTTATCACATTGTGAATATGGCGTGGCAGTCAATAAAATACTTGACAAAATGTCTGAATACACAGATAAAGAGACATTTCTTAGAATTCTGCTGACTCACATCAAATCATGTTGACATGTGCAACCGCATTGCGGACAAATCTCGAATTAATACTTGAAACGCTTATGCCTAATGAATGGCGCAAAGAGTCGAAATGTCCAGGCATAATATGATCTTATTGGTAGCACTATTCACAATGCGAATTCAAAAGATCAAGAAAACAATCAAAAGGCGGGCTCCCTAATGCAGAACGAGGCGACATTGACGAGAACTCCATCCCCAAAAAATACCGGGCCCAAGCTCTCCATCCTCATCACGCATTATAACTACAACAAGTTTCTTTCGTCTTTACTTGACAACGTAAAAGAACAAAGTATTAAAAACGATGCGGAGATAGTTATCGTTGACGATTGTTCTGACATATCCCCCGAGACGATTATACGTCAACAAAAATATGAAGATTTAAACATCGTTTTCATACAAAACAAGACTCGACTCTACACGAAAGACACCCGCCTTGTCGCTGTCGAGGCAGCATCCAGTGAACTTGTCACATTCATAGACGCAGACGACCGTTTTTATGGAACATCGGCGCTAGAAAAACACGTCAATGAAATGATATGCAATAATGTAGATATGTTACATTTTAGGACATTGCATAGGACAAGAAGCGTGGATGACGCCCCACCCGCACATAGTACTTGGCACGATCCTTTTGCACAACGACTATATGGCGATGAGATCTTTCGAATATACGTTTTAAACTTATGCCCTGGGCATACAATATGGGGAAAAATTATAAAAAGATCGATATGGATTAAATGCATGGACTTTGCGAAATCGTCGCAAGTCCGTAGATATCAAGAAGATTTCTTTCTAATGTCGTTACTTCTTTCCCAAACCCAAAGCTATATGGGGAGCACGAGAATCGGTTATATACGAAATTTAGGACCAGCTCACAAACATAGTAATTATGTAAAGGCTCTAGGTAGAATGGCCACAAACTATTACATGCTCAATGAACTTGTTCCGTACTTCATCGCCAATGGAGTCGATAAAAATATCGTTGGTGCATTCGAATCTTATGTAAACGATGTATTAAAGACAAATTGTTTGTCACTATTAAACGGAGTTGTCCAAAGCTGGAATTTATCACATCGTCTGCACGACGATGAAGTCAACGAAATACTTGAAAAAATGCATGAATACGCAGACAATGAAACATTTCTTAGAATTATGCTGACATATATCGCCATGTGAAACATATGCCCAGAAATCACATCTGAGACATTTGCACCTATGACGAACAATACCCAATCACTGTATATCGGTCGCTCCAGAAACGAGACAAAGGCCATAAGCATACTCGCAAGACGGATGACTACACTAGGTTGCGAGGACCAACACACGGAGATATTGTGGATATTCTGGCAAATGCAATCCTTCAAGTAACCTCTGCTACAACATGAATTCAAAAAAAAATAATACTAAAAAGGTTCACAAATGGCCGATGAGATGACATTAGAGAGAATTCCATCCCTCGAAAAAAATGGACCCAAACTCTCAATCCTCGTCACGCATTACAACTACAACAAGTATCTTTCTTCTCTGCTTGACAACATAAAAGAACAGAGCATAAAGGATGATGCAGAGATTGTCATTGTTGACGATTGTTCGGACGTTTCGCCTGAGTCGATCATACGTCAGCCCATATACAATGACCTGAACATAGTGTTCGTACGAAACGAGACCCGACTTTATACGAAGGATACCCGTCTCAGGGCAGTGGAGACTGCCACAAGCGAAATCGTAACATTCATTGATGCTGATGATCGTTTCTTTGGAACGACGGTTCTAGAGGAGCATGTCAACGAAATGGTCCACAGCGATGTGGATATCTTACATTTTCGAGCATTGCAAAAAACACGAAAGAGCCGTGAAGAACCTATTGTGGTCCCCTGGGGCGACCCGTTTGCGGAAAGGCTTTACGGAGTCGGGGTTTTTCGCACATATGTAGAAAAACTTTGTCCAGCGCACACGGTATGGGGCAAAATTTTTAAGAAATCACTATGGATGAAATGCATGGAATTCGCCGAGTCATCTTCCGTACGCAGATACCAGGAAGATTTCTTCCTCATGTCACTACTCTTCTTCCATGCACAAAGCTACATCGGAAGCCAGAGTTTTGGTCCCAACTTTTACACCTTGGGGCAGGGGTGACCATGCCAGGTCACCCGGTGCGTGAATAGCCTTGATTCTCTAGGGCGAGCGGGCATGCACCAATTTGCCCGGGGAAGGTGGGGGCGTTG